>CAWGEQ010000014.1:0-29566 GCA_963821645.1 uncultured delta proteobacterium | reverse complement strand
TTTTGGTTTTTAATTTTCACTTTTAGTCTTGTTCCCTGGGCCTTGAACCTTGTTCCTCACGCCTTTTGGTTTTTATCATGGCAGTTTTAAAGGAGAATTGCAAGCTTCGCCTTTCCCTGAATACGTCCTGGGATTTTCGGCCTTCAATTTACATTCATTTTTCTTGACCCATGAAAGCTTTTCTTATATATATTAACCGTTTTCATAAAATCATTCGATCTCTAAGGGCCTCATTGACTCAAGAAACTTCCTTTTCAAATCTGATTAGAGAGTTTGAAGAAATAGCATCCTGGGGCTATCCGGAAATCGCCTCCCATCTGCCTTCTAGGCGGGTTCCCCTCGGCTATTCCTGCCCTTACGTCCCCGAAGAACTCCTTCAGGCCAGCGGGGCCGTTCCCATCCGCCTGATGGACATGCCGGTCAAAATATCCCATGCCCAGGCCCATCTCCCGGCCTATTGCTGCCATCTAGTCAAATCCTCTCTGGGAGTTCTCTTCGGGAACCTGAATTTCTTAAAGGGACTGGTCTTCAACCAGAGTTGCGACTCCATGAAGGTCTGGCCGAGATCTGGGCCTTGGAAGGGCGCCTTTCCTTCCAATTCAACCTCATGGGCCCAGTTCGGCTGCACTCCCCTGTTGGCCCGGGATTTTTTTAAGACTGAGATGGAAGGGTTTAAGACCTTTTTGGAAAAAAAGATCTGCCGCGGTTCCCAGGAAAGCCTTCAAGAGGCCATCAGGCTCTTCAATCGTATTCGGGAAAATTTAAGAATCCTCGATGCCCGAAGACGCCTCGACCCTAACCGTCTTTCCGGAAAGGAGCTGGCTCAAATTATTCGGGCCGGATACCAGATGGACCGTGACCGTTATCTGGATTTGCTGAATCGGCTCTGCTTGGCCTGGCCCGAGCAGCCCGACGGCGAACCCAGCGGGGTGCCCATTTACCTCTCCGGGAATATGGTCCATGCCGGAGAGTGGTTTTCTTTGATCGAAGAGGCCGGGGCCAGGATTATGGCCGATGATTTGTGCAGTGGCGGGCGCACCCTGCGTCTGACCGTGCCGGAGGACAAAGATCCCCTGGAGGCCCTGGGGGACCGCTACTTTACCACCTATTTATGCCCGACGAAATATCAGGGCCCCTTGGCCCATCAAGAGATCCTCTTCAAGGAAGTCCAGGAATCAGGGGCCAAGGGGGTCATCTTTCTCTTCTATAAATTCTGTGAACCTTATTATTTTGATTATCCGGACTTGAAAAAATTATTAGAATCCCGGGGCTATCCCACTTTGTTATTGGAGCTCGAGGATCCGTCCCAGGCCAGGGAACAGGCTAAGATCAGGATCCAGGCCTTTGTGGAAATGCTTTCCTAAATGGGTCCACGGTACATGTAGGTGCAAGGCCATAGGCGATAACACCAAAACAAAGAGTTCGATGTCCACAGCATCCTAAAAGAAAAATCCTACCGGGAGATCGAGTCGGTCAAGGCCTACCGCCGTTTGATGAAGGGCTATTACCTGATGGCCAAGAACCCCAAGTGGTTCGGGAAAAAAGTAGCCTGGATCACCAGCGGCGGGCCGGTGGAACCCCTCTATGCCATGGGGGTCCTGCCCTTTTACCCGGAAAATTACGGGGCCATGTGCGGCGCCAGCCGAATGGCCGTTTCTCTGTGCGAGATCGCCGAATCTCAGGGGTACTCCCGTGACCTTTGCTCCTATGCCCGCTGCGATATCGGCAGCTCTTTAAGCGGTAAGGGTCCCTTGGGGAAACTGCCCAAGCCCGACTTCCTGGTCTGCGGCAACAATATCTGCGGCACGGTCATCAAGTGGTATGAAATCCAGGCCCGGGCCTTCAACGTCCCCCTCTTTTTCTTAGACACCCCTTTTATCCATACCCATTTGGAAGCCCATACCTTAACCTATGTAAAGCGGCAGATGGAAGAGTATATGGCCTTCCTGGAAAAGATCTGCAAACGCCCCTTTTCCGAAAAGCGTTTCCTGAAGGTTTCCGCCCGGTCTTTGGAGGCCGTGGCCCTCTGGAAGGAGATCCTGGAACTTTCCCGAAACCGACCGGCCCCTTTTGCCGCCTTTGACGCCTTTATCCACATGGCCCCCATCGTCACCCTGCGGGGCACCCGCTGGGCCATCCGGTATTATAAAAAGCTGAAAAAGGAACTGGAAGAGCGGGTAAAAAAAGGCCAAGGGGCCTTTGCCCGGGAAGAGATCCGGCTCATCTGGGATAACATCCCTATCTGGTATGACATCCGGAACCTGTCCCAATTGCTTTTCAAACACGGGGCCGTCCTGGTGGCCGACACCTATACCTCGGCCTGGACCTTAAGACCAATTGACCTGGGCAATCCCATGGAAAGTCTTTCCCGCTCTTATGCTTCCGTCCACCTCAATCTGGGATTGGAACATAAAGTCGCCAAAATGGTCGAGTTGATGAACGAGTACCAGGCCGACGGATTCATCATGCATTCCAACCGAAGCTGCAAGACCTATTCTCTCGGTCAGTACGATCTCAAAAAAAAGGTCTCGGAGAAAACCGGTAAACCCGGTCTGATCATCGAGGCCGATCACACCGATGCCCGCAGTTATGCCCCCGGCCAAGTGGAAAAACAGGTTGAGGCCTTTGTCGAAATGGCCCAAAAGAGGTAAAACCATCTGACTTCTCTTGGAGAGGTGGTTTAAGGCTGCGTTTGGTTTTTTAAGGATCTTTTAATAATCTTTTTATTCAAGGAGGAGGCCATGAAATTAAAGCATGCATGGGTCGGTTTTCTGGTGGTTTGTTTTTTGTCAATTCCCGTTCTTAGTCTGGCTGCTGTCGTCGGGGTCACCGATACGGAGGTTTGGGTGGGAATCACCACCCCCTTATCCGGGCCGGCGGCCCTCTGGGGGGCTACCGGTCAGGGGGCCAAGGCCTGGGCCGATTATATCAATGACAAAGGCGGGGTCCATGGCCGCAAAATCAAGGTGATCCTCAAGGACGACGGCTATAATCCGGCCAGGGCCATGGCCAACTTGACTGAAATGAAGGGGAAGGTCTTTGCCGTAAACGCCCTTCTGGGCACTGCCGTGGTCAATGCCTGTAAGGACTTCTTCTATGACAATAAGGTCCCCCTGGTCGATGCTTACGGCGATGTGCGCATCTGGGCGAAGTATCCCAAGGAAAAACTGAAATATGTTTTTGTCTCCTACCCTGACTATGAAGACGAGGCGCTGTTTTTAGGCACTTACGCCATAAAAAATATGGGGGCCAAAAAACTGGCCGTCTTCTATCAGAATGACGATTACGGCAAGATGGGCTTGCAGGGGATCAAGATGGCCATCGCCAAGAACCCGGGGAAAGCCGAACTGGTCGCCGCCGTCCCCTATGATGTTACGGAAAGGTCCTTGTCCACCCATGCCCTGAAGATCAAGGAATCCGGGGCCGATACCCTTTTTATGTATCCGACCATGACCCATGCCGCCTTGATCCTCAAAGAAATGGCCAAGGTGGGCTATCGGCCCAGGACCTTGGGCAGTTTTCCGGTGGGAGATCCCATCATGTATAAGGTGGCCGGCGCCGATGTCTGGGAAGGGGTCTACCCGGCCGGGGCCGGTCAGGTTGGGGTCCCCGGGGAACCGGCCCAGGACAGGATATTCGAGATCCTGAAAAAATATGAACCCAAGCTGGAGGGGAAGGAATATCTGGCCGTCTTCGGGGCCGTCTCGATGATCACCTTTGTCGAAGGGTTAAAAAATGCCGGCAGGGACCTGACCCAGGAAAGTTTCATCAAAGGCCTGGAAATGATCAAGAACTGGAAGCCCGAAGGGATCGGGGCCGGAATGACCTTTTCTCCCACCCAGCACCACGGCATCAATGGTTCTCGTTTATTGCACGCCGTCAAAGGCAAGCATGTGCCCGTCACCGATTATGTGATCCACAAGCCCTTGTTCTAAAAATAAAAAGGATTCCAAGGGTTGAGGATTCCAGGGGTCAGGAAGGGGTTTTTCAGAGTTTTTAACTTGACCCCTGGACTCCTTGGCCCCTGACTTTTAAAATTTTATGGCCTTTTTAGAAGTCAAAGACCTCTTTGTCAGCTTCGGCGGGATAATGGCCCTGGGCGGGGTATCCCTGGAGATCCCGGAAGAAAAGATCGTTACGATCATCGGTCCCAACGGCTCGGGCAAGACCACCTTTTTTAACTGTCTGACCGGTATTTACCGTCCGGATGAGGGGGAGATCCTTTATCAGGGAAAGAGTATCCTCCGGCTTTCTCCGGATGCCATAGCCTGCCAAGGGGTCGCCCGGACCTTTCAGAATCTCCGGCTGTTTATGAACATGAACGTCTTAGACAATCTCCTGGTGGGGCGTCATCTGCATTTTAGAAAAAACCCCTTCTTCCCTTTGTTTCGAATCCGTAATGAAGAACTCCGCCACCGGGAAATAGTGGAAGAGATCATCGACTTTCTGGACCTCCAGGCCTATCGCCAGGCCCGGGTGGCCGATTGCCCTTACGGCGTCCAGAAACGGGTGGAAATGGGGCGAGCCCTGGCCCTGAAACCCAAATTGCTTTTACTGGATGAACCGATCTCCGGTCTGACCTCGGAGGAAAAAGAGGAGGCCGCCTACCGGATCAACGAAATCCGGGGGCGTTTTCAGATGACCATCCTTTTGGTGGAGCATGACTTGAGGATTGCCTCCCGATTGGCCGACTTTATGGTCGCCTTTTATTATGGTCAGAAAATCGCCCAGGGCTCCCCTGAAGAAGTGCAACGCAATCCGGAAGTCATCCGGGCCTATCTTGGGGATGAATGATGTCTTTTTTAAGAATAGCCAACATCGAAACCCTCTATTTTGACCGGATCTATGCCCTCCACGGCCTTTCCCTGGATGTGGCCGAGAAAGAAATCTTTGCCGTCCTGGGACCCAATGGGGCCGGGAAAACGACCTTACTCAAGACCATCGCCGGTTTGCTCAAGGATCAGCCCAAGAAAGGCAGCATCGAATTCAACGGCCGGCAGATTCACCGTCTGGCCCCGGAGCGGATTTCTTCCACGGGAATTGTTTACGTCCCGGAAGACCGGGGCCTTTTCCGGGAGCTGACCGTCCGCGAAAACCTGGAGTTGGGCTGCTGGGGCCGCCATGATAAAGGGATCAAAGATGACCTGGATTTTATCTACGAGCTTTTTCCCATCCTGAAAGAACGGACCCGCCAACAGGCGGAAACCCTCTCCGGCGGAGAACAGCAGATGCTGGCCATCGCCCGGGCCATGCTGCGCAAACCCAAGCTGCTGATGCTGGATGAGCCTTCCCTCGGTCTGGCCCCCCTGGTGGCCCGCAATGTCTTCCAGGCCCTGGAAAAGATCAGTCAATTAGGGACGACCATCCTATTGGTAGAACAAAACGCCAAGCTGGCCCTGAAGATCGCCCATTACGGGTATATCCTCGAAGCCGGCAGGATCGTGCTTAAAGGAACTTCCCAAGAACTGATGGAAAACGAGGATGTTCAGGAGCTGTATCTGGGTTTAGGCGGACAGAAGGCATCACCCAAGGGGTGGCGGCTCTACAAGAAAAGAAGGAGATGGTAATGCCTCAAGGGGTCGAACATTTTCCCGCCCTGTTTTTCCGCCAGGTGGAACGGTATGGTGATCGGGTAGCCCTGCGGCACAAAGACTTCGGGATTTGGAAGCGCATTTCCTGGAACGAATACGGCCGATCGGTCCGCTTGGTTTCCGCCGGGCTGATGGCCCTGGGAGTTGAAAGGGGAGACCGGGTCGCCATCCTCGGAGAAAACCGGCCGGAATGGTTGATCTGCCATCTGGCGGTTATGGCCAGCGGCGGGGTGACCTGCGGGGTCTATCCCACTTCGGCACCGGAACAGGTGGCCTATGTGGTGGGTCATTCCGAATCGAAGGTCCTGTTCATTGAAAACGAAGAGCAGGTCGATAAGGTCCTGCAGATCCTCCCTGATCTGACTACCGTCAAACAGGTCATCATCTGGGACCCTAAAGGCCTCTGGGGGTTCTCCCAGGAAAAAATAATCTTTTTCGACCAATTCCTGAAGGAGGCCCAGACCTATCTGGACCAAAACCCCAAGTGTCTGGAAGAGCGCCTGGCCCAAATACACCCCGACGATACGGCCATGATCATCTACACTTCGGGGACCACCGGCCGTCCCAAAGGAGCCATGATCAGCCACCGGAATATCCTCGGCCTGACCGAATCCTTTGTGTCGGTCAATCCCGGTTATGAAACCGACGAGGTGGTTTCTTATCTTCCCCTGGCCCATATTTATGAGAACCTGATCTCCCTTTTTGAAGCCATCTGGATCGGGGGAACGGTCAATTTTGTGGAGAGTATGGACACCCTGCCGGAAAATCTTCGCGAGGTCTCTCCCACCATCTTTGCCAGCGTGCCCAGGATCTGGGAAAAATTTGTTTCCATGATCGAGATCCGCATGTCCGACTCCACGCCCTTGAAGAAGGCCCTCTACCGTCTGAGTATCAAGGTGGGCGTGAACTATGTGCGTAACCCCAAGGGCTCTAAAGACCATCTGATCTGGGCCTTCTTGTATTGGCCCCTTTACTGGCTGGTCCTCTACCATTTAAGACGACAATTAGGATTTGAACGGGTCCGCTTTGCCATCTGCGGGGCGGCCCCGGCTTCTCCCGAGCTTTTTGAATACTACAATGCCCTGGGGATTCCCTTGAGGGAGGGCTACGGCCAGACCGAATCTACCGGGGTCATTGCCGTCCAGAGGTTGGACCGTCCAAGATGGGGTTATGTGGGAGAACCGATTCCCGGGGTAGAAGTCAAGATCGCCGACGACGGGGAGATCCTGGCCCGGGGCGTCGGAGTTTTTAAGGGCTATTTAAAAGATCCCCGGCTTACGGAAGAGACCGTCAAAGAGGGCTGGCTCCATACCGGAGATGTGGGGGTTCTGGAAGACGGCTATCTCAAAATCCTGGACCGGAAAAAGGACATCCTGATCACGGCCGGCGGGAAAAACATCACCCCGGCCTTCATCGAAAACAAACTGAAATTCAGTTCCTATATTCAGGATGCCGTGGTGATCGGTGACGGCCGCAAATTTTTAGTGGCCCTGATCCTGATCGACGAGGACAACGTCAATAAATATGCCCAGGACAACCGCATCCCCTTTACCACCTTCGAGAACCTGACCCAGAATCCCGAGATATATAAATTAATCGACCAGGAGGTGACCAAGGTGAACAAGACCCTCTCCCAGGTCGAATCGATCAAGAAAATCGCCCTGCTGCCCAGGCGGTTTTATGAAGAAGACGGCGACGTCACCCCGACCAAAAAGGTCAAACGCCGTTTCCTGGAAAAACGGTATGCCGATTTGATTGAGTCCCTTTATAAAGGGAGGGCATGAATTCAGCTCAAAGCTCAAGGCACCACGAAGGATGAAAAAGGATTCAGGGGGGCGAGGGGCCAAGGATTCAAGTGAAAGGCGTAGAATTTTAAATCCTCGAATCCATTGAATCCATTGAATCCTATTTTCGAACAAAACAAAGGCGCCATTTATTATGGATCTGATCGAAAGTTATAAGGAAGAACTGCGGTTGATACGACGGCCGTGGACCGGGTTGTGGGTCATCCTCTTACTGATCGCCCTGGTCCTGCTGCCCTGGTTCGGCCGGGAATATTGGGTCTATGTGGCCACCCTGATTTTTATCTACGCCATCGGGGTCCAGGGACAAAACCTGCTCATCGGCTATACCGGCCAGATTTCCTTCGGGCAGGCGGCCTTCCTGGCTATCGGCGCCTTTACCTTCGGACATCTCTCCCTCTGGGGTTGTCCTCTCTTGATTAACCTCTTTCTGTCCGGACTGGTGGCCGGGGTTTTCGGAATCCTGGTAGGCTTTCCTTCTCTGCGTTTAAAAGGACCTTACCTGGCCATTGTCACCCTGGGCTTCGGCATCGCCGTCTATCAGGTCTTTGTCAACTCCGAACTCCTCTCCGGCGGCAGGATGGGACTGACCGTTCAAAAACTCCCGCCCCTGCTCGGTCTGAGCCAGGCCACCACGGCCTATTATTTCAACTTTCTTTTGGCCTTTCTCTTTACCCTGGTCTCCTACAACCTCATTTCCTCCTTTGTCGGCCGGGCCTTTATCGCCATACGGGATAATGACATCGCCGCCGAGGCCATGGGGGTGAATCTGACCCGCTACAAGCTCCTGTCTTTTGCCGTCAGTTCTTTTTATCTGGGGGTCCAGGGAGGGCTGTATGCCTTGCTCTTGGGTTACCTGGAGCCCAATATGTTTACCTTTCTGGAAACGGTGACGATCTTTGTGGCCGTGATTATCGGGGGGCTGGCTTCGGTGGAGGGCTCCATCCTCGGGGCGGCCTTTGTGGTTTTGGTCCCCCAGGTTTTCAGCGACGTCAAGCAATTGATACCCGTTGTTTACGGGGTGACCATTTTGATCATCCTGATCTTCGAGCCCCTGGGCCTGGCCGGGAGGTGGCTGAAGATCAGGCTTTATCTGAGGATGTGGCCGTTTAGATAAAACCCGGTGTAAGGCTCAAGGTATACGGTTCAAGGTCTTAGGTCTAAGATTTTCGAAAACCTCCCTTTCGTTTGTCCTTGGACCTTACACCTTGGACCTTGTACCCTGCACCTTGCACCCTTGACCTTAAGGAAATCATTATGAATCAGTTCCTCCAATATGCTATTTCCGGTCTTTCCATTGGCAGCCTTTATACCCTTGTGGCCCTGGGCGTGGTCCTGATCTACCGCTCGACCCGTATCCTGAATTTTGCCCACGGCGACATGGCCACCGGCGGGACCTTTTTTGCCTTCACTTTGTTACAATTGAATTATTCTTTCGGCGTAGCTTTCTCCCTGGCCCTGCTTTTTGGCGCCCTCCTGGCCATGGCCTTTTACTTTGCCATCCTCATCCCGGCCCAGAGGCGGGACGCCACCCTTTTGGGCCAGATCATTCTGACGGTGGGCCTGGGACTCATTTTACAGGGACTGATCTCCTACATCTGGGGGACCGAACCGCAATCCTTTCCCTTCCCCCTTTCGGATACCAAAGTCTTCAAGCTTGGTAAATTGGTCGTCAGCGAGCTCAGTCTGGGGGCCTTATTTATCGGCCTGATTGGAAGTTTGTTACTCTATCTGTTGGTACAGCGCACCCGCCTGGGGTTGGCCATGCGGGCCACTTCGGAAAATCTTTCGGCAGCCCAGACTTTGGGGATCCCTACCCGTATGGTTTTGTCACTCTCCTGGGGACTGGCCTCCCTCCTGGGGGTCCTGGCCGGGATCTTCCTGGCCCCAGCCCTGTTGCTGGACCCCTTCTTCATGCTCGAACCCTTTCTGAAAGGGTTTGCCGCCGCCGTCTTAGGGGGCTTGAACAGCCTTCCCGGCGCCATTGTCGGCGGGCTCCTGTTGGGGTTGGCCGAAAGCCTGGCCGGCGGCTATCTGACCGTGGCCTTCAAAAATACCTTGGCTTTTTTGGTCATTATTGTTATCCTGTTGATCAGGCCTGAGGGACTTTTAGGAACGGTATTCAAAGAGCGGGTGTAATTGGAGAGCATGATGCGTCGTTTGATCCATTTTTCTATCTTACCTTTGTTTTTTTCGGTTTTGATGGTCTGGGGTTCGCTGGTTTTCCCCCCTTCGGCTAAGGCCCAATGTCCGTCGACCGAGAAGCTCCTGCCGGGTATCAAAAAAACATTTCCGAAATTACAATTCGAAATCGTTAAGATCAATCCCACCGAGGCCCCCGGACTCTGCCAGATTCAGATAAAAATAGGGGCTCAGATCCATCTCCTCTATAGCGATTCCCGGGGGGAATTCTTTCTGGCCGGGAATCTCTTTGAAGCCAAAACAGGCCGGAACCTGACCCAGGAAGCCGTTCAATTGCTAACCCGTCTGACCCCCGATGAAATGCGCCAAATAGAAGAACTCACGGCCTTTACCCTGGGCCAGGGGAAAAAGGTGGTTTATCTGGTCACCGATCCCAAATGCCCCTATTGCAAACAGGCCGAAGCCCTTTTAAAGAAGGTGCTGGAAAAGGAAGGACTTCAGGTTCGTTTCCTACTTTTTCCCCTGGATATGCACAAAGGGGCCCGGGAACAATCTATCGCTATCCTTTGCGACCACAAAGGATTCGAAGGATTGGAGGGCAATTATCAATCGGACCACCAGTGCGCCGAGGGGATCAAAAAAGTAGACGGTACGATTGCCTTCCTTCAGAAGAAGGGGATTTCTTCAACTCCGACCTTTATTTTCAGTGATGGAATTTATGTATCCGGGGTGATCCCCGAAGAAGAATTGCGAAGGCGATTAGGACAGACCAAGACCTTGAAATAACGTTACCGCTGCATCCTCGATATCTCCAGGGGCGGGATAGCCCCGCCCCTTATAAGCCTTGCTTTTTATTTCTTGGAGTAATCGTACCACCCTTTTCCGGTCTTCTCACCATAGCTTCCCTGGACGTATTTTTCCACAATGCTCGGGACGGGAAGGTCGGCAAAATCACCGGTCTTCTTAAACCGTTCCACGGACATGATATAGGCCAGATCGATTCCGGTCAGGTCCATCAACCGGAACGGTCCCATGGGATGACCGGCCCCGTAAACGCAGGCCTTGTCGATGTCTTCGGCAGTGGCGATGCCCATTTCCAGCATCCATAGGGCCTCCCGGCTGATGACCCGGAAGATCCGGTTCAGCAGAAACCCCTCCACTTCCTTTTTGATCAACACCGGCACCTTTTCCAATTTCTCGCACAGGTCCATGGTAACCTTGGCGGTCTCTTCCGAGACATGGGGCCCTTTGACCACCTCGACCAGTTTCATCACTAAGGCCGGGTTGAAAAAATGCATATTGACCACCTTGTCCGGCCGTTTAGTGGCGCCGGCGATCAAGGAACTGACAATGGCCGAGCTATTGGTGGCCAGAATGGCCTGAGAAGGTGCAAAGCGGTCAAGATCGGCAAAGACCTTTTTCTTGATGTCCAAGACCTCGATGGCGGCTTCGATGACAAAGTCGGCCCCTTTAGCCGCTTCTTTCAAATCAAGGGTGAAAGAGATATTCTTGCGGGCCCCATCAGCCTGTTCTTGGGTTAATTTTCCCTTGGCAACCCTGCCGGGCAAATAGGTATCCACAAATTTTTCAGCCTTCTTTAAAACCTCCGGGATCACATCCGTACAGGTGGTCTTGTACCCATGAAGGGCGCAAAGAAGGGAAATCTGGTGACCCATATTGCCGGCCCCTACTACACAAACATTTTTAATGTCATTGACGGTCATGTTTTTCTCCTTTCCTATGGCTATTATAGATTACGCCGAATCTAGACAATCACCGGTTACCCGGGTTCTCCGGGTTCCCTGCTTGGAAAGAATATAAATTAAGCCGATTGGAGGGTCAAGAAGAAAAAACATTCTAAAATTTAATTCTTGCCTGGATTTTGGGGACCTCATAATATCTTTATTTAAAAAATAGTAAAAAAATCAGGTCCTGGCTCTTTTTTGCGGAATAGAATTTGGTTTCACCTTCTCATTGAATGATGATGATCCCGGCCAGGGTTCCTTTTAGTTTAAGACTATCCCCATTCCTCGCCGATCCGCAGCACTACCTTGGTGGCCAGGCCGGTTTCAATTCTTTCCCGATAGATTTCTGGCAAGTGTTCCAAGGGTACCAAATCGGAGATGAGGGGGCGGGCATCCAGATGGCCAGAAGCCATCCAATCCAGGCATTGTCGGTTTTCCTGATGCGTATTGGAGATGGAACCCATCAGGTGAATTTCTTTGAAGTTGATTTTCATGGATACCGGGATCGTCAAAGGGCCCATGGTTACACTGACGATACAGATCAGGCCTCCATCGGCGGCCAGGTCCACGGCCCGGTCGATATTGGCTGAAACGCCCGAACACTCGAAGACCTTGTCAAACCCCTGGTCTCGGACAACCATTTTTACCGGCTCATCCATTTCCTTTGAATCAAAAACATGGTCGGCGCCGAATCCCGCGGCGATTTCCCGCTTTTCCTTGACCGGTTCCAAGAGGACAATAGGGCCGTAGTCGAGAAGTTTGAGTAGTCTGACCATACACAGACCGATGGGTCCGCCTCCCAGGACCAGGGCCGAACCCCGTTTATTTCCGGTGCAGTTTATACCGTGCAGGGCCGAGGCAAAGGTTTCAGCCAAAGCGGCATTATGGGAATCCACGCCCTCCGGAATGGGAATCACCATTGGGAAAAAACCTTGACCCATTCGGCAAACCCCCCCGGCAAATCCCCGATGCCCACCGTTCTACGGTTGACCCGGCAGAGGTGCGGTTTTCCCCTCAGACAATTAGGACAACTTCCGCAATAAGTGGGTCGGATGATCACCCTGGTCCCCGGGATCGGCCCATCGGTTTCAGGGCCTTTCTCGACAACCTGTCCACTGATTTCGTGACCAAGGATGGTGCCATCGGGTAGCCAGCCGGTCTTGATCAATGAATGATCGGAGCCGCAAAAGCCGGTATTGGCTACCCTGATTAGAATTTCACCGGCACCTACCTGGGGCTTGAGAACCTCCTCGAAGCTCAGTCCTTTTGATTGCCGATAGACTACCGCCTTCACGGATTCTCCCCTTCTCTCAGTCCAGAATTGACCCTCTTGCCCATAGATTGAATTGATGTTCCTCAAACAATAGGATTAGTGCTAAACTCACATTAGGTTTCCTCATAAAAAAAAGGGACAGTTTGAAAAAATCTCACAAACTGTCCCTTTTAAGCAAAATACACTTAAAAAATAAGAAACTATTTTTTTTCCGGAGCTGGGGCCGGAGCTGGGGCTGGAGCGGCTTCAGGAGCCTTTTGCTCACCTCCAGGAGCCGGAGCCGGAGCAGCGGCTGGTTCAGGGGCTTTTTGTTCAGCCGCAGGTGGGGCTGGCGGAGCCTCTTCCTTTTTCTTGCAACCCATGGCAAAAGAAAAGACTACCAACAACATTACGACGAGCACCAAGGAAATTATTTTCCGCATTGTGACTCACCTCCTTTACTTAATTTAAAATGCTTTGTTGGGCGAAGAGTAACCCAAAAAAATAAAAAATCTATCTCTTTTCAAGAGGATAGATAAATAATACTTTAATTTAAAGTCTGATATTAGGCGATCTAAAAGCCCATGTCAAGAGAATTTTTTTAATCATTTTCAACTCCATGAGTCTTAAATTCTCTTTTCCTTATTGATTTTTTGTCGCACACCGGCCATCAAAATTGGCCAGGCAATAGTGGCATCGCACAAAACCTCGGCATACCGTCCGCCTTCCTCGGGGGCGGAAAATTTCCCCCAAGAAACCCCTTCCGAATAGGTGCATCCGCTTAAGCCCCCCCAATGGGCCGGTTCGGGACAGATACGAACCCCGTATGAAAATCGTTTCAGGGGAATTTCTTCCTTCAATCGGTATTGAAGAATTTCCAGAAATGGGCCGACCTGCTGGGCCCAATTCCTGGGCACCCCCCCGCCGATAGTGAATATTCCCAGCTTGGATGCCCGGATAATGCGTTGGGTATAGGAACCCAAGTCAAAAAAGGGGTTAAAATTAAAAGCCATTTTTCCTAAGGCCTCCGCCGGATTATCGGCCCTTTTTGAGTCCAGGACCTTTCTGACCACACTGGTGGCCATATCCAAGCCCAACTCCGAATCGGTGAAGGCCGGAATGTACACCGGGACGCCCTTTAAGTAGGCATTTCTCAAGATGCCGGGTTGGTCGGTAATTTCAGATAAATACTTCCCGACTTCCCGACAGAAAATTTCAGAGGAAAGGGGGTCCTTTTCCAAATCGATTCGGTCTAAGACGCGAGCGATGATTTCTTCGATATGATTTAAGTTCTTTTCCATTTCCAGGGTGTCATAGATCCGGTTATAGCCGGCGGCATATAAATAGGAATCTGACTTGGAAGGAGAATGTTTGTAATGAAGCAGGCCCATCGATTCGATCATACCGTGGGCCATCAGGGCCCCGGTTGAAACGATCATATCCAGCCAGCCCCAGTCAATCATATCGCAGATCAAGAGACCCATCTTGGCCACGGACATGGCCCCCGAGAAGGTCCCGACCTTGAGGCACTTCGGATCGGTGACCATTTCATAGAATATTTCCTGGGCTTCGCCCAGGGCTCGGCCCCCAAAAGCCGTTTGCGCCATGCCGGTTAATAAGGAGGCAAAATCATCGGTCTCTTTAATATCGAGACTTTTAAGCGGAATGAGTCCGTCCTGTGTGCCGTCATGGAGATCGTCCCAAGAGCGCCTTTTAAAATCAGACATAGTCATTATCTTTCTTCGGTGAATAAAACAGATAAGAGAGAATTTTAAACATGATTTTCGCGGCCACAAACTCCGAAAGACAAGATCCGGGCAAAGGCATAAGCTCACAAATATCTATTCCCCGAATAGGCCCCTGAGCGCTGATAATCTTTAAGGTTTGTAAGAGATGGTGCCAATGAAGTCCCCCCGGCTCCGGGGTACCCGTCCCGGGGATAAGGGAAGGGTCCAGGGCATCTACGTCCAGGCTGAGATAAAAGTTTTGGCCGTAAAAGGAGGCCAATTCTTTTTGGAACCGTCCCAGCCCGTCCTGAAAAAGGATCTCCTGACTGGAATAGGACCGGATTTGCGGCCGGCCTATCAGAAACGCTTGTTCTTCTTTGGATAAGCTTCGGAGCCCTAAATGAAAAATGGGGCAATCCAATTCGGCAATTCTTCTGAGGGTGCAGGCATGGGAAAAAGACGTGCCTTCCCAGGACTCCCGTAAATCCGCATGGGCATCCAAGACCAGGACCACCAGATCGGAATAATTTTTTTTGACCCCTTTGACCAGGGGGACCGTTATGGTATGCTCTCCCCCCAGGGCGAAAATCAATTTTTTTTGATCCCAATAAGGACTCAGGTGATCGACGATATCGCCAACCATCCTTTCCGGACCATGATAATTTCTGGGAATATCGGGAAGAGTCAGGCAGGTTTTATGAGCCATCGGTTCCCAACCAAGCTCCTCATCCCAAAGTTCGACTTGTTGGCTGGCTTGCAGGATAGCTTCGGGTCCGAAACGGGTTCCAGGCTGGAAACTGGTCGTTGAATCGTATGGAATGGGTTGGATGAGAACATCCGCCGTTTCTGGAGAAAGGCCGGTTTCATCCAATCCCAGAAAATTAAGGGTTCGCAAAAGATCTTCCTACTTAGAGATGATGAAAATCCTGATCCAGAATTTCCTTTAATGGTCTGGTACTCAAAGCAAAAATACGGCCGCCACCACCACCGTAGTCCAGAGACCGTCCCCTCGAGTTACACAGGTAGTGGAAAAGGTATCGACAATTTTACCGCTCATACGATAGATTTCCCGGCGTTCATCGTAGTCTTTTTGCGGATCAAAATCAATTCCAAGAGTAGTTGCCAGCATGGTGGAGGCCAAATCTTCGGCAAAGTCCCCCATGACCTTTTCATTTTCCCCGAAAGCCGAATGTTCGGACAAATATCCGTAATGATATTCATCGGCCGGAACAGCCAGACCAATGGAAGCCCCCATCAGCCTTTCCGGTTCATTGGAACTGATCCTGGCCAAGACACAAAAAGTGATTTGGCCCGGCAAGAGTTCCTTAATCCCTTCTTCAAACGGAATAATCTTACAGTTAGGCGGGAAAATAGAAGAGACGTATACCAGGTTACACTTTTCGATCCCGGCATCTCTTAAAGCCAATTCAAAAGACTGCAGCTTGGCCTTGTGCCTTCCGATTCCCTTGGTAAAAAAGACCTTTTTGGGAACCAGCCCGGCATTGTCAAACTGGCCCTTGTTCTTTATTCTTTTTGATTTAGAGATTGTCAACGCCTTCATCCTCAACTTTTTTAAAAAGCTTGATTATATATGATAACTTTGATGATATTGTCAAGATTAAAATAAGAGGGCTTCCTTTTATTAAAGCCGCCCGGACAATAGCCCTTCCTTCATTTCCCTGGCGCTTAAGTCCATCAAGGGCTTAAGATGGACGATGTCCATGGTGTTATAGAGGATTAAACGCTCCAGGGCCGATTGGTCTCCCCACTGGTAGGCCTTCCAGAGCTGAACGGCATCAAACCCGTTCAACCCCTCCACCGAAGGGTCCCGGGCAAGACCCAATTGTCTTTCAATGGACTTCAGTCCTCCACGGAGACCCAATTTTTTTAAGAGGAAGCGCAGGTCGATATGGGCCGGGGGAAGGACAATATGTCTGAACCACCGCTTAAGATACGGCAGGTCGAAACAAGACCCGTTAAAGGTAATGACCAGGGAATAAGCGGTGATGGCCTGTTCGAAATCATCCAAATTTTGCCCGTTGACGAAGGTCCGGACCTTCCGGCCGTCGTAGAGACCGATGACCGTGATCTCATCCATATCCTGGTAGCCCCCGCTGGTCTCTATATCCAGATAAACCGCCAGCTCTTTGAAGGGTTCAAAAATCCGCCAAAGATCGGCTGAGGGCAGGCGATCGATGAAATAAAAAAGATCGTCGCGATGCTCCTGGGAGATCAAGAGTTCCCGTCGTATCTGGGTATCCCGATCAAGGGAGAAGATCGGTCCGGGATGGCTTAAAAACTGTTCCCAGGTCAGGATCCCCCGGTCCCAGAGATGCCGCTCGGTCTTAGGGCCTATTCCGGCGATATGGATAAAGGTATGTTCCAACAAGGGTCCGGCCCCCTCTTTCCTAAACGGTCCGGGCCCTGTTTTCTATCAGGGCCTGAATTGTTTTTAATCGATAGGGGGTCCCCTCTTCGATCGCCGTTAAGACCGTCCCGCCGCCGGTAAAAAAATAATACCGAGTGTCGTCAATGACACTCAGGTAAAGACCGGGGTTCAGGTCTTTGAATTCCTGGAGGGTGTCGCCTCCGCCGTACATTTTGTAGGCCGTCTGATTCTGATCGATGCTTTGATCCAAGGCCTTTGATCCTTCGGTAAAATAGGGGGTGTACCCCATAACGGCATTGACAAAGATCGTTTTGGCCTGGGAAAGGACCTCTTTGACCTCTGGGGCTTCAAAGGATGGGGAGGCGATATCCAGCAAATAACCATAACGGTCCCCGGCTTTGAAATCTTTGATGCTGACGGTCCGGAATTTCCCTTCAAAGGGTCCTTCCATAGTCTCAGATTCGACAACCAGGGGAAGTTCGACGATTTTTTTGGCCTTTTGATCCAGGGCCACCAATTCTTTGGCGGTCAGCACATCCTTTTCCGAAACACCGGCGATTTGAACTCCCCATTTGGCAGCCAAATAGGTGTTGTAGATCACACCACCTAAAATCAGATGGTCCACCTTCTCATAGATTTTATTGAGAGGGCCAATCTTGGTGTCGAACTTGGCGCCGGCCACGACCGCCAGGAAGGGACGTTCTGGGTTTAAGACCCGGTCCAGGTTGGCAATTTCCTTTTGCATCAAGAAACCGGCATAGGAGGGCAGATTCTTAGTAATATCGTAGGTTGAGGCATGGGCTTGCCAGGAGCCGAAGGCGTCATTGACAAAGACATCGGCCAGACCGGCTAATTGTTTGGCAAAGGCCTCACGTTCCTGGGGTTGGCCCTCTTCCCCTTGAAACCAACGGGTATTGGGGAGATAGATCCCTCCTATCCGGCGGTGACGGAGGTCCTTGATGGCCAGATTGACGGAGGTGTCGATATGGGTGATTCCTTTGGGGCCCTCTACCGGAAAGTCCGGGATAAAAAGCTTCGTATGAAGTTTCTGTTCCAGATAGCGGACTATGGGTTCCACCCCGTTGTCCGATGAACAAAAGATGGCCCCCGTCTTTTTATCTCTGGGGCGTCCCACATGGGTCATTAGAATCGGGCGCCCCCCTCGTTCAACGATGTTATAAAGGGTGCCGAAAGTTTGCTCGATCCTGTAAGGATCTCGAACGATCCCTTTTTTAACAACGTTGTGATCCACCCGCACCAGGACGATCTTGTCCTCCAGGTCTGCCTCCTGGATGACCGGAAGAGCCGGATCCAACTTTAGGTTATCCATGGGTTTTCTCCCTCCTTGGCTCAACCCTCAATAAAAAAGTCAGGCAACCTCACGGCGCGTCTTTAGGGGAGACTTATCAACTTATGGCACTGGTTCGCCGGTCCGTTGAAATAAAAAACGATCTATCCGTTCCGCCATTTATTTAGACGGAACGGATTTTTGACCGGCTATTTTAAAGGGATTTTAATTTTTTCTGAGCCAGCTTGGCCTGAGCGGACTTAGGATAGCTTTTGATGATCTTTTCCAGTAGAAGTCGGGCACTGCCGCTATCCTTCAAAGCGAGAAAAGAAAGGGCCTGCTTATAAAGGACCTCAGGAATTAAGGGGCTTTTGGGAAAACCCTTGATCAATTTTTGGTAATTCAGGATGGCCTCTTCGTAGTCCTTTTGGGCATAGAGGGATTCGGCCAGTCCAAAGCGGGCCGGCTCGACATATTTTCCCTTTGGGGCCGCTTTTAGATAATCCTCGTATTTTTTTTGCGCTCCTTCAAAGGCCTTCTTTTTAAATAAGGCCCCGGCTTCCCCATAGAGTTCTTCCGGGGTCCCCTTGGTGGTCTTTTCTCTTTCTTTGGCCGGCTCCTTATTTTCTTTTTGATCCTCCTTGGCATCGCGGGTTATTTCTTTGGCCTTTTCAGGTTTAGGGCCCGCTTCGGTCGGCTCAGAAGGAGGAGGCAGGGCTGGAGATGCCGATGCCGAAGGCACGGCCGGAGGGGGCGGAGGAGGGGTGGGAGGATGCTCCAGCCGTTGCAGACGGGCTTGAAATTCTTTGAGTTCTTTAACCAAAGACTCGCTCAGCCGATTCTGATCCCTCTTCTGATTATACTCAAAGGCTTCGATACGGCCCTGCAGGGTCTGGATCTTAGTTTTTAAGGCCTCGATCTGGGCGGTAATGTCGGCTTGATTTTGGTGAATCGGCGGCAAAGAGGAGTCCATCTTTTTCTCTGCTTGTTCGATCCGCCGGGAAAGAGTGGCCTTCAGGCCCTCGTTCGAATCTCTAAGTGCGTTTAATTGACGCTCCAGGGAAGAAGCCCGGCTATCTAAGATCATCACGTCGTCCCGACCGGCACAGCCGATCAGAAAAAGAAACAGGGACACTCCCACAAGCCAGCTAAACCTTTTCAACCTGCCCTCCTTCCTTATATTCAGCCTAAGCATAGCAATCCTCGTCTATCTTAAGACAAAATGGTCCCGGCGATTCTTGGCCCAGGCGGCCTCGGTGTGTCCTGGATCCAGAGGCTTTTCTTTTCCATAACTGATAGTTGAAATTCGGTTGGCATTGATCCCCAGGGAAACCAGGTACTGCATGGCCGCATCGGCCCTTTTCTGCCCTAAGGCCAGGTTATATTCGGCGCTTCCCCTTTCATCACAGTGGCCTTCGATCTGGGCCTTAGCCGAGGGAAAGTCCTTTAGCCATTGGGCTTTTTTATTCAAATTCTGCTTGGCCCTATCGGAAAGGATATATTGATCGAATTCAAAATAGATATCCTCCGATTCAAAGTGGGCTTTCGCGGCCGCTTCCCTTAACCGTCGGGCTTCTTCTTCGCTCAGGGTCTTTTCTCTCAATCCCTGATCGGAAGGTCCCTGTTCTTTAAGGCTCATCTGCTTCTTGGCATTTTCCTCTTCGCCGACAGGGGCCGGGGGCTGGGAAACAATCCCTTCGCTTTTGATTTCCTTCTTGCCGCAAGAAAAAAGAAAAAGAGCGGAAACGATTAACAAAATAACGAATACCCCAAAACCGATTTGTTTTGCCTTCACAGTTCTTTCCTCCTTAAAAATGAGTTTAAAAAATAAAATAATTGTATCTCATTTTAAACCGAAATTATAGCCAAAAATAGGGTCTCGGCTGAAAATAAAAAGGATCTCCTACTCATTAAATTTTAGGGGACACCAAGATGGACTAAATTGTTCCCCGGGCATAAAGGTGATCCGCCTTTGATTGGCCCCATTGGTATTCATAACAAATATGGCCGACCGGCCCTGACGCGTAGAACTGAAAATAATCATCCGGCCGTCAGGGGAAAAATCCGGGGATTCGTTATTTCCCGAAGAGGTCAGACGTTGCCGATCCCCTCCGGACGGCGAAATAGTAAAGATGTGGAACTGGCCTCCTACCCGGCCGGCATAAGCGATTAGATTACCCTTGGGGGACCAAACCGGGCCGACATTATAATTTCCTTGAAAGGTCAGGCGTCTTGCTTCATGGGAACCGACATTGAGTATATAGATTTGGGGACTCCCGGAGCGATTGGAGACGAAGGCCAATTGTTTCCCATCCGGGGACCAGCTCGGGGAGACATCGATCCCCCAGCTTTGGGTCAATTTTTCTATGACGGTCCCACTGCGGTTCACCTGAATGATCTCGGATTTGCCTTGATGATTGATGGCCACGGCCAAGGATTCCCCATCCGGGGCCCAGGCCGGGGTGATATTGACCCCCGGACGGTTAGAGATCCGAGTGGATTGTAATCCGGGAAGATGAAGCACATAAACGGCCGGTCCCCCATCCTTGTATGAGGTATAGGCAATCTCATTTCCCCGGGGGGACCACCGGGGGGTCAGTGTAATGGTATTGAAGTGGGTTAAACGTTGAAAATTGCTGCCGTCAAAATCCGCCGAATAAATTTCTTTTTTCCCCGTTCCTCCGGAGATAAAGGCGATCTTGGTTTGGAAGATCCCCCGTTCTCCGGTCAGAAGGAAAAGAATTTCTTCGGCAAACCGGTGGACCGGCTTTTTGTATTCCCGGGAAGAAGTCACATATTCTTTTCCTAATAACTGGCGGCCCTGAAGGAGGTCAAACAGGCGCATCTCCAGCCGAAGTTGGTTTCCTTCCGTTCGGTATGAACCTTTGACCAATAAATCGGCACCGGTTAAAGACCAGGCCTTAAAATCGATACCCCCCGATTCATCCGGGCTTCCTAAATATCCCCTCGAATCGATCACCTGGAAATATCCCGTAAAATCCAGGTCATGGATCAAGAGGGCCGAGGCCACCGTTCCCAAGGAAGCCTCGGAAGTCCCTTGATTCTTAAAATCCGGAATGACGATCGGAATCCTTTTGGCAGCGGGAGAATCGATGTCCAGGTAGACTTGGGCCTCAAGAAGAAGAGGAGCGGCCCAGGAAAAAAATCCAATCATCACCAGCAGGCCGATAATCCGAAAAGGTTTTTGGAGGTCTTTAAGCATTTAATTTCCCGATAGGTCTTTGGAGTGAAAGGTTAAAATTACTTCATAGCTGTTTTTAGGAAATCCCTCCGGTAAGGGCGGCAAGGGATCGGATTTTTTGATCGTACGAATGACTTCTTGATCAAAGGCCTCTATCCCCGATTTCCGCTCGAAGCGGAAGTCTTCTATCCGGCCTGGCCGGCTGATTCGAATCATGATCTCGGCCGAGATATCGTTTCTTTTTAAAAGACTTTCAGGCAGGACCCAATTTTTCTTGATTCGACTCCGCAAGGAAGCATGATAGAGTTGGAATTGAATTCCCAGGCCATCCGGCACTCCCGGAGCGGAAGAAGAGACGGTCCCCGGCCCGGCCAGGCCCGTTCCCTGACCGGCAGTAGACGCCGTAGAAGGGGTAGAAGAGGACTGATTCTTCTTGGCGATTCGGGACAGGGCCTTCTCAAGCCTCTGTTCATCTTTTACCTGGTTTTCCAGGCGACTCAACGTCTTTTCCAGGGATTTTTCCTGTTCCACCCTTTTTTGTATTTTCTCCAGTGCCTGGTCCAAGGCCTTAGATTCATTTTTTTTAACTTGGGGGGGCTTTTCGGGGACCGTCTTGGGAATAATGATGGGTTTAGCTTCCCTTCGAGCCGGAGGCGGAGAAGGAGATGAAAGAGATTCTTTGCTTTTATTGCCGCCCGGTCCTTCCCCAAGGGAAGAAACCAGATCAACGACATAAGCCGGTTCTAAATTTCTTTTGGCCGCCCCGTGGGGGAAAACATTAAGGAAGAGGGCCAAGACCAGGAGATGCAGCCCGAGAGAAATAAAGACCATCTTGGTCCACTGCACTTCCTTGAAGGGCCCTCTCCCGAAAGAAAACTCGGAAAAGGTCATTTTTTTTCTTCCCCCGGTTCGGTGACCATGCCCAATTTTTGCACCCCGGCATTTTTGATGTCGCTCATGATCTGGACGACGAACCCATAAGGGAGGCCCCGGTCGGCCCGTAAAAAAACCTCTCCTTCTTTTTTGTTTTGATAAAGGATCTTCAATTTTTCTTGGAGTTCCTCCCGGGAGACACGGTATTCGTTGATAAAGATCTCCTGTTTTTTATTCAAGGTGATGACCAGCCGTTCTTCTTGGGATTGGATGGCCTTGGCCTGGGTTTTTGGGAGCTGTACGTCAGTACCCTGCATCATCATCGGGGCGGCCACCATAAAGATAATCAACAGGACCAGCATGACGTCCACCAGGGGAGTCACATTGATCTCTGACATTAATTTTCTATCACCGCCGCCGACATCCACCGTTCACTACCTTAATTCGTCTATCATGGGGTTGGGGAATTGAAGATAAAGCTCATTTTTTGAGCCCTGATCTTTTATAGAGGTCCCTCTCGATGATATTTAAAAAATCAGAAGAAAAATGGTTCATTTCCGATTCCAATACCCGGACCTGGTTGGAAAAATAATTATAGCCGATAACCGCCGGAATAGCGGCCGCCAAACCGGTGGCGGTGGCGATCAGGGCCTCGGAGATCCCCGGGGCGACTACGGCCAGGTTGGCCCCGCCCCGGAGACCGATATTATGAAAGGAATTCATAATCCCCCAGACGGTCCCGAAAAGACCGATAAAAGGAGCGGTATTCCCGGTAGTGGCCAGAAACGTCAGGGCATAGCCCAAACGGGTTACTTGGGAATTCATGGCCGCCCGCAGGGCCCGAGGGATGTTTTCAAAGCGAACCAGATTGGTGGACAAGATATCCCCCGATTCCCTTTGAGCAGTCTCCTCGGTCTCTTGCTGCATTTTGTAAAGCCTTCCCAACTCCTGATAGCCGACCCGAAAGACTTCGGCCACCGGGCTGTAGCGAAGGTCCTTTGATTCATTGTAGGCCACGGCCAAGCTCTTGCTTCTCCAAAATATCTCCTGGAAGAGGTTGGTCTCCTTTCGGGCCCTATGAATTATCCGGTATTTCATAAAGATAATGGCCCAGGAGGTAATGGAAAAGGCCAGAAGCAGAAAAAGGACCAGTTTGACCATGGCCCCGGCATTCCAGACCATGGAAAATATTTCGTTTTGATTAATGATCGAAAGCATAGAGTTCACTTTCTTTGTTTAATCCTAAAGTCGCTCTGCCTGTAGGAAATCAGGCAAAAACAACCGGAATTTTTAAGGACTTTCGAGTCCCAAGAAATCATTATCTTATGAAGCCAAGAATGGCGGATAAGGCCTGACCAGCGGAAGCCTCCAGCATATAATCCGATATGGTTTCTGACAGGTGGGTCCTTTCAAGATTGATTTCGCAAATGACGGCCCCCTTCTGCTTGGCAATAAAAGGGAGATTGCTGGCCGGGGCGACAACCGCCGACGTGCCCACTACCAGCATCAGATCGCAATCCTGGGCGTACTGAAAGGCCCGTTGGCTGGCCTCCGTCGGAATGGGTTCACCAAAAAAAACCACATCGGGTTTCAAGATCCCCCGGCATGTGCAATGGGGGGGAAGATCCTCCAGGCTCACCGTTTCTTTCGGAAAAAGTTTCCCGCAGGACAGGCAGATCAGACGTTGTCCGTTGCCGTGAAATTCTATGACTTCCTTACTCCCGGCCGATTGATGGAGGGCGTCGATGTTTTGAGTTATAACGGCCTTCATAAGACCCATCTCCTCCAATTCGGCCAAGGCTAAATGGGCCGGATTGGGCCGGGCCTGGGCGACTATATCCCCTAATTCGACCAGCATCTGCCACACTTTTTTGGGATTGGCCAGAAAGGCTTCGATGTGGGCAAATTCCATAGGGTCATATCGATCCCAAAGTCCCTGACTTCCCCTGAAGGCGGGTATACCGCTCTCCACCGATATACCCGCCCCGGTTAGGGCCACTGCTCTTTGAGATTTTCTGAGTTTGTCGGCTATTTTTTGGGCTATTACGGACAGTCTATGCACCCTCCCTTAAAGAGGTTTATTCTTCGGCCACTTCCTCTTTTTCTATCTCTTCCACCCCGATAATCTCCTTGAGGTACTCCTCGTATTCTTCGGCCGTGAGCAATTCATAATAATCGGTTGTGGATGGAATGTCTATTCGGATGATCCAGCCGTCCTGATAGGGATCTTCGTTGATGATTTCCGGTGAGTCCAGGAGATCATCGTTAATCTCGACGATTTCCCCGCTTAAAGGAGAAAACAGATCAATGACTTCGTTTTGTGATTCTATCGAGCCCATAGGCTCGTCTTTGACCACTTCATCTCCCTCTTCGGGCAGATCAATCCCCGTAATATCCCCAAGGTCTCCCTGGGCATAATCCGTAATCCCTATGGTGATTCGATTATCATCATCCAAGCGGGCCCAGACATGATCCTTACTGTATCTTAGTTCCTCTAAGATAACCAAAATGCCCTCCCTTTTCAACCTGATCCATTTTTTATGCCGCCTATGAATAGACTTGGGAATATTTCGCCCTATAGGAATGAGGTCTAATATAACCGATTCAATTTGGCAAGTTTTTTTTTAGTTACGGAAGAATTCCCTGATTCGGAAAGATCATTAGGTCTTTTTCATATAGAAGGCGACCAGGAAAAGGACCCCGACGGTAATGGCCGAGTCGGCGACATTAAAGGCCGGCCAGTGATAATTTCCCCAGAAAAGGTCCAGAAAATCAATCACGGCCCGGAAACGAAAGCGATCAATCAAATTCCCCAGGGCACCTCCCAGAATCAATCCCAAAGAAAGCAGGATCCCTGTTTTTTGTTGAGGATAACAAAAAGCAAAGATCAGGATACCGGACATGGACAAAATGGGGAAGAGCAGCAATAAGATGTCCCTCCAGATCGGGGCCGATCCCCCCAGAATTCCAAAGGCCACCCCTTTATTTTGGATATGGACCAAGTTGAAGAAACCGGGGATTATGGACCGGGAATAATATAAAGGGAAATGGCTCATAATATATTCCTTGGTCACCCTATCCAACAAAAATACCCCTAAAAAGGAAAGGGCCAGGGGCCAATATTTCTTTATGCTCATGAGATTCCTTTGATTTCTTATGAAATGGCCTGATAACATCGGGAACAGAGGGTCGGATGTTCTTCAAAGCTGCCCACCTCGGTTCGAAAATTCCAGCACCGTTCACATTTTTCTCCCAAGGACTTGACGATCTCAATGACCAGACCCGGAAATTCCGGACTCGCGTACCCTTCAGCCGGCCCTTTCCCTGAGGCCATTTCCACCTGGGAAACAATAAAAAAAGTCGGCAGAAACCCGCTGTAGGGAGCGACGGCGGAGACCAGGGAATCCGGCAGGTAGAGGATCACCCGGGCGTCGAGCGGATGCCCGATGATCTGGGAACGACGGGCCTGTTCCAGGGCCTTGGTCACCTCCGACCTCAAGTTCATAAGGACCTTCCAACGTTGGTCCAGTTCCTCGTCCAACAGGGATGGATCAAGAACCGGGAATTCGGTCAGGTGAACGCTCTCGGCCTCCTGATCATCCGCCGGAAGGCAGGACCAGATCTCATCAGCCGTAAAGGATAGAATGGGGGCCATGAGTCGGACCAGGTCCTTTAGAATGATCAGCAAGGCCGTTTGGGCCGATCTCCTCTCCCTGGACTTGGGGGCCGAGGTATATAAGCGGTCTTTGAGTATATCCAGATAAAAAGCACTCAGTTCATTGGTACAGAATTGATAGAGGGTGTGATAGACCGCGTGAAACTCATAGTGCTCGTAGGCCTGTTTGACCCGGGTGATCACCTTTTGCAATTGAAGCAAGGCCCAGCGATCCAATTCTTCCATTTCCGTAACGGGGACCCGGTCTTGGGAGGATTGAAAATCGGAAATATTTCCCAGGAGAAACCGACAGGTGTTGCGGATGCGGCGATAGGCTTCGGTCAATTGTTGGAGGATATTCTGGGAAATACGGATGTCGTCCCGATAATCTTCGGCCGAGACCCAAAGGCGTAATATTTCAGCCCCCCATTTTTTTATGACCTCAGCAGGATAAATGACATTTCCCAAAGACTTGGACATCTTTTTGCCGTGACCATCCACAACAAAACCGTGGGTCAATACCGCCTTATAAGGGGCCTCTCCCCGAGTCCCGACCGCGGCCAACAAGGAACTATGGAACCACCCCCGATGCTGATCGCTTCCCTCCAGATAGAGGTCGGCCGGAGCGCCCAGATAAGGGCGGGCCTCCAAAACACCGGCGAAACTGACCCCGGAATCGAACCAGACATCCAGGATATCCGTTTCTTTTTTAAAATGGCTCCCTTGACAATGGGGACAAATGGTTCCCGGAGGAACTAATTTTTCTTCGGGGGAGGAAAACCAGATGTCCGCCCCCTGGGCCGAAACCAACGCCTCTAAATGTCGGATAATCTCTTCGGTAATGATCCAATTGCCGCAGTCCAGACAGGTGAAGGCTGGGATGGGGACCCCCCAGGACCGCTGGCGGGACACACACCAGTCCGGGCGAGCCTCCATCATTCCCCGAATCCGGTCCCTTCCCCAGGCCGGCATCCAGGTCACTCGGTCGATTTCGGCCAAGGCCTTTTTTCTCAGGTCATTGGCTTCCATGGAGATAAACCATTGCTCGGTGGCCCGGAAGATAACCGGGTTTTTACAACGCCAGCAATGCGGATAGCTGTGTTCGATGGTTTCTTCCCCTTTCAGGGCACTTACTTGGCGAAGTCGCTCTTTGACCGTATCGTTGGCCTCAAAGACAAACTGGCCGGCGAAATATTCGACCTCGGGTAGAAATCTTCCCCCATCGTCCAACGGAGAATAGATATCCAGATGATAGCGTAATCCGCTTTCATAATCCTCTTGACCGTGGCCCGGGGCGGTGTGAACGATCCCGGTGCCGTCCTCCAGGGTTACATAGGGCGCCAGGATCATCACCGATTCCCGATCATACAGGGGGTGCCGGGCTTTTTTCCCTTCCAGGAACCTGGGGTCCAGGCCGGTGAGGATCACGGGATTTTTCCAGGAGAGCCTCTGGCTGACCTTTTCTAAAAGCCCTTTGGCCAGGATAAAAACCTCTCCCCCTTCCTGGACGGCCACATAGTCATAATCGGGGTGAAAGGCCAGGGCCAGATTGGCCGGAATGGTCCAGGGGGTGGTGGTCCAAATCAGGACGGCCACCTTTTTATCTTTTAAGACCGGATATTCTTCCGATAGATCGGAGGCCAGAGGAAAGGCGACAAAAATAGAAGGGGAGGTGTGCGGCTCGTATTCCACCTCCGCCTCGGCCAGGGCCGTTTTGCAGGAAGTGCACCAGTAGATGGGTTTTTTGCTTTTATAAACGCTTCCCTGGAGGGCAAAGCGCCCGAACTCCCGGACAATGACCGCCTCATAGGCGAAATTCATGGTCAGATAAGGATCATCCCATTCACCAAAGACACCCAGGCGTTTAAATTCTTCCCGCTGGATATTAATATATTTTTCGGCATAGGCCCGGCAGAGAAGACGTATTTCCGTCTGGCTGAGGGTTTTTCTTTTTGGGCCCAATTCTTTGTCCACTTGATGTTCAATGGGCAGGCCGTGGCAGTCCCATCCCGGAACATACGGGGAATCATACCCCGACATCTGTTTGGACTTGATGATGATATCTTTTAAGATCTTATTAAAGGCCGTGCCCATGTGGATATTCCCGTTGGCATAGGGCGGGCCGTCATGGAGAATGAATCTTTTCCGGCCTTCGGAAGATTTCCGTATTTTTTGGTATAATCCGTCCTTTTCCCAATTTTTCAGCCATTCCGGTTCTTTCTGGACCAAATTGGCTTTCATGGGGAAATCGGTTTTAGGCAAATTAAGGGTCTGTTTGTAATCCATACATCCTCCAGCAAAAAGTCTCTTCATTCCCCTTATCATAACACAGGGATATGTCAAGGAGAAAGCAGAAAACCCGAGTGATTTATCGGGGCGGTTTTAGATAAACGAAGAAACAGCTCGATTAAGGGTGGAGCCAATGGGAGGCCAGAAATTCCAGACTCTGGCGGACCCAATCCTCCCGGTGGGGTTCGAGGGTAATAAGGGGATGAAGTCCCTTTTTTTTGAGAAGGGAAAAGAACCCCGGAAAATCTATGGAACCCTGGCCCAGGGCCAGATGATCATCCGAGCGGCCGTGATTGTCATGGAGGTGGAGCATCCCCAAAAAAGGACCCAGGCGGTCGATCCAGTCTTTTAAATCCGTCAGGCTGTAAAGTCTATGATGACCCACATCCAGGCAGAACCGAAGGAGCGGAGAGGAAAGGGTCTGAAAAAGGGCCGTCAGGTGTTGAGGATCCTTCTCAAAGACATTTTCCACCATCAACGGAGTGCTTGTTGGTTCAATCAGGGGAAGCAACCGGGTAAAGGATTGGACAATGTTTTCTAACCATCTTTCCTGATTGTCCCTGTAGTGACGGGCTTCATAGGCGGCATGACAGACAATCCAGCGGGGCTTAAAGAGAGCGTTCAATTCGATCACCTGCTGCATCCGTTCCAGAGAAACCTGTCGTACCCTCGAATCGATGGCCCCCAGGGAGAGGTCCAGAAAAGGGGCGTGAAAAGAACAGGTAAGACCGGCCTTGGATAATTCTTGGGCGACCCTTTTAAAGTCCTCAAGGGGAAAGGCATCCAGGACAAGGGAATCCAGGCCGATCTCCGGCTGGATCTGATTAGAAAGGACCAAAGGCAGATACTGATCCCTGAGCATAAAGAAAGGGACACTGACATGGACTTGGGCAAATAATTTTTTCATATTTTTTCATGACCTGGGATTAATAATGGTTCAAGGTTCAGGGTTTGAGGTTTGAGGATAAAACCGTATGGCTCCACGAAGGATGAAAATTAATCTCGACGAACGGGATTTTTGAACTGGCAATCCAAACAAAAAAGGCAAGCCGAAGAGGGCTTGCCTTTTTAGGTTATTTTTAAATAAAACCCTACCGGCCTTTTTCTGCAATCCGTAAGCGCAGTATGGCCCTCTTCAGGGCCATTTCAGCCCGGGTATAATCAACGTCCTCGGCCTTGGCCTGGGCCAGACGTTTTTCAGCCCGCTCTTTAGCCCTTTTAGCCCGATCGATATTGATCTCCCGGGCCTTTTCGGCCCCTTCGGCTAAGACCGTTACTTTGTTGTTGGAGATTTCGGCAAAACCTCCGGTCACAGCCATATATTCTAACTTGTTGTCTTTCCGGTAGCGTAATTCCCCAGGCTGAAGAAGGGTCAGAAAGGGGATGTGACCGGGCAGGATGCCGAATTCTCCTAAAGCACCCATAGCCATGACGATATCGACACTTTCACTGACGACCAACCGGTCTGGAGTAACAACCTCTAATTGAAGTTTTTCTGTCATGATCTGATACCGCCTCTTATCTTGGACTATGCAGCCGCTAATCTCTTGGCGTTCTCAACCGCCTCATCGATCCCGCCGACCATGTAGAAGGCCTGCTCAGGCAGGTCGT
>CAWGEQ010000013.1:0-79100 GCA_963821645.1 uncultured delta proteobacterium | reverse complement strand
GGGGTCAAAGTCTATGATTAAGGTTTTTTTCTTGGAAAGGGCCAGGGCCGCGGCCAGATTGACGGCCGTAGCTGTTTTTCCCACCCCTCCTTTTTGATTAACTACGCAAATGATCTTTCCCATGGAAAACCCCTTCATTTTGAGGGCCACTATGGCACAAAAAAAACTCTTTGAAAAGATTTTAAATGTTCCACGTGGAAAAGTTTTTTAAATTTAGTCAAGGACATTTAAAAAGATGCCGACAGCTTGACACTGGATAAAACCTTGGCCCGGATTCCCGCCTGTACGAGACGAGTCTAACCCACGGTTTCCCATCAGGAGCACGGAAGGAAGAAATGTTCCACGTGGAACAGTACTAAATATATCCAATTCGATGACCTTGCACAACGTCGTCATTCCCACGCAGGCGGAAACCCGGTTCTTTTTATTTACAACAGAACCGAACAGGGACAGCGAGCGCATTCCCCATCACACCAGCGGCGGGACCTGGACCTTGGCGCAGGGAGCTTCAATTCCGATCCAGCCCCGGATTCATCCACCCCCAGCCCCCCCCAGGAAGGCCCATAAAAAGCCAGCAAACTTAAGAACCGGGCACCTCAGGGATAGGCGTAAAATTACGAAATTGTATTATTATTTTTAACATTAATTACTTTTTTGTAATATCAGTCAAATTGATTTGAAATTATTACACCCAACAAATTGATTTTATTAATTAATAAATTTTGTCCTCCATGGCAGGGCTTTTGCTATATCTCAAAACAATCAATCAAAAACAGTGATCACAGGAGATGCTTATGAAAATCAAAATCTGGGGCCCTGCCTGGCTCTTTTCCCTCCTACCTTTAACCGCCCAAAGTGTTTGGGCCGGGGGGAGAACCCCCATTGATACAGGGTCTACCGCCTGGATGCTCACTTCCACGGCCCTGGTCCTGCTCATGGTCCCGGGGTTGGCCATGTTTTATGGCGGCCTGGTCCGGACCAAGAACGTCCTGGGGACCATGATGCACAGCTTTGTCTCTATGGCCATCATCGGTGTCCTCTGGGCGGTCTGCGGCTATTCCCTTTCTTTTGGCAAAAATATCCTGGGCGGCTGGATAGGCTGGAACCCGGATTATTTCTTTTTGAAAGGAATTGATGATTCCATCCACAGCGCTGGCGTTCCCGAATATGTGGTGGCCATGTTTCAAGGCAAATTTGCCATCATAACCCCGGCCCTTATCGCCGGGGCCTTTGCCGAAAGGGTCCGCTTCCGAAGCTATTGCGTCTTTATCACCTTGTGGTTTCTTTTTGTTTATTGTCCCCTTTGCCACTGGATCTGGGCCGAAGACGGGTTTCTTTACAACCTGGGCCCCCGGGGGGTGATTGATCTGGCCGGCGGGAATGTGATCCACGTATCGGCCGGGATAAGCGCCCTGGTGACGGTATTGATTTTGGGAGCCAGGCACGGTTATCCCAAATTAGCCATCACCCCGAATAACTTAGTCACTACCATGATCGGGGCCGGTTTGTTATGGGTGGGCTGGTTTGGATTTAACGCCGGCAGCACTGTTTCCAGCGGCTTGGATACGGCCAGGGCCTTAACCATGACCCAGATTTCGGCAGCTACCGGGGCCTTAACCTGGATGCTTATCGAGGCCCTTCATCTCGGAAAAGCGACCTCCCTGGGATTTGTTACCGGCATCCTGGCCGGCTTGGTAGTGATTACCCCGGCGGCCGGGGTGGTTCAGCCCGTCGGGGCCATGGCCCTGGGTTTTTGTTCATCCCTGGTCTGTTATGGGGCCATCCTGATGAAATACAAACTGGGCTATGATGATTCCCTGGATGTCTTCGGGGTTCATGGGGTCGGCAGCGGACTTGGGGTGCTTTTACTTTCTTTTTTCATCCGGCCGAGCTGGATGGCCGAAGCGGCCAAGAAGGTCGGCGGGTCTTGGGGGGCCTGGAATCAATTAGGGATTCAGGCGACCGGCCTGGGAATTACCATCGTCTATGCCGCTATAATCACATTAATTTTAGTAGTCTTGATCTCCAAAACCATCGGTTTTCGTTTGGAGCACAATGATGAGCTCGTCGGTCTGGATGAAAGCCTCCATGGGGAACATGGCTACGGTTTTTTAGATGCGCGGTAATTCTTAATGGGATGAAAAAAAGAGAAGACCTCTGTGGGCAAGTCTTGAAAATCAAAATCCGCCTTGCGGGACAACTTATTTGAACCTTAGCCGTCGGCTCGGTTTTAAAAATACGACCGGGAAGGATCCCTGTCCATTAAGTGCAGGGATCCTTCCCGGAAAGATGAATGTCTATTATTTGAAATTCCTCGCTAATCCCGCTGAAGACGGGACATACTGTTCACGCCGTTACGCCGTGGCGTGACAGAGAATGCGCTCGCTATCCCTATTCAAAATCTAAAGCGGCAGGGAGACATTAAAGAACCGACCCGTACCGACTTCCTTAATCTGTAGTCTCAGTTCTTTGGCCGAAGAGGCTTCTCCGGGGAAAAAGATGAAACCATGGACGATTTCCATGGGCCGGATAGGCCGATTATCAAGGGACTTGTTCCTTAAATCTTCGGAAATATCCTGACCGGTCTTGTCGGAACCGTAGGCTGCGGCCCCTCCCAGGGTGGCCCCGGCCGCGGCACCCAGAGCGGCCCCTTTGCCGGCGGCCTCTCCTATACCTCTGCCGCCGACAATACCGATAGCGGCACCAATCAAGGCCCCGGCCGCAGCACCCAGTAATCCATGCTTGGCCGCTCCGGAACCTATCCCGGCCAATTCACTATGCTTGGCTACCCGTTCATAGGCCAACCGTTTGTCCAATACCGGCCAAAGGTTGTTTTGATAGTCGACCAAAAATGTTTGGCTGGGATTGATTTCAATAGAAGACGATCCTCTGTGATCCATGACCACCTGAACAGGGAGTAATCCGGCACCTCGGATGTCGAAACCGAATGCATTCTGGGCCTCATTGGGATCACTGAAGGCTCGGGCACCGATCTGGATTCCGGCCACCTGGGTCATGTTGGAAAAACTGGCCGGCATCTTAAGAGGAACCACCTGTCGGGTGTAGGGGCTGCAACCCCAGAGCAACAATCCGGTCAGTAATATCCCTAATAAAGTTTTTGGTCCATTTTTATTCATGATTTATCTCCTTGTAAATGGATATTAATACAGATTTCTTCTTATTTTTTGAATCCTGTTCATAAAATATTATGAAAAGCCTCAAAAATAAATAAGGAAATCTATGTATTTTTTAATTGTGCGTATTATAGATTAAGACATGACGGTCTCGTAAAAAGTTAAAAGATGATCTTCCTTTGAACGAAGTCCGTCATCAGCGGGCAATTTTATTGAGGTTCGATTTTTATTATTCGTTTTTGCTTATCAAATAAAAAGTGTCGTCTTGGCATCCAGGGCAAAATCCAAAAAGGAGGCGGCCCCTCCCAGTTCGATTTCGTCAATCAGATCTTCCCGTTTAACCCCCATGACATCCATGGTCATTTGACAGGCAATTAATTTGACTCCGCCCTCGACACAGGCTTTCAGCAATTCGGGGATGGTGGGAACCTTTTGCTTGGCCATCCAGCTTTTCATCATGCTGGTGGCCATGGCTGTCATCCCAGGCAGGACCCCGATGATATTGGGGACCGGCATGGGCATGGCCGGATTGGCCAACGGTGGGACCATTAGATTGGTATTTTTTTTCTTATTTAAAATGTTCAAGCCATAAAAAGTAAAAAAGATACCGACCTCCAAGTCGAAGGCCGCCCCCGTACTGGCCAAGATAAGAGGAGGATAAGCCATATCCAGGGTGCCTTTTGAAGCAATAATGGCCAGGCGGTTCTTCTGCCCTATTTGGCTGAGCCTTTCTTTTAATATGGCTTCAACCCGTTCATCGATGAGTTTTTTGATTTGGGCCTCTTCCATGGGACCTCCTGACTTGGCTATGAGTGGGGGTTACAAAATGGCCTCTTAAACAGGGCTGGAAAATGGTCGGGACGACTGGATTTGAACCAGCGACCCCAGCGTCCCGAACGCTGTGCTCTACCAGGCTGAGCCACGTCCCGACGGATTCAATATAACATCGACAAACCATTTTGTAAAGATGTTTGCGCTCGGAGGGGGTGCTTTTTAGAACCCTCTTTGCCTTGCAAAGTGGATAGCCAGTAAAAGGAATCTTTTTCAAACAACTAACCAAGTTTTTTTGTTGTCAACCGAACACCCTTATCAAGGGAGCGTCAGTAGAAAAATAATATAGCCCATTTCTCAAAAGGGATGTGGGGGTTTAAGTTGGAGTAAAAATGTTGTATCCTGTGAATCTTATCTGTATGATGGTTTGGCTTGAAGTTAAGAAAATGAACAATGAGAGAAGAAGTCCGATTTTGATCGAGGGAAACAAATGGGCATTATCGAGATCCTTTACCGTCCCATTGACCCGCAAACATTTTTGGATAAAATCGGGCCTTATTTGAACCCATCGTGCCTCCCAAGGCCGGTTATCGGAAGGGCTAAATTAAAAATTTTTATAATCAGCGCGGGAACGATCATTCCCAATTATTGAAATTCAAAATAAGAGAATCGGGGCCATGAACGAGCAAGATGAGATACTGGTAGTCGATGACACTCCAATAACACTTAATCTGCTCACACATATCCTATCGACTGAAGGATTTCAGGTGCGATCGGCCGATAATGGGGAACTGGCGTTGAACTTAATCACGGCCAAACCACCCCAACTGATTTTGTTGGATATCAATATGCCAGAGATGGACGGATTCGAAGTTTGTCGGCGGCTCAAAGCCAAGGAAGAAAGCGAAGGAATCCCTGTAATCTTCATCAGTGGACTTACAAATCTCGAAGAAAAGGTGATAGGTTTCGGACTCGGGGCAGTCGATTTTATTTCTAAGCCTTTTCAGCGCGAAGAACTCCTGGCTCGGATACGAACCCATCTTGAGCTGAACCGGTTGCGGACCAAGCTTGAAGCCCAGGTGATGATACAAACGGCCGAATTGCGGAAGTCGAAGGAAGAGATTTTGCGTGAACGGGATTTTTCCAACGAACTGCTGACCAGCTTGCCGGGCATTTTTTATCTTTTCGACCAAACCGGGAAGTTCTTGCGTTGGAATAAAAATTTTGAACAAGTCACCCGGTATTCTCCTGAGGAAATTACAGGGATGCATCCGCTCGACCTATTTTTCGGCCCGGACAGGGCTCTGATTCAGGAGACAATTCAGAAGGTCTTTAGCGCCGGCTTTTCAGATGCCGAGGCCGACCTAATCGCCAAGAGCAGGGAGGGAATTCCCTGTTATTTTACCGGACGGAAGATTCAAATCGAAGGAAAACCTTGTCTTCTCGGTATGGGAATTGATATTACCGTACGCAGGCGCGCCGAAGAGGCGCTGAGGGAGAGCGAAGAGCGCTTCCGCTTGCTGGTGGAAAATGCACCATATGGCATCTTTATTCGGACACAAGGACAGTTCGCCTATATAAACAAAACTGCCCTACGGCTATTTGGCGGAACGTTCCCAGATCAACTCCTGGGGCAACCAGTCATGAACCGAATCCACCCCGATTATCACGAGGTAGTTCACGAGCGTATCCGGTTGCTTAACCAAGAAAGAAAAGACGTACCACCGTTGGAACAGAAATACCTCAAACTCGATGGCACGTCCTTTGATGTAGAGGTCTCAGCCGTGCCCTTCCTCTACGAGAACCGGAAAGGCGCCCTTATTTTCTTCCATGACATCACCTATCGTAAAAGGGCCGAGGAAGCATTCAAGACTTTATCCCTTAAAGATGACCTGACCGGCCTCTATAACCGCCGGGGGTTTTTTGTCCTGGCTGAACAGGGGTTGAAGACGGCCCAACGGATGGGAACGAGGATGTTCCTTATTTTTGGAGACTTGGATAACCTGAAAGGAATTAATGATACCTTGGGCCATAAAGAAGGTGACCAAGCCCTGATGGATACTTCAGAAATACTTAAAGAAACCTTTCGGGAATCGGATATCATCGCCCGCATCGGGGGAGATGAATTTGTCATCCTGGCCATGAACAGCTTTGAGAGCTCGGCTGAAAAACTGATCGACCGCTTTGAGAAGGTTTTAAATGCCCGTCATCTCCAAACAGAGCGTTCCTATAAACTCTCCATGAGTTTTGGTATTGCCTATTTTGATCCCCAAAATCCTTGTTCCATAGATGTTCTGCTGGCCCAAGCGGATAAGTTGATGTATGAGAACAAGCCCAAAAGGGGTAGAACGGGTTTAGAGTTGTTGGCCTGACTTTTTTTGCAGATATCAAACCGCAATAATCTGCGGAGCCTGATCGAGTCCTCGGTAGACGGTCTGATAGAGGCTAAGGGCGGTTAAAAATCTATTTTCGAACTAAAGGCTCGGACAGCACTTCCAGAAAATTTTTCAGGATCCGGGCCGTGACCCCCCAGATGATATCTCCCTGATACTCCACACAAAGGTTTATCCGCGGTTCTCCCTGGAAGGTGAAGGGGGCTTCCTTCAACTCAGCCTGATTGAGAAGGTAGTCCAGGGGCAGTTCGATCAGGCGTTCGACCTCGAAGGGGCTGAGTTTGAATGGATAGGGATAAGGAATGGTCCCGACATAAGGGCAAACACGAAACTGGGTAATCGTGACGATATGGTCCAATTCTCCAAGGACCTCCACCGAATCCATTTCAATCCCGATCTCTTCTTCGGTTTCCCGTAAGGCCGTGGTCTGACAATCGAGGTCCTCATAATTAAAGGCCCCTCCGGGAAAGGAGATCTGGCCCTTGTGATGTTCCACCTGGTCCGTTCTCTTGGTCAGAAGGATATGGGTTTTCCGGTCTTTTTGGAATAAGGGGACCAGGACACCGGCCGGCGTCAGTCCCGGACGGTGGGCAATGGATTTCTTTTCTTTATTGAGCAGTCGTTTAATCTTTTCTTTTTCCATGATTCTATTTTTGATTCTATTTTTAATGTTGGCCTTTCCAATACCCGGTTCCCACGAAAGGGGCCTGGGAAGGAGAAGCAATGAGGCCCTTAATCACCGGTTCCATATTCTTTTAGATAATCATCAAAAATTCTTTTTAGGTCTGCGGAGATGGGCTGCCGGCTTCCCTCTATTTGAACGGGGATCTGCTCTTCAAACAGATATTCGACTAACTCGGATATTGGGGCTATGGCATAAACAGGGACTCCGGTCCTTTGGGTAAATTGTCTTAAGGCGTCTTCTCCCTTTTTCCCCAAAAGGACCTTCCCGGCTGCATCATAACAGGCGGTGGTCTGCTGACGATCAATGCCTAAGCACAATCCAACGAAGCGAACCGATAATTTTTTTTGTTCCCTTTCCCGGGCAATCTTGTCCAAGAGTTCATATTTGGTAGCCATGGAAGTACCCACGTCGTCCACGATCCACAAACCACATCCCTCGAAGAAGGTGTTGTTGACCATCAGGTTTTTTTGTCCCGAAGCCTCGCCATAGGCCTTGATCTCCTTGCGGTCATATTCAAAATAGAGTTCTTTTTGATGCTCGGTCCAGAGGGTTATAGCCATGGACTGGGCAATGGCGCTGCCTTTATAAGAAGGTCCCAAGATGATATCCACTTCCGGCAGCCGGCTTGACTCCAGGAGCAGGCGGGTAAAAAAAGAGCCCAGACGAAAACTCAATTTCCCGGTACACAAACGTCCCATGTTAACGAAATAAGGACTGGGGCGGCCATCCTTCAGGACCAGGCCCTGTCTGAAAAAAAGACTTCCTGTCTCGGCTAAAAACCGGGCAAATTCCTGTTGGTATCGTTTAAGAGACATGGACCTTATCCTTTCAATGCTTTTCTTGACTTTTAAGCCTTTCTCTCTATAATTTTTCAGGTCTTATTCTATTCTTGCTTTATCTGGTTGTTATAAGATCCCTCACATTCGTTCGGGATGACAGAAAAAACTTTTTACGAATCCATCAAACTTAGGACTTGCATTCTTGAAACTTGAAACTTTATTTCCGTGTTAATCCCTCATGCCCGCTTGAAGAGGGCACCACGAAATAATGAAAATCCCCTCCCCCTCGGAGGGGGGAAAGGGTGGGGGTGGACAAAGGTTATTTTCGAACTAAGTCCACCTGCGTCCTTTGGGGCGCCTCGAAGCATGAAAATTCTCCGTAAGGGCGGGTTTAAAACCCGCCCTTACATAGGCACCGACAGAGATCAAGGGCGGTTTAAAATCCATTTTCGAAGTAAAGGAACGACAGAATGCGTTTTGGAATCGATTCTTTTTTAGCCCATCCGCCGGCGGATTTGCTGAATAAGCGCTGGGGGCTCCTTTCCAACCAGGCCTCGGTAAATCAAGAAGGCTATTATAGCAAAGATCTCCTGCGGGGTAAATTTGAAAATAACCTGACCTGTCTGTTCTCTCCCCAACATGGCTTTTGGGGCACCGAACAGGATAATATGGTCGAGACCCCGGACAGCCTGGATCCGGCCACGGGCCTGCCCATTTACAGCCTTTACAGCCAAACACGCCGTCCCACGTCCCGGATGCTGGAGGACGTCGATGTTCTTTTAATCGACCTCCAGGATGTGGGGACCAGGGTCTATACCTTTATCACTACCCTGGCCTATTGTCTTCAGGAAGCCCGAAGTCAGGGGAAAGAAATCGTGGTCCTCGACCGGCCCAATCCCATCGGGGGATTAGCCCTGGAAGGGAATATTCTTCAGCCCGGCTGGACTTCATTTGTCGGAGTTTTTCCTTTGCCCATGCGCCACGGACTGACCATCGGAGAATTGGCCCAATTGTTTAATCAGGAATTGGCCATCCTGGCCGAACTTCGGGTGATCTCCCTTGAAGGTTGGGACCGATCCCTTTATTTTGATCAAACCCCATATCCTTGGATCATGCCCTCTCCCAACATGCCGGGATTAGAAACGGCCCTGGTCTATCCAGGACAGGTGCTCCTTGAAGGGACCAACCTTTCGGAAGGCCGGGGGACCACCCGGCCCTTTGAGATCTTCGGTGCCCCCTTTATCGATCCTTTGAAAATAAAGAACTATCTTAAGGATGTCACTCTGCCGGGGGTACATTTAATGGAGATGGCCTTCCGTCCTTCCTTTCAAAAATGGCAGGGCCAGGAATGCCGGGGGTTTTTTCTCCGGGTCTATAATCGGCAAGCCTTTAAACCTTATTCTACCTCATTGACCTTGCTGCAGGCCATCCGGGTCAATTATCCTGAGGACTTTGCCTGGAAGGCCCCTCCTTATGAATACGAAACCAGCCGCCTGCCCATTGATTTATTGATCGGGGATCAGGAGATCCGGCAAGACCTGGAGGCCGGTGAACCCATCCCGGAACTAGAGGCCGCCTGGCAAGAGGGGTTAAAGAGCTTTTTAAGAAAGCGGAAAAAATTTCTCCTTTACTCATGACTCTCCATCGGTCCCCCATATACCTGGCCACCCGGTCCGCCGCCCGCCTCATCCTCCCCGCAGGTTTTCAAGTCCAGATTCAAGGGCTTCATCATTTACCTGAAACGGGTCCGGCCGTCTTGATTCCCAAGCATCAACGATGGTGGGATGTCCCGCTCCTGGGCGCCTTTATCCCCCGTCCTTTATATTTTTTGGCTAAACAGGAATTGTTCACCAATCTCTTTTCACGTTTTTATATGGCCCGGGTGGGGGGAATCTCCATAGACCGAAAGAATCCCCTGAGGAGCCTCAAGACCTTTCGCTCCTTATCGCCGTTACTCAAAGGAAAATCATTCCTGGTCCTTTTTCCGGAAGGGACCTATTTCCAGGGGACCATGGGACCCGGGAAATGGCGTCTGATCCAAATGATCCTCAATCTCCAGCACAGACAAACCTTGCCCCCCATCCCCTTTGTCCCCGTGGGAATAGGCTATGCATCTAAAACAAAAAGCCGCAAGAGAGGGGTGGAAATCTCCATCGGTTCCGGCCTTATTGAAACCAATCCTCTCCGGGCCGAGGCCTTTACCCGCGAACTCTTAAGCAGGGTCAAGACCCTCAGCCGTCTATAAGGCTTTATTCTTCGGCTTGGCCGTGAGGGCCGGTGGGAAAAAAACGGAAAAGGTGGTTTCTCCGGAGCAACGGCAGTCTTTTTTTTGGGTACAAAAAGGGCAATGGCTGATCTGGCCGGGGCAGTCGTCTTCTTCTTTGGGTATGAAGCCGCACCGGGTAGAGGTTACGTTGATTTGAAACCCATACCGCTCGGAGAGGATCTTCATACGTAACAGATCGGCCCCTTTGCCACCGGCATTAAAATCAAAGGGCTTTTTTGTGGAATAACTCATGGTATCCCGGGCGTGAAAAAATCCCTCAAAGATCCTCCTCTGGTCCTCTTCGGTGATTCCCACCCCGTAGTCGTGGACGGTGACCAAGGTCCCTCGGCCCTTTTTCTGTACGGTTATTTCAATCCTGCCTTCATCCGGGGTGTTTTCGACGGCGTTTCGGATCAGGCCGTCGACAACTTTCTTAAGCACCTCCGGCGACTGGTGAACAGGAGGGGCCGGTGAAAGGTGGCTGACGATCTCAATCCGTCGATGGGAAAACCGGGGCTTCAATTCTTCCAACCTTTCCCCCACCCATTGCTCCAAATGGATTTCCTGGACCGCGGATACCTTCGGCCCGAAGAGGTCATCAATCTTTTTTCTAATCCTTTCGGCCAATGGTTCTTTCCCGGTTTCCTCGGCCACCAGGGTGACTAATTCATCGGCGCACTCCTCTAAAAGAAAGGAAAGGAGGTCATGGGCTTTTTGCTCTCTGCCGGTTATGATGTCGTCTACTTCATATTGGATCTCTAAGATCCGGTCTAAATTTCTTTTAATCCTCTCCACGGCCGGCTGCCAGGTCGCTTCAGAAAGGGCGCTCACATTCCTGATGATCGTGTTAAGAGACCCTGAAAGGACGGCCAGCGGCGTCTTCAATTCATGAGACAAGTGATTGATGGCCTTATCCTTGGCCCGGTTGAGACTGGATACTTCCCGGTAGGCCTTTTTTAGTTCTTCCGTCACCCGGGCATTTTCAATCGAAAGGACTACCGTGCCGGCAATCATGTTCAACAATTCCACATCAGACTGACCGAAGTCCCCGGTTTTTTTATTGACTGCACAAAGGGTCCCGATGATCCGGTCAATGCTCTTCAAAGGGACCAGGACCAGGTTTCGGGTCTCATACCCCAGCTTCTTGTCCCGCATTTGATGGAGTTCCTGATCGCTCGAAAGATCATTGACGATCATCGGTTCTCCGGTTCGAATGACCCGTCCGGCTACGAGTTGATTCACGGAAAAACGAATTTCTCCGGCCTTTTTTTCCATGTCCATATCGTCGTAGGCGGCGCCAAGGATAAAAAGGTCCCCTTTCAGTTCATCATGGAGGATGACAATGGCCCCCTCGGTGTTTAAAAGGTTTTTCACTTCGTTGTTGATATAATAAAGGAGGTCTTCCAAGTCCGGGTATTCTGGCAGGGCCAAGCTGATTTTGACCATAGCTTCATTGTTCCGGGAAATCTGTTTTTCCCGGGTAATGTCCCGGATGATGACGATTTCTCCGGCGGGTTCTTCCGGGTCAACCGAAAAAACCGCCGCCCGGATTACGACGTCCAGTACCCGTCCGTCCCTGGTCAAGCGCTGGGTTTCGGAGCGGAGGATGAGCCTTTCTTGCAAAAGTCTTTTGATTCCCTCTTGGGTCGATCGTTCCAACCAGGGGGGCACGTAGGGAATTCGCTTTCCTTCCAGTTCTTCCAAAGTCCAGCCGAAGATTTCGGTAAAAGCCGGATTCAGATAATTGACCCGGCCATCCAGAGTAAAGACCACTACCGGGTATGGTTCAAAATCAAGCAAGGCCCTCATCCGCCGTTCCGATTTTTTCAGGGCCTCTTCGGCCTTCTTTCGCTCGGTAATGTCCTGCAGGGTTTCTATGGCCCCGACGATTAATCCGGCATCGTCCAATAAAGGGGCAGCCGTAAAAAAGAGCCATTTCCCTCCTCCGGTCAGGTTGGGGAAAAAATCTTCCGCCTCGTAAGCGCCCGGAATCAGATCTGATTTTTTATTCTTTCCTCTATAGTGCCTGGCAATTTCTTCTTCGGAACCCTTATCGACGATATAATCGGCCAAGGTAGGTCTCTTGGTCGGATAAAAGGCCTTCCAATGGTTTTTGGTCCCTATAAGCTCCTCGGCAGAGAAGCCGGTTAATTTTTCATAAGCCCGATTGCAATGGGTAATTACGTGATTCAGATCAATAACAAAGGTGGCTATTGAAAGCCCTTCAATGATCTTGGAAAGACGCTTTTCACTTTCCAAAACGGCTTCCTGCCGGCATTCATCATGGGTAGCCATTATTTTTATCCTTTTAACAGGGATAGCGAGCGAATTCCCCGCAGCTTGCTGCGTGGGTAAGCGAGCGAACTTCAAATAATAGACATTTACCTTGCCTGGAAGATTCCCTGCACCTTGGTGCAGGGAGCTTCAATTCCGGCATTACATTTTTCATTTTAATCCGGTTTCTAAAATAAGATGGGACTGGTAAAATCTCCATACCTAAAAAACTCAGTTAGACCTTCTTGGCAATTTCCCGGATGGCCTGGAGAAAGGTTTCCATCTCCTTCTCGGTATTGAAAAACCCAGGGCTGACCCGCACCGTTCCTTCCGGGAAGGTCCCCAGTGTGCGGTGGGCCAGGGCTGCACAATGCAGGCCGGCCCGGACGGCAATGTCGTAAGCCATATCCAGGATGGAGGCCACGGCCTGGGGATTTAAGGCGCCTATATTGAAAGAAACCACGGCCGTTCGGGCTTCGGCCTCTTCCGGACCGTAGACTACGACCTGGGGAATTTTTTTTAAACCACCCCACAACAGTTGGGCCAAATGCATTTCATTTCTTCGGATTTTCTCCTGGCCCTGGTTTAAAATAAATCGGACTCCGGCCCCCAACCCGGCCAGTCCAGGGGTATTCAGGGTGCCGGATTCCATCCGGTCGGGCAAAAAATCGGGCTGGATTTCCAATTCCGATTGACTGCCCGTTCCCCCCTCGATTAAAGGGCGTAAGGAAATTCCCGGTCCGATATATAAGAACCCGGTGCCCTGAGGACCCATCAGTCCTTTGTGGCCCGGGGCCGCCAGGAGATCTATGCCCATCCTGGCCGCCGAGATAGGAACCAGACCGGCGGTCTGGGCCGCATCCACCATAGTCAAGATCCCCTTCCTGCGGGATAATTCGGCCACTTCGCTCACGGGCATCAACCCCCCGGTTACATTGGAGGCATGGGTCAAAACAATGAGTCTGGTATTTTTCCGGATGGCTTTTTCTATGGCCGCGGCTTGGATCTGTCCCTGGGCGTTGCCGGAAACGAGGGTTATCTCGACGTCCAGGGTTTCCAGAAAGCGAAGGGGGCGAATGACCGAATTGTGTTCCATCGACGAGGTAATGACATGATCCCCGGGATGGAGAAGCCCCTTCAGGCCCAGATTAATGGCCTCTGTGGTATTGGCGGTAAAAACAATTCGATTCGGGTCCAGGATGTCGAACAATTCGGCCAGCGCCTGCCGTGTCCGGGAAATCCATTGGCCGGCCTTCACGGCCAAGCCGTGGCCGGCCCGGCCTGGGTTGGCTCCGATATTTTTCAAGACTTCGTTAACGGTCTGATAAACCGTTTCCGGCTTGGGGTGGGAAGAGGCGGCATTGTCTAAATAGAGAGTCATTTCCTCAATCCGAAATCCTCTCCCTTCCGGTATAGACGATCAGGTTCTTTCCACGCACATAACCGATAAGGGTGACGCCAACCTGTTGGGCCAGGGAAATAGCCATCGAAGTGGCTGCCGATCTGGAGATCAAGACCGGAATCCCCATGCGGCTGGTCTTGATCAGGATTTCCGAGGTAATCCGTCCGGTGGTGACCAGGACCTTGTCTCCAAGAAAGAGATTATCTAAAAAACATTGGCCGTAGATCTTGTCAACGGCATTATGCCGGCCGATGTCCGCCCGGAATAACACCAAATCTTCCACCGTGGCCAAGGCGGAATTATGGACTCCCCCGGTCATCTTATACAAGTCCGAGGCTTCGGCCAGACGCTGCATTAAATAAAAAACCTGCTGGCTGCTTATTTTCAGGGAGGAGTCGATCTTCTCCATAATCAACTCATCTAAGGCGTTATAGAAGGTGGTCCCTTTACCGCAACCGGAGGTCAGGGTTCGGCGGAGAAACAATTTTTCCACCAGCAGGGTATCCTCCTCAACTTCCACCCGAACCAGCCGGTCGGCATCATTCACAAAAACCGATTTAAGATCCGGCAGCCGGTTGATGAGACCTTCGGACTTCAAAAAACCGATGGCCAGGGTCTTCAAATGATCGCCTAAACAAAGCAGGGTCACTATTTCGTGGTCATTTAAATAGATGGTCAGGGGGACTTCCCGAACAATGGCTCGGACCTGTTCTATCAACCCTTGTTCGCTCCATTTAAAGACTTTATGGGTTTCAAAGGGTATGTTTTGATCGTCCATCAGCGAAGGCGTGCCTCATTTTTTGGGAAACGGCCAGATCTTCCTGGGTATTGATGTTGAAAAAGGAAATTAACTCCGGGTCAACCTGTCTTAAGATTTCCTCGGGAATTTTTTTAACCTTAACGCGGGAAAAAAGTTTGGAGATCTTCATCTCCTCTTGGGTTAATTGTTCTTCAATGGGCTTTAAACACCGCCTGGAGTAAAGGGCGCATAAAGGTTGATACCCTTCCCTGGTCACCGGGACAATAGCATCCCACTGAGGTTCGAGTTCCTGGAGCAGGAGGCGGATCATTTCCCTTTTTAAAAAAGGCATGTCGCAGGCCGTTATAAAGGCATGGGAAGGCCGGGTATAAAAAAGTCCGGCATGGATCCCGGTCAAAGAACTTCGAATCGGCAACAGATCGCTGACGATCAGGACGTCCCAGGCGCAAAATTCAAGGGGCTGATTGGTCACCAGGATCACTTGCTCGAAGAATTCCTGAAAGAGCTCAATCTGCCGGGAGGTAATAGATCGATCGCCCACGGAAAGGAGGGCCTTGTTCTGCCCGGCCATCCGTTTATTCAAACCACCGGCTAATATAATTCCCGCACAAGGATACTTCATTTTAAGCACCCAGCTATCAGAAAAAATGAAAAATATAACCGCCCACGGCCGATAGCTGAAGGCTGACCGCTGAGGGCTATCTTATTCCAATCCATATCGCCTGATCTTATTAAGCAACCCCCGACGGCTTAAACCCAATTTTTGGGCCGCCCGGGTCCGATTGCCGCCGACCTCTTCCAGGGCTTTTTTAACCAGGGACTTTTCCATGCGGTCGGTAATTTCTTGAACGGTCCCCTGCTTAAGGTCGACGGAACTTCCGGAAACATTCCGGATAGAATCGGATAACAAATCGGGGGTAATGGTTCCCTGGTCAGAGGCCAGGGTCAAGGCCCTGAGGATTTCGTTTTCCAACTCCCGGATGTTACCAGGGAAAGGGTACCTATCCAGAAGAGACAGACATTCCGGGCTGAACTGGCATTGCTTTTCGAGTTTCCGGCAATATTTGTTTAAAAAATAATCGGCCAGCAAGGGAATATCCCCGACCCGTTCCCGTAAAGGGGGCAAGGGTATGGGAAAGCCTTGAACCCGATAATAGAGGTCCTCCCTGAACCTTCCGGCCAAAATCTCGGCCTTTAAATCCCGATGGGTGGCGGCGATCACCCGAACATCCACCTTGCCGGGATTTACTTCTCCAACGCGCCGTATTTCCCCCTCCTGCAGGACCCTTAAAAGCCGGACCTGCAGCGATGGCGGGGTATCTCCCACTTCATCCAAAAAGATTGTCCCTTTATGGGCCAGTTCAAAGAGTCCTTTCTTGTCGGCTACCGCTCCGGTAAAGGCCCCTTTCTTATGGCCGAAGAGTTCGCTCTCCAGGAGTCCTTCCGGCAGGGCGGCACAGTTCTGGGCGACAAAAGGCTTGTCTTTTCTGGGACCGTTGTAATGAATCGAACGGGCCACCAACTCCTTGCCGGTCCCCGTTTCCCCCTGGATCAACACATTTACCGGACTTTCGATGGCCTTTTCCATCAGATAGAAGGCCTTTCTTATGGCCGGACTGTTTCCGATGATATTTTCAAAGGAATATTTCCCCTGGATCTCTTTTCTCAGAAGAATATTTTGTTCTTTGGATTCTTTCAGTTTGGCCCGAGCGGAGGTCAGCTCCAGATACATCTCCCGGATGCGGAGCATGGAACGGACCCGGGCCAATAATTCAAAGGTCTTAAAGGGCTTGGTGATATAGTCGTCGGCCCCGGAATCAAGTCCTTTCACCCGTTCTTCCATATCGGCCAGGGCCGTAACCATGATTACCGGGATAAATCGGGTTTTCGGATTGAACTTGATTTTTTTCACTACATCAAACCCGTCCATTTTGGGCAGGATAATATCTAACAAAACCAGATCGGGCAAGGATTCCTGGATCAGTTGCAGGCCCTTTTCCCCGTCAGCAGCCCATTGGGTTTTGTAGCCTTGATCGGCCAATTCTTGTTCCAAAAGATCGGCTTCCAAAGGATCGTCTTCGATGATCAGGATCTGAAAGGGTTCTGGCATGGTTTCCCGGCCCTCCCTCTGTCGAATTTTTAAATCGAATTATGCCCAAACAATCCCGTCCAACGGTCCGGGTGATTTTGTTCATTTATCTCGATAAAAAGCGACCATTTGATCCACAATTTCTCTCAGCTTTTCGGCGCTCTGAAGGACCTTCTCCAGGTTCTCCTGGTGTTTTTCCGGGATCTGATCACGGGTCTTCCTCAGCACCAGACTGGTATAGCCCATGATGGCATGCAAGGGATTTCGCATGTCATGAAAGGTTTTAAATAAAAATTCTCGTTCCTGGCAATCTTCCTCCCGTACCGGCCCTGGCCCCTCCGGAGGGAGATTTCCTTCCTCTTTCTTTATCTGCTCCGGGGGTTTTTTAGTCTTCTTATGATCGGCACTCATTGGAATTTATAGATCCTCAATAGGTATCGAAGATTTCGCCATTCCTCCATTACGGCGCCATTCCACTTCGGAAAAACAAAGTATAAATTAAAAAGATAAGAGAATCAAGTTATTTACCCGCAAGGCCCCCCTTCAGCGCCTTTCTTTATTTGACTCCGGCCACCCTTGTGATTTAAAAAGAGGATGATTTCGATTTTGTTAATTTGTTAATAAAGAGCCTCTTGCAAAAGTCCATTCTTTTATTTAAATGGGTCAGCCATCTTGCCTGATAATAGGTTGAAATCAAAATAGGTCAGCCCCGCCCGGGCGGGGCTGACCTATTAACTGAGAAATTCATATTTCCTGGACTTTTGCTAAAGGCTCTAAGGATTGCGATTAAAATTATAGCCCATGTTAAAAGTAAAAAAATTTCAAGTAGCTTCAAAGACCATTGGAATCACCTCCACCATTCCGGTAGAAATTATTTTTGCCGCCGGGATGGTCCCGGTAGATTTGAATAATATTTTTATCACTTCCCCTCAAGCGGCCGCCTGGGTGGAAGAAGCCGAAGAGGATGGGTTTCCCCGGACCCTTTGCAGTTGGATCAAAGGTATTTATGCAGCCCTCAAACATAGGCCCGATATCAGGAGGGTCATTGCCGTCACCCAGGGAGATTGCAGTAACACCCAGGCCTTGACCGAGATCCTTCTTCATCAGGGCCTCGAGGTGCATCACTTCAATTATCCTTATGACCGGGACCCCGAACTCCTTAAAAAAAACCTCGAAGGATTGATGGAGACCTTTGGAGTCTCCTGGTCAAAAGTAAACCGGGTTAAAAAAAGGATGGCCTCTATCCGCAGACTTCTGGCCTGCTTGGACCGAAAAACCTGGAAAGACAACCTCGTCCATGGCTGGGAGAACCATCTCTTTTTGGTCAACAGCTCTGATTTCAAGGGAGATCTGGATTCCTTCGAAGAAGAGATTTCCGCCTTTTTAAAGACCCGGCTCCAGCGGTCCAAAATTTCGGAAAGGGTTCGTCTGGGATACATCGGCATTCCCCCCATCCAATCCGGACTTTATGCATTTGTTGAAATCCTGGGAGGCAGGATCGTATTCAATGAAATTCAGCGTCAGTTCAGCATGCCCGCTTTTGAAAAGGAATTGGTCGGCCAATATTTGGCATATACCTATCCCTATGATATCTTTGGACGGATAAAGGATATTGATCAGGCCGTGAAGGAACGAAAGCTGGACGGCCTCATCCACTATACCCAGAGCTTTTGCTTCCGCCAGGTTCAGGACCTCCTGATCCGAAAGCATCTTTCGGTTCCCATCCTGACCCTGGAGGGAGACAAACCACGCCCCCTCGATAACCGGACCAAGTTTCGTATCGAGGCTTTCATCGATGTGCTCAGAAAGTAAAATCCCTCCCGACCTCCCTTTTGAAAGGGAGGAGAAATCCTCCCCCTTTGGAAAAGGGGGATTGAGGGGGATTTGGCCCAACTCTTGAAGAGCGAGGGTAAATCATTTTTTATGCGTGCGAAATAAAGGAACATAAATGCCCATAGGAATCGACTTGGGAAGCCGCTTTGTCAAGATCGTCCAGACCGTAGATTTTAAGACCTTTAAAAAAATCCGTCTCGACACGGTCCGGTTCTTGACCCAACGGGTAAAAATAGGGACGAAAAAGGCCAGGCACGCTTTAGTCTTGGCTGATTTGGGCCTGAAATCCGAAAAATCTTTGGTAGTCACCGGGTACGGCAAACACCTTATGGGGAAAAAAATAAAGGCTATCACCGAGATCCGGGCCCATTTTCGCGGGGCCTGTTTTCAAACCGGTTTGGCGGATTTTATCCTGGTGGAACTTGGGGGGCAGGACACCAAGGTCCTGTGGGTTGAAAATAAGAAGGTGATGGACTTTCAGACCAACGACAAGTGCGCGGCCGGCACCGGCCGCTATCTGGAAAACATGGCCCGGCTGCTGAACATCAGCGTCAAAGAGCTATCCCGGGAATTCGAGACGCCGGTCCAGATCAACAACACCTGTGCCATTTTTGGTGAGACCGAGATCATCGGCTTCCTCATGGAGCAGGTGCCCCTAAAAAAGATCTGTGCCGGGATCAACGATTCCGTGGCCAGGCGGGTCATCCAGATGATCCGCCGCTACCCTTCTCTGCCCCTGGTCCTCTGCGGCGGAGTGGCTTTAAACCAAGGGGTAAAGACCCTGCTTTCCCGCCGTTATGGTCAAGCGGTCATCATCCCCAAAGAACCCCAGTTTAACGGTGCCATCGGTTGTTGTCTGGAAGGGGTCCCTCTGGAAGAAATTTATGAATGGGCGAATAACAACAAATCCGCACAGACTCGGAAGCTTGGTCTGCTTAAGGCAAGTCCAATTTTATATTGAAAGAGGATTTTAAAATCAGGGATGAGGATCTGATTTCCTTATAACCTTCCGCCAGTCGCTTTTTACAAACTTCCCAGATTGGGACACAAAGATCCTTTTGATTGTTTGATTATCTGGCAGGCCATTCAACAAAAAATGCCCATCATTTCAGGACAAACAATTTAATAAAGCCCATAAAGAGCTTGGGTTGAAGGTCATTTGGTAGCAACCAACGGCTCCTATGATGATCGGCATTTATGGACAATGCCCGAATAGCCGGCTTGTATCAGAGCCACGGGATAAGTGATCTGTGGGAAGCCGATAGGAATTTCAGCCCTTCCCGGACTTAACGGCCTTAAGTCGGTTGCTCGGTCTATATGGGTTACTTCCTGAAGAACAAAATGAATATTTGTATACCAGATCTCAGTCAATTTGAAAAATGCGGCCCTTCATCCCAAGAATCGTGGGATGCTTCCTGGCGAATGTATCACCTAGTCAACAACAGGTAGATGATAACAGCGGGACCCATTAGACTGACAAAAACTGTGAACCAATAACCGATGGGATTCTCATCGCGATTGAGCTTTCGCCCTCTCGACCTGATTTTGCCCGACCTTAATGCGGCGATCCCGGAGAAAAAAATAATCAGGAAAATGAGAACAACGAACATCTTCGCTACAAAGAATTTAGGCATGTTTATGGGCTCCACAATCCCGACAAGGACTGTTTCAACTTTGCTGTCCGAACCACCCGTCCCAAATCGGCACCCACAATTTTAAAGCACCCTGCTCGCACTCGCAACGTGCAAAACTGAAGTCGAAGTAACGAATTCATCCCAATTTCTTCTAAGCCCATCAGACCATCAGCTCCGCCCAGTGTTTAACCTTTACCTTCCTCCCCGTCCGCTGAACCCCTAATTTAAATTGCATTAAACAGGCCATACAGGAAGTGGCAATCACTTCAGCCCCGGAACTGTCCAGATCAGTCAAAGGGCGCTCCAGGATCTTCTGGGAGAGGTCGGGATGGCTTAGATTGAACAGGCCGCCGTGGCCGCAGCAGCGGTTGCCTTTAAGTTCCACCAGGGACAGACCGGGAAGGGACTTCAAAAGTTCTCTCGGCTCCTTGGTGATCTTGAGTCTTCTTTTGGCATGACAGGGGTCGTGGAAGGCGACGGTTTGAGGGGAAGGGTGATGGAGTGGGGTAAGATTTAAATCTTTCTGCGTAATAAACTGGCTCAGTTCTTCAACCTTCCGGATAAAATCTTCAACCTTGGGCCGAAGGGCAGTTTCTTCGGCCAGCAACTCTGGATAAGCCGTTTTGATGTGGGTGGCACAGGAAGAACAGGAAACCACGATGGCATCCAACCTATCTTCACTAAAAGCCAGTACATTCTTCCGGGCCAGGTCCCGGGCTGTTTTCATATCGCCCAGAGCGAAGGCCGGAAGGCCACAACAGGTCTGTTGAACAGGTATGGTGACCGCCCCGATAGGGCTGAGGAGTTTTACCGTGGCCTCACCGACTTCCGGGTACAAAAAATTGGTCGAACATCCCACGAAATAACCGAGTTTAAGTGAACGGCCGCTCTGCTCATTGGTGGGCTTTATGTTCCGATCCAGAAAAAAAGGGCGGGCCAATTCCGGCCAGGTCCGCGGGTCCGGGGAAAAGCGCAGTTTAAGCCCTCTTTCTTCGGGGATCTTTTTAAATAGCAGGTTTTGGCCCCTACGGAGGATTTTCAGGCGATCCCCACGGGGCAGAATTTCCCGGGCCAAGAATTTTTTCCACTTGCCCGGTCCCACCTTTTCCAGAAACAAGGAGCGGCCTTTTTGAATCAGCTCGTCGGCCTTGACCCCGCTGGCACAATTTTCCGCACAGGCCCCGCAGAGCAGACAGTTGCTTAACAGATGATAGATTTCCTTATCGGCAGGCAGGAGGTCGGAGAAATGACCGGAAAGGAGGGCCAGTTTGCCCCGGGCCACCAGGGTTTCCTGACCCGTCTCCAGATAAATCGGGCAGACGGAAAGACAGCTCCCGCATTTAATACACTTCGAAACTTCTTCTTCCCATGACAAATTATTTTACCCTGGTCCCGGGAAGGATTTCGCCTTCGGGCACGATCAACTTTAACCCCTTTTCGTCCCTGGCCGCCAGGAGCATGGCCTGGGATTCCACCCCCATGAGCTTGGTAGGTAAAAGATTGGCCACCACGACAATCTCCTTGCCGACAATCTCCTCCGGGGTAAAGTCCTGGCCGATCCCGGCCACGACCGTCCTTTTCTCCCCCAGGTCCACCTCTAATTTTAGAAGCTTTTTGGATTTGGGGACCCTTTCGGCTGAAAGGACCTTCGCCACCCGCAAATCCCATTTTTGGAATTCTTCGAAGGATAGGGCTGGCAGAGGAGTGGCAGTCGGGTCTTTCGGGCTTTGGGGCGCGGGCGTTGATTTGGCCTTTTCCGTTTCGATACGGGGGAAGAGGGCCGGACCTTTCTGGATCTTTGTCCCGGAGACGGTACCTCCCCAGGACATTTCTTCGGCCCATTGCGGGGCCTCTTCCTTTTCTCCCAGGCCTAATTGCCGTCTCATCAGGACCGACGTTTGGGGCATAAAGGGGAAAAGGAACAAGGTGATCTGGCGCAAGGTTTCAGCCAGGGTATAGAGAACCGTCATCAGCCTCGGCTTGCTTTCTTCGTCTCTGGCTAAGACCCAGGGGGCCTGGCTGTCGATATATTTATTGACCTCATCCACCAGTTCCCATAAGGCCATCAAGGCCTTATGAAAAGCGAGCTTTCGGGTCTCCTGCTCCATGATTTCCAAAACCAGCTTGGCCTTCTCCTTAAGGGCCTCTTCGGCCGGCCCATATCCTTCCGGTTGGGGAACCGTCCCGCCGCAATATTTTTCAATCATGGTCAGACTGCGGCTGAAACAATTCCCCAAATTGTTGGCCAAGTCGGCATTGATCCGCTGGATCAGGGCCTCTTCGCTGAAATGGGCATCCAGGCCAAAGACCATTTCCCGCAGGAAAAAATAGCGGACCCCATCGGTCCCGAAGCGATCGACCAAATTCTTCGGCCGGACTACATTGCCCAGGGTTTTGGAAATCTTGGCCTGGTCGATGTTCCAATAGCCATGGACATTTAAATGTTGATAGGGCGGGATGCCGGCTGCTTTGAGCATGGTCGGCCAGTATATCCCGTGGGGCTTTAAAATGTCTTTGGCGATAATATGTTGGACCGAGGGCCAGAACTTAGAAAAAAGAGGGCCGTCCGGATAATCCAGTCCGGAGAGATAATTGATCAAGGCATCGAACCAGACATAAGTCACATAATGGTCATCAAAAGGCAGGGGGATTCCCCAGGTCAGTCGCGATTTGGGCCGGGAAATACACAGGTCCTCCAGGGGTTCGCTCAAAAAAGACAGGACCTCATTTCGGTATCGTTCCGGCCGGATAAAATCAGGATGTTTCTTGATATGATCGATCAGCCAGTCCTGATAAGCGCTCATCCGGAAGAAATAATTGGCCTCTTTGACCAGTGTGGGCTTGGCCCGGTGGTCGGGACATAAACCCTCCACCAGTTCCCGCTCGGTGTAGAACCGTTCGCACCCCAGGCAGTACTGACCTTCATATTCACTGAAGTAAATATCCCCGCTCTCATAAACCTTGTTCAAAATATGGGTTACCACCCGGATATGATCTTCATCGGTGGTCCGGATAAAGCGGTCGGGGTGGATATTTAAGTCCGGCCAGGTCCGACGGAAAAACTGACTGATGCGGTCGGCATAGGCTTTCGGCTCCAACCCCACACCTTGGGCCGCCTGGACCACCTTTTCCCCATGCTCGTCGGTGCCGGTCTGGAAACGGGTGGCATATCCCAGGCATTGATAAAACCGATTCAAGGTGTCGGCGGCAATAGTGCTGTAGGCATGGCCGATGTGCGGTTCGGCATTGACGTAATAAATAGGGGTAGTCACATAGAACGTTTGTTCCGCCATCTTTTATTCCTTTTCCTTTTTGTCCTGTCCCGTCTCAGGGGTTAATTCTTCCACCTTGAGGACCTTCTCCTCTCCCTCCTTGGTCTCAACCAGCAGGGTTCCTTCCATGACATTTTGTCTGAGGATTTTAACCGGTCCGAGGGAACTCATAACGGTCTTCCCGCACTTCGGGAAATCCTTTTTCAGCTTCAGGTAGGTATCATATTCATAGGTCAGGCAGCACATCAACCGGCCGCAAAGACCTGAAATTTTTATGGGGTTTAAAGGGAGATTCTGTTCCTTGGCCATCTTGACCGAGACCGTAGCAAAATCGGGCAGAAAAGTGGAGCAACACACACCCCGGCCGCAGTGGCCTAAGCCTCCTAACATTTTGGCCTCATTTCGAACCCCGATCTGACGCATTTCAATCCGGGTGTGGAAGCGATGGACCAGGTCCTTGACCAATTCCCGAAAATCGATCCGTCCGTCGGCGGTGAAGTAAAAAATAATTTTACTGCCGTCAAAAAAGCTTTCCACCTTCACTAATTTCATGACCAGGTTTCTTTCGCGGATTCGCTCCAGACAAAAGGCAAAGGCCTCCTTTTCCTTTTCCCGGATTTTCCGGTCCTGCTCCAAATCAGCATCATTGGCCAGCCGGAATATCTTTTTGTATTCCTTTTCCTCTTCGATCCGGTCGACCTTTTGGGGCCCTCGTACCACACTGCCAAGACCCGTCCCTTCTTCGGTCTTGACGATAACCAGGTCTCCGGGTTTCAAGACGAAATGACCGCAGTCAAAATCATAGATCGGGCCGGAACTTTGAAACCGTATCCCAACAATTTTCAAGCTTTCGATAGTCATATAGAATTATAAACCTCATAGCGTTCAGGAATCTTTTTCAAATTTCAAATAATATTAACAAGTTTTTTCCTTTCTGTAAACCCCTCTAAGTCAACCGGCCCTATTTTACCTTCACCATGAAAAGTTATCCCTATTCAATCGTTATCTAAGAGTGAAAAGGGGAACGGAAAGGCCCCATTGACAAAACGGGTATAATCCTTACCTTTAAATTAAAAGTTTTTAGGTCGAGCCGATCATAATGCGGGGCCGCGAGCCGGGTGTACGTAAAGTATGCTCGGCTTTTATTTTAAGGAATCCCCAGGGGATCGATCCTGTTTGGGATTTATGGTCCGAAAAAAGGAGAGGCACGGCCTGGAAATGATACCAGGGCGTGCCCTTGGTTCAAAATATTTTCGTGGAGGAATAAGTAATGGGTGAGAAATGGAATAAAGTCAAAGAGACCTTGTGTTGCCCTTATTGCGGAGAAAGGATGAAAAAATGGGCGGTTCCCCAGGGTCCTTTTACCGAATGGGATAATGAGTTTATGTATATCTGTTTTAACGATGCCTGCCCTTATATGGTCCGGGGATGGAAGACTATGGAAAAACAAGGCCTTAAAGGGATCTCCTATCGGTGCATGTATTATCCTGAAAAAGAAGTCTGTATGCCGGTGCCTATCATGTACCTGGGTGCCCTTAAAGAAAGTATCGTCGAGGACTAAAGACCGTAGAGGCAAAAGGAAAAGTTTATGATAAGGTAAAAGTTTAATTTGGGAGGAGGCCTTTCACTGTTATCGAACGTTGCCCTATGGATGCCAAGTCATTAAAAGAAGATAACCTTGCTTCTAAACCGGTCCTGGTGACCGGGGCGACAGGATATGTTGGCGGAAGACTGGTTCCCAATCTCTTAAGAGCCGGCTATAAGGTTCGTGCCCTGGGACGCTCGGCCACTAAATTAAAAGGGCGTCCCTGGGCTAATCATCCCTCGGTCGAGTTGGCAACCGGGGATGTATTGGACCAAGAATCCTTAAATAAGGCCCTGGATGGATGCTGGGCCGCCTTCTATTTGGTCCACTCCATGAATGCCGACCCCAAAGGGTATATAAAAACCGACCGGCTGGCAGCCCAAAATATGGTTGACGCGGCTGCCAGGGCCGATTTAAATCGCATCATCTACCTGGGCGGACTGGGCGGCCGGGGTGATCAGGGACTCAGCCAACACCTGCTCTCCAGGCAGGAGGTGGCCCGAATTTTACAATCCGGCCCTGTGCCGACTACTTTTTTGCGGGCCGCCATGATTTTAGGTTCCGGCAGTGCCTCTTTTGAGATGCTCCGTTATCTTGGGGATCGGTTACCCATCATGCTCGCTCCCCGGTGGGTGAATACTCCGGTCCAACCTATAGCCATCCGAAACGTCTTGAATTATCTGCAAGGCTGTTTAGAGCATGATGAGGTTTTAGGGCAGACCTTTGATATTTGCGGCCCTGATGTGGTAACCTACCGGAAACTTTTTGAGCTCTATGCCGAAGAGGCCCACCTTCACAAACGGTTGATCATCCCTGTTCCGATTCTTTCCCCAAGATTTAGTTCTTATTGGATTCATATACTCACCCCAATCCCTTCTTCCATTGCCAGACCCCTGGCTGAAGGATTGAGCAATCCGGTTACTTGCCAAGACCAGAGAATTCGAGATTTCATCCCTCAAGAATTACTCGATTGCCGACAAACCATACGCTTGGCCCTGGACCGTGTTGAGCAGCAACGAATCGACACCTGCTGGATGGATGCCGGCGCTGCTTTTCCCCAGGAATGGTACTATTGCGGGGATACCCAATATGCCGGCGGGACTATTCTGGAGATGGGCTACCGCATCGGGATTAAGGCCCTTCCTGAAGAGGTCTGGAAACCCATAATACAAATCGGGGGCCCGACCGGTTGGTACTACGGTCACCTCCTTTGGAAAATCAGGGGGTGGTTGGACCGCCTGGTCGGGGGTGTCGGGTTCAGGGGAGGAAGGCGCCACCCGACTGAATTACTGCCCGGAGATGCCCTTGATTTTTGGCGGGTATTGGAAATCGAACCTTCGGTTCATTTAATGTTAGTCGCTGAAATGAAGCTGCCCGGCGAGGCCCTCCTGGAATTCAAGATCCGGTCTCTTCCGGACGGCAGTACCGAGCTTGAGCAGATCTCCCGCTTTTTACCCCGAGGGTTGGGTGGGATCCTCTATTGGTATGTCCTGTATCCTTTTCACCGTTTGCTTTACCCGAACCTTCTCAAGGCCATTGCCAGGGCCATAGGCAAACCGGTAACCAAAGGACCAGAGCGGATAACCACTAAAAATTAAAGGTGTCAAATTGATGGTGAATCCTAAATATCAAAACATTCTTTGGGGAACCATTGGAAACTAAAATTTTGTTTTGGGCTATCAGCGCCTGTTTATTGGGTGAAAAAGGGCATCAGCGCTAAACGGTATGACGGGAAGCATAAAGAAGACCGCTTTATTATCGACACGCTGGAAAGTTGGTGGAATTTGTTCCCATCTGTCCGGAATGGAATGCGGTCTGGGTGTTCCCCGGGAGGTCATGCGTCTTATAGGCGACCCGCAAGACCCCCGGATGGTTACTATTCATACCAAAGTGGACCATACCAAGCGGATAAAAGAGTGGTCCCGCCGGCGTCTAAGCGCTTTAAACCAATTGAGCCTGGACGGTTTTATCTTAAAATCCAATTCCCCCAGTTGCGGACTTGTCGAGGTGGATGTTTATGATAAAAAGGGGACCCCGGCTAAAAAGGGAGTGGGCCTCTTTACCAGGGAATTTTTAGCTCGATTCCCGCAATTGCCGGTGATTGATGAAATCGGATTTCATAATAAACCGCTTAGAGAAAAGTTCATCGAACAGATGGTCGGGGTCAGCCAGTACTGAACCCTCAAGCCCTTAAACGCGACTAACCCTTTTCTAAATAAAAAAGGGACTTGGTAGGTAAAAGATTGGCTACCACGACGATCTCTTTGCCCAGAATCTCCTCCGGGGAATAGTCCTGGCCGATCCCGGCCACCAGGGTCCTTTTCTCCCCCAGGTCCACCTCTAATTTTAGAAGCTTTTTGGATTTGGGGACCCTTTCGGCTGAAAGGACCTTCGCCACCCGCAAATCCCATTTTTGGAATTCTTCGAAGGATAAGGCGGGAAGAGCAGTGGCCGCCGGTTCTTTCGGGCTTTGGGGCGCGGGCGTTGATTTGGCCTTTTCCGTTTCGATACGGGGGAACAGGGCCGGGCCTTTCTGAATCTTTGTCCCGGAGACGTACCCTCCCCAGGCCATTTCCTCCGCCCATTGGGGGGCCTCTTCCTTTTCCCCCAGGCCTAATTGCCGTCTCATCAGGACCGACGTTTGGGGCATAAAGGGGAAAAGGAACAAGGTGATCTGGCGCAAGGTTTCAGCCAGGGTATAGAGAACCGTCATCAGCCTCGGCTTGCTTTCTTCGTCTCTGGCTAAGACCCAGGGGGCCTGGCTGTCGATATATTTATTGACCTCATCCACCAGTTCCCATAAGGCCATCAAGGCCTTATGAAAAGCGAGCTTTCGGGTCTCCTGCTCCATGATTTCCAAAACCAGCTTGGCCTTCTCCTTAAGGGCCTCTTCGGCCGGCCCATATCCTTCCGGTTGGGGAACCGTCCCGCCGCAATATTTTTCAATCATGGTCAGACTGCGGCTGAAACAATTCCCCAAATTGTTGGCCAAGTCGGCATTGATCCGCTGGATCAGGGCCTCTTCACTGAAATGGGCATCCAGGCCAAAGACCATTTCCCGCAGGAAAAAATAGCGGACCCCATCGGTCCCGAAGCGATCGACCAAATTCTTCGGCCGGACTACATTGCCCAGGGTTTTGGAAATCTTGGCCTGGTCGATGTTCCAATAGCCATGGACATTTAAATGTTGATAGGGCGGGATGCCGGCTGCTTTGAGCATGGTCGGCCAGTATATCCCGTGGGGCTTTAAAATGTCTTTGGCGATAATATGTTGGACCGAGGGCCAGAACTCGGTAAAAAGAGGGCCGTCCGGATAATCCAGACCGGAGAGATAATTGATCAAGGCATCGAACCAGACATAAGTCACATAATTGTCGTCAAAAGGCAGGGGGATTCCCCAGGTCAATCGTGATTTGGGCCGGGAAATGCACAGGTCCTCCAGGGGTTCGCTCAAAAAAGACAGGACCTCATTCCGGTATCGTTCCGGCCGGATAAAATCAGGATGTTTTTTGATATGATCGATCAGCCAGTCCTGATAAGCGCTCATCCGGAAGAAATAATTGGCCTCTTTGACCAGTGTGGGCTTGGCCCGGTGGTCGGGACATAACCCCTCCACCAGTTCCCGCTCGGTGTAGAACCGTTCGCACCCCAGGCAGTACTGACCTTCATATTCGCTGAAGTAAATATCCCCGCTCTCATAAACCTTGTTCAAAATATGGGTCACCACCCGGATATGATCTTCATCGGTGGTCCGGATAAAGCGGTCGGGGTGGATATTTAATTCCGGCCAGGTCCGACGGAAAAACTGACTGATGCGGTCGGCATAGGCTTTCGGCTCCAACCCCACACTCTGGGCCGCCTGGACCACCTTTTCCCCATGCTCGTCGGTGCCGGTCTGGAAACGGGTGGTATATCCCAGGCATTGATAAAACCGATTCAAGGTGTCGGCGGCAATAGTGCTGTAGGCATGGCCAATGTGCGGTTCGGCATTGACATAATAAATAGGGGTAGTCACATAGAATGTTTTTTCCGCCATCTTTTATTCCTTTTCCTTTTTGTCCTGCCCCGCCTCAGGGGTTAATTCTTCCACCTTGAGGACCTTCTCCTCTCCCTCCTTGGTCTCAACCAGCAGGGTTCCTTCCATGACATTTTGTCTGAGGATTTTAACCGGTCCGAGGGAACTCATAACGGTCTTCCCGCACTTCGGAAAATCCTTTTTCAGCTTCAGGTAGGTATCATATTCATAGGTCAGGCAGCACATCAAGCGGCCGCAAAGACCTGAAATTTTTATGGGGTTTAAAGGCAGATTCTGTTCCTTGGCCATCTTGACCGAGACCGTAGCAAAATCGGGCAGAAAAGTGGAGCAACACACACCCCGGCCGCAGTGGCCTAAGCCTCCTAACATTTTGGCCTCATTTCGAACCCCGATCTGGCGCATTTCAATCCGGGTGTGGAAGCGATGGACCAGGTCCTTGACCAATTCCCGAAAATCGATCCGCCCGTCGGCGGTGAAGTAAAAGATAATTTTACTGCCGTCAAAAAAGCTTTCCACCTTCACTAATTTCATGACCAGGTTTCTTTCGCGGATTCGCTCCAAACAAAAGGCAAAGGCCTCCTTTTCCTTTTCCCGGATTTTCCGGTCCTGCTCCAAATCAGCATCATTGGCCATCCGGAATATCTTTTTGTATTCCTTTTCCTCTCCGATCCGGTCGACCTTTTGGGGCCCTCGTACTACACTGCCAAGACCCGTCCCTTCTTCGGTCTTGACGATAACCAGGTCTCCGGGTTTCAAGACGAAATGGCCGCAGTCAAAATCATAGATCGGGCCGGTACTTTGAAACCGTATCCCAACAATTTTCAAGCTTTCGATAGTCATATAGAATTATAAACCTCATAGCGATCAGGAATCTTTTTCAAATTTCAAATAATATTAACAAGTTTTTTCCTTTCTGTAAACCCCTCTAAGTCAACCGGCCCTATTTTACCTTCACCATGAAAGGTTATCCCTATTCAATCGTTATCTAAGAGTGAAAAGGGGAACGGAAAGGCCCCATTGACAAAATGGGTATAATCCTTACCTTTAAATTAAAAGTTTTTAGGTCGAGCCGATCATAATGCGGGGCCGCGAGCCGGGTGTACGTAAAGTATGCTCGGCTTTTATTTTAAGGAATCCCCAGGGGATCGATCCTGTTTGGGATTTATGGTCCGAAAAAAGGAGAGGCACGGCCTGGAAATGATACCAGGGCGTGCCCTTGGTTCAAAATATTTTCGTGGAGGAATAAGTAATGGGAGAGAAATGGAAAAATGTCAAAGAGACCTTGTGTTGCCCTTATTGCGGAGAAAGGATGAAAAAATGGGCGGTTCCCCAGGGTCCTTTTACCGAATGGGATAATGAGTTTATGTATATCTGTTTTAACGATGCCTGCCCTTATATGGTCCGGGGATGGAAGACTATGGAAAAACAAGGCCTTAAAGGGATCTCCTATCGGTGCATGTATTATCCTGAAAAAGAAGTCTGTATGCCGGTGCCTATCATGTACCTGGGTGCCCTTAAAGAAAGTATCGTCGAGGACTAAAGACCGTAGAGGCAAAAGGAAAAGTTTATGATAAGGTAAAAGTATTAATTTGGGAGGAGGCCTTTCACTGTTATCGAACGTTGCCTTATGGATGCCAAGTCATTAAAAGAAGATAACCTTGCTTCTAAACCGGTCCTGGTGACCGGGGCGACAGGATATGTTGGCGGAAGACTGGTTCCCAATCTCTTAAGAGCCGGCTATAAGGTTCGTGCCCTGGGACGCTCGGCCACTAAATTAAAAGGGCGTCCCTGGGCTAATCATCCCTCGGTCGAGTTGGCAACCGGGGATGTATTGGACCAAGAATCCTTAAATAAGGCCCTGGATGGATGCTGGGCCGCCTTCTATTTGGTCCACTCCATGAATGCCGACCCCAAAGGGTATATAAAAACCGACCGGCTGGCAGCCCAAAATATGGTTGACGCGGCTGCCAGGGCCGATTTAAATCGCATCATCTACCTGGGCGGACTGGGCGGCCGGGGTGATCAGGGACTCAGCCAACACCTGCTCTCCAGGCAGGAGGTGGCCCGAATTTTACAATCCGGCCCTGTGCCGACTACTTTTTTGCGGGCCGCCATGATTTTAGGTTCCGGCAGTGCCTCTTTTGAGATGCTCCGTTATCTTGGGGATCGGTTACCCATCATGCTCGCTCCCCGGTGGGTGAATACGCCGGTCCAACCTATAGCCATCCGAAACGTCTTGAATTATCTGCAAGGCTGTTTAGAGCATGATGAGGTTTTAGGGCAGACCTTTGATATTTGCGGCCCTGATGTGGTAACCTACCGGAAACTTTTTGAGCTCTATGCCGAAGAGGCCCACCTTCACAAACGGTTGATCATCCCTGTTCCGATTCTTTCCCCAAGATTTAGTTCTTATTGGATCCATATACTCACCCCAATCCCTTCTTCCATTGCCAGACCCCTGGCTGAAGGATTGAGCAATCCGGTTACTTGCCAAGACCAGAGGATTCGAGATTTCATCCCTCAAGAATTACTCGATTGCCGACAAACCATACGCTTGGCCCTGGACCGTGTTGAGCAGCAACGAATCGACACCTGCTGGATGGATGCCGGCGCTGCTTTTCCCCAGGAATGGTACTATTGCGGGGATACCCAATATGCCGGCGGGACTATTCTGGAGATGGGCTACCGCATCGGGATTAAGGCCCTTCCGGAAGAGGTCTGGAAACCCATAATACAAATCGGGGGCCCGACCGGTTGGTACTACGGTCATCTCCTTTGGAAAATCAGGGGGTGGTTGGACCGCCTGGTCGGGGGTGTCGGGTTCAGGGGAGGAAGGCGCCACCCGACTGAATTACTGCCCGGAGATGCCCTTGATTTTTGGCGGGTATTGGAAATCGAACCTTCGGTTCATTTAATGTTAGTCGCTGAAATGAAGCTGCCCGGCGAGGCCCTCCTGGAATTCAAGATCCGGTCTCTTCCGGACGGCAGTACCGAGCTTGAGCAGATCTCCCGCTTTTTACCCCGAGGGTTGGGTGGGATCCTCTATTGGTATGTCCTGTATCCTTTTCACCGTTTGCTTTACCCGAACCTACTTAAGGCCATTGCCAGGGCCATAGGCAAACCGGTGACCAAGGGACCAGAGCGGATAGCCCCTAAAAATTAAAGGTGTCAAATTGATGGTGAATCCTAAATAAAAACATTCTTTGGGGAACCATTGGAAACTAAAATTTTGTTGGGCATCAGCGCCTGTTTATTGGGGGAAAGGGTCAGGTATGACGGGAAGCATAAAGAAGACCGCTTTATTATCGACACGCTGGGAAAGTTGGTGGAATTCGTTCCCGTCTGTCCGGAATGGGAATGCGGTCTGGGTGTTCCCCGGGAGGTCATGCGTCTTATGGGCGATCCGGAAGACCCCCGGATGGTTACCCTTCATACCAAGGTGGACCATACCGAGCGGATGAAAGAGTGGTCCCGCCGGCGTCTAACCGCTTTAAACCCATTGAGCCTGGGCGGTTTTATCTTTAAATCCAATTCCCCCAGTTGCGGACTTGCCGAGGTGGATGTTTATGATGAAAAGGGGATCCCGGCTAAAAAGGGAGTGGGCCTCTTTACCAGGGAATTTTTAACTCGATTCCCTCAATTGCCGGTAATTGATGAAATCGGGTTTCATAATAAACCGCTAAGAGAAAAGTTCATCGAACAGATGGTCGGGGTCAGCCGGTACTGAACCCTCAAGTCCTTAAACGCGACTAACCCTTTTCTAACTAAGCTCTCATGCCCGCCTGAAGCGGGCGCCGACGAAGCATGAAAATACCCCCCGTAGGGGCGGGTTTAAAACCCGCCCCTACAAAGCCCCAACAAAGGCTAAGGGTTGTTAAAACCTATTTTCGTGTTAAAAAGGGATGGAAGCGATTTCAACTTATTTGCTTAAACCTTTGTATAATTCAAAGGCTTCCTTGGGACTGGCGTTATTATGGACCACGGCCCGTACGGCCTGAATCATGGCCACCGGGGAATCCGATTGAAAGATATTTCTGCCCATGTCCACGCCGGAGGCCCCTTCCTGAACCGCGCGATAGGCCATGGTCAAGGCATCTAATTCGGGGAGCTTCTTACCGCCGGCCATGACGATAGGCACCGGACATGAGGCGGTAACCGTTTCGAAGCCCTTCTCAATGTAATAGGTTTTTATATATTGAGCGCCCAGTTCGGCGCAGATACGGGTAGCCAGTCTGAAATAACGGGCATCCCGAGCCATATCTTTGCCCACGGCGGTAACGGCCAGGGTGGGAATTCCGTACCGGGTTCCCAGGTCCACCATTTTGGTCATATTTATGATGGATTGGCGCTCGTACTCCCCACCGATAAATACCTGGACCGCCATGGCGCAGACATTCAACCGGATGGCGTCTTCAATATCCACTGCAATTTCTTCGTTGCTAAGCTCCTTCAAGATGCTGGTTCCTCCCGACACCCGAAGGACAATGGATGGAGAAAGGGAAGGGGGTATAATACTTCGTAAAATTCCCCTGGTCAGCATTAGGGTGTCCGCATGGGGGGCGATGGGCAGGATATTGAGGTCAATCCGCTCAAGACCTGTGGTGGGTCCCTGGAAATAGCCATGATCCACGGCCAGCATCACTGTTCGACCTGATTTGGGATTGAAGATCCGGGCCAGCCGGTTTTTCATCCCCCAATCCAGGGAGTTGGATCCCTTAAGAAAAAATCCTTCGGTCTGCTGGGGAATGTCCGGGCAATATCTTTTCCCTTCTTTAAGGTCATCCACATCAGGCATGGTAATTCTCCTTTTTTGACTTTCGATGATTGGGCGTCTCTTCGAATAGAACTCTTTGATAATATTTGGCAAGAATACCCTTGGTTTGAAAGGAGTATAAGATAAGCCCCAGGTTGGGTCAAGGGGAAAAAAGGGGTAAGAATGATGCTGGATTCTTGATACTGGATTCTTGATAAATTCTTTGTCTCAGACAAATTGAGTGAATTATCCAGCATCCAGGATCGTCCGGCCAGAGACGGATGATCTTGCGTTTTAGAAAAGTTAGAAATAAATTCTCAGAGTGGTAATTTAAGCGCTTAATTATCAACTTATCGCTGCGGCTCGATGATCACCTTGATGGATTCCTTGGCCTCGGCCACCAACTGAAACCCTTTGACCGTATCGGCCAACCCAAAGCGGTGGGTGATCATCCGTTGAATGTTCAACGCCCCGGCCTGGATCAATTGCATGGCCCGCCAGTGGTCGGCCGGGCTGCCGGCATAAGAGGTGGTCAGGGTGATATCGTTTCGAAAAAACAGGTCGTTTACCGAAATGGGTATGGTCACCCCTTGATCGGTAGGGGCAAAGAAGAGGACCGTCCCGCCCCGTTCAACCAGGGACAAGGCCTGAAGCTGGGCTGTTTTAGCGCCGGTGCAGATAATCACCAGGTCGGCCAAGCGGCCCTGGTTCAGGTCCCGGACGAGGGCCGGGGTTAATTCTTTAGCCTGGATCCCCTCTTGTGCCCCCAGGTCCTTGGCGGCCTTTATTCGGTAATCGCTCACATCGGTGGCGATGATCTTTCCGGCCCCCAGGGCCCTGGCTAACTCGATGTGGAGAAGACCGGCGATGCCGCTGCCCAAGACCAAAACCGTCTGGCCGGGAGAAATCCCGGCGATGCGCTGGGCCCTTAAGACACAGGCCAATGGCTCGATAAAGGTGGCCGCTTCATAAGACATTTCATCCGGTAAAAGATAAATCCCCCGGTCCACATTGATGGGCGGCAAAAGGACGAATTCGGCAAAGCCTCCCGGATAAAAATTGGTCGACCGCAGGGTGTCGCAAACCGTATGGTGGCCGCTTAAGCAGTAATGGCAGGTATTGCAGGGCACATGATGTGAGGCGGATACCCGGTCGCCGACCTTATATTTTTTGACTCCCTCCCCTTTCTCCACGATTTGTCCGGCGATCTCGTGACCCAACACCAAGGGGGCCTTGTGGATCCGGTACCATTCCATGACATCGCTGCCGCAGATTCCGCTGGCCTCGATCCTGATCAGGACCTCATCAGGACCAACAGCCGGCTTGGGCATTTCTTCGATTCGTATATCCTTATTGTTGTAATACCTGGCCACGCGCATGATCGTTATCCTTGTTACAATGTTACCATCTAATTTTTTCGCCCGATTATATGCTTTTTCATTTTCCGGGGCAAGTGAAACCCTAGTTCAGTTCCAGTACCTTCACCCCGCCGAAATAATAACTTTTTAGGCGGTTAGCAGAGCCATTATTCCCCGTTAAGCCCGAAAAAGATTTCATCAATCCCTATGAGAAAAAATTGATTAATATTTATGGCCTTGCTATAATTCAACCACATTATCCCAATATCCCTTCCATTCTCTTAGTGGATCAAAAAGCGGGACAACCCAATTGAAAAATAAGCCGATCAAAGTAAAAATCAATTCAAGTTTTGCCATAGGCCATACGGAGGCCTTTGTCTCCAGGTTTAATAAAAAAGACGACATAATCATGGAGTTTGAACCCGGGACAACCGTTTATAGTCTGCTGCTCCGGCTTCCCTCCATCGGGGCCCCGGAAAACTGGGCGGACCTTTTTCTCCATGTCTTTGTCAACCATAAGATGGCCGGTTTCGACCAGGTCCTCGAAGACAATGATATCATCGATCTCCATATACCGCTCTCCGGGGGATAGTGTGAACTCCCAAGGGCTTTATCTGTAGAGAATGGGTTATAACCGTATGAAAACCAAAGAATTTGAGGAAGCTAAATTGCCCCGGTGGACGCTCATCATGTTTTGTGTCCTGGTCGTCATTTGTTCTGTCACTCAAATTGTTTCAGAATCGAAAGCCGAAACCGGGAGAACCTTTGAGAAGGCTACTGTAAAAGCTGACAGGGCCACTATATTCTCTCAAATGTCTACGGACAGCAACGTGGTGACATCCCTCGCTAAGGGAGAAGGGGTGGTCATCAAATTCAAGATACATGGACCAGAGGGCGCCTGGTGTGCCGTCGCCAAAAATGAGCAGGCCGTGTTCTTGGGCTACGTACAATGCAACCATTTAGCGCCGGAGGAATCGCGGAAGGAGAGCTGGCAGCTTGTTGGCTCATCCGTCATCAAAACCGGTACCGATACAACAAAGATTACGGTGGCGCGTGACGCTGTACTGGTCCCGGTAACACTGGCCTATAAAGGCAATGAAGTTACCGTTCTTCTTTTACTGGACACCGGCAGTTCACGAACGATGATCAGCACTGAAATCGCCGGCCGACTCAACATGAACCTGACCGAAGCAAAAAAGGGGCGCGTACAGGTAGTTGGGGGCGCACTTATTGAAGCCCAGCAGGTTAGATTGGATTATCTGACTGTCGGTCCTCATACCAAAAAGAATGCCGAGATTCTTGTTGTTGAGCATAAAGGTCCTCCCGTAAAGCATGCCGGACTCCTGGGTATGGATCTCCTGCGCGGGTTGAAATACAACCTGGATCTCGAAAAACAGATTATAAGGTGGGAGTAAATGATTATGCCTAAGCGCTTAGAAATAATGCTCAAGCCCGAGGTCCGGGACCCCGAGGGGGAGACTCTGAAAACGAAGTCCCGGGAATATCTGGGCCTTAAGGTGGAGGAGGTCCGGACCATCCAGGTTCTGACCTTCGATACCTCCCTGACCCAAGAGCAACTCGAGGCCGTCCGAAATGAGATTTTTACCAACCCGGTGACCCAGATCTCCTCATTCCAGCCCCTGGCCCAAGGATTTGATTGGCTCATCTGGGTGGGTTTACTCCCCGGTGTCAAGGACAATGCCGGAAGCACGGCCGTCGAGGCCATTGAGGCCTTTTTGGAAATAAAGCTTCCTGCTGAAGAAGGGATCTATACTTCCCGGCAATATCTGATCAAGGCCCCGCGGATTAAAAAAGAGGCCGTCGAGCGAATTGCCCGGGAACTTTTGGCCAATGATTTGATTCAACAATGGAAGGTCTTCCCCAAATCCGCCTGGGACCCTCAAACTGGAATCGGCTGGTCCATCCCCAAGGTGGCCTTGCATCATCAGCCCACGGTGACCGTCATCCCCATCGATTCCCTGGAGGAATTTTCCCGGCTCAACCGGGAGCGGTCCTGGGCCTTGCCAATCAATGACATGCCCGTGATCCAGGCCTATTTTCAAAGACCGGAAGTCCTGGCTAGCCCAGAAAGCGGGTCGGGCTGGCCCTGCCTACCGATGTTGAATTGGAATTTATTTCCCAGGCCCGCAGCGACCACTGCAATCACAATACCTTCCGGGGTTTATTTAAATACCTGGACCTGGCGACCCGGGAGCAGGAAGAGATCGACAATCTTTTTAAGACCTGTATCGAAGCCCCGACCCTAAAGATACAGCGGGAGAAGGATTGGGTGGTCTCGGTCCTTTGGGATAATGCCGGCGTGGCCCGGTTTGACGAAGATCACTATTATTGCATCACCGCCGAGACCCACAACAGCCCTTCCAACATGGAACCTTACGGCGGGGCCCTGACCGGGATCGTCGGGGTTTACCGGGACCCCATGGGTACGGGTAAAGGCTCGCGATTATGCCTGGGAAGTTACGGCTTTTGCGTAGGGCCCAGGGATTATGCCGGTCCCCTTAATCCCAAGCTCCATCCCCGAAGGCTTTTGGACGGGATCATCGAAGGGGTCAAGGACGGGGGGAATAAAAGCGGGATCCCCACCCCCTTCGGCCAGGTCTTTTTTCATCCCGCCTATATCGGCAAGTGCCTGGTCTTCGTGGCCGCCGTGGGGCTTATGCCGGCCCGGATAAATGATGAACCCACGGAATTAAAAGAGACCGAACCGGGAGACCTGATCATCATGTGCGGCGGCCGGGTGGGCAAAGACGGAATCCACGGGGTTACGGCCTCATCGGAGGTCTACAGCGAGAGCACGCCGGCCGGGCATGTGCAGATCGGCGACCCGTACACCCAAAAAAAGATGCACGATTTTCTGCTCGAAGCCAGGGACGAAGGGATCATCGCCTATATCACCGATAACGGCGGCGGGGGGCTTTCTTCATCGGTGGGGGAATCGGCCCGTTTCAGCAACGGCTGCGAGGTCCACCTGGATCAGGTCCCCTTAAAGTATGAAGGGCTCGATCAATGGGAGATTTGGGTTTCCGAGTCCCAGGAACGGATGACCGTGGGACTGAAGCCAAAACACTGGGACCGCTTTCAGGTCCTGGCCCGCAAACATAATGTGGAGGCCACGCACATCGGAACCTACACCGATTCCGGGAAGGTCCATTTGCTTTATAAAGGACAGACCTGTGCCTACGTGGACCTGGATTTTTTAAAATCCGATTTCCCCCAGTGGACCTTTGAGGCCGAATGGCAGCCCCCGGAGGCCCGGGGCCTGTTTGAGCCGGTGATCAGGGAACCGGAAGATTATCTCGGCCTTTTAAAGACCTTATTGGCCAGGCCTAACATCACCTCTAAAAATTGGATTGTCCGTCAATACGACCATGAAGTCCAGGGAGGAAGTGTTCTGAAACCTTTGGCCGGAAAATATCGGGACATCCCCGGCGATGCCGTGGTCATCCGGCCTCATCTGGCGTCTTTGCGAGGTCTGTCCTTCACCCAGGCCATCCAACCCACCTACGGGCGGATCGACACCTACGCCATGGTGGCCGCTACCATCGATGAGGCCGTCCGCAGGCTATTGGCCGTAGGCGGCGATCTGGAGCAGATCGGCGGGGTGGATAATTTTTGCTGGCCCAGCATCCAATACCACCCCCGGGAAAACCCCGACGGGAAATACAAGGCCGCCCAGTTGGTGCGGGCCAATTGGGCCTTGAAGGATTGCTGCCTGAGGCTGGACATCCCTCTGCTCTCCGGGAAAGACAGCATGTACGTGGACGGGTATATTGACGGCCCTTTTGGTGAGGCCCACCGGATCTCCGGCCTGCCCACCTTTCAATTTACGGCCACCAGCATTGTCCCCGATGTCCGCAACTGCTGCTCCCTGGATCTTAAAGTCCCCGGGGACCTGATTTATATTTTCGGGGAAACCCGGGATGAATTGGGTGGTTCGGAATACTATGATCTATTGGGTTATGTGGGGCTTAATGTCCCTCGACCGACCTGGAAAAGGGAAAAGGCCCATTATCAATCCCTGCAAAAATCCATTGAGCAGGGGCTGGTCGCCTCGACCCATGGGATCTACCGAGGAGGCCTGGGAGTCCATTTGACTTTGGCGGCCCTGGCCGGCGACTTGGGAATAGAAGTGGATTTGGCCAAGGTCCCGGTCTCTTCTCCGCTTTCTTCGGACAGGGTCCTTTTTTCCGAATCCTGCGGCCGGATGATCTTGACCGTGGACCCCAAAAATCGGAAGAAATTTGAAAAGATCATGGGGGGTTGTCGGATGCAATATGTCGGACGGGTCCGAAAAGATCCAACCTTTTATATCAAAGAGGGGAAGCGGACCTTGATAAAGACCCGCTTGAAAGGCTTAAGGGAGGCCTTTCATCAAACCTATGGAGGTCTGATATGATGAAGACCCCACGTGCCTTGGTTTTGACCGGATACGGACTTAATTGTGACTTGGAAACCCAGCATGCCTTGACCCTGGCCGGCTTTGTTGCCGACCGGGTGCATATCAGTGAATTGATCAATCCGGAAGCAGGACAGTCCTCCCGGGAGCTAAAAAATTATCATCTCTTAGTCATTGACGGGGGTTTTAGCTGGGGGGATGACCATGGGGCCGGGGTCCTTCTGGCCACCCGATTGAAAACCAAGTTAAAAACCGACCTGGAAGAATTTATTGCCGCCGGTAAATTGATTATGGGGATCTGCAACGGCTTTCAGGCCATGGTCAATATGGGATTACTGCCGGGTTTTCAAGGGCATTATGACCAACGGGAAGTGGCCTTGTTGGCCAATGACTGCGGAAATTTCAGAGACGACTGGGTAAAGATGAGGGGCAATCCCCGATCTCCCTGCATTTTTACCCAGGCCATTGAATGGCTGGAATTGCCCATTCGCCACGGAGAAGGGAAATTTTATGCGCCGGAAGGCACTTTGAATCAACTGCTTCAAAATAATCAGGTGGCCCTTTCTTATGCCCTGCCTTCCGGGGAGGCAGCCGAAGGCCGGTTCCCCGATAACCCCAACGGATCATTATTGGATATCGCCGGCATCTGCGATCCCACCGGCCGAATTTTCGGGCTCATGCCCCATCCCGAGGGTCATTACCACTTCACCCAGCACCCCAACTGGACATTGCAAAAAGAAGTAAGAAGGCGGGCTGGGAAGATCTTGGAAAATGAGGAAGGGGCCGGGTTGAAAATTTTCCAGAATGCTTATGAATACATTAATAAAACATACTGATTAGCCTCTTGGTACTTATTTTATACTCATCAGTCTCAGAGGAAATCCTTATCAAACCATGTTTATCACTTTCGAAGGCATAGAAGGCTCCGGCAAGACCACCCAGATCAAGCGGTTGCACAAGGTTCTTAAGGAACGGACGATCCCCTGCCTGCTCACTCGGGAACCGGGAGCGACCAAGATCGGCCTGCAGATCCGAGCCATCTTACTTGATCAGAAAAACAAGAAGATGGACCCCAGGGCCGAGCTGTTTCTTTATTTGGCCGACCGCTGTCAGCATTTATCCGAAAAAATTCAACCGGCCTTATCTAAAGGCCAGTGGGTGATATCCGACCGTTTCTGGGATGCCACCGTGGTCTACCAGGGTTTGGCCAGAGGCTTAAATGGAAAATTCCTGGAAGGCTTACGACCCTTTATTCTGGGTTCCCTTTGGCCGGACAAAACCTTTTTGTTGGACTTACCGGTATCCATCGGGCTGGCCCGGGCCTGGGAGCGAATCAACCACTCGGAAAAATCCAAGAAAGAATCCCGCTTTGAAAAAGAGGCCCTGTCTTTTCATGAAAAAATCCGCCAAGGTTATCTTTCCCTGGCCCGCAAGGAAACGGAGCGGGTAACCGTGATCGATGCCACCCTTTCCCCGAATGAGATCCAGCAGCAGATAGGTGAAGTTTTGTTTGATTAATCTCGGAAAGAAAAAGAAGGTCGTTCAGCACATTCGGAAAAATATCATAAGAAAGAACAATCGCATAATGTATTATTTTGAAATTCTGGAGGCCTTCTATAAGAACAAGGTAAAATATCTGATCGTCGGCGGACTGGCGGTCAATCTTTACGGAGTTCCGCGGGTGACCCAGGATATCGATTTTATTATTTCAACCAAGAAACAAAATATTCTGAAAATCAATTCTGTGCTGAAGGACCTTGGCTATATTCCCCGCCTGCCGGTTGACCCGAAGGACCTGACCGATTCTGGCAAGGTAAGGGACTGGGTGGAAAACAGGAATCTCAAGGCCTTCAGTTTTTACCATAAGAAAGATAGCTTTAAGGTAATCGACATTCTACTGGTCCATCCCCTCCAATTTGAAGAATCGTTCAAAAATAAAACGGTGAAAAAGACGAAGGATGTTGAAATATATCTGGCTTCCCTGAACGACCTTATTAAGACCAAAGAATTCAGCGGGAGAATGCAGGATTCCTGCGATATAAAAATGCTCAAAAAAATCAGCAAATATCTGGGTGCGGGAAAATGAAAAAAGGATTTTCGTATACCCTCGAAGAAGAGAAGATCCTCGAATATCTGAAGCTGTCCACGGAGGACAAATTAAAATGGTTGGAAGAAATCAATGCTTTCAACCGGATGGTCATGGATGACCGGGAAAACGAGATAAGGGAAAAACTCCGGGCAGGCGAGATATAAACAAAGCTATTGAGCTATAGAACGCTTTTCTGGAGGGAAGGATCTATCCGGGTCATCTTCCTCCGGTCCCCAACCGTTTCCAGAAAATTCCGAAGACACCGGTAAGAATGAGGACCGTCCCCAGGACGGTCGACGAGGTGATGCGCTCTCCCAGCACCAGCCGACCCAATATAACGGCGATGACCGGATTGATGTAGGCATAGGTCATGACCACGGAAAGGGGAAGGGTGCGTACGGCGACGACAAAGGCCGTGAAACTGATCAAAGACCCGGCAATGACCAAATAGATCCAGCCAAGCCAGGCCACGGCTGTGGGGTGGGGCCAGGGTTCACCGGAAAGTAAGGTAATGGCGATCAACCCAAGGCTCCCAAAAAATTGTTGATAGGCGGAGGTCACAATCGGTGTGGCCTTCGGCGGTCGGCGCTGCAGAAGAAGGGAGCCCCCCGACCAGGCCATGGCCGCCAGTAATAGGGCGGCGGTGGATGAGGCGTCAGCCCGAAGGCCCTGATTCAGGACCGGAGTAACCAGAACGGCTAATCCGAAAAATCCGATAATCAAAGAAAGGACCAACAGAAGAGACGGCGGCCTGCGCTCCAGGATGGATTCCATGATGACCGACCACATGGGGGTGGTGCCGACGACCAGTGCGGCATAGCCAGAGTTGGCCTGGTGCTCGGCGTAGGCAACCAAGCCGTTTCCGCCGAGCCACAACAAAAGACCGGAAACGATCAGAACCCGCAATTCCGAGCCAGAAGGCCACGACCACTGACCTAAACCCTTGGCCAGAACAAAGAGGATCGCCGAGGCACACAGGGTCCGGCCGGCCGCCATGGCGAAGGGCGGAAACCCGCTTCCCTCATGGACGGTCAAACGGATAAAAAGGTAGGTGCTGCCCCAGACCAGGTAGACCACGATCAGGTTCAGCATCCCCTTGGTGGAAAGGGAGGAAGACATGGGGCTAAGGTATAGACGAGTTGTCCGGGAAGGTCAATACCGTTCGTTGCTTAGCGTTCGTCGTTCGTCGAAATCCCTTTACATCGTTCGTTTTGCCCGCCCAGGACTTAAGGGCTCCATTCGAAAAAAAGTTCGGGTTCAGAGTTCGGAGTAACGCTTATGGTATTCCTGACCCTGATCCCCGCGCATCACAACCCTTTGAATACGGGGGCTCTCTTTTCCTTCCTGGCCTTCAGGGCCTCCATAAAGTCCGCGGTGGTGAAGGCCTCATTCAGCCCCTTGTTTTCCATATCCAGGGCCGTAGTCACGGCCTCGAGAAGCGGTTTATGGAGGGCCCGCTTGGCCAGCCGGATCGCATATTCGGCACCCTGCGGCGGGATCAGCTTCAGGGCCCTTTCCCGGGCATAGGGCATGAGTTGATCATGGGGCAGCACTTTATTGATCAATCCCAGATCGAAGAGTTCTTGGGCGGTTAAGCCGCTCGGCAAAAAACATGATCTCCTTGGCCCGCTGGAAGCCGATCAATCTGGGCAAAAGATAGCTGGAGGCCAGCTCGGGAATGATGCCCAACCCGACGAAGGGCAGTGAGGCCCAGGCGTATTCCGAGCAATAGATCAGATCACAGCAGGACAGACACATGGTGAAGGCACCGCCGATGACCAGCCCGTTGACGGCGGCGATGACCGGTTTATCGAATTGCCACATCTTTAAGGTGAGTTTCTTCTGGGCGATATCCGTCGGATCGATCTCGGCCTTGGCCTCATCACTCATCGACACCAGCCCCGCGGTGTTGAAATAGCCGCCGCTGCTGAAGGCTTCTTTCGTCGGATCTTCGGAATCGGGGTCCTTGGCGCCGGTCAGGATCATGACCCGGGCGGTGTCGTCCTTTTCCATGGCGTCCACGGCCCAGAAAAGCTCCAAAAAAGTAACCATGCTCAGGGCATTCTTTCTCTTCGGGATGTTCAGCGTGACCGTCACAATGCCGTTGTCTTCCTTTTGGTAGCGTATTTCATTAAAATCCTCGACTTTCATATCTATTCCCCTTTCAAAATATAAACCGAGTATAAAATAAGAAGCGGGAAAGGTTCAAGGAGATTCTCCTTGACTCTCTTTTCCTCCCTTTTTATACTCAAACCATCAAAAGCATGGCTGCTAATTGGAAAGAAGAAAATAGATGTCCTTTGCTTTCATCCAAGGCCAGGAACGGGCCGTACAAAATCTGAAACAATCCCTGCAAAGGGACAAGCTCCACCATGCCTATCTTTTCAGCGGGCCTGAAGGGGTGGGGAAAAAAAAGACCGCCGTCGAATTGATCAAGGCCTTGAATTGCGACCGGCCCGGCCCGGAAGGCGGCTGCGATCAATGCCCCTCCTGTTTGAAAATTGAAAAGCAGATCCATCCGGATTTCATCCATCTAAAGCCGGAAGGGGTCAATATCCGCATCGAACAGATCCGGAACCTGGGCCAGCAACTGGCCTACGGACCGGCCTTGGGCCGCTCCCGCCTCTGCCTGCTGGACATGGCCTCAGACTTGAATGACCCAGCGGCCAATGCCTTTTTAAAGACCCTTGAAGAACCCCCGCCGGGGACCTTGTTTGTCTTACTGGTCAGAGACCCTGGAGAATTATTGCCCACCCTGGTCTCACGATGCGTCTCTATCACCTTTAATCCCCTTCCCCTGTCTTTGATCGCTGAAAAATTGGTGGCGGTAAAAGGGTTGTCCCGGGATGAGGCCCAGGCCTTGAGCCTGGTCTCCGGCGGGAGCTTAGGCCGGGCCTTTGAATTTTTAGAAAGCGATTTCTGGAAAAAACAGGAGGCCTGGATTACCCAACTCGAAGGAATTTCCCAATCCGGGTTTGCCCAATTATTCATCTGGGCCAAAAGCTGGCTGGGTTCCAGGGAAGAGATCCGGGAAAATCTGGAGATCGGTCAGTGGTGCATACGCGACCTTATCTGGGTCAGGGCCGGGTTGGAAGAGAAGGTCTCCCTCCTGCCACATTTAAGAGAGCGGGTGCGCGCCCTGGCCTTCAGTCTGCCTGATTACGTCTGGCTAAAGCGCTTGACCTTGCTCAATCAAGCCGCCGTTTATCAGACCCAGAATGTCAACGCCCAGTTGAACTGGGAAGTCCTTTTCCTCAAAATGGCCAGAGTCTCTTCTTAGAAATGGGGTTAATACAAGTCCCTCAACCATATTCTTCTTGCAACAGGTGTTTCTGAAGCTTGCCCATGCTGTTCCGGGGAAGGGAGGTGCGGGGAAAAATTTTTTGGGGGCACTTGTAACCGGCCAGGCGGGTCTTGCAAAAAACAATCAAGGCTTCAGCGTCCAAAGATTTTCCCTCTTTTAAAACCACACCAGCCGCTACCTGCTCCCCAAAATCCTCGTGGGCCAATCCAAAGACGGCCGCCTCTTGAACATCCGCATGGCTTTCCAGAATATTTTCTATCTCCTTGGGATAAACATTATACCCCCCGGTGATAATCAATTCCTTGGCCCTGCCCACCAGATAGAGGCGCGATTCATCCTCTGGGTCCAGGTAGCCCAAGTCCCCGGACTTGAACCAGCCGTCTTCAAAGGATTCAGCGGTCTTCTCTGGTTGTTTCCAATACCCTTTAAAGACATTATCACCCTTTATCCAGACTTCCCCGACCGTCCCCGGACAGCGCATCCCTGTCCGTCTTTTCCAACCACCCGAACCTCCACCCCGCTTAGCGGATAACCGACGCTCTTGACCTTCCTTGATGCCGGTTCATAAGGGTTGGAGGCGATCATCCCGGTTTCGGTCATCCCGTATCGTTCCAAAAGGGTATGGCCGGTCTGATCTTTAAAACGATAAAAAAGAGGCTCCGGCAAAGGGGCTGATCCGGAGATAAAGACCCGCATGGATCCCAAGTCCGGTTTTTTATCCAAGGCCTGCCAGGCAAGGCTCAAACGCTGGTAAATAGTCGGAACGGCCATAAGCATGGTGCACCGTTCTTCTTCGATCACCCGCCAGGCCCTGGCCGGATCAAACCGTTCCTCCATGATGATGGTTGCTCCTGCATAGAGCCCGCCGTGTAAGGCTACGGCCAGGCCGTGAATATGAAAAAGGGGCAGGACATGCAACAGCCTGTCTTGGCTGGTCCAGCGCCAGGCTTCATGAAGGGCGCGCAGGTTATGGATCAAATTTTCATGGGTGATCATGGCCCCTTTGGAGCGGCCGGTTGTGCCCGAAGTGTAGCAGAGCAAGGCCGTATCCTCTTTTTCGGTGGGATAGGAAAGTTCGACATCAGCGGAGACCTTTTCCAATAAACGGGGATAATAAGGAACGCCCGGACGGTCTTGATCGACCAAAAGCACCTGGAAAGGCAGCGGGTTATTAAGAACGGTCGTCATTTCTGAAACTTTTTCATGGGTGGTCACCAAGAGGGTGCTTTCGGAGTCGGAAAGAAAATACCAGAGTTCTTCCGGCCGGTAGGCCGGATTAAGGGGTAGAATGACGGCCCCAAGACTCAAGGCGGCCAAATAGATTTCGATGAACTCCAACCCTTTGGGCAGAAGAAGGGCCACCCGGTCCCCCTTGTTAATGTTGAGGGCCATGAGCACACCGGCCGCCTTTTTGATTCGCTGATCCAGTTGGAAAAAAGTCAATTCCTGTTGAATAAATTGGATGGCCGTCTTTTGGCCGAAGGCTTGGGCCTTTTCGGAGAGGATTTGTGCCAGGTTCATTTTTTGCCCCACTGCTGAAAAATTTTTTCTTTTGTCATTGGGATATGTTATCATAAAATAAAGTGTCATAATAGATCTACGGAATTTTTTTGGAAAGGAGAAACGGAATGAAGCTGCCGGAATACGTAACGATTAAAGAAGTCAAAAGAGTATGCCAGGCCCTCGGTCTTCGAGACTGGACCGCCATAAAAAAGGCCGGGGTTAAGGCGGAAGAAGCCCAGATCATCTTAAACGAAATCAAACCCAGAGGGATGAACATTCCCCTCGAAGAATTCCGGATGGGTTTGGAGGTGGAGCTTGAGCATGGGACTCGATACAAAGAGGCCAATGTAACCAACAACCATCCCCTGCTGACCGGCAAAATAGTCGTGGCCCATCTGAAGGAATCGATGGATTATTACCAACGCCTGGATGTGGCCGAAATAGAAGGCGACCTGCTCAAAGCCTTTGCGGCCAAAAACCCGGCCAAGGCCGAAGCCAAGTATCGAAAATTGATTCAGGCCAAGATGGCCCTGATTCAGGCGGAAGCGGAAACCTTGAACAGATAATAATTTCGTCTCTGTTTAAAACTACCCCCCCCTCTGTCCCCTCCCGTCAAGGGAGGGGAAGAATATTGAAGATGCTAAGCCTTTACAATGCGGGCATCTTCATGCCTCAACGAAAAACGGGCTCCGGCTGAATCATAAGTCAAGCATGAATTCTTCAGCCAGTTCCGATCATCTTCCTGGGGGAAATCCTGACGGATAAAGCTGCCCCGGCTTTCCTGCCTGGCCAGGCCGGCGGTCAGAATGGCCTTGGTTACCAGCACCCCGGAAAGAAGATCTTCTTTGAGCCGTCTTTCTTCAATCGTCTGCGGCAACACGGTTTGTAATTGGCCCTGAAGCTCCTCGGTCTCTGCCAGGCCATGTTGCATACCGGCTTCCGTGCGTTGGATACCGGCATAATTCCAGGCAATCTCTCTCATCTTCTGGCGAAGGTCTCTGAGCCGCTTAATGGATGCCTCTTCTCCCGGGGTCCATTGGTGAGATTCTTTTGGCCGAAAAGATCCCGATAAGGGATTGGCCCGGGCGTAGAGGGCGGCATTCCTGCCGGTAATTCTACCCATGACCGCACATTCGGTCAGGGCGTTGCCTCCTCTTCGATTGGCCCCATGGAGCCCCCCAACAATTTCCCCGCAGGCGAATAAACCGGGCAACGCCGTCCGGCCCTGGGAATCGGTCCGGACACCTCCCATAAAAAAATGGACCGCCGGAGAAACAGCTATGGATCTTTTCTGAAAGTCAAAACGGACCTTTTTAAAAAGGGTCCGCCGAAGATCCTCCCAGGCCTCTTCCGGGACCTGACGGCAGTCCAGATAAACCGGGCCTTTTTGATCTTCCTCATAGAGCAGAACGGAAAATTCATCCCGTTTGGTCAAGGCCGCCTTATTGATGTTGTCCACCTTCCATTTCTTCAAGAGATCTTCTCCGGAAGCATTGATTAACCTTAATTCTTTCGGGTAAGGAGGATAGACGATCATGGAGGGAAGGCGTGGTTCATTTAATACCAAAGGATAAAACTGGACGAATTCCATGTCCCACAGGGACAGACCGGCCTTGGCCGCCAGGGCATACCCTTGGCCCATGGTGCTTTTTTGATTGTCGTTCCTGAGATAAATCCCACCGGCCCCGCCGGTGGCCAGGATGACCGCCGGGGCACTAAGGGTCATTTCTTGACCGGCTTCATCAAACCCTTTGACCCAACCTGTTTTTTCTTCCGTCAAAAGTTCGGTGACATAAAAATTTTTTAAAACGTCCACCTTTCCCAAGCCACTTATCATCCGAGCCAAGGTCTTGACCAAAATCATACCGGGGATGGTATCGGGACTTGGTGTGCGAACAAAAAACTGACCCTTCCGTTCTTCCAGGTCCAGTCCCATAACCTTAAAAAAGGCCATGGTCTTGGGGGCCTCTTGGGCAATCAGTTTGACATAGCCGGCATCATTAATCTTTCTGCCGGCCTGGATCGTATCCTCGACATAAGCTTCGGAGCTATAATCGGAAGTCGGTGCGGTAAAAACACCGTTGGCTAAGGCGGTATTGGTTCCCCGGCCAATGGATCCCTTGTCAATCAATAACACCTTGGCCCCTTCGGCCTGAGCGGCATAGGCGGCCATCATTCCGGCCAGACCGGCCCCGATGACAATCACATCCACTTTCATAGTCTCACTTCCTTTCGGGATTTTCGGCAATGATCGATTTTTTCGTCTTGAACTTCTTTCCCGGCCATTTTATACTCATTCCATCCAAATGCAAGATCTTCAAAATATAAACAAGAAAAGCACCGGTGATCCCCAGGGTTGGTGAAATCAAGCGACCATACAGGGTATGGAAATGGCGGGGCCGGCCGGGATCAAACTGGCACCCGCTTTCCAATCCCGAGGAGGTTACGGGGCCAGGATTCTCCACAATGGGATGCCCTTAGAACTGAAGTTGATGAAGAGGCTCACGATTTATTTCTAAACCATCACCGATGAAATTATGATAATATTTATTTAGGGAGGTCCATCATGCACGGATACGCGGGCCAGTTTTTGGAGGTTGATTTGACGAATGGGGTTTGTTCGAGCTTTCATCTCGAAGAGAACCGGCTCAGGAAATTTATCGGCGGAAGTTCCCTGGCCGCTTCGCTTTATTTAGAAAAGTATAATCTGGATGCCGATCCGCTTGCACCGGAAAGTCCGCTCATGATCATGACCGGTCCCCTGGTAGCCAGCGGTTTCCCCGGATCGTCCCGATTTGTGGTTACCGCCAAATCCCCGCAAACCGGTATCTGGGGTGAATCGGCCTGCGGCGGAACCTTCGGCCCGGAATTAAAGCGCGCCGGCTTTGACGGCATCATCGCTATCGGCCGGAGCCCCTTTCCCGTCATCCTTTCCATCATCAACGGTAAGGCAACCCTATCGCCCGCCAACGATCTCTGGGGCAAGGATATTTATGAAGTAACCGATGCCCTTAAATCCGAAGACAAGGGGTTGAAGGTTCTGACTATCGGCCCGGCCGGCGAAAATCTGGTCAAATTTTCCTCGATCGGCAACGATAAGGCCCATTTCATCGGCCGAACGGGCTTGGGTGCGGTCATGGGTTCAAAAAAATTAAAGGCCATCGTGGTCCGGGGAAATAAGCCTCCGACCAAGGCCAACGAAGAAAAATATAAGGAAATATTCAGGACCGCCCTACAGGAAATCAAGGAATCCGCCTTTGCCGAATCATTGCATCTGATGGGATCCGATGCGGCGATGGATTTAGGAATGATGACCGGAGACGTTCCCATAAAAAACTGGTCGGTCGGCGAGGCCTTCGAGCTGGCTTCCAAACTCAGCGGCCCCACGATGAGCGAAACGTACCTCACCAAAGCCCATGCCTGTGCCAATTGCCCGATTGCCTGTAAAAGGGTGGTGGCGGTCAAAGAAGGTCCTTACCAAACCGAAGAAGGGCCGGGACCGGAATATGAGACCTGCTGCACCTTCGGCACCATGATCATGAACGACGATCTGGCCGCCGTCATCAAGGCTAATGAGCTTTGTAACCGGTACGGACTGGATACGATCAGCGCCGGAGCCACCATAGCCATGGCCATGGAGCTTTATGAGAAAGGGATCATTGATAAGCCAAAGGCCGATAACCTGGAACTCCACTGGGGTAATATGGAAACGGTTTTTAGGCTGTTAAAAAAAATCACCTTCCGTGACGGCTTCGGCGATTTCCTCGCCGAAGGCTCATTAAGAGCCGCCGCGCAACTGGGAGGCAAAGCACTGGACGCCGTCGTCCAGGTCAAAGGGCTGGAACTGCCTATGCACGACCCACGGGGCTTCCACGGCATGGGACTGGCCTACATGATGTCCAATCGCGGCGCCTGCCATTTACAGCATGCCGTGATGGGAACGGAACAGGGCATGGTTTCCTGGCCGCAGCTTTTTGAAATGAAAGAAGACTACGAAGGTAAAACCTCGCAAGGCAAGGCCTGGCTCGTTTTCAATTCCGAAAACTACGGCATCCTGGGCAACAGCCTCTCCATCTGCCACTATCTGATGTACTGCCTGAAGCCGGAAACCATCCGGGATGCCTTCAATGCCGTTACCGGTTTTAACTTTGATTTTAAAGATTTCCTGATCTGCGGCGCCCGTGATTGGACGCTGAAGAGGGGGATTAATAATCTGTTCGGTGTTTCCGCCAAGGACGATATTCTGCCGCTTAAGATTTTGACGCCCTTAACAGAAGGGGCCGCCGCCGGCTCGGTTCCCGACATGCAACTGCTGCGCGATGAATATTACGCTATCCGCGGCCTCAATGGCGATGGGGTTCCCAAAGAAGAGAAGCTCATGGCGTTGGATCTGCCGGAGTTGCGCCACAAACTATATAAAATAGAATGAGAAAGGAGTGCGGAAAATGACTGCCTATAAGGCTTTTACCCAAGAATGGATGGATGCCTGGAAGCAAAAAATTGTCGAATCCAAAGAATACAGGGAAATCGCCAAAGACTGGGAGGGCAGTGTCTCCATAACCATTAATGCCGACCCCTCGAAGAATGTTCCCCAACCGGTATATATGTTCACCGATTACTGGCATGGTGACGTCCGAGATTTCATCATCTGCGACCAGGCCAAAGCCCAAACGGCGAAATTTATCATGACCGGCGACTACGCCCGCTGGAAGCAGGTGGCCAAAAAAGAACTCGATGCGACCAAGGCCCTGATGCAGGGCAAACTAAAACTCAAGGGCGACCTGACCTATGTCGTGCGCAACGTCAAAACCGTCAACAAGGTTATCGATATCTTGACGGAAGTCAACACCCTTTTCCCCGACGAAGTCTAACCCTCCAAGAGAAAGGGTAAAGAAAGATGGTTTACGATCAGGACCTGTCGTTTATTTATTTCGGCCCCACAAAGGTCATTTTCGGCAACGGCTCAGCGGTGCAGGAAGTGGGATCGGAAATGAGCGCCCTGGGCTGTTCCCGCGCCGTCGTCGTCACCGACCAGGGAATTATCAGGGCCGGTTTGCTGGAAAAGATAACCGCCAGCCTGGGCGCGAAATGCGTCGGCGTCTACAGCGATATCCCCCAGGATACGGGCATCGACGTGGTTGATCGCGCCGCGGCCTTTGCCAAAGAAAGAGGGGCGGATATGGTGGTCAGTGTCGGCGGCGGCAGCGTGATTGATACCGCCAAAGGCCTGTGCATTCTCCTGACCGAAGGCGGCTCCCTGAGCGATTTCGAAGGGATTCAGCTTTTAACTCGGCCCCAGACGCCGCATATCGTTATTCCGACCACGGCCGGTACGGGCAGCGAAGTCACCTGGGCGGCGGTGATTTACGATAAACGCAAAGGGCAGAAGATTTTGATCGTCGAATCCTTTATTGCCCCGCGGGTGGCGATTCTGGACCCGACCTTAACGGTGAAACTGCCGCCGTTGCTGACGGCCTCAACGGGGATGGATGCCTTCTGCCATGCCGTCGAGGCAATGACTTCCCTGCAGCGGGAACCGATTGCCGACGCCCTGGCCTTGCATGCCATCCGGCTGCTGGATCACTATCTGCCCCAATGCGTTCAAAACGGCAGTGATCTCGCGGCCCGCGGACAGGTGCAATTAGCCGCCACCATGGCCGGTTGGGCCTTCGGCAATGCCATGGTCGGATTGGTTCACGCCATGGCCCATTCCATCGGCGCCGTCGCCAGAATTCCCCACGGCATCGCCAACGGCATCCTCCTGCCCCATTGCATGGCCTACAATCTTTCCGACGCCCAAGAGTTTTATGCCGAAATCGCCAACGTCTTAGGCGTTACGGAAAAGGGCAGCACCACCGGACAAGCGGCTCAAGCCGCCGTTGAGGCTATTTTTGCCTTTACCCGAAAAATAGGACATCCCCAGAAGCTCTCCGAATTCGGCGTGAAGGAGGAGGATATCACCAAGGCCGCCGAGTTGAGCATGTCCGACGGTTCCATTATCAATAACGTTCGGTTCGTTGTCGATGCGAGCGAGGTTCTGGAAATTTATCGGAAAGCCTTGTAACCGTCTTCGCCCAGGGAGGCTTTGTGAATCTCAACATCATCAATCAGGCCGAAGAGGTCCCTTTTTCATCCATTGTGCAGGAGTTGATCGCCGGCAATGTCGGTCAATCGGCGGCCAAGATGGCCGCCTATGAAAAGATGAACGGGGTAGTGGCCATTGATTTGCCGGATATAGAAGCCGCCGTCACTCTTATTTTTCAGCGGGGAAAACTGACGATCGAAGCGGGCATCACCCGAAATCCCGCTATTGTCATCAAAACGTCTTCTGATACGGTCATGGATTTAAACCTGCTGAAAATACGTTTAGGGATGCCCTATTATTTCGATGCGGCCGGCCGCCGCGTTTTGAGCCACCTCATAAAGGGCCGCCTAAAAATAAAGGGCTTGTTTCGCCATCCCGTTTTACTTACCCGCTTCACTACAATCATGTCGGTGATGGTGACTTGATCCTGTCTGATGATAATGAAAAGATTCTATCCAAAGGTTGTCCCTGGAAAGGAATCGGTTGGCTGGAACTAACGGTTCAGACATGGAAAAACTTAGAAGTAACTCTTTAAGGGTTTGATGGTTCGTAAAAAGCGTCGAATGTTTATCCTCGTCATTCCGACGAAAGTCGGAATCCAGTATTTCGATTACCCATGTTAAAAAAATTCAGGGTCGGCATTGAGGGGCCAAGGAAACCGAAGGAGATGAAGATTGTAAACCTCATCAAAAAAACGGGGTTGCTGATTATTTCTTTGGTGTTGCTCTCCCTGGCCGCCGGAAGTACGGCCCATGAGGCCGACAAAGGCCGGGATTTGATGATCCTCTTTACCCATGATCTGCACTCCTATTTTCTGCCCCATCGTATTTTGACCAGCGAGGGAAACCCATTACAGCAAGGGGGCTATGCCCGGCTGGCCCACCTGATTAACGAGCAGGGCAAGCTTCACGGCCAAAAGACCCTGCTGGTCGATGCCGGCGATTTTTCCATGGGCACCCTGTTTCATACCGCCTTCATGCAGGAAGCCTTTGAACTCCGGCTGATGGGCAAAATGGGCTACGACGTAGGAACCCTGGGCAATCATGATTTCGATTTCCATAACGATGGCCTGGCCAGGATGCTCCAGGCGGCCAAGTCTAAAACCAAGTCCTTGCCGGCCTTGGTCGCCTCCAATGTAGTTTTCAGTCAAAACGATCCGGGAGATGCACCGCTTAAGCGGGCCTTTAAAGACTATCCGGTCAAAGAGGTCCTGGTCTTGGAAAGAAACGGCATTCGTATTGGGTTGTTCGGCCTCATGGGTAAAGACGCGGCCGACGATACGCCTTTTGCCAAACCGCTAACCTTTGCCGACCCGATTCAGGCCGGTAAGAGGATGGTGGATATTCTTAAAAATCGTGAAAAAGTGGATATCATCATCTGCCTTTCCCATTCCGGAACCAGTTCGATCAAGAAACACTCGGAAGACGAAATATTGGCCCGGCAGGTGCCGGAGATCGATGTGATCATCAGCGGACACACCCATACGATCTTACCTCAGCCGATAAGGATCGGGAAGACCATCATCGTCTCCAGCGGCAGTTACAGCGAGTATCTGGGACTCCTGGAGATAAAGGTGACCAAAGGAGAAAGATGCCAACTGGCCTCCTATCAATTGAAAAACATCACTCCCGACATCCCGGAGGATAAAGACATTGCCGCGGATATAGAGGGCTTTAAAAAAATCGTCAACCGGGATTATTTAGCCGCCTATAACCTGAAATTTGATCAGGTCATCGCCGAATCGACCTTCAATATGGAATCCCTCTGTTCGGCCTATGCCCGTCCCCGGGAAATGGGATTGGGGAATTTGATTACCGATGCTTATCGGCAGGCCATCCAAAAAGCCGAGGGGAAAGGCTACGCCTATGTTCATCTGGCCCTGGATCCCCTCGGACTCATCAGGGGTTCCTTTCAAAAGGGCAAAATCACCGTCGCCGATGCCTTTCAGGTCCTTTCCCTCGGCCTCGGCCCCGACGGCATTGCCGGGTATCCTTTGTTAACCTTCTATGTTTACGGCAAGGAGATAAAGGATGTCCTGGAGGTGGAAACGACCCTGGCCCCATTAAGAAAAGAAGATGCCCATTTGCAGGTTTCCGGGGTGAAGTTTACTTTTAATCCTTATCGAATTTTATTCGACCGGATCACCTCGGTCCAGGTGCAGGAACAAAGTGGATATTACCAACCCCTTGATCCTGACAGACTTTACCGGGTCTGTTCGAATTTATATACGGCCAGGATGATCGAATATATCGCTAAGGTCACCCACGGCATCATAAGGGTGGAACCGAAGGATAAGAATGGTCGCCCCCTTCCGAATCTGGAACAAGCGATTGTCTATCTGGATAAGGAGGGACCCAAGGCCGAGGAATTGAAGGAATGGATCGCCTTAGCCGAGTATCTGCGCTCTTTTAAGGAGGCCAAAGGCAAGGGCCTGGCCCGCATTCCGGCCAGATACCAGGGCCCGGAGGGCCGGTATCTGGCCGTGGCCTCCCTCAATCCGATCCACTTGATCGCCGGCGGTAACTTCATTACCTATGGGGTTTTATTGATCGGTCTCTTGCTCCTGGGCATCTTCGGTGTCCTGGTCCGGTTGGTTTTCAAGAAGATTAAATCATCCCATAAAACCTTTTAGGCGGAGGGCTTATGATAAAAATCAATACGGTTTTGGGGCCTATTTCTTCTGAGGCCCTGGGTCTGACCCTGGTCCATGAGCATATAGCTGTGGGTTTTCCGGGGTGGGAGTGCGACCCTTTGTCCCGGCCTTATGACCGGAAGCAAATAGCCCAACTCTGTCTGAAATCCCTGGAACCGCTGAAGGCCTATGGGGTGCAGTCGATTATCGATGCCACCCCGCCGGATTTGGACCGGGACGTGGATCTCCTCAAGGAAATATCGGAAAAGCTTCAGATCAACATCATCTGTTCCACCGGCCGGTATACGGAAGATATGGGGAAGTGGGCCTATCTGAGGCAACGCAGTAAAAGCCGAATCGGCCGGATGGACCAGGAGCTCTACGAAGGCTTCATGCAGGAAATAACCAAAGGCATCGGACTATCGGCCGTCAAGCCCGGGGTCATCAAGGTGGCCACGGGTTTAAACGGCATTTCACCCGTCGAGGAGGCCCTGCTGCGGGCAGCGGCCCGGGCCGGGAAAGAAACCGGTCTTCCCATTATCACCCATACCGAGGCCGGCACCATGGGCCCGGAGCAGGCCGCCCTTCTGATCAAAGAAGGGGCGGACCCGAAGCGCATCATGATCGGCCATATGTGCGGCAATCCTTCTTTGAGCTATCAGATGAGTGTCTTGAGTCAGGGTGTACATATCGCCTTTGACCGTTTCGGTCTTGAATTATTCCTCCCCGACCGGGTGAGGATCGCCATGCTGGTCGGACTCCTGGGTGTGGGCTATACGGACCGCATCATGATGTCCCAGGACTTCATGGGGTGCGTCTTGGGTCGCGGGGGACGCTTGCCGGAAGAGGCCGGCCAAAAGGTGGCCAACTGGTCTTTCAGCCATATTTTTGGCCATATCCTCCCGGCGCTTAAACAGGCCGGGATCAGCGATGAGCAGATAAGGACCATGATGATCGATAATCCCAGACGCCTGTTTAGCGGAGAATAAGGCCTCGAGGATGAACCATTGAATTGAAGCTCCCCGCACCAAGGTGCGGGGAATCTTCCAGGCAAGGTAAGGTGTCCTATTATTTGAAGTTCGCTCGCTTACCCACGCAGCAAACTGCGGGGAATTCGCTCGCTATCCCTGTTAAAACAACCGGCTTGGCGCTGCTAAAATCCCCCGGCCGGCCACCATACGGTTGATCTGGTTCGTCCCTTCGAAGATCTGGGTCAACTTGGCATCCCGCATCAGTTTCTCCACCGTCGAACCTCTCATATACCCCGATCCGCCCAATATCTGGACGGCATCGGTGGTAATCTTCATGGCCGCATCGGTGGCAAAAAACTTGGCCAGGGCCCCTTCGGTGGTGCTGCGCTTGCCTTGATCCAGCATCCATCCCACCTGGAGATACATGGCCCGGCAGGCCATAACCAGGGCATTCATATCGGCTAACATAAAATGGACCCCCTGAAAGTTACCGATAGGTTGTCCGAATTGAACGCGGGTCTTGGCCCAGTGGACCGCCTCATCCAGGGCCTTTTGGCCGATACCCGTACAAATGGCGGCGATGTTGACTCTGCCCCGGTCGAGGGCCATCATGGCCAGCTTGAAACCCTGCCCTTCCTGCCCGATCAGGTTTTCTTTGGTGAGTTCCACCTCTTCAAAAAACAGCTCCACGACGTTCAAGGCCCGGTGGCCCATTTTATCTTCCACCCGGCCCACCCGGATACCGGGGGTATTGCGGGGAACGGCAAAACAGCAGATCCCTTTGGTGCCCAGACTTCTATCGATGGTGGCAAACAGACAAAGCAGGTCGGCATACTGGCCGTTGGTGATATAACATTTGGACCCGTTGATAAGGTAGCGATCGCCTTTCTTCACAGCCGTGGTGCGCATCACCCCCGCATCGGATCCGGCCTCCGGTTCGGTAAGGCAAAAACAGGCACTGCGGTAGCTCTCCGTCATGGCTCCGATAAATTTTTTCTTTTGCTCCTCTGTTCCCCCGATGAGGATAGCCCCCGTGGCTAAGTGAGCAATACCGATCATCTGGCCGATGGCGCAACATTCATAATTCAGGGCTTCGGTGACGATATAATGCTCCAGAAAACTCATACCCGATCCGCCGTATTGCTCCGGAATATTGGTATACATCAGCCCGAGCTCCTGGGCCTTTTTTAGGATGGCTTCGGGATAAGTCCCCTCCCGGTCATATTCGATGGCCCTCGGTTTAATCTCCTTGGCGGCAAACTCTTTGGCCAGTTCCAACAATCGTTTTTGGTCATCGCTTAAGCTGAAATCGATCATTTCTAAATATCCTTTCCGTTAAGTTTAATCGGCAAGGTCCGAAACATCCTCTTCCTTGGCCTTGCCCAATCCAAAATCGGTCCGCTGCTTTTCCACTTTTAACGGGGGAACCCATTTTCGAACCAGATCCCCGGTATCGCCCACCTGGAGCTGATCAAACAAAAACCCGAATTTGTCTTCCAGGGTCTTTCGAATAGCCGATCGCACTTCTTCCGGTAAGCCCCACATTTCGGCCTTAAAGGGCCCCAGGCCCTTTTTCCGGGTGCTGTAAAGAAATTGTTCCTCGGTCTTGCCCGATTTCCATTCGTCGGCATGTTTGGATTTCAGATATTCATAAATGCCTTGTTTTAAATCAGGCGGAAATTTTTCATGATCGTAGATCATATTTTGAAAGCCCGTGGCCAGATGAACCTCCACGGCGTCATGGGTGACGAACTGATTAAAGGCCTCATCAGGCAGGGTGGAGGCCCCATGCTGGACCGTGCCGCCCATACCGTAGCGGGTCCGGGCTACTTGAGAGAGGTCCTTTAAGACCTTAAAATCAATGGCCACCCGGGCCAGGGTGCCGTCGGGCAGGACCACCCCGCCGTGACTCGTCCCGGTCTGAATGCTGATTTTGGAAAGACCGGCTGAACCGTCGGGAAGGGCGCCGATGAGACCGTCCATAAAGGCCCGAAGTTCCGTCTCGTCGCTGTTTTTCCCGCCCACCTCGCCGATCTCGCCGCCGACGGAAATGGTGATCCCCCCGGGCTGATGTTTCCGGATAAAGGCCGTAAACCGGGCGCACAATTCATAGTTGGCCCGCTGCTGCTCGGAAACCGAGGACTGACCGAGGTCCACCAGGGTGGAGGTGTCTATGTCGATATTGTAAAAACCGGCCTGAATGGCCTCCTTGATGAGTTGCTCGATGGCCTTTATTTCTTCTTCCGGTTGTTCCTTGAATTTTTTGTTGCTGGCCTGGAAATGGTCTCCCTGGACAAACAACGGCCCCTGGAAACCTTCTTTAATGGCCGCGGCCATGACCGAAGAAAAATATTCCCTGGGCCTCTGGGCCGTATAGCCGATCTCCGAGCGGGCGATCTCAAAGATCATGGCCCCGACTTTTCTTTGGTTGGCCGCCTTAAATGCGGCCCGGGCGCAATCATAGGTCATGGCCCGGAGATTAATGGCCGGTACGGTGAACTTTTTGCCGATTTCCCCGCGTCCCACGGCCTGGTAAAATTCATGGATCGAAGCCGGATAAATCCCCACGGCCTGCCCCAATTCCCAGATCAACCAGCAGGCCAGGGCCTTTTGATCGGCCTCGCCAAAAACGGCCGATTGCACCAATTGATCGATGACCTCTTCTTGAAGTTTCTTAGGGTCCAAAATAGTGACCTTGCCCTGTGGATCTACTTGCGCACAACCCTTAATGATGGCCGAGTCCGTGATGTTCATGGGAGCCCTCCTGAAAATGATGGTATCCATTGTTTTGAAATCATTTTAAAACATTCCGGCCACCAATTACAACCATTAACTAAATAAGTTGACTAATGATCGTCATCTGATTAACATGAGCCCACTATTTCGATAAATGAAAAGGAGGAAACTGTTTTGAAAAATCCAAACGATATCGTTATCGTGGGCGCCGCCCGCACACCCATAGGTAAATTCGGCGAGGCCTTTAAGTCCATCAGGGCCCACCAGTTGGCCGCCACCGTCATCACCGAGGTCCTTAAACGAACCCCTGTCTCCGGAGATCAATTGGACGATGTCATTCTGGGCGATTGTTGCCAGTGTCCGGATGAAGCCAATACGGCCCGGACCGCCGCCTTGAAGGCCGGTATCCCGGTCGAGGTACCGGCGGTCACCATCCAGCGCCAATGCTCTTCGGCCATGCAGGCCCTGGCCTTCGGGGTCCAACAGATCAAGGCCGGTGATTCCCAAATGGTTTTGGCCGGCGGAGTCGAATCCATGAGCTCGGCCCCTTATGTCCTGATGACCGCCCGCTGGGGGGCCCGCTTAACCCACGGCCAGATGACCGATGCCATGTGGGAGATGCTCTTATTCCGGCAGCAACCTCTTGGAAAAAAAGGGCTACATCATGGGCCAGACCGCTGAGAACCTGGCCGAAAAATATGCGATTTCCCGGGAAGAGCAGGATGTGATTGCCCTGCGCAGCCATAATAACGCCGAGGCGGCCATCAAGGCCGGAAAATTCAAAGAAGAAATCGTTCCCGTGGCCATCCCCCAAAAAAAGGGGGAACCCCGTCTGGTCGATACGGACGAACATGTGCGTTATGGTTTGACCATGGCCGATCTTTCCCGCCTGGCCCCGGCCTTTAATAAAGACGGGACCGTTACGGCCGGCAACTCCTCCGGGCTCAACGACGGGGCCGCGGCCGTAATCGTCACCTCCCGTGCTCGGGCGAAAGAACTGGGGCTCACCCCTCTGGCCAAAATCGTCGCCCAGGCCGTGGCCGGCGTGGATCCTAAGTTAATGGGTTATGGGCCGGTCCCGGCCACGGAAAAGTGCCTGAAAAGGGCCGGCATGAGTTTGAAGGATATCCAGCTTATCGAAGTCAACGAGGCCTTCGCCTCTCAATATCTGGCTTGTGAGAAAGGCCTGGGGTTAAACCGGGAAATCACCAACGTCAACGGAAGCGGTATCGGTCTTGGCCATCCCGTGGGGGCCACCGGCGTTCGGATCATCATCTCCCTGATGTTTGAAATGATCCGCCGCAATCTTAATGTCGGACTGGCCACCCTTTGTGTCGGCGGCGGCATGGGCATGACCACGATCATTGAGAGGGATTGATTCAGTCGCAACCAAGGTCTGGTCTAATAAAAAAGGGCGGGTTTTTTTACCCGCCCTTTTTTTGCCGTAAGTGAAAATAGAAAATCGGTTATGGTTCTTTAAATTCCTTAAAGCCGTCTTCCTGGGGGTCTTCCAGAATAAAGAGCCTTTTGGCCATGACAAAATTCCGATTATAATAATTGGAGGCCATGAGATTGGAGACAACGACCCCTTTCTTACTGGCCGAATGGATCATCTTGCCGTCGCCGATATACATTCCCGTATGCCCGATTTGAGCACCCCGGTTTCGTTTAAAAAATAACAAGTCCCCGATCTTCAAGCGACTCAGATCCCATTCAGTGGTTACCAAGGATCCCATTTTGGCCTGCTCCCGGCTGGAATGGGGCAGGGAAAGGGTAAGGGACTGATAAATCCTTTTGACAAACCCCGAGCAATCGATCCCGTCCGATCCTTTTCCGTTTCCGCCCATTCGGTAAGATTTTCCCAAGAGCTGTTCGGAAATCTGGACCAATAAATGGGGAAAGCTGGCCAAAGGATTCATGATCTTCTCACGAAGATCTCCTGACTCCAACTCTCCCTCTGCAAAGACCGGTTTTTTAATCAGGCTTAAAGATTCCGCCCCGTTATCCGGTGTATTAGAAGAACTGTCCATGGGCTCCAAGAGATATTTTCCGTTTTCCAGCGGCGTAATCTTCAATAAGGGCGGGGCATCTTTGGCCGCCGCTGGATTTTCATGAGCCACCTGCCTGGTGTTCTTTTTTATGGATTTTAAAGAATGTTTAGACCTCTTGTGTGTCTTTATCTTGGAAATATGTTTTTTTTGAGAAACTTTTTTCGAGGCGGCGGATGGATTCTTTTTCGTATGGTTCTTTGAAGGTGCACCAAACACATGCCATGGAAACAACAACAGCAGTGCTATGGTAATAAAGAGATGACCCCTTTTTATTATCATAGGCCCGTTTCCTTAATTTAGATGTTTGTGTGTTTAATAAAAACGCGCTTATTTCATATCTAAAAATAAATTTTTTGTCAACCCTTTTTTCACTCCCTATTTTTTAAACCTAACTAAAAAAATAAATTCAGCAAAAAAGCCTGGGCTCGATACTCTATTTTGTGGTCCTGCCGCCATAGAGTACAAGAGATATGGCCTCGTCTTTTTTTTCATTCCCCAAAAAAACTGGGTCCATGAATCAACAATGATGAAACGGGACCTTAGCCCCAACCTCATCCTTCGGCTTTTAGATCCCGGGTCATTAAATCCTTGACGGCCTGGCGGGGTTCCCGGCCCTCATATAATATGCCATTCATCTGGGAAACGATCGGCATTTCAATCTGTTCTCGCTTAGCCAGTTGATGGGCCGCCCGGGTTGTCTTGATCCCTTCGGCGACCATGGTCATGGTGGAAAGAATAGCCGATAGTTTTTCCCCCTGTCCCAGTCGAAGGCCCACGGTTCGGTTTCGGCTCAGGTCGCCGGTACAGGTTAAAACCAAGTCTCCGATTCCGGCCAGTCCAAAAAAGGTCGGTCTTCGAGCCCCCATTTTTTCTCCCAGGCGGCAGATCTCTGCCAGGCCGCGGGTAATCAAGGCGGCTCGCGTATTATGGCCAAAGCCCAATCCATCGGAAATCCCCGCGGCCAGGGCGATCACATTTTTCAGGGCCCCCCCCAATTCCACACCCAATAAATCCAAATTGGTGTAGACCCGGAAGAAGCGGTTGGAGAAAAACCGTTGGGCCGTTAAGGCGGTATTTTCCTCATCCGCAGCCAGGGTGACCGCGGTAGGCAGTTCCCGGGAAACCTCCTTCGCAAAGGTAGGGCCGGAAAGACAGCCGATGCCGGAATGATATTCCGGACCCAACAATTCTTTAAGGACTCCGGACATGGTCAACAAGGTCTCATTTTCAATCCCTTTGGTGGCTGAGATCCACAGACATCCTTGATTGACCAGAGAAAGGAAGTCCCTCATTTGCTTCAGGACACCCCGAAAAAAATGCGAAGGAACCGCCAGGATCAGCAGATCTTTTTGATACAGGGCCTCCCGAAGCTCTGTCGTGACTTCGAGGGATTCCGGAAGAATCACCCCTGGCAAAAAATTCTTATTCTCCCGTTCCCGGCTGATCTGATCGAAAGTGGCCTCTTCATAAGTCCATAAATGGACCGGGTGGCCGTTACCGGCCAATAACCAGGCCAAGGCGGTCCCCCAGCTTCCGGCCCCGATTACCCCGACGTTGGGGGCATTTTTATTCCGGGTCACCGTTCTCCTCTTCCTTGGTCGCGGAACGGGCCACGCTGACCACCTTTTCCTGATCTTCCAGATTGATCAATCTGACCCCCTGGGTATTTCTCCCGATCACCGAAAGGTCCTTGACCCGCAAACGAATAATTTTGCCCCCATCAGTAATAATCATCAGATCGTCTTCATCGGCAACCTGCAAGACCCCCACCACCGGCCCGTTCCTATTCGTGGTTTTAATGGTGATGATCCCTTTACCGGCCCGGCCTTGTTCCCGATAGTCATCCGTCCTGGTCCGCTTGCCGAATCCGTTTTCCGTGACCGTCAGGATGGTCCCTTCCTGGGATAAGACCTCGGCGCCGACGACCCAATCGGACGGGCTCAAACGGATCCCCTTTACCCCCTGGGCCTGCCGTCCCATCTCCCGGATATCCTTTTCCTTAAAGCGGATGGACAGGCCGTCTCGGGTCCCAAGAAAAATGTCCTGCTCCCCATGGGTGACATCGGCGGCAATCAGTTCGTCTCCTTCCTGGATGGTGGTGGCGATAATGCCGCCCGACCTGGGCCGGCTGAAAGACATCAGGTCGGTCTTTTTGATCATCCCCTTGCGGGTCACCATGATAACCGATTTCCCCTCTTCAAAGGCGCGTACCGACAGGATAGTGGCCACTTTTTCCTGGGGCTGGAGATTCAAGACGTTGACCATGGCCTTGCCCCGGGCCAGCCGTCCGGCCTGGGGGATCTCGTGGACTTTCAACCAGTAGAGCCTCCCCAGATTGGTAAAGAACAGAAAATAATCATGGGTGGAGGCGATAAAGAGGTGCTCCACAAAATCATCCTCCTTGGTCTCCATGCCGGTGATGCCCCGCCCGCCCCTTCTTTGACTGCGATAGAGACTGATGGGGTTCCTTTTGATATAACCGCCGTGAGAAATCGTCACGGCCATGTCCTCTTCGACGATCAGGTCCTCAAGCTCGATCTCGGTGGTATCTTCGATAATCTCGGTGCGTCGCTCATCGCCGTAGCGTTTTTTAAGCTCGGTCAATTCCTCCCGGATTAATTGCAGGATCAGGGCCTCGCTGGCCAGGATGGCCCTCAGCCGTTCGATGGTTTTGAGGATTTCCCTATAATCCTGGATGATCTTGTCCCGCTCCAGGTTGGTCAATCGCTGCAAACGCATCTCCAGGATCGATTGGGCCTGAATTTCGGAAAAGGTAAACCGGCTGATCAATTGGGTCTTGGCCTCGGCCGGATTTTTGGCCTTGCGGATCAAGGCGATCACCTCATCCAAGTTGTCCAGGGCAATCTTCAACCCCTCCAGGATATGGGCCTTCCTTTCCGCTTCTTTCAATTCGAAGATCGTTCGTTTTCGAATGATCTCTTTACGGAATTCCAGAAAATGGCCCAGGATGGTTTTCAGGTCCATGATCTTGGGCCGGTTGTTGACGATGGCCAGGAAGATGATCCCGAAGGTGGATTCCATGGCGGTGAATTTATAGAGCTGGTTGAGGATGACTTCCACCATCTCGTCTTTTTTCAGATCGATGACGATGCGCATGCCTTCCCGGTCGGATTCATCCCGGATATCCTGGATGCCTTCGATCTTTTTTTCCTTGACCAACTCGGCAATCTTTTCAATCAACCTGGCCTTGTTCACCTGGTAGGGCAATTCGGTGACGACGATGCTTTCCCGGCCCTGGGCCTTCTTTTTTTCGACCAAGGCCCGGGCCCGAATCTTTATAATGCCCCTCCCGGTCCGGTAGGCCTGGACTATCCCGCCGCTGCCGTAAATAAAGCCGGCGGTCGGAAAATCCGGTCCGGGAATCAGGGCGATCAATTCCTTAAAGGAAAGGTCCGGGTTGTCAATCAAGGCCAGCAGACCGTCAACGACCTCCGACAGATTGTGGGGGGGAATGTTGGTGGCCATGCCCACGGCGATCCCCGAGGAGCCGTTGATGAGCAGATTGGGCACCGTGGCCGGCAGAATGGTGGGCTCTTTTAAGGAACCGTCATAGTTGGGGATAAAGTCAACCGTCTCTTTATCCAGATCCTCCAAAAATTCGTGGGCCAGGCGGGTCATGCGGATTTCCGTATAACGCATGGCTGCCGGAGAATCGCCGTCCACGGAACCAAAATTGCCCTGGCCGTCCACCAGAGGATAACGCAGGGAAAAATCCTGGGCCATACGCACGATGGTATCATAGACCGCCGTGTCTCCGTGGGGATGATATTTACCGATCACATCCCCGACGATACGGGCCGATTTTTTATAAGCCTTGTTATAGTCGTTGCCCAATTCCCTCATGGAATAAAGGACGCGGCGGTGTACCGGTTTGAGTCCATCCCGGATATCCGGTAAGGCCCGTCCAATGATGACGCTCATGGCGTAATCCATGTAGGAGCGCGTGACCTCGTCTTCGATGTTGATGGGTACTTCATGAGGAACTAAAGTCATAAAAAATCCTTTTAGGGTTCGAGGATTCAAGGGGTTTCGAGTTGATAAGTAAACCTTATCAGTTCACTTGAATCCTTGACCCCTCGGCCCCTTGAATCCTGTTTTCTTAAATATCCAATTCCCGGACTTCCAGGGCATGTTGGTAAATAAAATCTCTCCGGGGTTCCACCTTGTCGCCCATCAAGATGGTAAACATTTCTTCGGCCGCGACCATGTCTTCTACCTTGATTTGCAATAAGGTACGGTTTTCGGGATTCATGGTGGTTTGCCAGAGCTGCTGGGGATTCATCTCCCCGAGACCCTTATAGCGCTGGATGTTCAAACCCTTTTTACCTTCTTCCAAAAAAAACTCCAGCAATTCCTTGGGGGTTTTTATTGGCTGGGGCTGCTGATCATTGATCACCAAAAGGGGAAAGGCCTGCAGCCAGGGCAGGTCTTTTTTAAAACGGCGCAGGTTTTGAAAATCGGCCAAGGACTGGAGGTTCCAATCCAGGGCGTATCGCTCCTTTCCGGCAGGCTGGTCCAAAACCGGCAGGGAATAGGCCTGATGTTCTTCATCAAAAACAAGCTCGCCGGTAGAGATCTCCTGGCCGGCCAATTTCTTTTTCAAGGCCTCCATATAAGCGGGATCCTTCAGGCGTTCCTTGGTCAGGGACTCCGGTCCATCCGGATCGGCCAGGATCTCCAATACCGGGGCGTCAAAGCCTTTCATCTCCAGTTTTTCCAGGGAATGCAGGTATTGATTGATCTTTTCCAAGAACTGGATCAGGGCCTCCCCTTCCAGGGATTTCTCCTTTTCCTTCCAAAAAAGCTTCTTTTTTTGGATTCCCCTTTTCCCCAAAAACTTTTGAAAGGCATCGTCGTCTTTGATATAGGTTTCTTCCTTGCCTATGGCCAGCCGGTAGAGCGGGGGCTGGGCGATATATAAAAACCCTTTTTCTATCAATTGTGGAAGCTGGCGGTAAAAAAAGGTCAACAACAAGGTTCGAATGTGGGCCCCGTCCACATCGGCATCGGTCATGATAATGATTTTATGATAGCGTAATTGCTCGGGTTGATAATCTTCTCCACCCACTCCCGCACCCAGGGCCGTGATGATGGTCCGGATCTCGTTATTTTCGATCATCTTATCGAAACGGGCCTTCTCCACATTGAGGATTTTCCCCTTTAAGGGCAGGATGGCCTGAAATTTTCGATCCCTTCCCTGTTTGGCCGAACCGCCGGCCGAGTCCCCCTCGACGATATAAATCTCGCATAATTTAGGGTCCCGTTCCTGGCAATCGGCCAATTTCCCCGGGAGGGAGGTATCCACCAAGGCCCCTTTTCGGCGGGTCAGTTCCTTGGCCTTGCGGGCCGCTTCCCGGGCCCGGGCCGCCTCGGTGACCTTGGTTAATATGTTTTTAGCCACCGCCGGGTTTTCTTCCAGGAAGGCGCTCAGTTCTTCATAAACCAGGGTGTCCACCAACCCTTTGACCTCGCTGTTTCCCAGCTTGGTTTTGGTCTGTCCTTCAAACTGGGGGTTTGGCAATTTGACGCTGATAATGGCGGTCATGCCCTCACGGACATCATCACCGGAAACCTTTTCCCGCAGATTCTTGGGAAGATTTTCCTTGGTGGCATACTGGTTCAGACAGCGGGTTAAGGCCGTCTTAAAGCCGCTCAGGTGGGACCCGCCGTCCCGGGTATTGATGGTATTGGCATAAGAAAAAATCTTTTCCTGGTAGGAGTCATTATATTGAAAGGCCACCTCGACAATGACGTCCCCCCGCTGTCCGGAAACATAGATCGGCTTGGGGTGAACGACCTCTTTATTTCGATTTAAATATTCGACAAAAGAATTGATACCTCCCATATAAAAAAATTCATTTTTTTTGGAAGTCCGCTCATCTTCGATGGTAATACGAACCCCTTTGTTTAAAAAGGAAAGTTCTCTCAATCGCTGGGATAAAATATCATAACTATAAGAAGTGGTTTCGAAGATTGTGCCGTCGGGTTTAAAATGGACTTTGGTTCCGGACCTTTTGGTCGTTCCGATGACTTCCATGGGGGTCACCGGATTGCCCTGTTCATATTTTTGATAATAGACATTTCCATTGATCCGGACTTCCACTTCCAAAAACTCCGAGAGGGCATTGACCACCGAAACCCCGACGCCATGGAGCCCCCCGGAGACCTTATAGGTCTCATTATCGAATTTTCCCCCGGCGTGGAGTTTGGTCATGACCACTTCCAGGGCCGGTTTTTTTTCCGTCTTGTGCATATCCACCGGTATCCCCCGGCCGTTATCTTCGACGGATACGCTTTCATCGGAGTGAATCAGCACATCGATGCGATTGCAAAAACCGGCCAGGGCTTCATCAATGCTGTTATCGACCACTTCATACACCAATTGATGCAGACCTTCGGTCGAGGTATTGCCTATATACATGGAAGGTCTTTCCCGGACAGGGGCCAACCCCTCCAAAACCTTTATTTGATCGGCTCCATAAGAAGTCATACGATTACCGTCCCTTTTTTAAAAACCCGGTGCCCTTTAAGGTTCTCGGATTTTCAATTAAAAATGGTTGAACTTTTACTTTTTTGAATTTTTTCAGGATAGGTTTTTGCGTATTGGGAAAAGAAGGGGATTACAGAATTTCCCCTGATTCTTCCATAAGCTTCATCGGCATGATCAATGCCATAAATCCCGGATCCTTTTGACCGCTTAAAACAGCCGGGCTCACCGAATCAATTAATTCCAGGATAATGGTTTCGCTCTCCATGACCTGAAGGGCGTCAATAAAGAACCGGGCATTGAATCCTACTTCCAGTTTACCCCCTTTATACTCCAGAGATAAATTTTCCTTAGCATCACCAATATCCGGATTCACCGATTGAATTTCTAAATTCCCCTTGGTCAGGGAAAATTTGACCCCCTTATATTTGTCCGTGGATAAGATGGCCATTCTTTTCATGGTATCGATCAAATCATTTTTAGAAAAACTGATGGCGATCTCTTTTTTCTTAGGCAAGACCAGATTATAATCCGGAAAATTACTTTCCAATAAACGCATGATCATCAAAGTCTCTTCCCTTTGAAAAACCCCGAAGTTATCTTTAAAGCCGATTTGAACCGATCCTGGTTTTTCCAAAATCTTTAATAATTCGCTCACCGCTTTCCTCGGCAGCAGGACCCCTTTATTAAAAAGACCTTCTTCCAATTCTTCAGCAGGCTTATCGACCAGAGTCAACCGGTGTCCATCGGTAGAAACCATCCGCAGGAAAGATTTTTCATCTATTTTCAGGTATTCAAAATAGATCCCCGCTAAATTATACCGTCCTTCATCCAAGGAGACCGAAATAATGGCTTTTTGGATCATTTCCCTTAAGACGGATCCATCCAAGGTCATGGTCTTGATATTTTCAGCATCCGGTAATGGGGGATAATCCGCCGCCGGGAGTCCGACGATATTAAATTGGGCCCCTTTACTGGATATTAATAATCGATTATTTTCTTTAAGCTTTAAATAAATTTCCTCATCAGGAAGCTCTCTGACGATTTCATAAAATTTTCTGGCCAGGATAGAAATTCCTCCGGGAGTGATTATTTTTGCCGGGCATTTTAACTGGATCCCCACCTGTAAATCGGTGGCCACTAACCGGACCCCTTCACCGTTGGTTTCGATCAGAACATTGGAGAGAATGGGCATGGAACTTCTTTTTTCTACTATCCCTTGAGCTGTCTGTAAGGCATCCAAGAGAGATTGTTTGGGTATGGTCAATTCCATAAACATTCTCCTTTTATTTTCTGATTATTGTTATTAAGTTTTTTTAAAAAAGAATAGTAGTTATAATAGAAGTCATTCATAAGATGAATAATAAAAATATCTTATTGAAATAAGGCCTTAAAAGAATCGATAACGAATTTTAATAAGTGTTCCATAAGGCCTGAACAACTCCAAAATAGTTTTTGAGGACAAGAAAATAAAAAAGACTTTCCTGTTTTTATTCAGTTAATTCATCTTTTTAAAAAATTAGATAATTTACTGATTCCTCAAAGAAACTGGTCAAATACTTATATAAGAAAAAAAAGACAAAAGCAACTTAAAAGTAGACGGTTAAAGGAAGACCATTGATAATTTTACCTATTTTCTTGACAAAAACAGGAAGGTCTTTTAAGGAAAGGTGGCAAAGGACAAAAATAGTATGGAAGAAAGAAAAATAGTTTTTAATCCGGATAAAATTGAAGTTTTGGTTCCCCAGGGAGAAAATTTGTTAAGGGCGGCCATGCGGGCCGGTATCCATATCAATGCTTCCTGCGGCGGTGAAGGGGTTTGCGGAAAATGTCGGGTCATTATCGATAAGGGAGAGGTGGAAAGCGAGAGGACGGAGAAACTGACCCCGGAAGATTACGCTTTAGGGGTAAGACAGGCCTGTAAGACAAAAGTTATCGGTGACTTGGAAGTAACCATCCCTACGGAATCTCAATTGGACAGGAAGGTTTTGGATAGGGTTCAACCCCGAAGCGGGGCCTGGCAGGTCGTCTCCCAAATTAAGATGGAAGAGTTGATTGTGGATGGAAAATTTTTTCCCCCTTTCGAAAAGAAATACCTGGAGATCAGCCCCCCAACCTTATCAGATAATATCAGTGATCTTTCCCGGGTAATCAGATCATTAAAACAAACTTATGGGATACATGGGTTAATCGTTGATTTTTATCCGATCAAAAAATTGGCCGAAGTTTTAAGACAAGGGGAATGGAAAGTAACGGTAACAATAGGAAATCCTTTGAAATCAGGAGATAAAATTCAACTGATCAATATTGAACCGGGCGATACGACTCAGCAAAATTATGCCATTGCCATTGACATTGGAACGACGACGGTTTGGGGTCAGTTATTAGATCTCAACAGCGGAAGTATTCTGGCTCAACATGTCGAATATAATTCTCAAATAAGCTATGGTGAGGATGTCATATCAAGAATTGTTTACACCCAGAAACCGGGGGGCCGACAAAAAATGAAGGACCTGGTTATTTCCACCATTAATGGGATTATTAAGCAATTGTTGAAAAAACATAAAGTCTCCTCGCAGAGTATTACCCACATGACCCTGGCCGGCAATACCACGATGACCCATCTGTTTTTAGGGATTGAATCGCGGTACATCAGAGAAGCTCCTTATACCCCGCCGATGAATTATATCCCGCCTGTCCGGGCTAAAGAGATCGGGCTTCAGGTGGAAGAACATGTGCAGGCCTTCTTATTCCCTTCCATTGCCAGTTATGTAGGGGGGGATGTCATTGCCGGGGTCATGGGCTCCGGGATGTCCCGTCAAAATAAGCTTACCCTTTATATCGATTTGGGGACCAACGGGGAAATCGTGATTGGGAATTCCGAATGGATGACCTGTGCGGCCTGTTCCGCCGGTCCGGCCTTCGAAGGAGGGGGCATTAAACATGGGATGAGGGCGACCGAGGGGGCCATAGAAGATTTCAGCGTCAATCCAAAGACCTTCGATCCTATGCTCCTGACGATTGGGATGGTCAAACCCAAAGGGATCTGTGGGTCCGGGTTGATCAATATCGTCGCCGGATTGCTTGAGGGCTGTCTTTTGGATCAAAATGGAAAATTTAAACATGGGTTGAAGACGGACCGTATTCGTAAAGGCAGTGACGGCCTGGAATATGTCCTGGCCTGGGCCGACGATACCCAAATCAAAAGAGATATCGTCATTACCGAGGTGGATATCGATAATTTGATTCGGGCCAAAGGGGCCATGTATGCCGGATATATCACCCTCTTAAGCGAAGTGGGATTGACCATGAATGATCTGGAACAGGTTATCATTGCCGGTGGTTTTGGAAATTATATCAATATAGAAAAATCCATCACGATTGGTCTGTTACCCGAATTACCCTTAGAGAAATTCCAATTTATCGGAAACGGATCTCTTTTGGGGGCGCGGTTGATCTGTTTTTCAAATGTCTTAAGAAGCGAGATAAAAAATATATTTAATAAAATAACGAATATTGAATTAAGTGAAAATCATAATTTTATGAATAATTATATTGCCGCCCTTTTTCTGCCCCATACCGACAATAACCTGTTTCCCGGGGTTTTTGACCTGATATCCTGCGTCGAAAAATGGGCGGATTATACAACAAAGGAAGATATAAAATGAGCTATACCATAGCCTTAGCCGGAAAAGGGGGGACCGGTAAGACCACCGTGGCCGGCCTTTTGATCCGCTACATGGTCGAAAAAGGGAAAAAACCGGTCCTGGCCGTTGACGCCGACGCCAACGCCAATCTGAATGAAGTCTTAGGGGTCGAAGCCCGCCAAACCATCGGGGATGCCCGGGAGGAGATGAAGAAAGGTGGTCTCCCCGGTATGACCAAAGACATCTTTATGGAAATGCGCATCCAGGAGTCCCTGGTGGAGTCCGAAGGATTTGATCTTATCATTATGGGCAGACCGGAAGGGCAGGGATGCTATTGTGCGGCCAATACCTTACTTTCCCAATTTATCGAAAAGTTATCTGAAAACTACCCATATCTCGTAGTCGATAACGAGGCCGGCATGGAGCATATCAGCCGCTTGACCACTCGGGAGATTGATGTCTTGCTGATTGTTTCCGATAGTTCCCGCCGGGGCATCCAGGCGGCTATTCGCATAGGGGCCTTGACTAAGGAATTGGGGCTGAAAATAGAAAAAAATCTGGTCATCATCAATCTGGTCGAACCGAAGGATCTTACGGAAATAAAGGAGTGGGGGACCCTGTTGCAGGAACAGGGGTTATCTCTTTTGGGGGTCATCCCCAAAGATGAATTGATTTATGAGTTCGACAAGGAAGGAAAGCCGACCAGTACCCTCCCGGAGCAATCCAGGGCTCGCTCGGCAGCCTTTAAATTATTCGAGGGTTTGTTTGATAATTAATGATCCGAGAGAATTGTTTTTTCTTGACAAAAGAATTATATTCCATTAAGTAAAAAAATTCACATAATTTAACAATTAGTTAGTTAGTGATATTTCCCTGCCATGCGGCAGACCTTATCTATTGAGAAAGCCAAACCTTCCATTAGAGAATTCCTGCTGTCTGTTTCGGGGTATCTAACCAACCGGTAAAATTCAGAATTTATTATAATTCAGAAAAAGGAGGAAAAAATCATTGGCCTTTGAAATTCCTAAAATTTCCTATTCAGGAAAAATAAATGAGGTTGTTATCGGAAAAAAATCCCCTGTTACCGTGGGTGGAGAAACTTCCTATCCCTTTCATTTATTTGAAGGGCAGATGCCGAATCCTCCCAAAATTGCCATGGAAATCTGGGATATGCAACCGGATGACTGGCCGGAAACCGCCATGGCCCCCTTTGCCGGCGTATTGGATAATCCGGCGGCCTGGGCCAAAAAGTGTGTGGAAGACTTCGGCGCGGAAGCCATTGTCATTCAACTCAAAAGTACCGACCCCAATGGACTGGACAAGGGACCGGAGGAAGCCTCTAAGGTGGTCCAGAAGGTCTTGAAGGCCGTCAAGGTCCCGGTTATTGTCTGGGGGTCCGGCAATGAAAAGAAAGATATCGACGTACTCCGAAAGGTCAGCGAAGATTGCCAGGGAGAAAATCTGACCTTAGGTCCGGTGGCCGAAGGGAATCATAAACAGATCGGGGCCTCGGCCCTTGGTTATAATCATACCCTCATCGCCTCCACCCCCATCGATGTCAATTTGGCCAAGCAGTTGAACATATTGCTGGAAAACCTGGGGGTTCCCAAGGAAAAAATTATCATCGACCCGACTACCGGCGGACTCGGCTACGGTTTGGAATACTCCTATTCGGTGATGGAGCGGATCCGCATGGCCGCCCTGGCCCAGGAAGATGAAAAGCTCCAATATCCGATGATCAGCAATGTCGGCAATGAAGTCTGGAAGTCCAAGGAGGCCAAGCTGACCGCCGAGGAAGCCCCTACTTTAGGTGATGCCTCCAAGCGGGGGTTTCTTATGGAGGCCGTGGCCGCCGTATCTTATCTCCTGGCCGGTTCGGATATATTGATTCTAAGACACCCCGATACCGTAAAGCTGGTCAAAAAATTAATGGATCAAATGATTACCGGAGATTCGGATATCAGCCCGGCGGAAATGGCGGCCAAGCTGAAGGCCTTAAATGTCAAGCCGGCCGGAGATTATCCGAAAATAGTCAAGACCAAAATAGTGGCTGCCGCCCCGGCCAAAGAAGAAAAGAAAGCGGCTCCGGCCAAGGCTAAAGAAGCGGCCCCCAAGGCGGCTCCGGCTAAACCGGCCCCGGCGCCCAAGGCCGAACCGGCCGCACCCCAGGCAGCGGCCCCCAAAGTGGAAGAACCACCCAAGGTAACGGCCGAGGAAGAGGCGAAAATAAAAGCCGAAGCCGAGGCCAAGGTCAAAGCCGAAGCCGCAGCCAAGTCCAAGGCCGAGGCAGAAGCCAAAGCCCGTGCGGAAGTGGAAGCCAAGGTCAAAGCCGAAGCAGAGGCGAAGGCCAAAATTGAGGCGGAAAAACAGGCCAAGGAAGACGCCAAAACCAAGGTTAAGGCCGAGGAAGAGGCCTTGATGGCAGCCAGGGCTGCAGAAAGGATCAAACGAGAGGCTGAAAAAGAAGTTTGTGTCGCCGGCCCGAAAGAGATGAAGGTGGCCGATCCCCAGCTTTCTCCCGTAGACAAATTGCTGGCCCAAATTAATCGCGTCAATAAAAGAACCTAAATTCAGGTTTATTGTGGTTATAAACAAGATCAGAAAATAGTCCCAGGAGACTATTTTCCCAAGGAGGAACAAAATATGGCATCAGAAGAAGCCAAAGAAACATTGAAGGTTGTCGAAAAAGAAAAAAAGAAGATCAAACCCGAAGAGAAGAGTGTCGATTCGGCCTCCATCCAGATGCTTTATAAAGCCCAGCGGGACGGTGTGGAGACGATCTTTGACCGGGCCGAAACCATGAAACCCTGTAACATCGGTATTCAGGGGACTTGCTGTAAGATGTGTGCCCAGGGGCCTTGCCGCCTTCCTTTAACCAAGAAGGACCTGGAAGGAAAGGACACCCGGATGGGACTCTGCGGGGCCACCCCGGAAACCATCGCCGCCCGTAACTTTGTCCGCATGATCGCCGCCGGGGCCGCGGCCCACTCGGATCATGGTCGGGGGGTAGCCGAGGTTTTTCTGTCTGCGGCCCGCAAAGAATCGGAAGATTATAAAATAAAAGACGAAGTCAAGCTGCTGGCCATGGCCAAGGATTTTGATGTGGCCACCACCGTTTGTACGGAGGGCGAAGATAAAGATCGGGATATATACGATATCGCGGTGGAAGTCGGCGAAAAAATTTTAGGGGAATGGGGCAAGCAGGAGGGCGAGGTCTATTATGCCAAGCGTGCCCCCAAGGCCCGCTATGACCTGTGGAAAAAGTTGGATGTCATCCCCCGGGGGATTGATCGGGAGATCGTCGAGATCCTGCACCGCACCCACATGGGGGTGGATCAGGATTATGAAAACCTGATGAAACAAGGCTCTCGGGCCGCTCTGGCCGACGGCTGGGCCGGGTCTATGATGGCCACGGATATGCAGGATGTCCTTTTCGGGACTCCCTATCCGGTCCACGGGGAAATCAACCTGGGGGTTTTGAAAAAAGACCATGTCAATATCATCGTCCATGGTCATGAACCCCTGCTTTCCGAGATGATCGTTGTGGCCTCTCAGGACCCGGAGATGCTCCAGTATGCGGCTACCAAAGGGGCCAAGGGAATCGTCCTGGCCGGCATGTGTTGTACGGCCAATGAGATCCTGGTCCGCCACGGCATGCCCATAGCCGGTAATTATCTGCAGCAGGAATTGGCCATCATTACCGGGGCCGTGGACGCCATGGTGGTCGATGTCCAGTGCATCATGGAGAATCTGGCCAATGTCGCATCCTGTTACCATACCAAGATGATCACAACCAACACCCGGGCCAAGATAAAGTCCGGCGATACCGTCCATATTCAATTTGATGAACATCACGCCCTGGAAGATGCCAAACGGATTGTCAAGACCGCCATCGACAATTTCACCAATCGAGGTGCCGAGGTCATGATTCCCAAGGAAAAGGAAAAGATGGTTGTCGGATTCAGTTATGAGGCCATCAACTACCATCTGGGGGGGACCTTCCGGGGGTCCTATACGCCGTTAAATGATAACATCATTAATGGCCGTATCCGCGGGATCGGCGGTGTGGTAGGCTGCAACAATGCCCGGACCATGCACGATAGCGCCCACCTGATTGTGGTCAAGGAACTCTTAAAAAATGATGTTATTGTCCTGACCACGGGTTGTAACGCCATGGCCTGCGGCAAGGCCGGGTTGCTTTCCCCCGAATCGGCCAAGGTCTATTGCGGACCGGGACTGGCCGAGGTCTGTGAGACCGTCGGCATCCCGCCGGTGCTGCACATGGGCTCCTGCGTGGATAACAGCCGTATCCTCATGGCCGCTACCGAAGTGGTCAAGGCCGGGGGCCTGGGAAACGATATCAGCGATCTGCCGGCCGCCGGATGTGCCCCGGAATGGATGAGTGAAAAGGCCATTTCCATTGGACAATACTTTGTGGCCAGCGGAGTTTATACCGTTTTTGGGGTCAATCTGCCCGTTGAAGGGGCTCCAGTCTTCAGAGATTATTTATTCAACGGAATGGAGCAGGTCTTTGGCGGTAAGTGGGATCTGATCGAGGATCCTTATGAAATGGCCCGCAAGATGATCGCCCACATCGATGCTAAACGCAAGGCCCTGGGGATTGACAAGGCCCGGGAGCGGGTGCTCATGGATATGGCCGACCGGCAGAAGCTGGAAGCCGTTTAAATTTTATTTTAATGACCTCTTAGAAAGGAGGAACGTGTTTCATGTCTAAATTAGTTGCTTTTGCCGCCATTCAGGGCGCATACAATATCGTTTCCAAAGCGGAGGGAACCTTGAAAAAGGCCCTGGATAAATACGGGCCGGACCAAAAAATCGAGTTTCCTAATACCGCCTATTATCTGCCGATCATCTATTCCATCCTCGGTATCCCGGTAAAGACCCTGGGCGATGCCAAGAAGCCCATGGATGTGGCCAGAAAACTCCTTCCGGCCCATGTGAAAAATATGTATCACCTGCCCTACCTGGGGCCATTGCTCGACGCCGGTATGGCCACCCTCTTTGCCGAAGAGATCGCCGAGTGCATTCGCTACTTAGAAGATCCCAATTTTTACTTAGTCAGTGAAGACATCGACGAGGCCTCCGGCAAGATCTGGCTGGGGGCGGCCGAGGATACGGTCTTCCGAAAACGGGGCGTGGAGTTTGTGGACGGCACGGCCCCGGGTTTTGCGGCCATCGTCGGCGCCGCCCCTGACCCGGAGACGGCCAAGTGGATCGCCGAGGAATATCAGAAAAAGAATCTCTATGTCTTTATGTGCGCCAACCAGAACGGCACCACCTTTTCCGAGCAGCTTATAGAAGCCGGCGTGCAGATCGGCTGGAACACCCGCCTGGTGCCCTTCGGACCGGACATTTCGGCGGCCGTCTTTGCCCTGGGTTTTGCCAACCGGGCGGCCATGGCCTTCGGCGGGATCAAACCCGGCGATTATAAAAAGATGTTGCTTTACAATAAGGACCGGATCTTCGCCTTTGTCAATGCCTTAGGCGATGTCGGAGCCGAGTGGGCGGCCAATGCCGCCGGCTGCGTCAACTGGGGCTTCCCGACCATCGCCGATACGGACATCCCGGAGATTTTACCCACCGGCGTCTGCACCTATGAGCACGTGGTGGCCAATGTCAACCACCGTGACATGCCCCAGAGGTCCATTGAAATCCGGGGCCTCAAAGTGACGGTGGCCAATGTCGCCATACCTTTGGCCTACGGCCCGGCCTTCGAGGGAGAGCGGGTCCGCAAGGAAGACCTTTATCTCGAGATGGGCGGCGGTAAGACCCAAGCCACCGAGTTGGTCCAGATGGCCGATATGAATGCCATCGAAGACGGAAAGGTGATCGTTGAGGGCCCGGATGTGGGCGATATCAAAAAAGGGGATCGCCTCCCCTTGGGGATCCTGGTCCAGGTGGCCGGCCGTCAATTCCAGGAAGATTTCGAACCCATCCTGGAGCGGCAGATCCATCACCTGATCAACTACGCCCAGGGCGTCATGCACATCGGACAGAGGGACATCGCCTGGGTCCGCGTGGGCGAACCGGCTATTCAGAAGGGTTTTACCTTAAAGGATATCGGGGTCATCCTCCATGCCAAGTTCCATCAGGATTTCGGGGCCATATTAGATAAGGTCCAGGTCACCCTGTTTACCAAAAAGGAAGATGTGGACAAATTGACCAAGAAGGCCCGGGCGATTTATCGGACCCGTGACGAGCGGGTGGAGAAGATGACCGACGAGAGCGTGGAAACCTATTATTCCTGCACCCTGTGCCAGTCCTTCGCCCCCAACCACGTCTGCATGGTCAGCCCGGAGCGGACCGGTCTCTGCGGGGCCTATAACTGGATGGACTGCAAGGCCTCTTTTGAGATCAACCCCACCGGACCCAACCAGCCCGTTTTAAAAGGGGAGTGTCTGGATCCGAAGCTGGGTCAATGGAAAGGGGTCAACGACTTCGTCTATAAGGCCTCCCGTCAAAAGGTGGAAGGCTATAACTTCTACAGCCTGGTCTTTGATCCCATGACCACCTGCGGTTGCTGCGAATGTATCGCCGCGGTCCTTCCGACCTGTAACGGGGTCATGACCGTCAACCGGGATTATACCGGCATGACGCCTTCGGGGATGAAGTTCACCACCCTGGCCGGGGTCATGGGCGGCGGGGCTTCTTCCCCCGGTTTTGTCGGTCACAGCAAGTACAACATCACCCAACGGAAATTCATCGTCGGCGACGGCGGACTGTTGAGGATGGTCTGGATGCCCAAGCAGCTCAAGGAAGAACTCCGTGAACGGTTGATTAAACGGGGGGAAGAGATGGGTTATCCCAACCTGATCGACATGATTGCCGACGAGACCGTAGGCATGTCCGAAGATGAGATCCTGCCCTGGCTCCAGGAAAAAGGCCATCCGGCCGTTTCCATGGAATCCATCGTAGGCTAATAAATAAAAACAGCTAACAGCGGTCAGCCTTCAGCGCTCAGCAGGGACTTTTTATAAAGTTTAGACTGAGTGCCGATCGCTGACTGCTGAATACTTTATATAAGGAGACGAGCATGGGATTAACAGGAATTCAGATTTTCAAGTTGCTGCCTAAAACCAACTGCGGGGATTGCGGGGTGCCGACCTGTTTGGCCTTTGCCATGAATTTAGCCTCCGGAAAGGCAGAACTGGCCTCCTGCCCCTATGTTTCTGAAGAAGCCAAGGCCCAGTTGGCGGAGGCCTCGGCCCCGCCCATTCGCCCTTTAACCATTGGTGCCGGCGATCACGCGGTAAAGACAGGAGGGGAGACGGTTCTGTTCCGTCATGAAAAGACTTTCTTTAATCCCACCGGCCTTGCCGCCTTGCTGACCACCGACATGGGGGAAGAGGTCGTTTCGGCCAAACTCAGAAAATGGGACACCTATCAATATGAGCGGGTCGGCCTGACCTTGAGACCCGAGCTGGTGGCCATAAAAGATATGAACGGGGATGCCGGCAAGTTCAAAAAAACGGTGCAACAGGTTTTTGAAACCAGCAATTTCAGCCTCATCCTGATGAGTGAGAAGCCCGAAGTCCTGAAGGAAGGCCTTTCGGCCTGTCCGGGCGGAAAGCCCCTGCTCTATGCCGCTACCAAGGACAACTGGGAGGCCATGTCTGAATTGGCCAAAGAGGCCAACTGCCCCCTGGCAGTCAAAGGTGATGGTTTAGGGGGATTGATTGCCCTGACCGATAAGTTGACCAAGGCGGGCTTAAAGGATCTGGTCCTGGATTCCGGGGCCAGGGCCATCAAACAGGTCTTTGAAGACCAGGTCGCCATTCGGCGGGCCGCCCTTTCCGGAAAAGAAAAGGGCTTAGGCTTCCCGACCATCTGCCTGCCCTTTGAGATGGCCAAAGACCTGGAAACGGAGACCCTGATGGGGGCCGTGATGGTGGCCAAATACGGCGGGTTAGCCGTCTTTTCCGATTTTGAAGGCCATTCCATCTTTCCCCTGCTTTTGGAACGGTTGAATATCTTTACCGATCCCCAACGACCCATGACCGTCACCCAGGGGATCTTTGAAATCAACGGACCGGATGAAAACTCACCGGTCTTGGTCACCTCCAATTTCTCCCTGACCTACTTTATCGTTTCCGGAGAGATCGAAAGCAGCCG
>CAWGEQ010000012.1:0-19026 GCA_963821645.1 uncultured delta proteobacterium | reverse complement strand
CGTTATAATTCTTCGGAGAATGATGCATGGGCGTCCTTTTTCAAAATTGGTCTTAAATAAATAGCTGGGGTTGCTTACTTTTGAACAGGGCCTGCGAGCGCATTCCCCCGCAGCTTACCGTCGAATAGCAACGATCCATCCCTTTTTAGAGTTCAGATATCGTCTTATCCTGATCTATGAGGAGTACCCCCTCCTGAGCAGCGATTTCCAACATCCGTCTGGTAATTCCGCTATTGCTGAAAAGAAGGTACCTTCTTTTCTCTTTTCCTGTTGCCAGGAGACCATTTGGGCTTTTTTTTTGAGGTCCCTGAAGATATCATCACCGGCCCTCTTCCGACTCCGCTTGCATTCACCAAATAGATCGTTCCGTCTCCTCATCCAGGGCCACCAGATCAATTTCTCCCTGCCTGGTCCACCACCGGCCTATGGAGGTGTACTGAAGCTCCCCGGGCCATGAGGTCCTGGCAAAGGTCCCGGCAGACTTTTTCATAGACGGAAGAAAGATGCTGGTGAAAGGAGTCCCTGATGAGTGCCAATACATAATCGGCCCGGCCGTCTCTATCCGGCTTTTGTGGGGAAAAACATATTTAAACCAGAAGGAGAAGAAGAGATCATGGATCCGGTAGATGCCCATTTTGCTTTTTTCGGGTACTTTTCGGTCACCGGTATCTCCTTTTCCAGGAACCGAAGCCCCCTCAGGGTGTCAATGTATTTGGAGACCAGGCTTTTTCAAACCCGGTCTGATTGTAGATCCCCAGAACTTTCCTTCCCTGGGCAATGGCCTTGAGAATAACAAAATCGTCCTCGGTTCCCGGAGTTCCTCCTTCAGGATATACTCCACTTCGTTATAAAGAAACGTTCCTTTATCCAGAATGAGCTCGAAGATATCTGGAGGATGTCTCTTCCTGGGCAGGATTTTTTCCAGGTAGGCCGGGACCGTTCCAAACGCCCCGTAGTACGTCACCATTTCATTGAATTTCTTGTCCGGAAAAACTCCCTTAAAGCGGGAAAGGCATCTCTTTGAGCTCCGGGAGGCCGTCCTGCGGCCATAAAGGGGAGCCTTGTAATAAGGACCTCCCTTTCCATCATGCCGATACTGGAACCGATGAGAATCAAAAACAGGTTGGAGGATTTCAGGGTCTCATCGATCCCTTTCTGGAAGATGGAGGAGATGGCCTTGTTGGAATTGACCAAATAGGGGAATTCGTCGATGACCAGGATCAACCGCTTACCGCTTTTGGCCTTGAGATAGGAGAAAAATTGGGGCCAGTTTTTAAACCCCCTTCCAGAATGGGATCTTCAAAATATTCCCCGGCCAGTCTCCCAGGCTTTTGAGCTGCTCGGATTGGAAACGCTGTCCGCCAGGAAATAGATGGCCTCTTTGTCTTTTATGAACTCCTGGATCAGCCTGGTCTTACCGATGCGTCTCCGGCCATATACCGGCAGGAACTGAAACCCCTAAGCCCGATAGATTTTTTCCAGGCTGGTCAGTTCGATTTTTCGGTTTACAAATTCCACTTACCCCCGGCTGAATAAAAGGTATATTCTTGATTAGTATAATCCGGATTATCTTGCATAAAGCAAGGACAATTTGTGGACCTTCTTTCGGATGGGCTTTAATGGCTTGTCATCCTGGGACTTTGGAGAGGGTCGATTTGCAATAGGGCTCGAAGCCCATGCCCCTAACCGTCTGCAGGGCCTGCCTCCTTCCCGGCCCGCGGAATGTATCATGTCGCTGTTGTCCTTTATGCGCCAGGAAAGTCGCTTACCCTCTTATCTCGACGGTCTCGAAGCAGTGTTGACAGGATTCCTTAACGCCGCCCAGTCACAACCAAAGACAAAAGACGATCACTCACAGAGGATGGGGTTTAAAAGGCCGCGGACTTCCGGGAAAAAGTTGGCAAAAAGATCAAATAAGTTATCATTCTATTCATCATGTTGATTTCGTATAAACCCCCATTTAAGAAATTTGTTAAAAAACAGACCAGGCTTTTCAACTGGCAATCGAAGACGAAGTCGAAGCAGTCATTGGAATCCATTAACCGGTGAGGGAAAGAAGGGTGATTTAACCGGTTTCAGGATTCACAAATTTTCTTATCAGGGACAACAATTTCTCTTGTCGGATGTTATTCAAACTGGGGAAATCGGCTTTTTCACTATCGGATCCCATGAAGGTTTTTATCGGGAATTAAAAAAGTATTTAAAGGAGGTTGATTAAATCATCACCGCCGAAAAAGTTTATAAAGAGATTTTGAATATGCAGGTCAAGGAGCGGGAAAAACTCTTCTCCGTTATTGCCAGGAAAGGTTTTGAGAAGATTCGTATCTCCATGAAGAGGTTTTGGGGGATATACGGGAATCTCCCTTTATACTCAGAGAAGCTGCCGAGTATATGGAAGGGGCCGAAATAACCCTGAGACGATGGGTGCAATCCGGCATGTTCCAGTCCGAAAAAGGAGGAAGGAATATTGTTTTGATCCCGAGTGAACTGAAGCGGGTTAAGAAATCCAGGGCGAAAAAATAAGACCTGTTATTTATTTTCCTCTTTTGATGTTTTTTGAGTCAGCATCCCGTAATTTGCCTTTTGCCGTCCCCTTCTTCGATATCCTGGCCCTATCCGATCCTCCTTTACACCGCCTGCCCAAACCCGTTCATCGCAGACTTCATCAGGCAATACGGCAAGCCATAAAGCCGGGAACCGTTCGCCGTGGATGTGAGCGAGGGCAGGCACGACCCCATATACAAGGTGTCCTCTCTGCGAACTTGAGCGACCGAAGGAAGCGGGCGAGAGATAGTTTTTCAATGACCCCCGGTAATCAAACCCGCCTTGGCGGATGGGCGGTTCCATAAATTGGATCATCTCCAAATTAGTTGGTCATTTTTAAAAGTTTAAACCTTTGGAACCGCCCGCTCGTCCCTCGCTTGATTAACTGGATTACCGGGATATTTGCCCTTGCGTGATATTCCCAATGGGAACCTGCGGCTTCGCCCAGAGGACGCGATAGCGCCTGACTTGTTTTTCATTGCCGGCATTCTTTACAGGTCCTTTTAGATGACGGACCGGTTAAAAAATGTTGCCCGGTTTGCCTGGAAAAAGCAGCGGCGGCAATTGACAAAAAATATCGAATCGATCCCATGGCCAATGTTCATCGAACGGTTATAGAACGGCGAATTTGAATAAAGGAGAACTGGGCTTTTTCCCGAATCAGATTTTAAAATAAAAGGGGGGCTGAACCCTGCCAGCATTCATTGGCCAGGGAGAGGGCGGGGAAAATTTTAGCAGGTACTGAGGGTTATCTGCATGGCAACTTACCGATGTGGGCGATCGTTACCGGCTTCTGTCTAACGGCGATCAGCGAATTATGGTCTCCCCGGCCTGGCTTTGGCTGGCAGGATTGCCCTGAAAATCGTTATCACCGGGTATTAAATAGGCGCCATTAGAGAATTTTTTTCACCGTCTAAATAAGAAAGGGCTTAGATTTTACTCTAAGCCCTTGTTTTTTCTGGCGGGGTCGACGGGACTCGAACCCGCGGCCTCCGGCGTGACAGGCCGGCGTTATAACCGACTTAACTACGACCCCGATCTAATATGGTAGGCGGAACAGGATTTGAACCTGTGACCCTCGGCTTGTAAGGCCGATGCTCTCCCGCTGAGCTACCCGCCCAGCTTAAAATAAAAAATTTATCCTAAAACTCGGTTCCCTGTCAAGAAAAAATTCAAAAAATCGAATCAGTTCTCATCGGAAATTTTAAATTGTTCCAAATGCAGGGTCTCTTTGGCTTCCACGGAAATTCTTTTACCGATCCTTTGTTCCAATTCCTCCATGGCCGGATGTTCTTCATCCAACAGCAGACCGGCGATCTCCGGATGGACTTGTAAGGTCAGTCTGTCGCCGGGCATTTCCCAGGCCTCACGCTCGATCTGACGGAAGATTTGATAACAGATGGAATTTTTGGATTTAAGCCAACCTTCCCCTTCGCAATAAAAACAAGGCTCCCGGATCAGGCGGGTCAGATTTTCCCGAGTCCGTTTCCGGGTCATTTCAATCAGGCCCAGTTCCGACATCTTGAGGACATTGGTTTTATTCTTGTCCCGCTTCAAGGCCTCTTTTAGGGCATTAAAAACTTTTTCCCGGTCCCCCTTTTTTTCCATGTCAATAAAATCAATGACCACCAGGCCGCCGATATTGCGCAGCCGCAACTGGTAGGCGATCTCCTTGACGGCTTCCAGATTGGTCTTGAGAATGGTTTCTTCCAGGTTTCTCTTTCCCACATACCGGCCGGTGTTGACATCGATGGAAGTCAAGGCTTCGGTACCCTCGATGACGATATAACCGCCGGATTTAAGCCAAACCTTTTTACCCAGGGACCTTCCAACTTCCACCTCGATCCCGTAGTCATCAAAAAGGGGTTCTCTTTCTTCATATAAATGGACCAGAGGTTTCAATTTGGGCATAAAGGTATCGATAAATTCCATGATTTGTTCATATTCCGGCCGTGAATCGATGATCAAACGATCTACTTCCTTGGTAAAAAGATCCCGGACGGCCCTGAGGGTAATATTCAAGTCCTGGTGAATCAGACTGGGGATAGGGGCCCGGGGCATCTTTTGTTGAATGTTATTATAGAGCTTGATCAAAAAATCCATTTCGGTTTTGATCTTGTCTTTCGGCCCCCCTTCGCTGGCTGTCCGGGCAATAAGTCCGAATCCATTGGGTTTGATCGTGTTTAACAGCTCCCTGAGTTTTTTACGCTCCTCTTCGTCTTCAATCCGGCGGGAGACTCCCACATGATCCATGGTGGGCATAAGGACCAGATGGCGTCCCGGAAGAGAGATATGGGTGGTTATCCGGGCCCCTTTTGAGCCCAGAGGTTCCCTGACGACCTGGACCAAAAGTTCCTGCCCTTCATTGAGTAAGTCCTCAATGTTAAAATACAATTGATGGGAAGTCGTCTTTTCTTCGAGTTCGCCTTCCAATTCGCCCAGGCCCTCTTCCAGGTCTTCCTCCTCCTCATCCTTCATCAGGGCTTCAAACTCTTCAAAATTATCGGTCACATCCGTAATGTATAAAAAGGCAGCCCGTTCCAGCCCGATATCGACAAAAGCGGCCTGCATGCCGGGAAGAACCCGGATCACCCTTCCTTTGTAGATATTTCCGGCCAGGCTATGCCGGTTCGGTCTCTCTATATGGAGTTCCGCCAGAGTATTGTTTTCGATAAGAGCCACCCGTGTCTCATAGGAACGGGTATTGATGAGCAGTTCGGTCGCCATAATTTTTATTATACCACCATTCCTTTAAGGTTTTCAAGTATTGGTTTTTTGGGGGGTTATTTGAGCTAAAAGTTGACAAGAGAGTAATTCATGGTAAACTTAAAAATCAATAAAGATTTGCAATTTTAATGGATATCCGCAGCGATCAAGGCTTCCAATGCGCTATTATCCGGTATTTCTGGATTTACAAGATATTCCCTGTCTGGTGATCGGGGGAGGGCAGGTGGGGGAACGAAAGGTAAAGACCTTGCAGTCCTGCGGGGCTGAGGTTTATCTGATCAGCCGGGAACTCACCCCTTACCTTGGTGAGGAGGTGCGGCAAGAGCGGATTATTCTGCTGGCCCCGGTTTATGAAACCCGATATTTAAAGGATAAATTTCTCATCATCGGGGCTACCGATGATCTGGAATTGAATAAAAGAATAGGCCGTGAGGCCCGGGGGCGGGGAATGTTATGCAACATTGTCGATGATCCGCCGGAGTGCAATTTCATCCTTCCCTCTCTGGTCTGCCGGGGGGATCTGACAATCGCCATCTCCACTTCCGGGGCAAGCCCGGCCCTGGCCAAAAAAATTCGTCGGACCTTAGAAGGGGAATTCCCGGAAAGTTATGGCGGATATCTTGATCTGTTAGGGCATATCCGGTCCCATGTCCTGGCCCGGGGAATGGCCCAGAAGGAAAACCAAAAAATTTTTGAGGCCCTGATCGATTCGCCCCTTTTATCCTGGCTGGAGGCCGGGACATTAGGGCCGGTTTATGAATTATTGGATCATCTCATAGACCCTCCTTTGCCGAGGCCCCCATTAACCGAAATTTTAAACAAATTTTCCCGACCCCTTCAGTGAGGACCCATGACCTATTTGTTTTTTAAATGCGCCTTAAGCCTCTATCTGTTAGGCAGCCTGGGGTATATTTTGTTTATTATCTTTCAACTGAAACCCATGGCCCGAATTTCTTATGGGCTTCTTTTAGTGGGATTTTTGAGCCACACCCTGGCCATAGGCTTCTGGTATATTCAAACCGGTTTTTTCCCGATCCAAAACTTGGGCGAGTCTCTGTCCCTGTTTGCTTATGCCATCATCGGGATGTATCTCTTGATTCAACTGCGATTTGATATCCTGGTCCTCGGTTCTTTTCTCGCCCCCCTGGCGGCGATAATGATGATCAGTTCTTCCTTTCTTCATCCTCAAGCCGGCCCGGCCAATCCCTTATTGCGCAACCTTTGGTTGATGGTCCACGTGGCGACCATCTTTTTAGGCAACGGGGTTTTTGCCATCGCCTTCCTGGCCGGAATTATGTATCTCATCCAGGAACGTCAGATCAAATCCAAGCACCTTGGCCTCTTTTACCATCGGCTCCCATCCTTGGAGGTCTTGGACTCATTGAACTACAACTGCCTGATCCTGGGATTCCCGCTTTTGACCCTGGGCATGCTCAGCGGGGCCATCTTTTCCCAATATACCCTGGGGATTTTCTGGAGATGGGATGCCAAAGAGGTCTGGTCTTTGATCACCTGGCTTATATACGCCGTTCTGCTGCACGGCCGTTTGGTAACCGGTTGGCGAGGCCGTCGTTCGGCCATGATTTCCATAATCGGCTTTCTGGTATTGACCTTTTCCTTTCTGGGAATCAATTTTATGGTTAAAGGATATCATAGTTTTTCCGCCTTTAATGCCCCGGCCATTCAGGCCCCGGAATCGTTGAAGAAAAAAAATATTCCCTGATCATCTTTTTATTAAAAAGGGTTTTAATTTGGAAATAGTCGTAATCGGCCTCAATTATAAAACTGCCCCCGTAGAATTGCGGGAGCAGTTGAGCGGCTTTTTAAACCAGCAAGGGCCGCCCCTTGCCCGCCTCAAGGAAATATCCGGGCTTGGGGAAATCCTCTTCCTGACTACCTGCAACCGGGTGGAAATCATTTTTGCCTCGGAAGAGCCCGATCGGACGGTAAAGGAGTTGGCCCAGTTTTGGTCGGAAGGGGCCTTAAAGTCCCCTTCCGACATTATCCCCGGAAGTTATGTCTATCGGGCCGATGATGCGGTCCGGCATCTTTTCCGGGTAGCCGCCAGTCTGGACTCCATGGTTATCGGAGAACCGCAGATTCTGGGCCAGATCAAAGAGGCCTATCAGGAGGCGGTTAGCCAGAACAGTACCGGGGTCATCCTCAACCGCCTGCTCCATAAGACCTTTTCGGTGGCCAAACGGGTCCGTACCGAAACCGGCATTGCCAGCCATGCCGTATCGATCAGTTTCGCCGCCGTCGAGTTGGCCAAGAAGATCTTTCAAGACCTGGCCGGAAAAAGGGTCTTGTTGATCGGGGCCGGGGAGATGGCCGAGCTGGCTGCCGAACACCTTTTGAACAACCGGGTCCAGAAAATTATCGTCGCCAATCGAACCCTGGAGCGGGCTATGGAATTAGCCAGACGCTGGCAAGGCCGGGCGGTTTCCCTGGAGGAGATCCCTTCGGCCTTAATGGAGAGCGATATTGTCATTAGTTCAACGGGGGCTCCTGAGCTTATCATTCTTTATCCTCAAGTTAAAAGCACCATGAAACAAAGGAAACAGAGGCCTCTTTTTTTTATTGATATTGCCGTGCCCAGGGACATCGAACCCAGGATCAACACACTGGATAATGTCTATCTCTATGATATCGATGATCTCCAGGGGATCATCGACCAGAATATCGCCGGGAGAAAACAAGAGGCCCTGCAAGCCGAACGGATCGTTCAGGAAGAGTCCATTAAATTCCGCTCCTGGTTGGAAGGACTGGATGTGGTCCCGACCATCCTGGCCCTGCGGAAAAAAATGGACGATATCCTTCAGGGGGAATGGAAAAAGGCCGGACCGGCCCTGCAGGGTTTAAAACCCGAGCAGCAGAAGGCGATGGAGATCATGACCTCGGCCATCATCAACAAGGTCCTTCATGACCCCATCACTTTTTTAAAACAACAGGACCATAAGGACCTGAAAGATGAGAAAATTGATTGGATTCAAAAAGTATTCAAAATAAATAAGGGGATGGAGGAGGATTGAAATGGCCGATATCATTCCTTTTGAAGACCGTTTACGGAAGCAGAAAGAAGAGAACCTTTCCAAGGAAAAGAAAAAAAGGCTGGATTCCTTCCGTATGGCCATGCAGTGCACGGCCTGTCATTTTAAATGCGCCAAGTGTGGTTCCCAATTAGAGGTCCCGGAGACTCAATTCATCTCAGCGGCCTTGCCGTTAAGACTCTGCCAGGGTTGTTGGGAAGAATATCGGATTTATCAACTCTTGATCACCGGCTCATCTCCGAAAGGGGGGCGGGAATATTACCATAACCAGGATTGGCTTATGGTTTGGAAGTTCTGGCTGGACTACCAGATGCATCTTCACCGCTACCGGAATTCCCAGGAGTTTTTGAGGCTGGTGGAAGAACTGTCAAAAGAGTAAACAAAGATATCGAAATTTTGGAATCCAGAGCCGGGAAGGGGAATATAAGGATCACCTTGCTCAAGGATCGTTCCAATTGAGGATCGTTCGTCTTCGACGAGTTGGAGGCTAAAGGCTGTTGCCTCTTTCCTCAAACGAAGTGCTCCTTAAACGATCTAAAAGGGGATATCTTCTTCCGGGAAAGTCCCCCCGGATTGAGCATCGCCGCCGCCGAGTTCTTTGCCGCCGAATTCTTTTTCCGAAGGGACCCGTTCTCCCGCCGCCCCCAGCATTTGCATGGTCTGGGCCAGGACCTCGGTGGTGTATCGCTTATTCCCATCCCGGTCCTCCCAGCTTCGGGTCTGTAACTTTCCTTCGACGTAAACCTGTTTGCCTTTGGCTAAATACTCGCCGCAGATTTCTCCAAGACGCCCCCAGGCCACAATCCGGTGCCATTCGGTGCGTTCTTCCTTGTTTCCGTCCTTACCGGTCCAGGCATCCTTGGTGGCCAATCTGAAATTGGCGACGGCCGTTCCTGTGGCGGTATAGCGCAGTTCAGGATCAGCCCCGAGATTTCCGAGCAAGATAACTTTATTTACCGAAGCCATGGTTTTCCCCCTTTACTATCAGGCATAAACGAAGATAATGGCCGGAATCGTACCATATCTGCCTCAAGGGGGCAAGTCTTAATCGGTGGTCAAACAAAGTCTGGTTCCGGGCCGGTTTTTATGCTACCATAATTCAACCGATAAAAGGAGTTGACCATAATGGAAATGGAAAAATCAAATCAGACCTGCCGGCTTGATGAACCTCAACGTCCCCTCACCGTAGAAGAAGGGGGAGAATGCCCCCAGCCTCCTCTGTTGTACCGCCGTGAACTCCCGGGTATTGTTTCCGAGCTGGTAGAAAGCTGTCAGGATTCGGGAACCTTCCATCATCTGAACCTGGTGGGGTTGCCCTCCAGAGAGGCCGTCATTGAAGTCTGCGATCGTTTGAAACGGGTCCTGTTTCCCGGTTATTTTGGACAGCAGGAATTGGACGGGGTCACCCTCACTTATCAGACAGGGATTGAAATCAACGCCCTTTTTGAGATCCTCTCCAAGCAAATTTCCTTGAGTATCCGGCATGAATGCCGTCGTCAACAGCAGGTCTGCACCTTATGCATCGAAAGGGGTCAACGGGAAGCCCTTATTTTTTTAAAAAAACTGCCCCTGATCCGGAATGTCCTGGGTGACGACGTGCGGGCTGCCTATCAGGGAGACCCGGCGGCCAAAAGTTTCGACGAGATCATCTTCAGCTATCCAAGCCTCTCGACCATTTCCATCTATCGGCTGGCCCATGAGCTGATCGTCCAGGAAATACCTTTGCTCCCCAGGATGATGACCGAATACGCCCATAGCATAACCGGTATTGATATCAATCCCGGGGCCCGGATCGGACGCCATTTTTTTATCGATCACGGGACGGGAGTGGTTATTGGAGAGACCTGTACTATTGGGGATCATGTCCGCCTCTACCAGGGTGTGACCCTGGGTGCCCTTAGTCTTCCCATGGAAGAACAAGGGGAACTGCTGAGAAAGCAAAAGCGGCACCCCACGATTGAAGACCGGGTAACCATCTATGCCGGGGCGACGATTTTGGGCGGAGAGACGATCATCGGTGCCGGTTCGGTTATCGGCGGTAATGTCTGGCTGACCCATTCAATCCCCCCGGGGACTACGGTGATGATCGAAACACCCCGGTTGCGGTACAGGGAAGAGAACAACCGGGCCTAAACATTTTAAGCTCTCATGTCCGCCTGGTGCGGGCACCGACGAAGCATGAAAATACCCCCGTAGGGGCGAGTTTAAAACCCGCCCTACAAAGCCCCAACAGAGGCCATGGGTGGTTAAAAAACTATAAATAACATAGGTGTCTCTTGCTCAGCTCGAATCTTTTTAAGTCTTATGCCCGGGATGTGGTCTTTGACCTGGAAAGGGATTTTCCTTATGCCGCGCTCCTGGCCACGGAAACCTTCGGCGAACGCCTGACGGTTCAGACTCGACAGCAGCAGGCCGAACTCCTGGATTCGGCCCGAGGGGTAGTGTTGACCGTTTTCAACGGCCGCTGTTTTTTGGAGGCCGCTACCTCGGAACTGTCCGAAGAAGGTCTTGCCAAGATCTCCGGACAGCTTAGAGAAATGGGAAAAATACAGGGGGTGTTTTATGACGGGCCTGCCATTGATCCCGGGCCGAAGCTGGAAAAGGATTTTTTCGTTTCCGTCGAGAAATATCCTGAGGCCATACCCCTGGAGGAAAAGATCGAGGCCTGCAGGGCATTAAAAGACCGGCTTCAACAAAAGGATGGGCGGATTGTCCAGACCACCTGCCAGTATGCCCATGCGCGTACCCAGGAGCTTTTTGTCAATCGCCAAAAGGTCCTTTTTCAGGATTTGCGCCGGACTCAGGTGGCGGCCATGGTGGTTATGAGTCATGACGGCCGCTCGGTCCATCTCCATACCGGTCAGGCCCTTCAAGGGGGATACGAAAAGGCCTTTATAACGGAGGACAAACTGGAACGGCTGGTGGAAGACTGCGGGAAACTTTTAGGTGCCCCTCGTCTGCACCCGGGAACCTATGATTGTATCTTTTCTCCGGAATTCGCCGGCATCTTTGCCCATGAGGCCTTCGGGCACGGCATGGAAACGGACATGTTTTTAAAAAAGAGGGCCAGGGGTGAAGCCTATCTGGGTAAGCTGGTAGCCTCTCCCTTAGTGGATATGGTCGATTCACCGGCCCTTCCCGGCCAGGCCGCCTCGTTTTTCTTTGACCACGAAGGAGAGCCGGCCAGGGAAACTCGAATTATCGAAAAAGGCATTCTGAAACGGGGACTGACCGACCTCAATTCAGCCGTGCGTCTGGGGCTGGTCCGATCAGCCAATGGGCGCCGGGAATCCTTCGAACGCAAGGTTTATGCCCGGATGACCAATACCTATTTCGGACCGGGAAAAGACCCTTTTGAGCGGATGGTGGGCTCTATTCAAAATGGATTTTTTTTAGACCATCCCTCCAACGGTATGGAAGACCCCAAAGGGTGGGGGATTCAATTGGAGGGCTATTACGCCGAAGAAATAAAAAACGGAGCGTTGACCGGCCGGATCTTTACGCCGGTAATCGTTACCGGGTATGTACCGGACCTGCTTCAGTCCATTTCCATGGTTGGAGAACGCGTCGAGATCAACGGCCTGGGCATGTGCGGCAAGGGGAACAAGGAATGGGTCAAGGTAACCGACGGCGGCCCTTACCTTAAATTAAAAGCCCGTCTGGCCTGATAATCCTATCCCGAAAAAAGAATCGAAAGTATTATGATGGATCAGTAATAAATCGTCGAAAGCCAATTTTCGTCATTCCCGTGAAAACGGGAATCCAGCGTTTTTAATTGGTTCTGCCTGGTCTGGATTCCCGCCTGCGCGGGAATGACGAGTTTTTACGAGTCCATCAATCTTGAACCACGGACCACACGAACAAGCCCAAGCGGTCATTATTCACTATAATTTTTTATCATTCGGGAACCGAGGAAAAAGAATAAAGCGGCATAGGCGGACATGACCAACACGGCCAGCCAGCCCTGACCGTCGAGGGCCGATTTTCTGATCAGGATATTGGCATGGGTCAGGGGCAGACAGAGGATGAGCCCCTTCAATAATGAAGGCATGCGGTCGATAGGGAAAAAGGTGCCGCTGAAAAAGACCATGGGCAGGATAAAAAAATTGGCATAAGTGGAAGTGTCCTCATGGCTCTTGGTGATCATCCCCACCATCACTCCTAAATTGGAAAACAAAAAACAGTTGAGCAGGAGGGTAATGACAAAAACCAGGGAGAGATGAAATCCTGAACCGGCGAAGAGTCCCACCAGGATGATCATCAGGGAGGCGAAAAGCCCACGGACCATGCCGGAGAGCACATAGCCGATCATGATGGAGGTGGAAGCGATCGGGGCCTGGACCAGGACCTGAAAGGTCTTGAAATAAAGACGGCTTAAGTTCAGACCGCTGGCCACCCAGTTATAGGAATTGTTCATGGAACTCATGGCCACCAGGCCGGGGAGGAGATAATTCAAATAACTGCCCCCGGAAACTTGAACACTCCGGCCCAGGCCCAATCCGAAGGCCAGCAGATAGAGTAACGGGACCATCATGGAGGTAAAGATGTAGCCCAGGCGGAAAAGCTTCTTTTTGAATTGCAACATCTCCCGGAGGAAGATGGGATACCAGTTCATGGCTTCATCCAATGTTACTAGGTTACGCATTACGAGTTTTCAGAAAAACAGTTATAGCTTCTTACCCGAAACTCGCAACTCGCAACAGAAAAAATTTCCTTTATTGACTGATTTTTTCTCCGGTCAACTTGACAAAGACATCTTCCAAATTGGCCTTTCTTAAAGTCATCTCATTTTCCGCCTCATTGAGCTGGCATTGGGCATCTTCGCGGTTCCGGCACATTTGGTAAATCTTGCTGCCGTCCTTGCTCAGGGTTTCGACTACGTATTCACCGACTAATTTTTTTAGATTTTCCGGTGTATCCAGGGCGATCAGCTTTCCCTTGGAAAGGATCCCCACCCGATCGCTCAAGGCCTCGGCTTCTTCGATATAATGGGTGGTCAAGAGGATGGTCCCGCCCTGGGTTCTGATCCGGCGGATCCTGTTCCAGATCTCCCGGCGGACTTGGGGGTCCAGGCCAATGGTCGGTTCATCTAAAAAGAGGATCTGAGGATTTCCCAATACGGCCCGGGCGATGAGCAGCCGGCGCTGCATGCCCCCGGAAAAATTTTGGACCGGACCGTTTCGTCTCTCCCAGAGGTCCACTGATTTCAACTGCTCTTCGATTTTTTGAGCCAGGTCCGGGATATGATGAAGTAACCCATAGATTTTCAAATTCTCATAGGCCGTCAGGTCCCGGTCGAGATTGTTTTCCTGAGGAACCACGCCGATCCGTTGTTTGATTTTCAAGGGGTCCCGGACCACATCGAATCCATCCAACGACGCCCGGCCGGAAGTCGGTTTGACCAGGGTATTTAAAACCTTGATGGTCGTGGTCTTCCCGGCCCCATTGGGACCCAGGAGACCGAATATCTCTCCCTGATGGATTTCGAGAGACAAGGAATCAAGGGCCCTGACCTTGCCGTAATCTTTGGTCAGGTTTTCAAGCGTGATCATCTGATCGTCCTTTTAACTATTCAAATGTTTATTTTATAACACATCGGAATTTCATCTGACAATAGACGATACGAGAGAGCCCGATTTTTAGCTCGATTTTTCAACCCTTGACACCACCTCCCCGGATTTCTACAATTGTCATTGTACGGCTTGGTGAAATTCAAACATTTTATTAAACCGGATAAACCGGATTTTTGTGCCTTTCCGGATGAAAGGCACAAACCCAATCTGGGAGAAATCCTGTTAATCCTGTCGGGCTAAAATTTTTTCATAAGTCTAAAATGTTCCTTAAATAGAGGTTAATCGGGAGAGGGTTTGATGGGCACAATTCGTCAATCCATTATCGCCTTCCTGAAAGACCGGGAGCTCACGGCCAAAGACCTTTCTCAGGCCGTGGGGATCCGGGAAAAGGAGGTCTATGAACACTTGGCCCATATTTCGCGGTCCAGGTTGCCGGAGGGTAAATTTTCAGTTCAGCCGTCTGTTTGCCGAAAATGTGGGTTTGTCTTTAAAAAGAGGGACCGTCTGACCCCACCCGGCAGATGTTTCCTTTGCCGGGGCGAGTCCATCACCCCTCCCCGGTTTATGGTCCGAACTGAGCCTTCAAAAGGGACGATGGACAAGGAACAAATGACGACGGAAGAGGGATGAGAGATGGAAGGTTCTATCCAGTATCAAGCAGCCCGCATCAAGCATCAAGTACCCAGCATCTTTTTTACCGACTCCACTATACCGGCCATGATCGGCCCGGCCTGGCCTTGGATGACCAGGTCGGCCATGGCGTCCAAGGGAGTCGGCTCCCGGTTGATGATCACCAGGCGGGCGCCGTTTCTTTTGGCTACTTGGGGCAGGGAAGCGGCCGGCTGGACCGCCAGGGAGGAGCCGATGACGATAAAGAGATCGGCCATAGCCGCCCTTTCAAAAGCTTCCTGGGTCTCCCTCTCCGGCATGGATTGGCCGAAGGAAATCGTGGCCGGTTTCAAGATCCCGCCGCAGTTGTCGCAGTAAGGGACCTTCGCACCCTTTTGAAGCCGTTCCTGGATCTCATCCCGGTCATATCTTTTCTGACAGGTGAGACAATAGACAAAGAGGGCCGTTCCGTGGAGCTCGATCACCTTCCCTTCGGAATTGCCGGCTTTGAAATGGAGGCCGTCGATATTCTGAGTAATGACCCGGTCGAGTTTTCCTAATTTCTCCAGGTCGGCAATGGCCAGGTGGGCCGGGTTGGGTCGGGCTGTCTTAAGTGTTTGGTACATCTCCGTAGCCATCTGCCAGTATTTTTCGCGGGATTTTTCACTGGCTATAAAATTTTGATAATAGAAATCTTCCGGGTTATAACGGTCCCAGAGCCCTCCGGGGCTCCGAAAATCGGGGATACCCGATTCGGTGCTCAACCCCGCTCCGACAAAGACAATAAGCCTTTTGGAATCCAGAATCCATCGGGCTGTTCGGGAAATAGACTGATCCATGTTTAGGCCCATCCTCATATTTTAGTTGAGAAATTAATGACTTTTTGCCATTATAAAAAAAATCGATCTGAAAAACCAGCCCATTTAGAACAAAAATACGGTTCAAGGTTCAGTTAGGTGTGCGGGAAAGCCCATTTTCATGCTTCGTGGTGCACCATGGGGCTTAGGGGTTTAATAAAAAATCACTGAGGAGTTTTAAAAATGTCAAATAATGCCCCGGTTTCTTTCCATTTCATCAAAGAGATCATTTTGGAGGATTTGAAAAATAATAAGAATCAGGGCCGGGTCCAGACCCGTTTTCCCCCCGAGCCCAACGGTTATCTCCATATCGGCCACGCCAAATCGATTTGCCTGAATTTCGGGTTGGCCCTGGAGTTCGGGGGCTTGTGCAACCTGCGTTTTGACGACACCAATCCCGCCAAGGAAGAGGTGGAATACGTGGAGTCCATCAAGGAAGACGTGCACTGGCTGGGGTTCGACTGGGGGGACCGGGAATTCTATGCTTCAGACTACTTTGGGAAGCTCTATGAATTCGCCCGGCAATTGATCAACAAAGGGCTGGCCTATGTCTGCGACCTGAGCGCCGATGAGGTGCGACATTACCGTGGAACTTTGACCGAGCCGGGCAGAGAGAGCCCCTTCCGAAACCGCTCTATCGAGGAAAACAGGGATTTATTTACCCGTATGGGGGCCGGTGAATTTGAAGAAGGGGCGCGGACCTTGCGGGCCAAGATCGACATGGCCCATCCCAATATCAACATGCGGGACCCGATCATGTACCGGATTTTAAAGGCCAGCCATCATCGGACCGGGGATCAATGGTGCATCTATCCCAGCTATGACTATGCCCACGGACAGAGCGATTCTCTGGAAGGCATCACCCACTCGATCTGCACCCTGGAATTTGAAGACCATCGCCCGCTCTATGACTGGTTCCTGGAGGCCCTTGAGATCCACCATCCGCAGCAGATCGAATTCGCCCGCCTTAATCTGACCTATACGGTCATGAGCAAACGTAAGCTTTTAAGATTGGTCCAGGAGGGCCTTGTTTCCGGATGGGACGACCCCCGGATGCCGACGATTTCCGGTCTGCGCCGGCGCGGCTATACCCCGGAATCACTGCGAAATTTTTGTGACCGGATCGGAGTGGCCAAAAGCAACAGCGTGGTGGATATCGCCCTGCTGGAGCATTGTCTCCGGGATGATCTCAATAAGCGGGCCCCAAGGGTCATGGCCGTGTTGCGGCCCCTCAAGGTGGTGATCGACAATTACCCGGAAGGACAGGTGGAAGAGATCGAGGCCGTTAATAATCCGGAAGATCCGGGTATGGGAACGCGGAAGGTCCCTTTTTCCAGGGTCCTTTATATCGAAGCCGATGATTTTCGGGAAGACCCGCCAAAAAAATTCTTCCGTCTGGCTCCGGGCCGGGAGGTACGGCTGCGCTACGGCTATTTTATTACCTGCGTTAATGTGGTCAAAGATAAACAGACCGGGGAGGTGATCGAACTGCATTGCACCTATGATCCGGCCACCCGAGGAGGGGATTCACCAGACGGACGGAAGGTCAAGGCCACCCTGCACTGGGTGTCGGCCGACCAGGCCGTTGAGGCGGAAGTCCGTTTATACGAGCACCTGTTCCTGAAGCCCGACCCCGAAGACGTGGAAGAGGGGGATTTTACGCAGGTGTTGAATCCCAATTCCCTGATTACCTTGCCGGGCTGCAAATTGGAGCCCGGTCTGGCCGGTGCTCAACCGGGGATGCTTTTCCAATTTGAAAGGCAGGGGTATTTTTGTGTTGATTCCGTAGAAATGAAGGCAGGAAGGCTGGTCTTCAACCGCACCGTTCCCTTAAAGGATTCCTGGGCCAAGATTGAGAAAGGGGGAAGAAGTTAGGACTTTTTTTGTCCAACCCGCTTCAACTCTCAAAAATTTTCAAAAAATAACCCAGTTTGATCTCGTCTTTCGGGGTCATGGAGATAAATTGAAGCCCTGATCCCTTTCCATCCTTTCCTTTATGAGCGACCCGGGCTTCCACCGGGATCAGTCCAATCTCCGGAGGATCTATCAGGATGGAACAGGTCTGCCCAACGGAACCCAGGTCCACATTCTCTAAAAAACATCCTTTTCTGGACAGATCATGACAGAGCAATTTTAATTTGAGATGAGGAATATGGATGATGATCCCCATGGGGATACGGCGAGTTTTTCTCCTGTCTTGATCCGGGAAATTGGAGGTTGCCTCGATCATTTTCGATTCTCCGCATAGACGCAATGGGGTAGATGCGTCATAGACCAGTCAAACCGACGAATAGGCCCCTGCCGGTTGAACGAATGATCCGCAGGATTTGCAGACCGCAATTTCAGTTCCATGAACTGACGGAGTTATATCTAAAGTTGTCACTTCATAGAGACAACCTTAGCAAATATCGTCCCTTTATGCAAAGACAATTATCACCTGATGTTCTTTCAAAGGCAAGCCATTTCTGTCCAATCGCAGCTCTCCCAAGGCGCTCTATGGATCCTGTGTTTCCTGGTCGTTGATATGGGTGCGTCGAAAAAAGGCGTAATCATTGACTGGTGCCGTGGATCTCGTAATATATCCGAAGACCGTACGAAAACATAATTGCCTTTGGCGCGGCTGTCTGCGGCGGTTTCATTGGTCTGGCCGGCCTCGCGGCCGGCGACTTGTCGAGCGTTGCGCATCCCGCCAGGAGAGGGTCCCCAAGGATTACCGTGAACCCGGAGAGTGCCGGCTTGTTCATCGTCTAATCCTTGCATCCACTTTCTGAGCCGGGCTTGTCCGGCCCCCTCATCGGCTATTTCTTCCGGGTTAAGGTCATCTCCATCATCTTCTCTTCCTGGCCCCCTTTGGCGGTGATGTACATTTCATAGACCATGGTATTATCATCCACGACCTTGGAGACACTACGCCAGCTCATGGGACCCCGGGCCGGGTCGTCGTAGCAGCTTTCCTGGGTAATGGTCTTACCATTCCGGCTGGCCGTCCCCTCAAAATAATAGATGGCGGTGCTCATGGAGTCGATCCAGATCGACACATACTTCTTGGTATGGTTGTCGTATCCGATGAGGTTGATGCCTTTAAAGGTACTCCCCATCATGTCGCCGGTATACTCCTGCTGCAGGAATCGTCCGTCAAGGATCATTTTTTGTTTGCAGGTGCCTTTGGATTCCATGGGGGGCTTATCGGGTTCCATCCAGGCCGTGGTCTTGGTAATCCAACTTCCCGCCAGAGCAGCCAGCCGCTTGTGGGGCGCGCCCGGAGTTCCCACTTTCGTGTAGATTTTCATCATCGTCTGCATGTCCATCTTGCCTTTTTGCTTCTTTGCTTCGGCCATCACAAACCTCCTTGTTGATGTGGTCACCCGGAGCCGCCGCCGGGCTGCGGTCTGGTGAACGGGTTGATTTTACCGGCGCGGTCGATAGCGCCCACTACAGGGCGCGCCATCGGTCCGATTTAAAAGCCTGAACCTAAACATGGCCAAGGCCGAGGATACCACAGACCCAAGACATCAAGGGCAAAGGCCGAATCATCAGGGATATTTTTAGACTACCAGTGATCATGAAACAGGTGAATAGGGGAAAACCTGTATTTTTGCGTAGGGAATATAGTATTATTCAACAAAGGATCCAAAACGCAGTTTCGTCGATTAGGGCGACGATCAT
>CAWGEQ010000011.1:0-83507 GCA_963821645.1 uncultured delta proteobacterium | reverse complement strand
TGGCTCAAAACGGGAAAGATATCATCCTTCTCGAAAAAAACCTCTCCTATGCCAAACCCTGCGGAGGGGGACTGGCCCTCAGTGCCTTTGATGAATTCGATATTCCAAGAACCTTTATCAAAAAAAAGGTGTCCGGCATAAGGCTCATATCTCCAAAGGGGGAACGGGTAGAAGTCGGCTTAAACGATTATGCCCTGACTATAGTGGAGAGAAAAGAATTTGATATGGGACTCCGCGAAAAAGCTAAAGCCCAGGGTGCAAGGATCCTCGAAGGAGAGTTTCTCAGGGTCTTGGATGATAAAAGATGTATCATCGAGGCCCTCATTGGAAAAGAAAAGGTTCAAATCGTCTCGGAATATATAATCGCTGCTGACGGCGTAAACTCCAGGGTCAGGGCCTCTTTGGGAATCTATCCATCCCCTTCTTTATTCACGGCCTCTGAAATGATAAAGGGATCGGATATAGACATTTGCGAATTCTGGTTCGATAGCGTCAGCACACCGTTTTCATATTCCTGGGTCTTCCCGGCCCATGAAGGGATTTCCATTGGCCTGGGGACTTTTGAACCGAAGAAGATTAACGACTTACTCCGGACTTTTAAGGCAAAGGCCGGAATGGTTTCTGCAGGAAAAAAGGAGATATACCGGATCCCCGTCTGGAAAGGCGATTTATATAATAAAAGAAAGATTCTCTTTGCCGGTGATTCAGCCGGCCAGGTCTTACCCCTTTCCTATGAGGGCATCTATTATGCCCTGAAGGCCGGTGATCTGGCGGCCAGGGCGATTATGGAAGGAAAGGCCGGAAATTACAAAAAGATGTGGAAGGCCCGCTTTCAAAAAAGATTTATTCTGCTCGATAAACTAAAAAATTATTTTTTGAAAGATAATGACTCGGTGGAAAAACTGTTGCGTTTACAGAGAAGGCCGGAAGTTCAGGAGGTCTCTTTGATGCTCTGGTTCAGGAAGGACAGCCGCCCGCAGAGCCTTTTTCATTATCTGAAGCTCTTCGGAAAGTTTTTGAGTTAAACACGGTCAGAGAGTCCCTTTCGAAGAAGGCCCCATTTCTTTCCTGAAAATGGGGCCTTCTTCGGCTTCTTAACGCATCAGCGGTCCTGAAAGGGAGTAGACCTCCATGGCATTGGGGAAGGGCCGGGCTTTTTCCAGGCCCTTTATTTTTTCGAATTGGTCCCTCACCTCTTCGGCGGAGACGTCTCTTTGGGCGTCTCCGATGCAGACCCCTTCTCCGGAAACGACTGCGGTTCGGGCAAACCAACCGGCACTCATGGTGAATATCATACCCGTCTCCTGGTTTTCCTCGGAACAGAGGTAGACCACCATGGGCACATTGAATTTGGGTTGCAATTTCCGGGCAACCTCTTCAGGGAAGATTCCTTCGGTCATCCTCGAATAGGCGTTGGGGGCGACGGTATTCACCTTGATGTTGTACTTGCCCAGCTCAAGCTTCAGCACATTCATAAAACCCACCTGGGCCATCTTGGCAGCCCCGTAGTTGGCCTGGCCGAAGTTGCCGTAAAGGCCCGAAGTCGAGGCGGTAAGAATGATCCTTCCATAATTGTTCTCCTTCATGGCCAGAGCCGCCGGCTGGGTGACACAAAAGGCCCCCTTGAGATGGACGGAAATGACCTGGTCCCATTCCGCCTCGGTCATCTTCAAAAAACTCCGGTCTCTCAGGATTCCGGCGTTATTGATGAGGATATCCACCTTGCCGAAATGATCCACGGCGGCCTTAACGATATTTTTGCCGCCTTCCATGGTGGAAACGGAATCATAATTGGCCACAGCCTGGCCGCCCGCGGCCCTGATTTCATCAACCACTTTTCGGCGGCCGATTGGCTGGCACCGGTGCCGTCCACCATGCCGCCCAAATCATTGACCACCACCATGGCCCCCCGCTTGGCCAGATCAAGGGCATATTCCCGGCCCAACCCGCCGCCGGCACCGGTGACGATGGCCACCCTTCCTTTAAAACTCAAATCAGACATAATAATCATCCTCTCTATGCAAAGATTCGTTTAAATCGGAGTCATATAAACCATAGTGCCCCATAAAGTCAATCCTAAAGAATGATGAATTAGATGTCGATAGAATCCTTCGTTAATGTTATGATTAATTATAGGTTCACCATTCTTGATGAATGGATAAAAAATCCCGACAGGAGTAATCGTGCAATTCAAATATGGTCTTGATGATACGCCTCCTTTCGGAGAAAATCTCCTTTTGGGGGTTCAATGGTTATTTATCGCCATTCCATCCATCTTGATTATCGGCAAGATCGTCGGGGACCTTCACTTTGTCAGCCCCCTGGATCAGGTCATCTACCTGCAGAAGCTGTCCTTCGTCATGGCCGTGACCCTTTTCTTCCAGGTCCTCCTGGGGCATCGCCTCCCGCTCATTACCGGACCGTCGACCGTCCTGCTCATCGGCGTTATCGCCGGCAGGGGTTTTGAGGCTGAAGCGATCTACTCCACCATGATGCTTGGCGGATTGATCCTGGCCCTGGTGAGCGCAACCGGACTTTTCGGACATCTCCAACGACTGTTTACGCCGCGGGTTATCGCCGTCGTCCTTTTGCTCATCGGCTTTACCTTGATGCCGACGGTTATGAATCTTATAAGCGGTCCCACGGGAAACGCCTCGCCATTGGCCCATATAGTCTTTGCCCTCTGCCTCATCCTGGGGATGATTGTTTTTCAGAAAAATTCTGAAGGGAATCTGGAAATCGACCCTTATCGTCTGGGCGATTATTTTCGGAAGTATCGTTTATCATCTCCTCTTTCCGGAAGGAACCTCCGCAAAAAAGAGCGCAGATTTAGCCGCTTTTTCATTCTTCCTTAAGCATCTCACCACTAAGTTATCCGTCCAGCCGGGTGTGCTCATTTCCTTCCTTTTTTGTTTTCTGGCCCTCTCGATCAATGACCTCGGCTCCATTGAATCGTTGGACGACCTGCTAAACCTTCAAATATGTCGGGAAGGATAAACCGTGGCCTCACCTTTACCGGAACGGCCAATATTCTGGCGGGTTTTTTCGGGGTTGTGGGACCGGTCAATTTTTCCCTAAGCCCGGGGGTGATTTTATCTACCGGTTGTGCCTCCCGATACACCCTTATCCCGACGGCCGTTATTCTTTTTCTCCTCTCCTTTTCACCGGCCTTAATGGGAGTGATTGGGATGATCCCTTCGGTGATCATCGGAAGTGTTCTGGTCTATATACTCTGCTTTCAGATTGTGGCCGGGCTTGTCCTGGTGTTCAAATCGGAGGATGAGTTTCAAGTCGAGACGGGATTGGTCGTCGGTCTGCCGATCCTTCTGGGCACTGTGGTCGCCTTCTTACCAGCCGGAATTATCGACACCTTTCCGGCAACCCTGCGTCCGGTAATGGGTAATGGATTTGTCATCGGCATCTTCACCGCCTTTTTTCTCGAACACCTTGTCTTCAGGCAGAAGAAGAGATCAAGATAAGTTGTAACACTTTTATCTGACAGGATTAACAGGATTTATGGGTATATTGCTCAGGCTCCGGAAGACCCTGAGCAATATTGATCCGCTTTCAGCGCAAACGATGATTTCTGTCCTCGGGACGATTTTGTTTGTGCCTTTCTTCCGGAAAGGCACAAAAGTCAAGGTAATCCAGTTAATCCTGTCCGAAATGTTTTTAATTTTAAATTCTGAATAGATACGATAAATTTCATTGACGCCTTTTAATTCCTTGATTAGCATAGCCCACCTATGATCCCTATCCTTAAAAACCTATCCTATTCTCAAAAGCTTTTTATCATTTTGATCCGGACTGTTTTGTTTTCGATTCATCTATGCCCTGTTTTTACCCCTCTCCCCTCAAGAGGCCTATTACTGGGTTTTTTCTCTCCATCCGGCCTTGAGTTATTTTGATCATCCTCCCCTGACCGCCTATACCATTTTATCTCTTCACCCAGCTTCTTTGGACCTTCGGCTCTTTCCATTCGTTTGGGTCCCCTGCTTTATGCCTTTGGCTTCAGTTGGCTCCTTTATCTGATCGGCAAAAGGATGTTTGATGAGCGGACTGGCTTTTGGGCCGCTCTGTTGATAAATCTTCTGCCTACCTTTTCCATCACCGCCCTAATCATGACCCCGGATTGTCCCCTGGTTTTTTTCTGGTGTCTGGGTTGGTTTTTCGTCCTTAAGGCGGTCCAGGAAGATCGCCCGACCTGGTATCTTTGGGCCGGAATCGCCCTGGGTCTGGCCCTGGCTTCCAAGTATACGGCCGTTTTTTTCCCCTTTTCCGTTTTTCTCTTCCTGCTGGTATCTTCCGAACACAGGCACCACTTGAAAAGGGTGGAACCTTATCTATCCCTGATCCTGGCCCTCCTGATCTTCAGCCCTGTCTTGATCTGGAACGGCCAACATCATTGGGCTTCTTTGGCCTTTCAATCTACCGAGCGGGCCGGTGAGATGAAAACATTTAACGGGGAAGAACTGGGGGCCTTCTTCGCTTCTCAAATCGGGATCATCAGCCCCTTGGTCTTTGCCGGTTTTTGTTGGGCCATCGGATTAGGCCTTAAACGTTTTTGGAGGGTTAAAATCTGGGAGGAAACATTCCTGCTTAGTCTGGCCTTGCCCATGGTGGGCCTGTTTACCCTGGTGGCTACCCGGGAATGGGTCAAGATGAACTGGCTGATTCCGGCCTATCCGCCATTGCTGCTTTTGATGGTCGCCTATTATCAAAACAGGACCTTCCGTTGGAAGTGGATCTACCGGGGCTATGCCCGCTGGACCTGGGTGAGTGTGATGCTGTTTTTTCTGGCCTTTCACCTTTGGCCCCTGGTCCCGCAGATCAAGGTCTCTGGATCGGCGGATACCATGACCGGCTGGTCGGAATTGGCCCGGCAGGTTGAGACCATCCAGAGCCAAAAGAATTGGAAGGGAGTCCCCTTTATCTTTTCCTGGGGCCACAAAACCGCCTCAGAATTACAGTTCTATTTAAAAGGCCACCCCATAACTTTTGCCCAGACGGTTTTAGGGAAAAAGGCCCTGGGTTACGATTATTGGTTCGACCCCAAGCCGTTACAAGGAAGGGACGCCCTTTTCGTCTGGTCCGATTTTGAACATTTCCCGGATGAAAAATCAGGAATCCTGGAAAAATACTTTACGCGGGTGGAGAAGATGGAACCCTTCACCGTCTATCGCGGCAGAAATCCCTTGAGGACTTTTCATCTTTATCGTTGTTACGGCTACAAGGGCTATGACTTTGTGGGGCCATAAAATACGGTTCAAGGCGCAAGGTTCAAGGTTCAAGGAAACAAATAACAACATGATGCAGATTTTGGGGCGGGTTTTGAAACCAGCAGGATCAAGGCAGGTGGATCAGTCTTTCTTTTAAAAAACTGTGCCGCATTTGGGGCTTATTATTCTTGATGCCGATGGCCAGGGCCTTTTTGGTGCCGACTAAAACCACCACCCTCTTTGCTCGGGTAACGGCCGTGTAGATGAGGTTTCTCTGCAACAAGATGAAGTGTTGAATCATGACCGGAAGGATCACCGCCGGGTATTCGTTTCCCTGGGACTTGTGTACGGAAATAGCATAAGCCAAAACCAGTTCTTCCAACTCGCTGAAATCATAGACGACAAATTTACCATCATAATTGACCAAGACCTCCTGGTTCTCCGGATCGATTTTGGCCAAGCGGCCGATGTCGCCGTTAAAGACCTCCTTGTCATAATTGTTTCTTATTTGCATCACCTTGTCCCCAAGCTTGTAGAGACGAGGTCCCCGTTGAATGGATCGCGTTTCCGGGTTTAAGTGTTGTTGCAGAAAAAGGTTCAGGTTTTCCGCCCCAACGGCCCCTTTGTACATGGGGGTCAACACCTGGATATCCTGAAAAGGATCGAGGGAATATCGTTTGGGCAACTTTTCCTGGACCAGTTCCAATATCCAGCGGGCGGCCTTTTCCGGGTCCTCCTGATCCAGAAAATAAAATTCCTGGTTTTTACTCCCTTCTTCCTTGACCAGGATGGGCATATCCCCTTGATGAATCCGGTGGGCATTGATGACGATCAGACTCCCTTCTCCCTGCCTGAAAATCTGGTTCAGTTGAACCACGGGAACCCTTTGGGAATGGATGAAATCGGAAAGGACATTCCCTGGACCAACCGAAGGCAGTTGAAAGATATCGCCCACCAGAATCAAAACCGCTCGGTCGGGAACGGCTTTCAGGAGATGGAACATCAGATAAGTATCGACCATCGAGGCTTCGTCGATGACCACCAGATCGGCGGTGAGGGGATGTTCCTCATTTTTTTGAAATCCGCCCATTTTGGGATTATACCCCAAGCCCCGATGGATAGTGGCCGCCGGATAATGGGTTACTTCCGACAGCCGTTTGGCCGCCCGGCCGGTGGGGGCCATCAGGATACAACTCCGGTCTAATTGTTTAAAGATTTCCAAGATAGAACGAATAATGGTGGTTTTCCCGGTGCCGGGACCACCGGTAATAATCAGGATTTTTTGGGTCAAGGCCTTTCGAACCGCCTCTTTTTGTTGGCCGGATAAGTTTAAACGTAACGATTTTTCCACCCGGGCGATGATCTCCTCGGTTCGGCCGTCGCTTGGGAGTTTTCCTTTTAACAAGGTCCCGATTCTACGGGCAATGCCATCTTCGGAGATGTCGAGGTACGGCAAAAAGAGCAGGGTTTCTCCGCGGTCGGTTTGCTGGGTGTGAATGTCTTTTTTCCGGATGAGTTCTTTGAGGGCCTGATCCAGTAAATTGGAATCCACCTCCAACTGTTTTTCGGCGGCTTGAAACAAAATTTCTTCCGGAAGGCAGACCTGCCCCTCCTCACTCTTCTGTTGGAGGATATAGGTCAGTCCGGCTTGGAGTCTGACCGGGGCTTCCTTTTCGATGCCCATTTTCTGGGCAATTCGATCGGCCGTTAAAAATCCGACCCGAAAGATATCGGTCGCCAGGGCATAGGGATTTTCCTGCATCCGGGTTACCGCCTGTTGTCCATAGGCCTTAAAGATCTTGAAGGCCAATCCGGTGCTGACCCCGTATCCTTGGAGAAAGATCATGATTCGCCGAATTTCTTTCTGTTCCTTCCAGGCTTCTTTGATCTGACCGATTCGCTTAGGTCCTATCCCTTCCACCCGGGAAAGTTGTTGGATGTCCTTTTCGATCATATCCAGGGTTGTCAGACCGAATTGTTTAACAATCCTTTTGGCCATCTCCGGCCCGATGCCCTTGACCAGGCCGGAACCCAAATATTTTTCGATACCCACCACGGTAGCCGGAATTAAGGACTCATAGCTTTCTATGCGGACCTGAAGGCCATATTTGACATGCTGTTCATAATAGCCTTGAATTCTTAAAACCTCTCCGGGTGCAACGGAAAACAAGTTACCGATTACCGTGATCACATCCCTTCGCCCCTTGATCTTCATCTTGGCAATGGTGAAATGATCTTCTTCGTTCTGAAAGGTGATCCGTTCGATATGGCCTTCCAGGGTTACCGGGATTTTGTTTTCCATTAAGGATAGATTCCTCAAACGTTTAGAATGATAAAACGGACTTAATTTAAAAACTTTTTCAGACAGGATTTAACTGGATTACCTGGATTTTAATCCTGGTAATCCTGTCAAAGCCCTATTTCCCAAGACAAGACGCACATCCAGGACACGACACCCTTTGCCGGCTTCACAAACCATGACAGGGTTTATGTCGATCTCGGCGATTTCGGGAAAATCGACCAGCAACCGGGAAAGGTTTAAGAGGACTTCAATCACGGCATCGATGTCGGAGGGCTTCTGGCCCCGGACTCCTTTTAGAAGCTTGATCCCTCTGATCTCATCGATCATGTTCCTGGCCTCGGTCCGATTCAATGGGGCGATCCTTAAAGCCACATCCCCGATGACCTCCACATAGATCCCCCCGATGCCGAAGAGTATGACCGGCCCGAAGGTAGGATCCTGTTTCCCGCCCAGGATAACCTCTCTTCCCCTGGGGCTCATTTTTTGGAGGACCACCGTAAAATCTTCCAAATTCGCGGGTTCTCTCCGGGCCACTTCTTGTAATTGATAATAAGCCGATTCCAGGTCTTTATCGTTTTTGATTTGAAGGATAACCCCTCCGACATCAAATTTGTGGGCCATGTAGGGGATGGCCAACTTTAAGGACAAGGGATACCCCAATTTCTGACCTTGGTTCAAGGCCTCATCCAGGGATTTGGCCGTGGCAAACGGGATGACCGGAAAATGATAATGAGCCAGGATTTCCATTCCCTCAAATAAATATAACGGACGCCCTTCGGACTTGGCCTTGGCAAAAATTTGAGTGACTGCTTCTCGGTTTACTTCCAGGCCGGCCTCTTCGGCCTTCAGACCCTGGACTTTTTGCCGGTTAAAATGATAGGAGAGATGGAGGGCCTGGATGGCCTTTTCCGGGGATGAAAAAATAGGCATGGTGAAGTGCTTTTTGATATAGGCGATTTCCCATTCTTCGGAAAAAATACAAACCGCCACCGGTTTTTGATAGCGCAGACTTAATTCCTCGGCCTTTTGGATCAACTGTCGTGACCCTTCCTGTTCCCTTCCTTCCCGGTAAACATGAATAAGGATCAGGCCGTCGATATCCTCCCTTTTGATGGTTTCCTCTACAATCCGGACATAAACGGGCAAATCGAAGAGATCTCCCAGGTCGAGTGGGTTGGACAATTTAATAACATTGGCCCGAAAATGTTTTTCTATGTCATCAAAAAAGCTTTTCGGAAAGGCGGGAAGGTCAAATCCATATTTGGAACAGGAGTCGGCCGCCACCACCGCATGACCGCCCGAGCGAGAGACTACGGCCAGCCTGTTCCCCTTTAAGCGCGGCAGGGTCAGAATCTTCAGGTAATTGATGGCCTCTTCAAAATCCTGGACCCGGATGGCCCCGGCTTGTTTTAAGGCCGCCTCGACCACGTGGTCATCGGATAGAAGGGAGGCCGTATGGGAAAAGGCGATATGGGCGCTGATGGGACTGACATTGGATTTGTGGATAATGACCGGCTTCGAGGAGCGACTGATGATCTCCATCAATCGTCGTCCGTCGGCGATCCCTTCCAGATAAAGGCAAATAACCTCCGTCCCCGGGTCCTGGATCAAAAATTCCAGGAGATCATTCTCGGTCACATTTAATTTATTGCCCATACTGACGAACTTGTTGATCCCACTATTTTCACTGGCCAAAAAACCGATATAGCTCAACCCCACGCCACCGCTCTGGGCTAAAATCGAAATGTGACCGAGTCGCATTTCTTTATGCATGGCCATAAAGGGCAGGCAGAGGCCGTTTTCCCTGTTAATAACGCCGAGCCCGTTGGGACCGATAAAGCGGATGCCGTATTTCCCGGCCACCTGCAAGAGTTCTTTTTCCAGATGAGCCCGATTCTCGGCAAACTCACGGAAGCCCCCCGATTCGATAACCGCCCGCTTGATCCCCTTTTCCCCGCACTGTCTCAAGATATCCACCACGGTTATGGCCGGGGTTAAAATGACGGCTAAATCGACTTCGGCCGGTATTTGCCCGATTTCCGGGTAGATCTTTTGCCCGAAGAGGACCCCTCCCCTGGGACCCACTGAAAAAATCTGGCCGTCAAATTGAAATTCCAACAGATTGGAAACGATGTTTCTTCCTAAATTGTCGGGAGAGTTGGATACGCCTATGACGGCCACGCTGGTCGGATAAAAAAATTTTTTCATCCCCTCACGCCCTTTCGAAAATCCTTTGAATTATGACCAGGACGGGGTTAAAACCCACCCCGACTTCCCGGACAATAACAGGAGAAAAAAGTATTTTTGGAAAATTCATGGAAATCAGGATTCTTTCAAAATTCTGCCAAGGCCGTGCTGAGATACCGTTCACCTGAATCGGGAAATATGACCACCACTAACTTTCCCCCGTTCTCCGGACGTTTGGCCACCTGAAGTGCGGCTCCGAGGGCCGCACCGGAAGAGATGCCGCAGACGATTCCCTCTTCCCGGGCCAATCTTCGAGCGTACTCAAAGGCCTCATCATTTCCGACTTGAATGACCTCGTCAATCAGCTTTTGATTTAAAATATCGGGAATGAATCCGGCGCCGATCCCCTGAATTTTATGGGGGCCGGCTTTGCCCCCTGACAACACCGGGGAGTCTTTTGGTTCTACGGCCACGACCCGGAAGGAAGCTTTTCTGGCCTTGATGACTTCGGCCACCCCGGTCAGGGTTCCCCCGGTCCCGACCCCGGCCACCAGGATATCCACCTTCCCATCCGTATCTTGCCAAATTTCTTCGGCCGTTGTTTTTCGATGCGCTTCCGGGTTGGCGGGATTCTGGAATTGCTGGGGGATAAAAGAATCGGGGTGTTCCCTGGCCAGGTCTTCGGCCCTTTGAATGGCCCCCTTCATGCCTTCAGGCCCAGGGGTGAGGACCAGTTCCGCCCCCAGTAATTTGAGCAGCTTTCTGCGCTCCAGGCTCATGGTTTCAGGCATGGTCAGGATCAATCGATAGCCCCGGGCTGCACAGATAAAGGCCAATCCGATGCCGGTGTTGCCGGAGGTAGGTTCGATAATCAAGGTCTCCGGGCCAAGGCGATTTTCTTTTTCCGCTGCTTCGATCATAGATAAGGCAATCCGGTCTTTTACCGAACTCAGGGGATTAAAGGATTCCAATTTTCCGACGACCTCAGCCCGGCAATCCTGGGTGACTCGATTCAATCGGATCAAAGGGGTTTTTCCTATTACCTGAGTTATGTTGTCATAAATTTTCATGAAGTCTTCCTCCGGCTTTTCTTTAATTGTGCTTGTAAAGTGTGTGGAATCTGATAAGAATCGTTCCCTCCGAGCAAGACCCCTTCCTTCAACCTTTATTCCTGAAGCTATCTTAATTGAAATCCGGATAAGGGTCAATTCAATATTCCGGGGATTCAGGATTCGAGCCTTTGGGTTTTCCAAAAAACTATTTCTTGACATCTCATTCAAAGAAAACTATCTAAAAACAAAACCCTACTGATCGAGATTCCCAGGTTAAACCCTGTGTTCCTATTAAGCCCTCACGCCCGCCTGAAGCGGACGCCACGAAATAATGAAAATCCCCCCCTCCCTCACCCTCCCCCTCGGAGGGGGGAGGGAAGGGGTGGAGGTGGACAAAGGTTATTTTCGGACTAAGCCCTCATGCTTCATGGAGACTACCAACGAAACAATGAAAATATCTTTTACTGAATCCCGCCTTGCTGGACTGAACGCCGAACGGCATCTTTGTAGTAATTCCCCTTTTGCCTTGATTATCCCGATGAAGAACCGACCCCGGATCCTGTTTTGGACCCTTCTGTTAATCTTCTCGGGATCTTGGTCCCAAGCCGGCCCGGTGTCGGCCTATCAACCCTCCTGGCCGGTCTTTTCAGAAGTCGAGGGAGGGGAACATTGGTATGCCGTTCAAAGGAAGGATTCGCTCTATTCTATTTCAGGAAGATACGGCTCCACCTGGCAATATCTGGCCGTAAGAAATCGGCTTCTCCCCCCCTTTAAACTAAACAGGGGACAGCGTCTGGTGGTCAATGACCGACACATCATTCCCCTCAACCAAATCAAGGACGGGTTACTGTTGAACATTCCGGGTCATATCCTCTATTATTTTGAACAGGGTGTGCTCATTAAAAGGTATCCCGTTGGGCTCGGGCGATGGGACTGGCCTACGCCTACCGGGTCCTTTACCATCACCGGAAGGGTAAAAAATCCCACCTGGACGGTCCCTAAATCGATCCAGGAGGAAATGAAACGAGAAGGGAAATTCGTTTTGGAAAAGGTCCCGCCCGGGTCCGATAATCCTCTGGGGAAATATTGGCTTCCCCTGTCGATCCCGGGATATGGAATCCATGCCACGATCTGGCCTGAAAGTATCGGGCATTCCACTTCCCATGGATGTATTCGAATGATCACCGAAGATATCGAAGATCTGTACGATCGTATAAAACCCGGGCTGCCCATAACGATCGTCTATGAACCCATAAATCTGGCGGTCAACCCGGATAAAAAGATATTCCTGGAAGCCTATGCCAATACCTATCAAAAACAATTTTCCTATTGGGATCACGTCCAGAAATTAGCCAGACAGAACGGTTTGACCAATCAAATAGACTGGTCAAAGGTATTCCGGATTCTCAACGATAGAATCGGGATTGCCGATGAAATCACCCGTAAATAAAGATGGGGCCGCGGCATTCTTTGCACTTCCAAAGGCTTGACTTCCCCTGTCGATCTATCTTAAAGTAAACAAGACACTGGAATTTTAGCAAGATCATCTATGGTAGGGTTAAAAATATCGCATGAAAAAATCGGCCCCCAAGATAGAAATTTATAAATCCTGGTGCAAGAATTGCGGCATCTGTACGGCCTTCTGCCCCAAAAAGGCCCTAAAGAGAAATGCCGAGGGGATCCCTTATTTGGCCGACCCGGAGGCCTGTATCGGTTGCCGATTGTGCGAATTGCGTTGTCCCGATTTTGCCATCTCGGTAAAGGATGAGGAAAAGGAACCCAATGAACCGGCATAAACCCAGGAGGGTCTTCTGGCAGGGAAATGAGGCCATTGTCGAAGGGGCCTTGGCTGCGGGCTGCCGTTTCTACGCCGGGTACCCTATTACACCGGCCACCGAGATTATGGAATTAATGGCCCAGAAAATGCCGGCCCTGGACGGTTCCTTCATCCAGATGGAAGATGAAATTGCCAGCCTGGGGTCGGTCATCGGGGCATCCCTGGCCGGGGTCAAGGCCATGACCGCCACCAGCGGACCCGGTTTTTCCCTGATGCAGGAAAACCTCGGCTTTGCCTGTGTGGCTGAAGTCCCTTGTGTGATCGTCAATGTCATGCGAGGCGGTCCCAGTACCGGACTGCCGACCAGTCCGGCCCAGGGAGATGTCTTGCAGGCCCGCTGGGGCACCCATGGTGATCACCCGATCATCGTTTTATGTCCTTCGACCACCCTCGACTGTTTTAAGGTAACCTTCCAGGCCTTTAATTTTTCCGAAAAATATCGAACCCCGGTCATTATCCTCTCCGATGAAGTCGTTTCCCACACCCGGGAGGTCGTCATCCTTCCCGAGGCGGAAGAGTTGCCGCTGATCGAACGGATACGACCCACTGTTCCTCCTGAATGGTTTGTCCCTTTCGAGACCCAGGGCCGGCTGGTTCCGCCCATGAGCACCTTTGGAGACGGCTACCGGTATCATGTTACCGGTCTTATCCATGATGTACGGGGATTTCCGACCAACCGTCCGGAGGAAGTTTTCGCCTTTCAGAGACGGTTGCAGCAAAAAATAAGCGAGCATTTTGTGGACATCCAATTGACGGAATCTTTCTTCCTGGAAGACGCCGAGCAAGTCATCATCGCCTATGGCTCAGTGGCCCGCTCGGCCCTCCATGCCGTCCGCCAGGCCCGTGATCTGGGGATCAAGGCCGGGCTGTTAAAACTGGTGACCCTTTTCCCCTTTCCCAGGGCTGCGGTCGAAAAGACGGCCCTCTCCTGCCAATCCCTGTTGGTCCCGGAAATGAACTGGGGCCAGATCTCCCGGGAGGTGAAGAGGGTCAATCGAGGACGCTGCCGGGTGGTTACCTTGAATAAATTCGACGGGACCTTGATCACCCCCAATGAAATATTAAAAAAATTAACCCAAAACCAAAACTGATCCCATGAAGGATATCACCAAATTAATCCACCATTACCTGCGCCACGATAAGAAGTTTCCCCATGTCTGGTGTCCGGGCTGCGGGAATGGTATTGTTCTGGCGGCCCTGATCCGGGCCATAGACCATCTGGAATATTCCAAGGATGATATCGTCCTGGTTTCGGGAATCGGCTGTTCCGGCCGGATGAGTGTTTACGCGGACTTCAATACCCTTCATACCACCCACGGCCGGGCCCTTACCTTTGCTACCGGAATCAAGATGGCCAAGCCCAATTTGAAGATTATCGTCATCATGGGAGATGGGGATGCCCTGGCCATTGGAGGGAACCATTTCATCCACGCCGCCCGGAGAAATATCGATTTGACCGCCTTGATCATCAACAACAGCATTTTCGGCATGACCGGAGGACAACATTCCCCGGCCACCCCTTACGGCAAGATGGCGACCACAACGGCACTATACAATATTGAACCGGCCTTCAATATTTCCGAATTGGCCGTAACGGCCGGGGCCGTATTTGTCGCCCGGGGTACGGTCTATCATGCCGAGTTGCTCCACAAGCTTATTGAAAAGGCCCTGCACAAAAAAGGATTTTCCCTACTGGAAATCATAACCCAATGTCCGACTTTTTATGGCCGCAAGAACCAGATGGGCACGGCCGTGGAAATGATGGAATGGCAGCGGGACTCGGCCGTTCCGGTGGATAAATTCGACCAGCTTCCGGACGGCGAAAAGGAAGGTAAATTTACCATCGGGGTCTTGATGGACAAAGAAGCCCCCGGTTTTCTGGATGAATATGAAAAGGTCAAGGCCCAGGCCAGAACCCTGCAAGGGAAAGGGTAAAAAAGAGCGCTTCGCTTGAGGATCGTTCATCTTCGACGAACTCGAGGCCAAGACCTGTTGCTTCTTCCCTCGAACAAAGTGCTCCTTAAGCGAAGCGACCCTTAAACGGAGTGCTCCTCTAACGAGACAGGAAAATGTAACCATGGTTCCTCGATATGAAATCCGCCTCTCCGGTTCCGGGGGACAGGGATTGATCTTGGCCGGCACGATATTGGCCGAAGCCATAGCCCTCCATGAGCAAAAATATGTGGTTCAATCCCAAAGCTACGGGCCCGAAGCCCGGGGGACGGCCAGCAAAGCCGATGTGATAATCAGTGACGAGGCCATCGATTATCCCAAGTCCATCAACCCGGACGTTTTGCTGGCCATGAATCAAAAGGCCCTGGATATCAATTTTCTGGATTTAAAAAAGGGGGGGATTTTGATTGTCGATTCCGGGTTGGTCAAGGAATGGCCCACCACCCATCTGATTTCCTTACCGCTGACCCAGATCGCCCTGGAGGTGACTCAAAGCCCACAGCCGGCTAATATGGTCGCCTTGGGGGTCTTGTCGGTCTGCACCCAAAAGGTTTCCCTTCAGGCCCTTTCCAGGACTTTAACGACCCACTTGAAAAAGGAATTGTTGGCGGTAAACCAAAAGGCCCTTAAGGCCGGTGCCCGATCCGCGAAGAAGTGGTTTTCTGAAAACCGCGAGAGGATTGGTGATACTTAAAGATCGGCTTGTTATAAATTTCAGTTAGATTGTCGGCAATTTTTTTAACCAGAGAGGCCGGGATTCCCAGAAATAATTCGTTTTTTCCCATTGCGGCCGATAACCGGTCCCCCACTCCATTGACGGTCATATTCACCTTTTTATTCACCAGGGGGTAGACGATTACATCTCCACAGACCCCCTGAAAGCCGGTTCCGACACAAAGATCATTTCTCCCTCCGGTCAGGTATTGGGTGGCGGTCAATAACCACATGGCTTGCTCGGAATTGACCTTAAAAAGCACCACATCGACCCCCATAACCGCCTTTTCCAGGGGACTCATGGCCACCCCTTTGGTTTGTCCGGCAGGCAAACAGACCCCCTTGGAAAAATGGTTCCGAGCCGCCTCTTCATTCCCGAAAACACCGATATGAACGCCTTGTTTGCTTTTCCCTAATTTTGAACCTTCTTTTCGAAGACCCAGGGCGGTCAAGCCCATGGGACACTGCACATCCGCCCGGGTTAAAAAAAATCCTTTTCCCTTAAAGGCTTCCATAACCGCGAAACAAAAACTGGGTATGGGCGTTTCAGGTCTTTTAAACAACATCGGCATTTCTTCCTGATTTTTTATGATTCGGACGGCTACGGGGCTTGTTTTTAGCTGAAGGACCCTGCGGAAAGTCTGGGCCAATTCCTGCACATTGTCCATAGGATGATTACCCGAAAAGGTTTATATTTAAATCCGGCTATTTGTTTCGTCTTCGATCTGAAAGAGAAAAAACCTTGCCTTCCGACTTGGGGGAATTGGGTTCCGGCGCTTCCCGGGGAACCTCAACTTTTTCGATCTTGATCTTTTTCCCCCCCATGGTAAATTCTTCCCCTTGAATATATTCCGGCAGGAGGATCCATTCCCCCAAAGAAAGCGGTACCTGAAGAATCAAAAACTTCATCCGTACCCAGCCGGGTTTGATATCCGGGTTTATGTCCTCGATGCGGGCGAAAAAAACGGGTTGATTTTCTAAATAGATCAAGACGAGATCCTTATGTCCCGTCATACCTTAGACCTGTTTTCTAAACTTGGAATCAGACGATTTTTTTTGAAAATTAAATGCGAGCACCCTACTGCAGTCCGCCTTCCGGATGGCCACGAAGAGTTCCATGTGACTGGTCCTTTAATAACCGCCCGGCCCTTGAAAGTCAACAAGAATTTTTCTTTAACTTCAACTCCGGATCCAACGCCAAAAATTTTTCCTGGTGGGTCGTATTATTTCCGGGGATATTATGAACGCTCCAAAATTTTTCGGGGAGATTTGCTTGTTTCAAAAGTAATGGGGAGGACTACCGCGCCCCAGTCTCTGAAACATTCGTAACATCGTATATTGAGTGCAGAAATTTTTCCTGGGGGGGTATGGTTTTTCTGCATTTATTTATTTGTGCTGACCAGTATTTGAGGTGACGGACTGTGTCCAGATAGCTCTTCTTGCGGCTTACCCACTACTATTCATTCAAAGATTATTCCAAAGCTAAAGATTATTTGTCGAAAGAGATCAAAAAAAGGTACATTTTTACTTCAACTTAAACCCTTTCTCTTTAAAAAGTCTTAAGGAGGCATTCACAACTTCGGGATCATAGAGGACGCCTTTATTCCGTGATATTTCCTCCAGGGCCACGTCTATCCCATGGGCAGGCCGGTAGGGACGGTGGGAGGCGATAGCCTCTACGACATCGGCCACAGCAAGAATTTTGGCCTCCAGAAGGATCTCGCTGCCCGTAAGTTCATTTGGATATCCGGAACCATCCATCCTTTCATGATGCTGAAGGACAATTTGGGCTACGGGCCATATAAAGTCGATGTCCCTCAGGATGTCGTGTCCGGATTGGGCATGGGTTTTGATGAGGCTGAATTCTATACCAGTCAATTTTCTGGGTATGCTCAGAATTTCAGCCGGAATGGATATCTTCCCTATATCGTGGATGATTGCGGCCATTCTTATGCCTTCGATTTGGTCATTAGGAAGCCCCATCTCCGTAGCAATGGCACGGGCCAAATCAGCCACCCGGCGTTGGTGGCCTGCGGTATAGGGGTCCCTCGTCTCAACCATAGAAGATATCGCATTAACGGTCGCCCCTAATGCCTTTCGTAATCGCTCAAAGCTCTGCTTGAGATCATCTTCCGCCCGCTTGCGTTCGGTGATATCCTCCCCCGAACTCAGGGTACCGATGATCTGACCCAATGAATTTGTTACGAGGGTATTGTGCCAGGAAATAATCTTTTCCTGACCACTTTTGGTTTGGATGGAATTTTCAAAATATTCTACCGGTTTGATTTCTGCGGCCATCAATTTATCAAAAACCATTTTGATTTCTTTTCGGCTGGTCCGGGGGATAATGGTATCAAACCAATTCTGTCCCAAAATTTCCTCCTTGGAAAACCCCAGTATCGCACAGCCCTTTTGATTAATCATGGTAACCTTACCCTGGACATCCAGGGCTACCATTATTGCCCCGGCAATATCGAGATACTTTTGGGCGGTTTCCTTTGTTGTTCGCAGCTCCTCCTCCGCCCGTTTGCGCTCAGTGATGTCACGACTGATGCCCCGGAACCCGATAATCTTTCCCTCCTTGTTTTGCAAAGTGGATATCGAATCCTCGACGAATATTAGCGTTCCATCCTTCTTAATATTGGTAAACGGAAACCATTTTAATGTCTGGCCTGTCCGGTAGACTTTGTTGAAGATCTCATACGTACTCTTTACCTCCTTTTCGTGCGTGAAATGTTGGTAATTCATTCCGATCAACTCTTTCCGAGAATACCCCAAGATCCGAGACATGGAATCGTTAACGAAAGTGAAATTACCGGCCAGGTCTACCTCGTAGTAACCATCGTCTATCTCATCGATTATGGTTCGATATCTCTCCTCAGACTGCCGTAGAGCCTTCTCCATTCGATTATGTTTAGTGATAGGCGACACCTGAACTAATGGGTAGTCGTCAACAACAAGTATCTTATCTTGTACGATCATGGATCATATCCTTATCGGTGGTCGTCCCCTTTTGCCCAAGGTACAAATAATTTTATATACAATCAATAATTATGCCAAGGAAAGGAAAAGAAAAACAAGATATTTATTACTAATAATAACAATTAGTTATTATTTAAGATGTGGCCATCTCGAATCAAACCAAAGTCAATAAAATGACAGTATGTTAATATTTTGAAACTTTTCTCTTGCGAGGACTGAAGCGGGAAGCAAAAAAGAGGTATCAAATCCAGGTGAGTGATTAACGTTTATACTCTTCCGGTTTTTGAAAAATTTAATTTTGAGGAAGCTATTTTTCGGATAGCCCTCATCTTTCCCAATTAACACCCAAAAAACTTCCAAATTTGGGACACCCAACACTAAATTCTTATGAATAAGTTGAAAAAAAATTTTTCAATAGAATGCCTGAATGATTTGCTGAAAAAATTTCAGAAGGTGCTCCGTTCCAAATGTGGTTATCCCTCTAAACCAGAGAAAAGAAAGGTACCATGTTTAAGGAATTCAAGGAATTCATCATGCGGGGTAATGTCATTGACATGGCCGTGGGCATTGTCATCGGGGCAGCCTTCGGCAAGATCATTTCCTCCTTCGTTAGCGATATTTTGATGCCCTCCATTGGATTGTTGATGGGAAAGATGGATTTTTCAGGTCCCTTCATCAATCTCTCAGGCCAAACCTTTGAGACCCTTGAGGCGGCCAAGAAGGCCGGGGCGCCGACCCTCAACTACGGTCTGTTCATCAATACCACCGTTGATTTTCTGATTGTCGCCTTCGCCATCTTTTTGGTCATCAAGCAGATAAACCGCCTTAAACGGCAGCCTGAGCCGGCACCAGCCAATACCAAGGAATGCCCTTTTTGTTTTTCGGTCATTTCCACCAAGGCCAGCCGTTGTCCCGACCGTACCTCTGAGCTAAAAAGGGCGTAAGGCACCGGGGGCAAGTCGTAGGGGATTTCTAAACCAAGCAGTGAAATAAAAAGGGGGCAGCCAGTGATTTCTCCTTGGCTACCCCCTTTAGGATTCCATTCCGTTTCGATCCGGTGAAAATTATAAATCCAAACCTTATTTGACAGTAAGATAATCCTTGATCTTATTGAAGGTCCCTTCCTTGATCCCTTTGACCTTCATTATATCTTCAATTTTGTTATAAGGTCTCCCGGCGATGATGGCCTGAGCCTTCACGGGTCCAATCTCCGGGAGGGCATCAAGCTCTTCTTTGGTGGCCGAATTAATGTTTATCTTCTGACCGGGAGCAAGTTTCGCAACAGATTTGGCCTTCTCCTCAGTGGCTTTTACCTTCTCGACTGTGGGCTTAACCTTTTCGGCAACTCCAGGGGGCTTTACCGTCGGGGCAGCCGGACCAACGGTGACAAAGGGTTTGATGGCCTCGATCGTTTTATCGGAGACCCCTGCCTTTGACAGTTCGGCCACTGAATTATATGGACGCCCCGCAATGATCTTTTTTGCAGTAGCAGGGCCGACCCCTTTGAGTACCTCCAACGCCTTTTGGGAGGCGGTGTTTAAATTCAAAAGAGCCTTATCCTTAGCCTGCCCGTGGGCCATCGGGGAGTTTAGAACCATGGCTGTCATCACCATCATCCCCAGGATCGTCATCCAGCCTGCAATCGATAAAATTCTTTTCTCGACTTTTGGCATCCTATCCTCCTTTCTGTATCTGCTGTCACAATCCAGCAGGGTTAAAGACCCGAGTTATATACAACTTAACCTCGCGTTTGCCGTGGTCGACCTTGTGCGGGCACATTAGCCTTTAGACATCTCAACCTTTCATAATCTTATTTACTAAATCCGAGAGACCGCCTTCAGGGAGCTTGCCATTGGGGGTCAACTTATCGATGATCTTGGGAAGCAAGGAGGCTAATTCGCCACTGGCCTCTTCCTGAGAGATTCCAACTTTCTCAGCCATTTTCTGAATTTGGTCTTTTCCTATGGCCTCTAAAATTTGGTCTTTAGATATGGCCTGGTTTTCCCCTGTCCCTATCCAGGAAGAAATGATTTCCCCCAAACCTTTACTTTTAAAGGTTTCCAACATTCCCTGCACCCCACCTGTTTCAGGATTGGAGATCAGGCCCATGACCGTCTCGATCAGGGAATTTTGGGCACCACCCCCTGAAATTTTATCCAGGACACCTTTAGCAATGCCATCAAAAAATCCCATGACAGTCCTCCTTTTTAAAACACCGCCTTACCAAGCAGGAGGGGATGTTTTTAGAAATCCCCTTGAGCTGTTGTGGGTTTGAAAAAAAAGGGGATCCCGAAAATAATCAGGGATACCAATGGTCAGAAAAAGAGTTTGATTATTTTTTCTTGGGAGTTCCTTTGGCCGGCCCTTCAGCTTTTTTAGCCTCGCCTTTGACTTCTATTTCGGTGGCTTTCATTTGGTATTGAATGGTTACCTTGGATCCTACTTTCAGATCACCACTAACCTTAGTAGCTTTATCGCGGGCGATTTCCCATTTTTCATTTCCCTTTTGCACTGTGATGGTATCATCCTTTACTTCCAATACCGGTCCGGTCACCTGATAACTCTTGGGCGCTCCGGCAAGTGCAACAGAGGCCATCAGCAAAACGATTCCGATTAACACCAAGATCTTTTTCATAGTAACCCTCCTTAATGTTTTGAATTTTGCATAAGATGATAAGCCAGTTTATGAGAAAAGTAAATATTGAATTTTTCCAATTTAGTCATCTAAATTCCACCTCTGTTGGAGATTGGAGAGTTGTTAGTTATTTCCGTTATGAACTCTTGAGTTTTACTCAGAATAGCTAATTGAAGCAGGAAGAAGCCGTTATCTGGCCAATTCTTTATCTGGATCCTAACCGTCTGAACAATCGGCCTCCTTCAATAGTCGGATGAATAATCATGATAATTTTCTTTGTGGGAGAAAAACCAACTAACAACACCAGTTGGGGAATTTCGCTGAGAAAATCGAAGTAAAGCCAGGGGGACGGGAAGACCGTTGGTCGCTATTTTAAGGAGAAAAGGCAGGAGAAGAACTTCTTTTTGGCAGGTTTGAAGAGGACGGTCGAGGTCTTTTTCAGGGAGGGGCTTGCCGGAAAGAATAAGGGCCGGGTAGTCATTGACTAACTTCTGGGCTTCATCAGGGCCCATGATCTCCGTCGCCATCTGCAATCCCTTGGACAGGACCGGGGGGCGCCATTCGGCCGAATGGCCGTCGGAGGCCATAATGTGAACCAGTCCCTCTTCCAATAATCGCCTGGCACCCCCTCCAGATCTTTCGGCCCGTCGTCCACACCCGGCAGCAGGTGGCAATAGATATCAATCATGACTTCTCTGCGGAAGGCCCCCGGTCCTTATCGATCTCCTTTTCCTTCAGATTCCCGTAGGCCGAATCATTTTTTCCCAGGCGGCCTCTCCGATCAGGATATTGGACATCCCCGGATCAAGGGAAACCTTGAAAAGTTTGTGCAACCTCGGGCGACGCATGTCGCAGTCCAGGATCAGGAGCTTCCCTCCCCCCTGGGCCATGGTGATGGCCAGATTGGAGGACACCAGGGTCTTGCCTTCCCTGGCTGTGGCGCTGGTGACCAGAATGACCCTGGGCACCTACTGGGCTGAAGAAAAGAGGATACTGGTCCGCAGCCCCCGAAAGGACTCGCTGGCCGATGATTTCGGGGAATTGAGGACCACCATATCCTGGGCTGGGCCATCGGTCTTGACCTCGAAACTGGGAATAGGCCCCAGATAAGGCAGGTTCAGGTAGCGCTCCACATCTTCCGGGGTTTTGACCGTATTGAGGAATGGCCTGATTGAGAGTCATAAATCAGGAATGTCTTCGATTTCGAGAACGTTGGGGAGGTCTTTCTGAATACCCGGAAAGGCCTTTTCATCTAAAATTAATTATGGTAATATCCGGGCCATGAAAGAGATAAAAAAATATCGTGAGGGTATAAATAGGGTAGAAACTAAAAATATTGGAATTACCTCCATAGGTCAACTAATTGATATAATTAATAAGCGCCTGTAGCTCAGAGGATAGAGCAACGGACTTCTAATCCGTAGGTCGCAGGTTCGAATCCTGCCAGGCGCGCCATGATTTTATTATATTTTTTGTGTTTACCCCCCTCCCCTTTTCGGCTTGCGTCTTCAATTCTCTCCCCCTCTTCCCCGGACTCGCAAAAATGGCCAGTCACTTTCCCGACCAGCCCCTTAAAACAGTCTCCGGCTTACTGCACGCCCATGGCGTGATATTATTAAACGGAATACCTCAGCGTTCTCGACAATGAGAACATTAAGACGGCCATCGAATTCATCCTGGGGATCAGACAAAGGTCATCGTTCTTGAGGCCCCTCGGATGCGGGAAGACCCTGATTGGCATGTCGGCGTCGGCCGCGGCTCCAGGAACAGAGGGTTCAGCCTGCATGGCGCATACCAACGCCCTACAGGCCCAACTAAGCGACGATTTTCCCGAGACATGTTTGGTGTGTCCGGCACAATTATCCCTCCTTAAATCGATCCTGAGAGGCCGGAGGGGGTCGTTTGAACCCAAGGTTAACCAGAACCTTTAAGGGCCAGCCATGGTGCCCCATCATCCTCTTCGTTCCCTCATCCCCAAGAGCACGACCTGGGGGGTATCCGTAATGGTCTGGCTATCATCGTTACGGTGGACATGCTAACAATCAGGATCTGAGAGGGGACCGCTCCCGGATACCCTGCCCGGCATACCCCCACCGGCCACCTCCCACCCCCAACAGGCGTATACAGATCGGGCTAAAGGGCCTTCTATCTGAATATATGTACACATGTACCCACACTTCCAAAAAAATTTCGGTGGGGGAATTAATCGATTTCTACCAGATCCGACCTCAAAAAATTTTCCGGGAGGTTTGAACTTTTTCCGAAGAGATGCAGGTTAGAGTTTACGGATCACGAGTATTCAGAACCATATCGTCATTTTTGACATTCTAATTTTCTTAAGTTATGATTAAAAAATCTATTTAAAGGAGATCGAATGAAAAAGGACAACCGAAAGCAGTATCTTCAAGCTTCGCTTGATTATCTTAAAGGAAAGAAGAAGATCGATTATCAAGAGTTCATTAAATTGCTGGAGAAGAAATTCAAATCCAGTTATTCAAGCATAACCCTGAAACGCTACAGTACCACCCTGATCAAAAACCTTATCGAAAATGGGTATGTTTCCGGGAAACGGGGTAGAGGAGCCAAGCCCGGTCCTTTAACCATTGTTAAAAAAATTCCCATGCCAGTATTAGATAGATGCCTTACCCGAGATTCTTTGAAAGTGCATTTTGTTGAAGAGGATTTGGCCCAGGCACAACAACCGAAAGCTCCCCGTGGCCGAGCAAGAAAAGTCCCGAAGAAAATGGCCAAGGCTCCCCAGAAAAAATCTCAGGCTCTGAGTCGTAGAACAAAACCGCCCGAAGAGAAGAAGGCAAGTATTCCGGCCCGTCGTATGCCACGAAATAATTTAGGTCGGACTGAGCAAAACGCTTTTTATACTGCACAACAGCTTCTGGAACAGGTCTCCCTGATGGAAAAACAACTTGCCACTTACGAACGAGTTTTCCAAAGTCTAAAAACAATGTTCGGCCGGGAGATTTTCGATATCGAAAAGCAGATTGAGAGGTTTTTGAAATAAGGCAAATGATAAACCCCGAAATTATGAATGATAAGGGCATGGGTCTGTTTGCCCATGAATCATATAGGGGGGGCACGGGAGGTCAACAGGTCTTCTCATGGATAGTAAGGGGATCAGGGCATCCTGCTTATCCTTTTGACAAACCTTTCCGTGAAATCCCGCCAAGGTGGGTTCTTTCATTTTGTTACGAAAGGGACGTTTCTAAACTGAACCTTAAATTCACCAAAGTCTATTTCCAACAGTGACAGCAGGTTGGGTTTGGAATTAACCCTCTCAAAGATGAGCCTCCCCTTCATGGGGATTATTCCCCTTGATCTTATTCTCTTTATGTCCTATTCTTACCCTTAAAAAGAGTTTTTATTAATTAATTCGGGAGGAAATTATGACCACCGTTTCTTGCAGTTCAACAGATGATGTTGTTCAATTTGCTATTGAGACAGAAGAAAAATCCATGGCTTTTTATCAGAAATGTGCCGATCGGACCAAGAATTCAGGCATCAAGAAATTTTTTCAGGATATGGCGCAGGAAGAGCGGAGACATCGTGATCTTCTTAAAGGTCTTGATTCGGATAGACTTGGAGAAGTAAAACTTGAAAAAGTGGAAGATCTGCACATAAGCGAATATATGGTCGATGTGCATTTCAGGGAGGATCTAACCTACCAGGAGGCCTTAAGGCTGGCCATGAAGAAAGAAGAGAAAGCGCATGCCTTTTATGTCTCTTGGCAAAACAAGTGTATGCATGAAAAAACGGAAAAACTTTTTGAAATTCTTGCTCAGGAAGAAATGAAGCATAAACAGCGGCTGGAAAAGACTTATGATGAGGAGATCCTTACCTGGGATTGACCTCCCGATCGGACATACCTCAAACTCTTCCGGTCTGTGCCAGCAGCCAACGATCCCGAGGATATATCATCGGGGCCTGATCTTCCCTACCTAACCGATACCCTCCAAAACGGCCTCTATCGGGCCAATTAACCGGCCTGTCAGGAACCTAAGATCCTCTATGAAAAATCGTCACACAGCCTGGGAGGACCGAGTGCAGATAACCGATTTCAATACTTACGTGCTCTCTCTAAGGTAGAGGATTCAAGGTTAAAGTGATTGGATCTATTGAGAATACAATTTATCAAAATGCCCGTCGCTCAAAAACACAAGGCCAACCGGGAACACCCCTCAAAATCGACTCCCTTCCTTTAGCAGTTCTCAATTATACATTAGCAAAAAAGTAATTCGGGGGGGGAGACGGAAAAAATTTTACCAATTTCTTGTGAATGCGGGGATGATAAATCCTATTTGTTGGAGATAAAAAACACCAAAATTAGTCAAATCTTTACAATTTTTGCGCTTGCAGGCTTTTTATTAAAAACGCATAACCTATACAACCGATCAAATTCGGGGGCTTATAATGTATCTATTTAGGGGCACAATAAATGCATACTTAAAGAATTAAAGTCATATCAAAACTTAAGGAAATTATGAGAAATCACTTTTTCCCATGAAGTTTCCGGTCATAATTGGCCGATAAAAAGATGAATGACTGAAAAAGGCAAACCATCCGAAAGGGTGGGACGCAAAGCCACTGGCCTAAGTTTCAGATTAATGAAATACGGTAGCAGGGTTGCCAGCCACAGCATTCCCGTGCTGTAGCTTTGCAAATAAAACAATTTTATTTAGTGCGGGGGTGCAGTCATGAAACCTAATAATAGTAACCGGTCCAGTCCATCCAAATTCCACCGATACCTTCTTTTTTCCAAATTTTTGTCGGTCCTTCTCCTAACAATTCTCCTTATCTTTCCTTATCAGAAAGGCCATTGCGCCCAGGTCACCCTTGCCTGGGACCCTGATAGCGTGTCGGATCTGGCCGGTTATAAGATCTATTACGGAACGGCATCCGGAAACTACCAAGGGAACGTCGATGTCGGTAACGTGACCACCTACACGCTAAACAACCTTACTATTGGAACTACCTATTATGCCGCGGCAACCGCTTATATTATAAGCGGACTCGAAAGTTCCTTTTCCAATGAGGTGATGTATACCGTCCCGTCTTGCACGTATGTCATATCCCCTTCCAGTGCATCCTTTGCCGCTTCCGGGGGGACGGGAAGCGTGAGCATCACTACCCCGTCCTACTGTAACTGGATGACATCATCGGGTATCTCTTGGATAGGAATAAACACGGGTTCCGGCATGGGGAGCGGGTCGATGACCTACTCGATCTCTCCCAACACCGGCACAGCCAGTCGCGTGGGGAGCCTGACCATCGCCGGAAATGTGTTCACCGTAACAGAAAACGGCGTGGCCATGAATACCATCACAGCCTCCGCGGGCGCAGGGGGCTCCATTTCCCCGTCGGGACAGGTCTCTGTCCAGCAAGGGGTCGGTCAGGCCTTCACGGTCACCCCTAATACCGGCTACACGATTGCCGATGTGAAGGTGGACGGGGTCTCAAAAGGCCCAATAACCTCCTACGCTTTCTCTAATGTACAGGCCAATCATACAATCTCCGCCACCTTCACATCCATTACTTATACTTACACCCTGTCCATAACCAAGAACGGGACGGGGGGCGGCAGCGTCTCAACCAACCCCTCGGGGACTGTCTTTCCTGCCGGTACGGCAGTGACGCTGACTGCCGCGGCAGACATCAACTCCGTCTTCGCCGGCTGGTCAGGCGGGTGTACCGGGACGGCGTCCACCTGTCAGGTGACGGTGAACTCGAATCTCGGCGTGACTGCGGCCTTCAACGCCAAAGTCACTTTGGTTATTACAGCCACGGCAGGGAAAAAAGGTTCCATTTCCCCGTCGGGACAGGTCTCTGTCCAGCCAGGGGTCGGTCAGAGGTTTATAATTTCTCCTGATGCCAGGCACAGGATTCTCAGTGTGCAGGTGGACGGAGTTTCACAGGGGCCGGTTGCTTCCTACACCTTCTCCAATGTTACAGCCAATCATAAGATCGCGGTTTCATTTCGCTGAGTTCCAATAGCCCGACCGTCTTCTCCGGACTCATATTTCGGGAGGCGGTCGGGCGATCGGGAGAAAGGCAGGGTCTGCAGGACCGCCGGAGTACTCCACCGATGAGGAAAACCCCACTGGCCAGCGATTCTATGGGGGACACGAAGCCCCCCTGGCGGGACATCATCGGCTTGGGCAACATCCGAGTTTATAAGGACGTAGTCCTTATTTCCCGCCGACGATCTTTGGGAATGGTGACGATCACCTCGGTTCCCTTGCCTGGTGCGCTTTCCACTTCAATATGGCCCTTATGATCCCCAATGATCCTTTTAGCCAAGGTCAATCCCAATCCCAGGCCATTAATTTTGGTAGTAAAAAAGGGATCGAAAATGAGGGGCAGATTTTCAGGAGGGATCCCGTCGCCATGATCTTTGACTCGAAAGTTTACTTGATTACCTTTGATTTCACCGGATAATTCCACCTCTCCCGTTTTGGAATCAGACTCAAATGCGTTTTGGAAGATGCACTTCAAGGCCCTGGTAAGAAGAGCCTTATCCCCGAAAAAAGGGGCCTTGGAAAGGAGCGCCTCTGAAGAAAATTTGATTAATGGGGAATCGGATCTCGACACCGTTTGATAAGCCACCTGGATTTGATTAAAGATCAAGGGCAGTGAAAGGGCATCATATCCGACCAAATGGGCTTGGGCGAATTCCACTAAACGCTCGATGATATATTCCAGACGTTTGGCTTCATGTTGAATGATTTCGGTGTACCGGGAATATTCTTCAAATGGTCTCTGTTCTTTGGTCAGTCTGAGGGCAAAGCCTCCGATAGAGGAAATTGGATTAAGGATTTGATGGGCGATCTGATCGGTCATTTTACCTAATCCTGCAAAGCGCTCGGAATCCAAGTAGGCTTCTTCCAATTTTTTCAATTCACTGAGGTCTTGAATGGTAAAGATAATTAATTCCTTGTCGGAAACTTCTTCCCGGTAGAGGGCGGTGGAGAGATTAATGAAAATGGAACCCTTATCCTTTTTGTGGAAAAGGACCTCTCCTTCGAAACCTTGGTCTGTTTTGGTTTTTTTTATTATATTGGGGAGGAAAATTTGTCTGTCTTCCGGGAAAAAAAGGACCTCTATATTCTGATTGATTAATCGTCCCTTAGAATAACCCAGTAATTTCTCGGCCCATTCGTTGATCATGAGGATATTGCCTTGCTGGTCAAGGAGCACAATACCCGTCTTAATGATCTCCAACAGTTTGTTGGTTAATTTTTGAGTCCAGGGCGTATACAACATGGGTAAAATCCTTGCTCAATTCCCGGAACGTTTTCCCGGAGAATTCCGCTCCTCCCACGGGGCATCCTCCGCTTTTTTAATCCGAAGAGTGCCCTTGACCTGTAAAACCAATTCAACGTTCTTCCTCTTCATTATAAGATCGCTTCTATGCCTGCACAATCCGGTTCTTCCCCAGCGCTTTAGCCCGGTACATGGCGGCGTCGGCCTGCGATAGAAGCTCCCCAGACGCCAGAGTTCCATCGATCTGGATAAGGCCGAGGCTGAGGCTCAAAGAAAATACCCGGTTACTAAGCGCAAAAGGATGCGCCTCCACAACCAAACGGAGACGTTCCGCCGCCGAAAGGGCTTCCCTGCCGGTCATCCCTTCGAGGAGAACGGCAAATTCATCGCCTCCTAACCTAAAAACGATATCCTCGGTCCGCAGTTCCGTCTTAATGAGATCGGTCAGGATAATCAGAACTTCATCCCCGGCGCTGTGACCGACCGTATCATTAACCTCCTTGAAATTGTCGAGGTCCATGTACAAGAGGGAACTCATCGTACCTCGTTTAGCCTTGGCGATGGTTCGGTTGAGTATGTCTTCGAGCGAATGTCGGTTCAAAAGGCCAGTGAGCGAATCGTGGACGGCCAAATATTCAACATACTTTTGGTTTTGCTTGCGCTCGGTAATATCGCGAAGAATGGCGGTGTAAAATTGGCCCCCGCCGGTCTTCCAGTCGGCAAGCGAAAGTTCGATGGGGAACTCGCTCAGGTCCTTGCGCAGTCCTTCCAGTTCAACTGTTTTGCCGATGACCTGCGGCTCTTCATCGGCCTGCACCCGCCTCAGGCCGGCGAGATGCCGGTCACGGTAGCGGGAGGGTAGAAGTCGAATCACCGGTTGACCGATGATCTCACTCTCGGTGTAGCCGAATATTTTCTCGAGCGCCCCGATTCCAGTCTATAATGGTTCCGGCGCTGTCGGTGGTGATAATGGCATCCGTCGCCGAGTAGGTCACCGCCCGGTAACGTGGCTTCGCTTTCGCGCAACGCATCCTCAATCCGCTTGCGTTCGGTGATGTCGCGCCCAATACCCAGCACGCCGATGAGCGTTCCCCGGGCATCGTACATCGGCGTCTTGATGGCTTCCATTAAGGCATGATGGCCATCGTCTGCGAAGGTGATCCAATCTTCTTTGCTGATGGGCTTACCGGCCGCCATGGCTTCACGATCATGCCCGCAGAAGGCGTCGGCAAGTTCCCGGTCTACAAAGTCGTAATCGGTTTTTCCGACGATGTCCGCTTCCCTGGCACCGAAAAAACGCTCGAACATTGAATTGCATGAGAGATAAACGCCATCTTTGTCTTTCAGCCAGATTATGTCAGGGATAGTCTGTATCAACGTGTGCAGCCGGGTTTCACTATTAATCAGGGCCTCCTCCGCCCGTTTGCGCTCAGTGATGTCCCAAAAGGTCACTACCACGCCCGTGACCTGGCTGCCCCTAAGTGATCGGCATGCTGGAATACTCGACGGGGAAACTGATGCCGTCCTTGCGCCAGAGAAACTCGTCCGTCACGCGGTTTTCGATGCCCTTGGCGTAGGAAGTATTCATGGGGCAGTCTTCCACCGGGTAGTTGGAGCCGTCCTTGTGGGAATAATGGATGAGATCATGCACTTTTTGGCCTAACATCTCCTCTTCGGCAAACCCAAGCATGCGCAGGGCGGCGGGGTTGACGAAGGTCACCTGTCCCTTGGAATCCAATCCGAATATGCCCTCCCCGGTCGCTTGAAGTAACAGGCGTTTGCCCTCTTCACTTTGCCGAATGACCTCTCTGGATCGGTTTCTGACATAGATAATGCCTGAAAAAACCATGATTAAAACAGATACGGAAATCGTTGCCAGAATACCGATCAATCTGTAAGTCCCGATACGATCTGTCGGGGTCAGAAGCACAATCGACCATCCGTCGCTGTCAATCACCTTCCTGGAGACAAAATAATCCTTTCCAGCTAAATTAACTTCCGTGCCATCGGCAATTTCCTTTTTTAAAAAAAAAGTTTCAGAGAGGTTATAGCCAAATTCCTGTGAGGCAATCAATTTTTCTTGAGCTGCTTTGCCCAGCGGCCATAATCTTTTTAAGACCATTGCCGGTGAACTGGACAGGAAAATAATGCCGTCCGGATTGATGAAAAAGCAAAAAGGGTATTTGCTGAAAAAGATCTCCATCTCGTCAAGATTCTTTTTCATCGTGACCACGCCAAGCACTTTACCTAACCGATTCTGAACCGGGTAGCTGGCATAGAAACCCCTCTTTCCGGAAGTAACGCCTATCGCAAAATAGCGACCGGGTTGGCCCTTGGCCGCATCTTGAAAGTAAGGACGGAAACGATAGGATTTCCCTACAAAGCTGTCCGGATCGTTCCGGTTGGAGGATGCCACAGTCAGGCCGTCGGCATCCATCAGGTAGGACACGGTGGCGTTTAAAGCCGAATTGTATCTGTCTAACGCGCTATTGGCCTGTTCCATATCCCGCTCCCTTTTAGACATCAGTGCGGGAGCGATCCAGGGAGATCCGGCCAGAGATTTAACGGCCCCTTTAAGGTTATTGAAAGTAGAGGATAAATGGATGGTCAGGGTTAATACCGAAGCTTGGCTTTCTCCGATGATTTCTTGCCGGGCTTCATGGACAAGATGGTCCGTGACAAACCAGCCGGCAACCGCGACGATCAGCAAAAGAATCATTAGTAGTAAATAAAAAAAACGTCTCTTATTCAAGTGCAAGTTTCCTTAGACCGGTAAGAAGGTATCGGAGTTTGCCATTTAAAATCAGGCCCCTTCAAGTTGAAAACCCTTTTCCCGAAATAATCTCAGACAGGCATCTGCAACGGCATTGTCGTAAAGGGTTCCTTTATTCTTTTCAATTTCCTCCAAGGCTTCTTCAATCCCAAAGGCAGGCCTGTAGGGACGGTGTGAGGCAATGGCCTCGACCACATCGGCGACCATCAGGACCTTAGCCTCCATCAGGATTTCATCCCCTTTAAGGCCGGCAGGATACCCGGAACCATCCATTCTCTCGTGATGTTGGAGCACGATCCGGGCTATGGGCCAGGGGAAATCGATATCCTTTAAGATATCATAACTGGTTTGAGGGTGAACCTTGATCAGCTTAAATTCGATATCGGATAACCGGGACGGTTTACTCAGAATCTCCGACGGCACCGAAATTTTACCTAAATCATGGACCATCCCGGCCATGCGAATGGCCTCGATCTGATCTTTAGGCATCCCTATTTCCTGGGCAATAGCACGGGCAAGATTGGAAACCCGTTTTTGATGTCCGGCGGTGTAGGGATCTCTGCTCTCTACCGTTAACATCATGGCCTGAATGATCCCCCCCATGGCGCTTCTGAGTTTTTTAAGGGTTTCTCTAACCTCCTTTTCAGCCCGCATCCGCTCAGTCACGTCATGGGCCATACCTCGCACAATCGGTTCGGTCACCCCCTCTGTCCGGAGGGTATTGTTATATTCCCAGTAACAGGTTCGGCCGCCTGCGGTTTGTAGCCGCATGATGCCGCTGGCCTGCCCCCGACTCTGGATCTCATTCAGGTAGGCGCCCAACTGGTCACGCAGCTCAGTGATAAGAAGATCGCTCAGGTTCATGCGCAACAGCGATTCACGGGAATATCCCAATAATCTAACCGGTGTCTCATTCACGGAGAGCAGGTTTCCCTCCAGGTCGTGGGTGTAGATCAGGTCCTGGCTGTTCTCCACCAGGTCCCGATAGCGGTCCTCATTTTCCGATAAGGCTTTTTGGGCCTGCCTGAGTTCAGTAATATCCCTGGCAATGCCTCTGAACCCGATGGGTTTGCCTGACCAATCTCTTATCAAAGAGACGGAAGTCTCTACACTCTTCCTCCCCCCGTCTTTAGTAATCACTTCATAAACAATACCCTTAGAAGGTTCGCCGGTTTGATAAACCCGTTTAAAGTCCCGATATAATATCTTGGAATTTTCCGAATCGGTATACTCTCGATTATTCATACCCATCATTTCATCTCTTGCATAGCCATTGATCCGGGCCATAGCATCGTTGAAAAAGGTCAGGTTCCCGGACAGGTCTACTTCATAATAGCCGTCTTCAATACTTTCAAGAATAGACTGATATTTCGCCTCACTTTGCCTCAAAGCCTCTTCGGCCCGCTTGCGTTGGGTAATATTCCGGGCAATTCCCAGAACAGAATGGGGTTTGCCATTTTTTAAGATAATGGAGGCCTGAGTTTCCACATCCACATAGGTGCCATCCTGGCGGCATAATTTATATTCACTGATTTCCTTTTGAAAACCGGTTTCTATTATCTCGTTAAAATCCTTCAGGCCTTTGGAAAAATCGTCTTTATGTAACAAGGAGACGATATTCAGATAGGGGATATCGGCCCTTTCATATCCCAGCAAACGAAGGGCCGCCGGGTTGGCATCAACAAATTGCCCTTCTAAATCAACAACATACAAGCAGTCAAGGGAACGATCAAAAAGGGCCTGGTAGCGGTCTTCACCATTTTGTAATGTCCCGTTGGTTTGTTTCTGTACGGCTTCTGGCTTTTTTAGTTCAGCAACCCTCGGACGCAGATCTTCTAACTCCTCGATCGGCTTTCCTTTAGTCTTAACCTTATCTTTTAACTTTCCCATACCTGATTGCCTATTTATCATTTGAAGACTGGATAACTTTCTTTAGAAATAAACTAACATTTCCTCTTTAATCTGTTAATCAAACGTAAACCCTTTCTCCTTAAATAGCCTCACGCAGGCATCGACCACCCGCGGCTCATAGAGGCGGCCCCTGCTATTTAAGATCTCTTCCAGGGCCTTATCAATACCCAAGGCCTGCCGGTAGGGGCGGAAGGAAGCCATGGCTTCGACCACGTCGGCCACGGCGATGATCTTTGCTTCCAGCAGTATCTCCTGGTCTTTTATGCCCTTGGGATAGCCTGAGCCGTCGAACCGCTCATGGTGTTGGAGGACGATCTGCGCCAGCGGGAATTCAAATTCGATATCTCTTAATATGCGATAGCCCGATTCCGAGTGGGTCTTGATCAGACTAAACTCTATTTCCGTCAGTTTGGTGGGCTTGCTCAGGATGTCGGCCGGGATAGAGATTTTTCCTAAATCATGAATGGTAGCGGCTATACGGATGGCCTCGATCTGTTGCTGGGTCAATCCCAACTCCAGGGCAATAGCCTGGGCCAGCGTGGCCACTCTCTTCTGGTGGCCGGCGGTGTAAGGGTCCCGTGTTTCAACGGCCATGACGATCGCCTGAATAATTCCCTCGTTGGCCTTTTTTAATTGGGTTACACTTTTTTGGAGGGCCTTCTCAGACAATTTGCGCTGGGTGATGTCTTGCGTCAAACCTTCAAAGCAGAGTATCTTCCCCCCAGGATCTTTCACCGTATAGGCATTAATTGACACCCATATCTTCTCACCATCTTTTTTCTTCATCAGTGCTTCAAAGGCCGTCAAAATTCCTTGGTCTTCAAGGAGCTTCCGGTACCTTATCCTGTCCTCAGGGTTTATGAATAACTGTTTAGCGGTGTCGGTAATGGCCATTTTTAACTCTTCCGGAGAGGCATAACCATAGATCCGGGCCATGGCCGGATTTACGTTGATGAATTGACCTTCCAAAGTAGTTTGAAAAATGCCTTCCACGGCATTTTCAAAGATCCCCCGATATTTCTCTTCGCCTTTTTTGAGGGCCTCTTCCATCTGCCTCCGTGCCAGGGCTATTCCAACGCTGGAGCCAATCCCCTCAAAAAATTTAATTCTATCAAGAGAAAATTGGTTTGGTTTTCTATCATTCATCTGGAGGAGCCCGATGACTTCATCTCCTGATCTGAGCGGAATAAGGGCGACCGATTCGTAACCCTCACCATTACAACCGTTCCTTGTCTGAGTTTGACGGTCTTCTTCCGTGGTTGAAGCCAGGAGTTCGGACATGCTGTTGGTCCAAAAACTTCCCACCTCAGTAAAAAAAGGGAGGGAAGGATCAGTCCGCCTGCACAAGACGTTCCCGCACATGCACTCCAGAGAAGGATTTCCCTGAGAGTCGCGGATGATTTCACCCTTCTCATCACGGGCGCAGAGATAGTTTCCTTTTTCTAAAAAAGTCTCAGAAAATCCTCTCGTTTCATAGTAAGGGAAGTCTTCGCCTTCGCGGAGACGGATGCCCATGGCTTCAATCCCTGTCTCTTCCTTCAGAAGATAGAGGATCTTTCGAATCAGGTCGCCCTTCTCCCCGATTTGGTTCAGGAGATCCAGAACCCGAAGGAATAGTCCTTGTCTTCCTTCTGCCTGTTTACGAACAGAGATATCATTCAAAAAACAGAGGGTAGCCGGTTTCCCTTCCCAATGAATCGATATGACATTAGGTTCCACCCATTTGGTATAGCCGACTTTATCCAAAATTCTGTAAGAGGTGCTTGGGGATACTTTTTCTCCCTGTATTCTTTTTAAATAGGTTTCAATGACCACAGCCCGGTCATCGGGATGAATAAAATCAATGAACGGCCTTGAAATGAATTCTTCTATAGAATACCCGCTCAGCTCAAGGGACTTGGGATTGGCGAAAACAATCTTTTCATCCTGGACCACAAAAATGGCCTCGTGGGCATTTTCAAAAATGGCCTTGTATTTTTGTTCGGCCTCTTGTAGTTGGGTATAAAGCCGGGTATTTTCCAGGGCCGAGGCGGCCGTACTGGTCAGGATATTCAAGGCCTTTACCTGGCCCAAGGTGAAAGGACGCCCCCGATGGGTGGTGTGCACATTTAATATACCCACTAATTTCCCGCCCACCATCATGGGCAGGCAAAGGGCCGAATAAATATCCTGCCGGGGTTTGATGGGGACAAAACGGGGATCATGGACTTCCCCATGAAGAATAAGAGGTTCCTGGAAACGGGCTACCCAACCGGAAATGCCCTCTTCGATGGGAATTCGTTGTCCTTCCAGGGTTTCCCGGTCCTCTCCGCGAACCACGGCGACATAAAGCCCTTTTCCATCCTGGGTGGGTAACATAATGGAGGCTTCATCGGCTTTGCATTGCTCCATGGCCCCATCAGCAATATTATTTAATATGGTTTTCCGGTCCAAAGAGACGGCAATGGCTCTGGAAAGGTCAGAAATGGCTTCGGTTTCCCTTAACCGGAGATTTTCCATCTTGATCCGGCGCATTTCCAAGGCCCGGGCAAGGACCGGCAGTAAGGTCGATAATTTAAAAGGTTTGAGGATATAATCAAAGGTCCCGAGCTTCATGGCATCCACGGCCGTTTGAATGGTCCCATTGCCGGTCATGATGATACTCCAAAGTTCCGGGTCCATTTCCAGGGCCTTTTTGATAAGGGTAATCCCATCCATGTCGGGCATCATCAGGTCGGTCAGTAACAGATCAAATTCTTTCTCTTGCATGGCCTCCAGGACGTCCGGACCCGAGGTAAAGCCTATGGCTTCATAGCCTTCTTTGGCCAGCATCTCGCACAAGGTGGTCATTAACTCCACCTCGTCATCGACCACGATTAGACGTCCCAGTTTCATTTCCTCCATGGATTTTTCCCTAATCCTTCATTTCTCTGAGGTATTGATCATTAGCCTTATTGATTATGGGCAAAATCAGACGCACTACGGTCCCCTGGCCCAATTGACTGGTTATCTTAATAGTTCCCTGATGATCCTGAACAATACGCTTACAAATGGCCAGGCCCAATCCCGTCCCTTTGCCTTCGTCTTTCCTGGTAAAAAACGATTCCATGACGTTGGGCAAATCCTCCGGAGATATACCGATACCGGTGTCGATAAATTCTATGATTGCTTTCGCTTCCCGATCTTCCCTTTTCTGCAGACTGGTCCGAATGGTTAAGGTCCCCCCACCCGTCATGGCATCACCGGCGTTAGTCAGCAGGTTTAAGAATAATTGGCGTAATTGTTGACGATCGGCCTGAATCAGGGGAAAACCGGGGGCGAACTCCTTCAAAACATGGATGTTTTGTTTACGCAAATGAAAGTGAACGAGTTCGAGGGTCTTTTCTATTTCTTCCTGGAGGTTCATTGAAGAATAGCTCTTCTGGTTTCGTCGGCTGAATTCAAGTAAATTGGAGATCAGGTCGGCCATCCTTTTAATCTCCTGCTCAATAATCTTCAAACCCTTCCTGGTGGGGATTATCGGATGGAAGTTGTGTCATGAGCGATTCGATACGCAGGCTGATCGTGGCCAGGGGATTATTCAATTCATGGGCAATACTGGCGGCCAGCTCTCCCAACGAGGCTAACTTGGCGGTCTGCCAGAGCTGCTGGGTCATCAGGGTTAAATCCTCATTCTTTTTTTCCGATACTTCTTGAGTCTTTTGCCGCTCAATACTAAACCGCAAAGAGCGGTTGAGTAAATTGCTTTCAAGACTTCCTTTAGGAAGATAGTCCTGGGCACCTCCCCTCACGACCATAGAAGCGGTCAATTCATCCTCCAGATCCGCTAAGACCACAATAGGGATTTGTGGGGCGTGGTTATGAGCCTTGACACAGGTATCTAATCCCCGACTATCCGGCAGGTTTTCGTCTAAAAGGAGGCAATCAATCCCTCCCTGGGTCAAAAGTTCCAGACCGGTGGAGAGCCGTTCGGCAACTTTTATTTCATAGGCGGACCCGTTAACGTCTTTTAGTAATTTCTTGACCAGATGGGCATCATCGGGATTGTCTTCAATCAGCAAGACCTTGATTGTTTTTTCTTCCGTATTTTCCATCAATTTCTTCCTCACGACGGCAGTATGACAAAAGTTATCCCAAGGTAGTCCGATCGATCATAAGCCTTTAAGCCATCTTCAAAAAAATTGGTTCTAAACATTATTCTTCTCATATCTTAGACTGCTCCAGATTATGTATAGCTGTAGCCGTGATATGGGATAAACGAGACATGAAATATTCCTCTCGGCGGATCAGCCAACGGTGAGAGGTGTTGACCCGTAAATAGAGGGTCCCTAAGCTTTTTTCCTGATATGAGATGGGCATTCTTTTGAATATATACCTGGAAACCGTCTTATTACCCAACAACATGTCTTCCGGGATCTCTCCCGAATTTTTATCCAATGATTCCTTGAGCGCAGGATATCTTTTCAAGTCGATAACAATAGGTTCCTTTTCGACGTGATCGTTGGAAGAAACCATTCTGGCCTGCTCTTCCTTGACATCCACCAGAATGGCCATGCAACGTTGGAGGAGTAATTTTTCACTTAAGGTCTGAGTCACCTTAATCAAGAAGTCTGATATATTTTTATTCCGGCCAATGGATTGAGCTAAATCCGTCAGTACCTCCAATTCACGGACGTCTTCCTTTAGCAGTTCCTGCCTTTGTTTCACCCGATTATAAGATTCAATCATCGTGGTAAAGAAGGCGCTGATCGCAAAAATAAAGGGAAATCGTAGTAAAAAAACGGGCTGGCTAAAAAGTTGAGGATATTTTAAGTAGGAAAAAAGCCCATAACCGCCAAGAAGCAGCCCTGAAGAAAAGAAAATAAATTTGGGCTTTAGGGTAAAAGCGGCAATAAAAAGTATCAGGAAATAGATCAAAAAAAACTCCGAATCGATCCTGGCCGTCATAAAAATGGCCAAAGAGGTCATCCCGATATCGACCAGCAGGATGAGAAAGATAAAGGTATCCTTTTCAAACCATCTTGCCGGGGTAAACATCAAAAGAAGATTAGAAAGGGCATAAACAACAAAGAGAAAATGAGGCAGGGAAAGAAGGGGTTGATTAGGAGAGGCGAAGGCGACCAGGTATCCGACAATAATAATAAGAATCCAACGAACTAATATAATCGTCTTTCTTCCACGATCTTCGCGGATCAGAAATTGGCCTTCGGTCGCCGCTTTGGTTTTCATCTCTACCGCTTTTCATTTTTATAGAATAATGGGAGAACAGTTTATTTCAGTGTCAACCAGCCGCCATCATGGAGGCCTCCAGTTTATTTATCCGCTTCTCCATCTTGGCCATAGAATCCGTTTCCTGTTCTAATGAAGCCTTGGAGTTGAAGGCCGGATTATTGACCCACCAATCCATGCCCATCTCCCTGGCCTTGTCCACCGAGCAGATCACCAGACGGATTTGGATGGTCAGCAGCTCAACATCCACCAGCTTGATTTTAATATCCCCGGCAATAACGATTCCCTTGTCCAGCACACGCTCCAGCAGATCGGCCAGATTGGTGCTTTCAATGGAATGATGAGTAGCACGTTGTATAGACATCTACATTTCTCCTTACATCAGTTTTCCGAGAGGCCCGAGATCGAGATTGAGATCTTCTTCTTCCAGGCCGAATTCCTGGCAAAGTCTTCCTATTTCCTGGGACTGCCTCATTAAGGTCACACCGATCCTCTCGATTTCGTCTTCCCGAAGGGAGCCGCCTTCGATGCGCCGGATGGCCTGGCGCTCCAGGAGTTCATGAAGCAGTTTCACCAGGGTCAGGACCAGTTGCCCAAGGCCGTTTTTGACCTTGTCCGGATCCAAATTTATTCTGGGAGATTTTAAGGTCCTGCCGGCCTGCAATACTTTGGCAAAATCTTTTAAAGCAAAAGATTCCACTCTTAAGGCTTCCGCCGATGAATTCATTTTTTTTGACCTCCGCAAGGTTCCTCCGAAAAGCTCGTTAAAAATGAAATGATCTGATACTGGATGCTGGATTATAAGTCTCGGTTGTATGCCTCTATAGTCTGATCTTGGCCTTCTTCCGGCTGTCTATTATCCCCGTGTCCATTGGCCGCCCATTTTCGATGGAAGTGAGAACAATCTGCAACCCGAGATAGATTAAATCGATATTGGCCACGGAAATGGTCAACTCTCCTACCAGGACGGCCCCCTTGTGGAGGATGCGGTCCAGCGCCTCACACAGACTGACCTGTTCTCTGTCCTGAAAAGAATGATCGGGCATAAGCGATTAAGCCGCTTCCCTTTCCATGGAAGCCCCTTCCCCTTCAGCCTCTTCCAATCGATCCAGGAGTCTCTTTTCCCTGATATCAAACTCAGGCTCGGAGATTTTTTTCGCCTCCAACATCTGGTACAGTTCCCTCAGGTCGGTGGTTATCCTCTCCGCCTGGCGGTCCATTTCTTCCAGAGCGGCTTCATGCACCTTCTGAAATATCCAAAGAAAGCCGTTAATGATCATCGCCTCAGTCCCTTTTCTTTTATATTTTTTACTTCTTCAGGTCCAGTTCCACGAAATTATGGGGTGCCCAGGGTCCGTTATAATCAAAGGCAAAGTTGTTATCGAAGAGATTGGAAGCCTGGAAGACCCCGGCTTCAAAATCTTTTTGGGCGTCCCGTCCAACCAAACAAACGAGGTTGAGCACCTCCTGTTCATTTCGGGTTGGGTTATTTTTCAATTCACTACAGTAGGGGGCCAGTATCTCTTCCACCCTCTCTAAATGGGAATCCCGATCTTCGTTGAGGATACGGTCAAACATCCGGCCCACTTCGATCTTGTCCTCCTGCGTGGGCTCGCGAAGCGTACCGAAATAGCGATCCCGGGCCTGCCGCAATTCGGGATGGGTCTGAATAAAATATTCGAAGATATTGGGTACGTCCCAAGTAACTCGTAAGCCCATTTCAACCTTTCCGGCGACGCGATTAAGTTGTTCAACGAAGTCCTTATGATTGGCCGAAAGGATTTTTTGGATGGCTTTGGGGCCATCGGCGATTATACCGAAGGCCATGGGCAACGGGGTAGCTTCTTTCATAATACATTTGAGGACTTCCTGGTGGGCGGCCAGATGTCGGCGTTCAGGACGGATTTTCGTTTGCGTATCCATGGAGAAATCGCTCACCACTGCAGCAATGCGGGCATTTGAAACGGTATAGACCTTTTCCCCAAAAATACCAATGGACCCAAAAGACCGATCTTCTGAACCGGATATTATGGCATAGATGTACCGGCCCTTTCCGTTACTTCCCAAGTTGGTAGCCATATCTCATACCCTTTCTTCTTTTGGTTAGGCCGCGGGACGTTCTTGATATTTAACAAACTTGAGCGATTTAAGTCTCCCATCGTCGATCCTGATCTCCAGAATGGCCTGACAGGTGAAACACTTTATCCCACCCTCATAGTCATCATAGGTTTCATCCAGGTTGATATTAAATCCACAGGAAATGCAGTTGATTTTCATTTTTTCTTCTCCTTACAGTCCTTTTGGTGTTTTTCCCATTGCCGCGACAGCCAGGCACGGCGCATCAATTGATTAATCAAGAGAATCCCCTCTTGATTGATCCTTCTGGCATCTCTAAATTTCATAGACAAGCCGGTAGAGGTTTGAACAGACAGATGTCCTTTGATATTTTTAGCCCCAAGAATGTGATCGGATCCTTTTATGGTAAGCATGGCCACCCTTTATCTAATATCTGATTTTTAATCCTCCCGTGCAGCGCCGGGGTTGGGATTTAACGGGTTTCCGGGGGTTATTCCCCAGGGAAACGGCCGGGTCTCGACCTTCCAGGACCTCCAGCAAACCAGCCTTTTCTTTTTCTATTTCCTGGAACCGGGTATCGATATTTTTAACCCGATGCAGGGCACTCGCTTTCTCTTCCCCTCGACGCAATTTTTCCATTTCCAGGGCGCTCAACTTCATAAAGGCCTTATAGGGGACTGCGGCCTGATCGACTCTTCCTGCCAGGGTGCGGATGTCCTGTAACCCTCGAAGATTTTTTTTCAAAAGAGCCATAAGGATTATTCCCTTTCCTTCGCTATAGCGGAAATCTTCTTGGTTTTCACCGCCAGATGGGGGACTGTTATTTTTTTATTTTGTTGGCAGACCTTTTGAATAACCTCTTCCAATTTATCGAGCATAACCGACTGGCCTCCCCGGGTAACCTTGGCCGTATCTGTATTGAGCACATCCCGACAGACCCAATGGAAGACCGGATCCCCTATTCGGGCATGGGACTTACGGTTGGCCAGTATTTTGGAAATGGCGATACAGGACCGGATAGTGGGACGGTTGTTATTAACGCCGATAGTCCTCAGTTCCCGGACAATATCCACGATGGTCTCGGCATCGGCCCTTAAGATTCCTGATTTTTCCACGGAAATCCGGATCTCGGTCTCGCGATCGTAATGGCCGACCAGGATTGTGATCAGTCGGTCCATCAGGGCATCCTGAGTCTTATGGACCCCGGCATATTCCTCCGGATTAGAGGTAAATATGGCCCGGAAATCGGGATGAACCTCCAGGTAACCTTCGCCGGAGCGTCTCAGGGTGGGAAGGTTCAGAATCTTCTCCTCCAGGACACTGAGCAGTGCGTTGTTGGCTTCCGGTCTGGAACGGGTAAACTCATCATAGATCAAGGTGTACCCGTTCTGACAGGCCGTGGTGAGTCGATTGTCCATCCATAAGGTGTTCATATTTTCTTCGGTCTTCAGGACGGAATGGATGAAGTTGTCGATCAGTTTGGACCGGCGATAGCCGGCATCCCGGCCTATCAGGTCGGAACTTCCAAATTCGTCGTCACCATGCATCAGGGATACGGGCCGGCCGAGTTGGGCGGCCACGTGAAAGGCCAGGGTGGTTTTCCCGGTTCCAGCCGGACCGGCGAAGTGGACCGGGTAACCCACTTCGAGGTAGGCCAGGGCGCGCCGGGTTAAGTCCTCAACCTGGGGGGTGGAAACAAATTCCTCGCTGGGTTCCGGAATGACGTTGTCTCCTTCGGTCTGGAGTCTCACGGCAGCGGTTGAGATGTATTTTGACTGTAACTTTTCCATTTTTGATATGCTCTCCCTTCAATAAAAAATGCTGATCCTTTTTTTCTTCCCCTTATATCATGAATCGTTTACCCATCCTCGACCTCGACAGCTCAAACAATCCATAGCCGGAGCGGAAGGATCATCACCCGTTCCTTGGCATTTACGACAGGGTGTCGTTGAACTAAAGGGAAGATGGACATACCCTTTACCCCCACAAGTCGTACAGGAGAAGGTTTTGACTGCACCTGCCCCTCGGCAGTGGGCGCAGGTTCTAATCGGACTGCTTATTTGCACAATGCCTCGCCCCCCGCAAACAGAGCAGGTAGATAAATAGGACATGATCCCGAAAGGATCTTTTCCTTTGCCCCCGCAGAAGGAACAGGCTATTTCCACCGGATCGCACTCCGTTATCCGACCCTCTGAAAAATGAGGCTGTCGGCCGGCCACTCTCATTGTGCTTTACCTTTAAATTTGTCTTTATTTCTTGTTTTTTCCTGCTTGGAAGACTTGAACGATTTTGAGACAGTCTCCAAGACCATTTTTTCCTCTTCTCCCAGCCACTGATGGTCGCTTTTTTTTATCGGCTTTTTTTCTGCTTCTACTTTTTCTTCCTTGGCCCTGCGTTTAGCCTCCAAACGCTTTTTCTCCTCGACTTCGAGAGGCTTACGTTTTATTGGAGAGAGACCAACCCAGGCCCGGTGAGCACCGGAAAGATCGGAGGTAAAGGACCGTAACAACGAAATCACCGTTTTGTTTAAACCCGACACAAAGTTCATCCGTTCGGCCCGGGCCTCCACGGCCATGTTGTGATGATCCCGTTGAAATCGGGAACGCATACTCAAGGCCTCTTCCCCAAGGTCCTTTACTCCGCGCCTAAGCCCCTTGATAAACTCCGCACGACTATGACGCCCTGCCGTGATCTCTCCAACCAATCGGGTTATATCGTCAGTTAATACGCCCATGTCACCGCCCCTTTCTTCAATCTGAATTTCACAACCGGGTTCCAGGTCAGGCGAGTGTCATTACCGTCTCGCCTGACCACAAGAACCATTTAACTCCGATCGGTCTTAGGCCGGTGTCGCGGCACTGGCCGTTAGCCCAATGGCCTCAGCATACTTCAGATAGGTCTCTACCGAAGCAATCACCACCCGTGCTTCAATGGACAGCAGTTCAATCCCTACTAAAGAGACCTTGGCCCAGACATCGATCACGATACCTTTGTCCAGAATGCGGTCCACTACTTCTGCCAAACTCGATGAATCAGTTGATTTCTGTACTCTTGCCATTATAGTTCTCCTTTTTCTTCCTAATTTAGATTATTTTTTCTGCCAGGCAGGTTGACCGGATCAAGCCCCTTGGCCTTGCCAAGCCCGACGTGCTCCGGAAAGATCAGAGGCAAATTCCTGGCGCAAACCAGCGCCCGCCTCATTTAGATCGGCAACAAAGGCTTGCCGCTCGGCCCTGGTTTTTCGAGCCATTGCCGAATGGGCCTTATTGAAACCGGCTTCCATATTCTTGACGCTACTTTTCAGGTTACGATTGAAGGCCTTAAGATTAGCTTTCAATCTCCTGGCCATCCCGCCATGACTTTTGAGAAAACCGGCGCGCATGACAGAGACGGAATCTTCCATCTCCTTGGTCTCACGTGCCAAGTCCTTCATGAACGCCCCACGCCCACGGCGCAGATCCACTATCTCCCCAACCAAGCGGGTCATATCATCGGTTAAGATTCCCATCATCACGCTCCTTTTCTTCAGTCTGATCTTCATTCAGAAATTGGGTTCCAGGTCAGGCGAGTGTCTTTGCCGTCTCGCCTGACCACAAGAACCATTTAACTCCGATCAGTCTTAGGCCGGAGTCGCGGCACTGGCCGTTAGCCCAATGGCCTCAGCATACTTCAGATAGGTCTCTACCGAAGCAATCACCACCCGTGCTTCAATGGACAGCAGTTCAATCCCTACTAAAGAGACCTTGGCCCAGACATCGATCACAATACCTTTGTCCAGAATGCGGTCCACTACTTCTGCCAAACTCGATGAATCAGTTGACTTCTGTACTCTTGCCATAATAAAACCTCCTTGGATTCGTTAAATGTTTTTTCGTTACGTTAGTCAGGCATGCCTTGCCATCCTTTAATTGCCAAAACCATGCCAGAATAACTGTTACGAAAAGTATTGTTGTAACTAAGAGAAATAAGGAGTTTTATATTTATCTGAACCATGATCGAGAAAAGACTAAGGAATAAAGGTTATGGAATGAAATCCTCATTACTATGGGACTATCTCTATATTGAACTGAAAATGGGACATACTGCCCAGGCAGTCCCGCCTTTAGCGTGAAGAGGAATGCGCTCGCTAACCCCGTTCATTTCGGATTCCGGCTTTTGGCTTTGGGATTCGAATTAATAATCTTCAAGACCTCATGGTGAAGAAAAGGTTTGCTGATGAATCCGGAGATCAATCCTTCCGACAATATGTTTTGTATCTTCACATCATCGCCGTAAAAATAGCCGGAAATGATAATAATGCGCACATCGGGATCAACCTCGCGAATCCTTCTGGCCAGATCAATGCCTTCTATATCGGGGAGTTTGGCATCTAAAAAAACGGTTGGGAATCTCTCCTGGGCCATTAACCGGAGCGCCTCATGACCGCTAAGCGCCTTTCGGGTTGGAAATCCGTTGGCATTCAATATATGCTCCAATGCCCAGCACATATCCGGTTCATCGTCGACAACAAGAAACATTTTACTTCTCACAGTCATTTTATTTTTTCCGTCAATAGTCCGTTCCCGATTCAAAGAAGCACGTCAGCGTTCGGACATAACCTGGATCCCCGCCTGCGCGGATATGTCATCCTATGACCTTCAATCCTCGACCTCTTTCCCGGGAGCTTATTGGGAAAGGGCCTTTTATAAAATAGGCAGTCGCACTGTAAAGGTGGAGCCTTTCCCGGGGATGCTATCCACCTCGATGGTGCCGAAATGCTGCTTCACAATAGAATAGCAGATGGAAAGTCCCAATCCTGTTCCTGTTCCTTTTCCTATTGGAGTCCCTGAATAAAAAGGATCAAAAATTTTACTTATTTCTTCTTCCGAGATACCGTATCCCGTATCCATAACGTGAATATCCGCCTCATTGTTCACTCTCTCCACCTGGAATTCCAGGTTTCCCCCATCAGGCATGGCGTTGATGGCATTCAAAAAAAGGTTGATGAAGACTTGCTGGAGGGAGTTTGAAATGCCTTTAATCCACAGGGGATCTTTAGGATAATATGATCTGACCTCGATTTTTTGTATTTTGGCTTGGTTGGATACCAAGGTCCAGGCTTCCTCAATCAGAGCAATCAGGCTGATATCCTCCAGGTTTTTTTCCAAAGAGGGCCGGGCAAACTTCAAGAGATTTTCAATAATAGAGGAAGCCCGTTGTATGCCGGTTTGAATCTTTTGAACACATTCCTTCCCGAACTCCGGGGTATTTTTTTCTTCCTGAAGAAACTGGACTGCGGAATAGGCAATGGCCAAGGGATTTCGAATCTCATGGGCGATACCCCCGGCCATCACCCCTAAGGCGGCTAATTTTTGCGAGCGAAGAAGTTGGATCTCAAATCTTCGGCGTTCGGTCTGATCCCTCCCTACGGCGACGATGCCCACGATTTGAGACTTGTCGTCTATCATGGGCGAGCAGACCCAGGAGACGGGGACCAAATCCCCCGGCCTGGTTATCAAGTCCCATTCGGCCTGTTGTGAACTTTTGGATATCTTCATAGAGGAAAAAATCCGGGTGACCTCTTCCTGATGAAGATCGGTTATATAGTTAACGAAAAACTTTCCTTTTACATCGTATAACGAGTATCCGGACAACTTCTCGGCTGCTGTGTTCCAGGTTAAAATTCTGCCTTCCATATCGGAAGAAAGAACGATATCGCTGGCACTCTCCACCACACTGGCCAGGTGGCGTTCTACGCGACGGATCTCTTCACTCAACCTGACCTGCTCGGTCACATCATCCATCAATAGCAGGGCATTTTCCACTACCCCGTTCCAGGAGAAGGGGAGAATACTGTAATAATAAATCCTCATCGGGAGTCCTGGGGCCCGGTAGGTCATCTTTTCTCCACGCGTAGGCTGGTTATTGAGGAAAACCTGGCGGATGCGGGAGGAGATGTCCATATGTTCAAAAATAATGACGGGGATGACTTCTTCCAGCCGGGATCCGATGGTGTCCGATTCCGATCGGCGGCTTTTTTCCAGAAAATTTCGGTTGGCCAGGACGATACGCAGATCCTGGTTGACCAACAGAACGGATGAGGGGATGGCATCCAGAAGCATGGCAAAAAGCTTCTGATAACGATCCGCAGTTACTTCTTCCTTAATCTTGTCCCGATTAATCATGATAATCTCGTAAGAAGCTATGAGACGCCGCATCGTGGCGCTGGATCAGAAAATAACTCGGAAATAAAAATCTATTTATTCAGACAACAGAGTGATGGGCCATAAGGAGGTCCTCATGGGCGGCTCCGTCCTTTTGATCCATAAATCGGCAGACGGCTTCATCAGCCTGCTTGGAATTTACCAGAATGGCCATCAAAACTCCTCCCAAACAGGATCCCACAAATAGGCCAAAGATTAAAAGAAACATCTTGCCTCCCTGATGATAAGGATTAATGCCTATTGATTCAGCTCATAAAAAAGAAGTGGACGTGTGATTACCGATCATGGCCTTTCTCCTGCCTGGGTGGAGGCGTGTGCAAAGTTATAAGGCGGCCATGGGCCGCTCAGAAGGATCTTCTGACCATCTTTAGACGGTATCTTTTTAAAAACCAGGCGAAAGGTATTGACTAAATATTTCGGCACCAGAAAATAGAGAGAAAAGAGGAGCGTATTGTCGACGGGCATCCGGGCATGGCGAGTTGAGGGGCCTTCTTTTTTACATTTTACGAAGAGTCCGGCGAAGACATTACGATAGGCCTCGATGAGGGCCTCATTTTCCTGGTTAATCGATTCTTCTTGTACGTAGTGGGCCTTCCGTACCGCCAAATAGGCCTGACCGGGATGGGGGGACGGTTTGTTTCCGAGATCAGGGGTGGATTGGTTTGCCTGACAATCCCCGGGTGAAATTCCCTTTCCTAAGGCAACAAAATTATTGACCCTCGGCCCGGTAGAATCACGCCGGAGAGAGTCGAACTCCGAACTTAAGATCCTTATCCCCATTTCTTCACAGCCTTCCAGTTCTCCAAGGAGTCTTTTATATTCATCTCCATGTTCTTTCAGGATGCGAACCACTTCCGATTCTTCCGCCACCAGACAACCGTAACGCATGGGAATAATGGTGCTGTCGTTATGAAACCATTCGATAATTTTTTGGTAGTGCAGGATGCGCTTAAGGTTGGGTGTCGCGTCCGGGGTAACAATCCGTGAAACAGCCGCCATCAGGCCATCCGTCTCCACCAGAGATATTATTTCATCTCCGATGCCCCTTAAGGATTCCAGACCTGATGGATGAGGGTGCCCCATAATACAGTAGACAAGAACGTTCATTTCTCCTGGTCCGGTGAGGGTGGATGAAAAAAGCTATAAGGGGGCCAAGGGCCGGAAAGCTCAAAAATCAAGCCTTCCTGGTCATATTCTGAATTGATCTGGTCAATCCGGGCGCGAAAATTTCTAAATGTTTTTTGAGGCAAAAGAAAGGCCCAGTTGGAGACCATATCCTTTTCAAATCCCGATGCCTCGCGAGGGAGAACCTTACGTTCGAAATAATCCGGGGATAAATAAGAGAGCTGGTTTCTGACCTTTTTTAGAACCTCCTCAAGCCACAGGTTCAATTTCTTTCCCGAATCAGTTTGGAGACGCTTTTCCTGGAAGTATCTCCTGCCTGGGCTTAATGAAGTCAGAGATCTCTCCTGCTCAGTCAGAAGGAAGGAATAATGGTTTTCTCTGACCTTTACCTTATCCATCATTCCTCGAATCCCCCACTCTTCCTTATCGGTAACATAATCCAGGAATTTTGTGATGGCCTCATAGTTTTCTTTTAAATAACAATCCAGGGCCTCTTTGGAAGAAAAAATGGTCCCAAACCGGGCCGGAAGAACAGGAGATCGGCGATTGGCCTCTTCGATGACCTCTTCATGACGGCAGACACGAGGTCCCAACCAGGCCAGATCCTGCATTCTGGATTCCGCATCAGGCCCGATGAATTCCTCAATGGAAACATTGCCAATTACGGCCGTCACCTCTAAAAAGGGCTGGAAGGACAAGGGGCTCTGCTCATCTAACCCCCCGGCCTCAATGGCCGGCAATAGACCCGGCTTAGCAAAACAGTAAAGGTAAATAGCGCTTCCCCTATTTTCCATTTTAATCCCCCTTCAACTCCTCCAAGGTGGTTTTCAAATCCTCTGCCAAAATAATGAGGTCCCCCTCCCCGGCCGTTAAACCTTTTCCCGCCTCAACCGCCCGACGGACGGCCATAAGGGCACTTTTATTGCAAACCGAGGCGATATCCGCACCGGTAAAGCCTTCGGTCCTGGAAGCCAGATCACTGGTCCTGATCCCCGACTGAAGAGGTTTGGGTGCGAGATGAATCTTGAAGATCTCCTCCCGGCCCGCTTCATCAGGCAGGGGGATTTCCACGACCTGATCAAACCGGCCCGGTCTGAGAATGGCCGGGTCGAGCATGTCGGGCCTGTTGGTCGCCCCGAGTATCAGCACCCCCTTGAGTTCTTCCATGCCATCCAGTTCGACCAGAAACTGGCTGAGGACCCTCTCGGCTACATGGGCGTCAGACGAGCCTTCGCCCCTGGCCGGAACCAGGGCATCAATCTCATCAAAAAATACGATACAGGGGGCCGCTTGCCGGGCCTTGTGAAAGACCTCCCGAATCCCTCTTTCGGATTCTCCCACATACTTGGAAAGGAGGGCCGGGCCTTTGATGGAGATAAAGTTTACCTGGCTCTCCGTGGCAATGGCCTTGGCCATCATGGTTTTTCCGCAGCCCGGCGGACCGGTTAGAAGGATCCCTTTGGGTGGACGGATTCCCGCTTTTTCAAAAAGATGGGCATAGTTCAGGGGCCATTCCACGGCCTCTATCAGACGTTCCTTAACGGTTTTCAGACCACCCACATCCTGCCAGCGAACATTAGGGACCTCCACAAAGACCTCACGAATGGCGGATGGCTCCACTTCCCGCAAGGCTGCCATAAAATCTTCCATGTGCACTTCCAGCTTGGCAAGCTGTTCATAAGGGATACCAGACAGCCCGAAATCAAATTCGGTCATAATTTTGCGTAAACAGATCATGGCGGCTTCCCGGCAAAGGGCTTCAAGGTCGGCCCCGACAAAGCCATGGGTTATGTCGGCCAGGTGCGTCATGTTCACATCCTGGGCCAAAGGCATTCCGCGACTGTAGATCTCAAGAATCTCCAGCCTCCCATGGCGATCGGGGATGGGTATAGAAATCTCGCGGTCGAATCGACCGGGGCGACGCAGGGCCGGGTCCAGGGCGTTGGGAATATTGGTGGCCGCAATGACGATTACATTCTGGCGTCTATTGAGTCCGTCCATCAGGGCCAGAAGTTGAGCCACTACCCGTTTCTCTACGTCCCCCACCACTTGTTCCCGTTTGGGAGCAACGGCATCGATTTCGTCGATAAAAATGATGCTGGGTCCTTTGCGGGAGGCTTCCTCGAAAATTTTTCGAAGATGGGCCTCACTTTCTCCATAAAATTTGTGAATGACTTCCGGGCCGCTTACGGTAAAGAAGTTGGCTTCCGTCTCATGGGCGATAGCCCGGGCAATCAACGTTTTTCCGCATCCGGGCGGGCCGTAAAGAAGAACCCCTTTGGGGGGATCTATTCCCAGGCGTTCAAACACCTCCGGAAAGCGCAAGGGGAGTTCAATCATCTCCCGTATCCGTTGCAGTTGAGGTTTGAGCCCGCCGATGTCTTCATAGGAAAGTTCACGGGGTCCCCGTGGGTCTTCCACTTGCCCCTTTCCCACCACCAGATGGGTTGTCGGATTGATCACTACCGGTCCCTTGGGAAGGGTGCTTTCCACTTTGAAGCTCGCCGAGCGGCTGCCGAATAAATTCGCCCTGATCCGGTCTCCGGTCAGGACAGGGAGGCCGTCCAAAAGGCTGCCGATGTACTTCAGATCACGGTCTGAAGGGGTTATATTGGTGGGCGTGAGCATGACCTGTTCGGCCGGACGATGGACGGTCTTGCTTACCGAAACATATTCGTCCAACCCGGCCCCGGCATTTTCCCGGGTCAATCCATCCAATTGTATCCGGGAATGACCACGAGATTCCTTATAGGCCGGCATGGCTTTGCAGATTGTCATTCTTTTCCCGGTTACCTCGACGATATCCCCGATGGCGATCTGTAATTTTTCCAGATCCTCCGGATCCATGCGGGCCAGGGCCCTGCCCATGTCCTTACTAAGGGCCTCGGTTACTTTGAGTTTAAGTGTCACGTTATTACTTTGGGCCATCATTGCTCCTCGCTCCAGGGTGTACGGTGTAAGGGTTAGGGTTTAAGGCAAACCTTTTAGGGATTTCCACCCTGTACCCGAACCTTGACCCTTAAACCTTGATTTACATCACACATTTGATCTCGACGATGCCGTTGTTACAGGAGATCGCCATTTTTTCCTTCTTATAGCTTTTTGGCAGGAGAATCTCTTTACGGTACTTCTTGTCACCCTTTTCGGCATAAAGGGTCAGCAGGTCGTCCTTGACTTCGATCTGAATATCCTCGGTACTAATACCGGGCATCTCGGCCAATATCAGGGTATAACCCTCCTCTTCAAAGACATCGACTATGGGCTCGCGGATTTCCTCGACCACCGATTCTCCTGTTTTTTTATCCTTGCGGATATTACCGAACGGTTCAACCTTGACCTCTTCTCCCCCCAGGCCTACCTTGACCGAGAACCCATAGACCCCCTTGAGATCTTTGCCCTGGCCCTTCCAGTGGAGATCCCCGGTTTTGGAAAGATTCTCCCCTTTATCGGCCAGTTCTCCCAATTTTTCTATAAAATCCCCGAGCCCTTTCAGGATCCCGAAGTTACTGTAGGTTGGCCCTTCTTTTTCCGTATTCTTTTTTTGTGTCATGTTGCTACTCCCCCCTCTATAAGTTTTAATATCTTCACCTTGGTATGGATCGTCTTGTAGTCGACTTGCAGCAGCCGGGCCGCCTTGGCCTTATTCCATCCTGTATATTTGAGGACCTGAAGGAGGACCTCCCGTTCAACGGCCATGTTGCTCCTTTTTAGAATGTCCCTGAGTGAAAATTGCTTCCAGGGAATTCCTTGTACCTTCGGAGTAAAGGCCAATCCTGGTACCTCCACTCTCTTCAAGTCCAGATGCTTTCCCTTGATGATTTCATCGGATAGAAGCGCCGCCCGGCGAATGGTGGATTGCAATTGTCGCACGTTTCCAGGCCAATTATAACTAAAGAGGCTTTCCAGGGCGGATTCCGAAAATCCTTTGACGTTTTTTTTCAATTCAATATTGGTCAAGTCTAAAAATCTTTTGGCTAAATAGGGAATGTCCTCTTTGCGTTCTCGAAGAGGGGGAATGCGAATAGTGAATTCGTTTAACCGAAAAAATAGATCTTGCCGGAAGACCTCTGAGGTTACGTCATTGTCCAGGTCGCTATGGCTGGCCACCAGGACCCGGGCATGAACTCTCACCGGGCTGTTCCCTCCCACCCGGTAGACCGTTTTTTCCTGCAAGACACGTAGGAGTTTGGCCTGGGAACCAAGAGGCATGTTGGCTATCTCGTCTAAAAACAAGGTCCCATCATTAGCGAGTTCGTATTTTCCTTTGCGTTGATGTTCTGCCCCGGTAAAAGCCCCTTTCTCATGCCCCAAAAGTTCACTTTCAAAAAGCGTTTCCGGGATAGCCCCGCAATCAACAGGGATAAAAGGTCCCTTGGACCTGGCGGAGGCCTGGTGAATAGCCCTGGCCACCAACTCTTTCCCGGATCCGGTCTCTCCAAAAATGACCACATTAAAATCCGAGGCCGCCACCCGGTTGACATCCGAGGTGAGCCTGAAGATGGCATCACTCGGCCCCATCAAAGTCTTTAGCGTCTCTTTAGTTGAGGCATTATCTGAAAGTTGACGATTCATTTTATTAAAATTTCGCTCAGCCAGGGCCCGGTGCACCACCCTGATTACCTCGTTATTGTCAAACGGTTTGGCCAGATAATCGTGTACCCCGGCTTTCATGGCCGTCACGGCCCCTGACACGTCAGCGAAAGCGGTTATCATCACCACCGGAAGGCTCTGGTCCAATTCCTTGGCCTTTCTCAAGACCTCCATTCCATCCATGCCCGGCATTTTGAAATCCAGCAACATCACATCGGGAGCCTGGGAATAGACCATCCTGAGGGCTGTTTCCCCCTCGTGAGCGGTCAGGCACTGATAGCCTTCCCGGGAAATGAGTTGGGAGAGCACGGCACACAAATCTTCTTCATCGTCGACGATCAGTATCCGAATGCCTTCGTTACCCATAAGTGTCCTTTCGTGCCATCCCCCCCTTCCCTCCCCTCTCCGAAGGGGGGGGTGAGGGGGGATGATTTTCATGATTCGTGCTGCCCCCTTGGGGCATGAATGGTTAACCTGGAAAAGGTTTATGGATCGGGTAGGCTATCCTGATATCCTTATCCAGTCTGTTCCCTAATGAGTGGAGTCTCCCCAAAAAAAGTATCCCTGTTTCCCCTGAACCCAGGGTTGTATTGATGCGTTCCGCAATGTATTGATCTCGCCTTTTGAGCAATGAATCCATTAAAGGTCGGCGAAGACCTTCGCCAAAAACCCCCTCTGTTTTGCTTTTCGTACCGGCGGCCAGGAGTTGTTTTGTCACCTCGTATTCTTCTACTAAAAGCTCCGGAGACTCGGTACCCATGATTTGGGCGCCCTTTTCCATTAAATAGAGCAGGAGATGATAATTCCGGCTTCCGGTACTGGCTACGTCTCTAACGATTTCCACTTCCCGGCCGCAAACGGGTAATCCATCCTGGTAAAGGCGAACTTTTCCATAAGAGAGAGAAAGGTTCGTTATGACTTTTTCGATTTCCGTCCAGAGTTGATCGATCAGGTTGACCTTGCGCCTCCAATCCGCAAGTCCGACCCGTCTGAGGGTTGCCAGCCTAACCGATTGACTCAGTGTGCCCATATCCGATTCGGTATGAATGATCGGGATATAGATCAGCTTCCTATCAGAATCTTCGGCGCCGGATTTAATGGTTTTCATCACCTCAGACATAAAGCAAATTCCATGGAAATAAAGGGTGGCCTGTGACCAGAACCCTTAATAGATCTGCAAGACATAAAAAAGAACAACCCAAGCCTTTACCCTTTTATCCGCTGAATCAAAGGCAATCGAACCGAAAATCGGGCGCCCTGACCCGATCCAGCGTCTACGGCGATAAATCCTTTATGCCGAAGGACTATCGACTGGCAGATAACCAGACCCATGCCGATTCCATCTTTTTTTGTACTGTAGAAGGGGGTGAAAATCTTGCTTAATTCCTCATTAGCCACACCCGGACCATCATCGATGATGATGACCTCGATAAGGTTCCGAGAGATAAGGTATCGGGTTTCCACTGTGATCTTTCCCTGATTGGAAACCGCCTGCAAGGCATTCAGAAAAAGGTTATAAAAAACCTGTTTCAGCTTCTCCCGATCTCCTTGAATCTCAGGAAGCTGAGGATCTAATTTGGACTCAAATATTTTTTTATCAGGAGCAATGACGTTGATCATGGCCCACATTTCAAGGACAACTTCATTAAGATCTACCGGACCAATTTCCAAATCAGAGGGCGCGGCCAGGTTTAACAATTTTTTTATGATGTTATTCGCGCTCTGGCCATTTCTACGGATCATCTCAAGGTTTCCTCTTAAGGGGGTCTTAATACCATCTTCTAAACAGAACTGTGTACAGGCATTAATCACCGCCAAGAGATTTCTCAGTTCGTGAGCCAGTCCGGCAGCAATCATCCCCCAGGTCTCCAGGGCCTTCTGGGTCCGAAGAAGTTTTTCGTTCTGTTGCACCAGCTTAATCTGATGCATACGTCTTTCCTGAAGCAGACCCCTTACTTCCTGAGGCGGAAGGATCCCCGAATCTTCAAAGTCCATTGGCCTCGACTTTATCGCCCAGGGCGCAAGTCCCGCCCTGCGTCTGATCAGAGGGTTCACGGACCAAACCGGTCACCGGGTTGGTACTATCGATTTTTCCGTAATTCATAGTGGTCATTTTGCCAACCCGTACAAGTTAAACCAGATTTCAGATAAGTTCGAGCGGACATTTTTTACAGGGCCCAGGACTCTGGAAAACAAAATAGTCCAGAAAATCTAAGGAGGAAAACAGCATCCCTATTAAGAAGTTACCAATTTTTAGCTTTGTATTATTTTATATCCTTATTTTATTCGGTCTGTCTGTCAGGAAAGTTTGAAATTTTTTGTGGGGAAGGTTTGAAAAAGAGGGGATTCCAGGGGCTGGATAGCGGATAGTTTACTTTTCGCTGATATGACCTTTAGATATTGATTGGTTGCGTAGGTTGAGCTTTTTTCCTAAAACCTCAAGGTTTTCATGAAAAGATAGATATAATACCTTGTCCGGCATCCGGCATCGATTAGTCCAGGGAGGTCAATCCGTGGGCAACGGCAAACTTGACCAGGCCGGCCATATCCTTGATCCCCAGTTTCTGCATCAACCGGCTACGGTAGGTCTCTATGGTCTTTTGAGATAAGAAAAAGACATCGGCAATGGCGGCACTGGTTTTACCTTCCACCACTAACTGGAGGATCTCCCGTTCCCGGGGGCTGAGTTTTTCCAAGGGGCTTTCGGGCTGAATATTCTGACGCTGAAAGAGATAATCCTCAATGAGAATCTCATCTACCTGCCGGCTCAAGAAACGACGTCCGTTATAAACGGCCCGGACGGCATGGATCAATTCTTTTCCGGCTACCTCCTTAATTACAAAACCCCTGGCTCCGGCTTGCAGGGCTTGAAAAATATGTTCCGTGCTGTGATGCATGGAAAGGATGATCACTCCCAAAGACGGCTGCTCCTTCAGGAGTTGACGGGTGGCCTCGATTCCGTTTAACTCCGGCATGTCGATATCCATGATCACCACGTCAGGCTTTAACGTTTTGGCCTCTTTCACCGCTTGACGTCCATCAGAGGCCTCTCCCACCACCAGAATGTCCGGATTGGCTTCCAGAATAAAGCGAAGCCCTTCGCGAACGATGGCATGGTCATCGGCTATCATGACCCGGATCTTTCCCTCTTTGAAACTCTTTTCGGTCATTCCAACTTTGTCTGCCCTCCTTGCGATATTCCCACTGCTAAGAACGGGGATGCAAAAGACCCAATAATTATTATCAATCAATCGGCAAGCGAAGGGTTAGCCGGGTCCCTATCCCTGGTCCCGATCGGATCTGCAGGTCTCCCCCCAGGGATTCGGCCCGCTCCTTCATGGTAGCCAATCCCCAGCCCCTTCTTTCACCCCCATCGCGAAATCCTTTGAAATGAAATCCCAGACCGGTATCGGTGATAGTTATTTGGGCCATTCCTGATTTCTTCTCCACGACTATAGTCACCCGATCGGCCCCGGCATGTTTGGATACATTGACCAGGGCCTCCTGGACGATACGGAAAATAATCGTCTCCATCGTCGAGGGCAAACGAGGGAAAGATCCCTTCTCCTTGAAATAGATTCGTAGGCCGGTTAGTCCCCTGAACCGTTCTCCATACCAGTGAAGAGCGGATATCAAACCAAAATCATCCAGAACCGAAGGCCGTAAATCAGACATGACTTCCCGGATATATCTGGTGACTTCTTCACCTAATCTCATAGCTTCCTGCAACCTTTGGACAATAATGTTTCCTGTCTTTTGTGGCAACAGGCTGGCGGCGATATTCAAATTTAAATTCAAGGCGGTCAGGCTCTGACCTACCAGGTCGTGCAGTATCCGGGATATTTCTTTTCGTTCCGACTCCTCGACATTTGACATTCTGAGGGTCATGGCTTGCAATTGAGCTTGTTTCTCCAGTAAGGCCTCTTCGGCTTTTTTACGTTCGGTTATATCACTAAAAGAGACGATACTTTTTGTCGTTCCCGGAATCATGGTCACTGTATTCAGGACGTATTTCACCTTTCCATATTTATCGACGATTCTGGATTCATATTCGTTTGGTGAGGCATGAGAATTTTTTCTTCTCGAGTGATGATTATGATGGATCCATTCCACATCCTCAGGCATGATGAAATCTGATGATTTTTTCTTTCCTTCTATTTCTTCTTTTAAATATCCCGTCAATTTTGCGAATTCGTTGTTGGCTAAAGATATGGTGGTATCCTCCTCCACAATAATCAATCCGGCCCCCATTTGCTCAAAAAGAGCGCGATATTTCTCTTCGGAAGCCCTTAAAGATTCCTCCATTTCTTTACGCTGGGTTATGTTGGTAATCATAGAGAAGGAACCATCAAACCCCTCTTCGACATCGAATAAGGGTTTGGGGGAAATTAGGACCCACAGGGTGCCTCCGTCCTTACGTTTATACCTTCTCTCGTATTGTTCTATGATTCCTTTTTGACGATTTGTCATTTTACTTGTGTAGTCCGTCAAATCTTCTGGAAAAATGAAACTCTCAACCCGGCGGCCTAACACTTCTTCCGGCCTGTAACCGAGCATCTCGGCCATCTGGGCGTTTACATAGGTAATAGTAAAATTCTTATCCAACTTCCAGATGCCTATAGAGGCAGCTTCGACCAGATGGCGGAATTTCGCTTCACCTTCCCGCAGATCATTACCAGCCGCTTGTGCTGGGTAATATCGCTTATCGTGATGAGGCAGACCGGTATCCCCCTCTCGGCATCTTGGGTCATTACACCGTTAAGATGCACCCAAAAGGGCGTTCCCCCACGATCCACCAGGCGAAGGGCGTAGACCTGGGGCCTGTGGGTCTTAAAGAGTTGATTGTGATGCCGGTAATAGATATCCTGATCTTCGGGGAAAATGAAATGGGGCAGTCGCTGTTTAACCAGTGCATTTCTTGGGACTCCCAACAGATTGGCGGCGGTGAGGTTGACCTCCAGAATCAACCCCTGTTCATTCAGGGTGACATAGCCCACCGGGGCCAGATCATAAAGGGCAAAGTACCGCTCCCGAGAGGTTTCCAGTGATTGCTGGGTCCGGCGCAACTCCTCGTTTTGCATCTCCAGTTCTATTTGGTGCACCTGGAGTTCGTTGAGCAGGTGTCGAGCCTCCTGATTTTCGGTCCTCAGGGCTCCGGCTTTTTCTACCACCCGCTTGCGCAGTCCCTGCCCTGATCTTGATTGCCCTGAGCTTGGCCGATGTGTCGAAGGGATGGAGGAATCGTTTTGCTTGACTTTCCTGACGGTCATCCTATGCCTCCCAAGGGTCCTTTGTATAAAGAATCTTCCCGGTGACACCAAGTATTTCAGCAAAGGCCAACGGGAACGCCTCCGATTTTGACTGCCCCTTATTAAAGAGGAAAATCAAACAAGTGTTCGGTCGCAACAGCAGGGCTATACAGGGTAAAGAGTCTGACATGATCTTGGTCAGACGAGTCCTTTTTACATCATTAGGGCCTTCATTTGGAATGGACACAACGTCCAAAAAACAAAAGCCCCGTTCACTATTGTGAACAGGGCTTCAAGATGAACGGAATAGTATTTTATGTGTAGGAAAATAGGACATTTTATCTTTTCATATTACTAAAATGACTATTTTGGATTAATTTACTCCTTAATTTAAAAAAGTCAATTTGTTTTTTAGAATTTATCTAATTATAATTCCCGGGAATACCTATGATAACAGTTAAGATTATTATGACTTTTTAGAGAGGATTTTTCTTTCAAAAATTGGACAATCGCTTCAGCCGGCAATAGGAGGGTTTAGCTTTGGGCATCGGGCGGATACCAAGGACGTCGCCTGCGCATTCATACGCTTCATGTATGGAAGTCAAAGGACCGATAAGAGGAACTGGCCGGACTACAAGAGGCTGGGAAAAACCCGCCACCACTTGCTGTCCTGGGGAACCGCGCTATCGAGGATGAGGAAGACCAAAGGAAATTGGTGCCGGAGGTCGGAATTGAACCGACATGACCGCGAGGGTCGGGGGATTTTGAGTCCCCTGCGTCTACCAGTTTCACCACTCCGGCACATCGGATGGGAAAGAAGTGAAAAGTATAATCAACCCGGTCTTGTCCTGTCAAGAAAAAATAATAAAAAAATTGGTTGACTTTTAAAGTTATAAAATGGTAAAAGACACACTTTAGGTTTTGGGGCTGTAGCTCAGCTGGGAGAGCGCTTGACTGGCAGTCAAGAGGTCGACGGTTCGATCCCGTTCAGCTCCACCAATGGATGGTTCAAGGGTTAATCGGCGGTGATTCACTGCCGATTAACCCTTTTTTATTGACTAATGATTTAACAAAAATTGCCTTTGAAAAATTTATCTTTTCTTCCCTTCTCTTTTTGTGATAAATATTCAAGGTAATGGAATCAAACTTTCCCAGTTCGGTAACCCTTTTCATTCCCTGCCTGATGGATGTATTTTTTCCCCCAGGCCGCCCGGGACCTGACGGTCCTTTTAAAGAACTCGGGATTTAAAGTAAACTATCCCCAGGACCAGACCTGCTGCGGCCAGCCGGCGTTCAACCAGGGTTTTATCAAGCAGGCCAGGACCTTGGCCGAGCGGTTTCTGACCCTCTTCGATTCGGCCGAATGTATCGTCTGCCCTTCCGGTTCCTGCACGGCCATGGTCCGGAACCATTATGCCACCCTTTTCCCCCAAGACCCGGAATGGCTGGCCAAGGCCCAAAAAACGGCCCGAAAAATATTCGAAGTTTCCGAGTTCCTGGTTCAATTTACCCCCATAGAAAAACTCAAAGCCTCTTTTCCCTTTACCGTCACCTATCACGATGCCTGCCATTCCAACCGGCTCCTGGATATTTCAGAACAACCGAGAAGGCTTCTCGCCCAGGTTGAGGGATTAACCCTGGTCGAGATGGAATCCTCCCAGGCCTGTTGCGGGTTTGGCGGGCTTTTTTCTCGAAAATATCCCAGGCTCTCCCAGGCCATCGGATTGGAAAAGGTAAAGGCCATCCGGAATACCGGGGCCCAGTGGGTCGTCAGCAATGATCCCGGCTGCCTGATGCAAATCCGGCGAGGGCTTCATGAACAAAAGGTTTCTATCGGGGTAAAACATCTTGTGGAGGTGTTGGCTTCCCATCCGGTCCATGAAGATACAAACCGAACAGTTTAAAACGCAGGCCGAACAGGCCCTCGACAATCAAGCCTTGCAGGAAGCCCTGTCCAGGGCCTGCGGGCATATCGGGCGTATGCGGACCAAGGCCTTTCAGGAGTTCCCCGAGGGTGAGGCCTTAAGGACCCGGGCTCATCAAATCAAGGCCGAGGTGATGGATCACCTGGAGTCTTATTTGGACCAGTTGGAAACTTCGGCTCAGGCCCTGGGGGTGAAGGTCCATCGCTCTCCGGACGCCGAAGACGCCCGCAGTTATATCCGGGACCTCGTCCGTTCCCGGGGGATCACCATGGCGGTCAAAAGCAAGTCCATGACCACCGAAGAGATCGGACTCAACCAGGAGTTGGAAAAATCTAATGTCCAGGTATGGGAAACCGACTTAGGGGAATTTATCGTCCAGTTGGCCGAAGAGCCTCCCTCCCATCTCATTGCCCCGGCCATCCATAAATCCCAGGAAGAGATCGCCGAGCTGTTTTCCAAAAAATTAGGGGTCCCCCTTTTTGATACCCCGGAAAAACTGACCCAGGCGGCCCGGGAATTCCTCAGGGAAAAATATTTTCAGGCCGGCCTGGGGATCAGCGGGGCCAATTTTGCCCTGGCGAAAACAGGCACCCTGGTCGTGGTTGAAAACGAAGGCAATGCCCGAATGAGCACCACCTTCCCGCGCCTCCACGTGGCCGTAGTGGGGATCGAGAAGGTGATCCCCGGCCTGTCGGAATTGGCGGTCTTTCTTAAAATCCTGGCCCGAAGCGCCACCGGCCAAAAACTATCCACCTACATGTCTTTTATTCACGGTCCCGGGAAAAATTCGGAGGAAGATGGCCCGGAAGAGGTTCATTTGGTTCTACTTGACAACGGCCGATCTAAAATACTTAAAGACCCGGAATTGAGGCCTTCCCTTTATTGTCTTCGCTGCGGGGGGTGTCTGAATGTCTGTCCCGTCTACCAGCGGATCGGGGGACATGCCTATGGGTGGGTCTACAGCGGGCCCATCGGGGCGACGATTGTCCCCCAATATCTGGGTCTGCTTCGGGCCAAGGACCTGCCCATGGCCTCGACCTTGTGCGGGGCCTGTGCTGAGGTCTGTCCGGTCCGAATTCCCCTGCCGGACCTTTTATTGAAACTGCGCCAGCGGATCCAGGAACAAGGCGGGGCGACCTTTTATGAAAAATCTTTTATGAGGATCTGGGCTGCCAGTCAATCCCGTTCCTCCTGGTACCAGGCGGCCGTCGCCCTGGCTAAAATAGGGGGGAAGATCTTTCCCAAAAAAATCCCTCCCGGGGTATCCTTTCCGGAAAAAACCTTTCACCAGTGGTGGCAGGATGAAAACCAGGACTGATCTCCTTATACAACTGGAAAACGAGCTGACCGCCCTCCAGGCCAGGACCTACCGGGCCGGTTCCAAAGAAGAGTTATTGGAGATTCTGGATTCCTTGCTGTCCGCTTCTTCTGCCCGAAGGGTGGCCCTGGAAAACCGCTCCCTGATTCATGACCTGAATTTGGAAAAAGAACTGCAAAAGGAAGGCCGAGACCTCTTGGGGTTTTCTCCCAGAGACAGGAAAGGGGTCTTAAGAGAAAAAGACTGGGAAGCGGTTCGAACCAGCGATGTCGGTATCGGGGGGGCCGATTATGCCCTGGCCGATACCGGAACCCTGGTTTTATTTTCAGCCAAATCTTCGGGGCGCTGGGTTTCTCTGGCCCCCGACATCCATATCGTCCTCTTACCCGTAGAGCGGATTCTTGCTTCGCTGAACGAAATCTTGGATCAATTGAGTTTGGAAAAAGACCTGTCTGTCTTCGGGAGTGCCGTCATCTTTATTACCGGAGCCAGCCGTACGGCCGATATCGAACTCAAGTTGGTCATGGGCGCCCACGGACCCAAAGAATTGCATGTGGTCACTCTGCTTTTCCCGACCCCGGGAGATTGAAGTTCCAGGGAAAATTGAACTTGCCTATCCTGTAAATCCTGTCAAAAAAGGCTATCCCTCCCTTTGAAGAAGCTCGATGCTGACGCCGTCCGGGGCCTGGATAAAGGCGATGCGCAGGTTTGGGCTGAAATCTATGGGATCCATCGTAAAGGTGACGCCTTTTTTCTTCAGTTCATCACAAAAGCCGTCGAAATCGCCTGATACCTTGAACCCGAAGTGATCAAGCCCCCATTGCAGACCCGGCTTCTTGGATGGCTGTTCTTTCGGTCTCCGCCCCCGAATGATGATGGTGGTACCGCCAACGGCAATGATCAATTGAGGTGACCCAAGGACTTCATAACTCATGACGATTTTTGCGTCCAGCTTGTCCACGTACCAGAAGGCCGTGGATTGGGGGTCTTCGCTGATGAGGTGGAGATGGTCAAAACTAAGTGCGGCCTTATCCATAGTGGTTTTTCCTTTCAAATTCATGGTCTCCTGATTTTTTACTACCTTAAGAAACGGGATGACCTTTCCTAGATAAGTATATTAAATTATTAAAGGCCTGGCAATCGCTTAGAGTGGAAATTGAGATGAATTCTTAATAAATTTTTATATGTTGCCACTTTTCATAATAGTTATAAAGAAGAGTGGTTTGAGGAAGAAACCGGGAGGGACTGGTTTGGAGACACCAATCCCCCGGAGATGATCAGCTTAAACCCTTCTTCCACGTTCATCTCCAAAAATATCAAATCTTTTTCCGGGACCAAAACGTAATAGCCGGTAGTCGGATTGGGCGTACAGGGGATAAAAACATTCATGACGGCGCGCCCTGCCTTCGATTCCAATTCTCCTTTGGCCGGTCCGGATAAAAAACCAAGGGAATACAGGCCCGTCCTGGGAAACTCCAACATAACCACCTGTTTAAAATGACTTCCAGTATTACTGAAGACAGCCTCTGTAAGTTGCTTAATCGCCTGATAAATATTCCTTACTACCGGAATACGCCCAACCACCTGGTCCCATATTTGAACCACTTTGTTTCCGAAATAATTGTGGGTCAGGAGTCCGACCAAGAAGACCAAAATGCTCACCAGGACCAATCCCAAGCCGGGCAGATGAAAACCCAGAAGGGTATCGGGATGATAGGATACGGGCAGGAAGGACAGGAAATCATCCATGACCCCGATCAGGGCCTGGATGATGTAGATGGTTATGGTAATCGGAACGACAACGATTAATCCGGTTAGAAGATAGGTCTTCAACCAGGCCTTGAATTTTGGCAACTTAACTCCCTTAATTAAGTAAAAATAATAATTTTAGTGGCTTTAGCTTAAGCCGCCCGTAGACGGCGACGGTTATGGGAGTCCACCTGGACGATTTTGGGTTTGAAGTTCTGAAGCTCCTTTTCGTCAAAGGAGGCATAAGTGGCGATAATGACGAGATCGCCGACCACCCCCTTGCGGGCCGCGGCCCCATTCAAACAAATTACTCCTGAGCCCCGGGGACCTTCCAGGGCATAGGTGGCGAACCGTTCACCATTGGCGATATTATAGACCTGGATTTGCTCGTAGGGTATGATATCGGCGGCCTCCATGAGGTCCTGGTCGATGGTCATACTCCCTTCATAATGGAGACAACTTTCCGTAATGGTTACTCGATGAATTTTTGATTTCATAAGGGTTCTGGTCATTTTTTTTTATCCTCCAATAAACAATTATCGATCAGGCGGGTGCCGCCCACCCACACCGCCAGAAGAAAAACTCCCCTATCCCCGACGAACGTTAATTCCTCGAGGGTCCGGGGATGGCTGATCCTGGCATAATCAATCCTGGTATGGGGTTGTTGATTAATCAAATTCACGGCCTGTTTTAACAGGACTTCGGTTTTTTTTTCCCCCTTATCAAAAAGGGCCTGGACCTCTTTCAAGGCCTGCGAAAGGGATCGGGCCGAGATCCTTTCTTCCGGGGAAAGATAGGCATTGCGGGAACTCATCGCCAAGCCGTCCATCTCCCGCACCGTCGGTCTGCCGACCACTTCGATATCCATATTCAAGTCTTCGACCATCTGTTGAATGGCGATCAATTGTTGATAATCCTTCTGGCCGAAAACGGCCAAATGGGGTTTGACGATATGAAACAGCTTACAGACCACGGTGGTAACACCCCGGAAGTGGCCGGGCCGGCAGGCCCCGCATAAACCTTGGGTCACTTTCTCCACATGGACATAGGTCTGGAAAAACTCGGGGTAAAAGGTGTTGGCGTTCGGGGAGAAAATAAAATCCGCCCCCCTTTTTCCCGTCATTCGGCCGTCTCTCTCCAAGTCCCGGGGGTATTTCTCAAAATCTTCCTTGGGACCGAACTGGAGGGGGTTGACAAAGATACTGACCACCAGCAGATCAGCCTCCTTCCGGCCGTAATCCATCAAATTCAGATGTCCCTCGTGTAGCGCCCCCATGGTCGGCACCAGGGCAATTTTTTTCCCGGCCAGGCGAGTCTCCTCGGCCATCGATTGCATTTCATTAATATCTTTGACAATCTTCATGTTTTGCCCAAAAAAAAGAGCCTCTGGACTTCCTCCAGAGGCTCTTGCTGGTCTTTGTGGGAAGTCTCAGTCCAACCCTGTTGGATCCAAGCCGCCTTTTAGATTTTCAAATTAAGCATATTTCTTGTATCATTCAAGTCTTTTATCGTCAAGCATATTTTTTTCTTCAGTCCCTAAAAACTTTCTTGACAATTCAACCCTTCATGTTACATATAAAAATTAACCTAACGATTATACCATTAGGGGATTCGTGATAAATTTTGACCAATAAGGAGTCGTAATGTCTTGGGTTCAATATTCCCGGTCTTTGAAGACCCCCTTGCTGTTGAAAGGCGAGGGGGTTTTTTTTGACTGTAAATAAGGAAAAACCATGAATTTTAACCGCCACCATCTGCTGGGCATGAAAGGTCTGACCCGTGAGGAAATCGAGACCATCCTGACTACGGCCGAATCCCTGAAGGAAATATCTTTCAGGGACATCAAAAAAGTCCCCACCTTGCGAGGGAAAACCGTGGTCAACTTTTTTCATGAACCCAGCACCCGGACCCGGACCTCTTTTGAAATTGCCGCCAAACGTCTCAGCGCCGATACCGTGGGGCTTTCAGCCGGTACCAGCTCTTTGGTCAAAGGGGAGACTCTGGTCGATACGGCCAGAAATTTAGAGGCCATGAACCCGGATGTCATCGTCATTCGCCATTCCATGGCCGGCGCCCCCCATCTGCTTTCCCGGATGGTCAAACCTTCGATCATCAATGCCGGAGATGGGATGCACGAGCATCCCACCCAGGCCCTCTTGGACATGCTGACCATACGCGAGAAGAAGGGACGTATTGAAGGACTCAAGGTGGCTATCATCGGGGATATCGCCCACAGCCGGGTGGCCCGTTCCAATATCATCGGACTGAAGACCATGGGTGCGGAGGTACTGGTGGCCGGGCCGCCGACCATGATTCCGCCTTCTATCGATGCCATGGGGGTGGGAGTTACCTATCGTCTCGAAGAAGCCGTGGCCTGGGCTGATATCATCATGATGCTGCGGGTCCAATTGGAAAGACAAAAGCAGATGCTTTTCCCCAGCCTTCGTGAATATTCCCGGTTTTTCGGTTTGAACCCGGAGGCCATGAACAAGGCCAAGCCGGGGGTCATCATCATGCATCCCGGCCCGATTAATCGGGGAGTGGAGCTCCATCCCGATTTGGCCGACGGACCTTATTCGGTGATACTCGACCAGGTGACCAACGGAGTGGCTGTTCGCATGGCCCTCCTCTACTTGCTCTTAGGAGGAAAAAAAAGTGAAATGGTTGATTAGAGGGGGCCGGGTAGTCGATCCGCAGAACCAGGTAGATGACCTGATGGATATTTACGTTCATCAGGGAAAGATCCTGGATCAGCAGTCCATTCCGCTGAAAAGAACCTCCAAATCGGTTTCCGATTTCCGGGTCATCCCGGCTGAAGGGCTGATCATTACCCCGGGGTTGATTGATATGCACACCCATTTAAGGGAACCGGGATTTGAATACAAAGAAACGATCCTGACCGGCGTCCAAGGGGCGGTGGCCGGAGGATTCACGGCCGTGGCCTGCATGGCCAACACCCTGCCGGTCAACGATACCCAGTCGGTGACGGACTATATCCTGAAAAAGGCCAAAGAGGCCCGACTGGCCCGGGTCTTCCCCATCGGGGCCGTCAGTCTCGGCCTTAAAGGAGAGGCCTTAGCGGAATACGGGGAATTGAAAACAGCCGGGGTCGTTGCCCTTTCGGATGATGGCCATCCGGTCATGAACAGCCAGTTGATGCGGCGGGCCATGGAATATGCCCGGGCCTTTGATCTACCTATTATTTCTCATTGTGAAGACTTGTCCCTTAGCCGGCCAGGGGTCATGAACGAGGGCCCCACCTCCACCTGGCTTGGACTTCATGGAATCCCCGCTGCGGCTGAGGAGATCATGGTTTTTCGGGACATACAACTCTGCCAGATGACCCAAAACCCCTTGCACATCGCCCATGTCAGTACCGCCGGTTCGGTCCAATTGGTCCGGGAGGCCAAGAAAAAAGGACTTCCCGTCACAGCAGAGACGGCCCCCCATTATTTTTCCCTTACCGAAGAGGCGGTAGTGGGTTTTGATACCCAGACCAAGATGAACCCGCCCTTGAGGACCAGGGAAGACCTCCTGGCTATTCAGAAAGGACTCAGGGACAACACGATTGATTGCATCGCCTCGGACCACGCCCCTCACAGCTCATTGGAAAAAGAGGTCGAATTCGACCTGGCGGCCATGGGGATCATTGGTCTGGAAACGACCCTGCCCTTGACCCTCAACCTGGTTCAAAAGGGCATCCTGACCCTTCCCCAGGCCATTGCCAAATTGACCGAGGGGCCGGCCCGGGTCTTAAAGTTAGGTGGTTACGGTCGGATCCAAAATTCCAGCCCGGCCAATCTTACCATTATCGATCCCGACCTTGAGTTTCAGGTCGATGTCCGAACTTTTCGTTCCAGAAGCAAAAATTCTCCTTTTCAGGGCTGGAGTCTGAAAGGCAAGGCCGTACTGACCATGGTTGAAGGCCGGATTGTTTATAATCAAATGACCCCGACCGCGGAATTATGACCCCCTCAGTACTCATCGTTGACGATCAACAAAGCCTTCGCGAGATGCTGGAGATCCTTCTCAGCGAGGAGGGATATCGGGTCGCAACCGCCGGAAGCGGCCGGGAGGCCCTGGAACTCTTCCAAAAAACCCCTTTCTCGGTCGTCCTGACCGATATCCGCATGCACCCCATGGACGGTCTGACTCTTTTAAAAGAAATCAAGGCCCGTCAACCCCAGACCGAAGTCATTATGATCTCGGCCTATGCCGATCAGGAAACCGCCATGGAGGCCATGAACGAAGGGGCTTACGACTTTTTCCCCAAGCCTTTTGACAACCAGGAATTGAAACAGGTTCTCAAGGATGCCTTATCCAAAGCAGAAGGAAGGGTTTCCCCTTCGGATGCAAAGACCCCTTTCCTGTTTTCCTCTGCCAGACCGCTTGTCGGACAAAGTGCGCAAATGAAAAAGGTCTTCGACCTCATACTCAAGGCCGCTCAAGTGATCAGCAATGTGTTAATCACCGGAGAGTCCGGGACTGGAAAAGAATTAGTGGCCCGTTCCATCCATGAAAACAGCCCTCGAAAGGATCAGCCTTTTGTGGCCATTTCCTGTGCCGGGTTGCCCGAAAATCTGATCGAAAGCGAGTTGTTCGGTTATCGCAAAGGGGCCTTTACCGGGGCCTTGACCCATAAAATGGGTCTGGTGGAAACGGCCCATAAGGGCACCCTGTTTTTAGACGAAATCGGAGAACTTTCTCCTAATCTGCAGGTTAAAATTCTACGGCTTATCCAGGAAAAAACTTTCCTTCCCCTGGGTGATACCCATGAACACACGGTGGATATACGGGTTGTCTGCGCCACCAACCGAGAACTTGAAAATGAAGTCATGGAAAAACGCTTTCGCGAGGACCTCTATTATCGCATCAATGTCATTTCAATCCAAATCCCACCCTTGAGGGAGCGACCGGAAGATATCCCCACTCTGGCCAACTTTTTTATGGAAAAATATTCCAAGATTCTCGGGAAGGAGATCCGGAAAATCTCTTCTTATGCCCTCAAGATTCTTTCCCAGTATCACTTTCCGGGCAATGTTCGTGAACTGGAAAATATCATCGAGCGGTCGGTAGCCATGGAACGGTCGACCATTATCCTGCCTGAAAGCCTGGTCCTGGCCACCTATAAGGGGCTGACCTCTTCAGGAAAGGCCGCCTCCCCGACGACCCTCCCTCCGGAAGGCTTGGACTTGGATCAGTCCATGGACTCTCTGGAAAAAAGCCTGATCCTACAGGCCCTTCAAAAAAGCCAGGGGAACAAACAACGGGCCGCTGCCTTATTAAAAATCAACCTGCGTTCCCTGCGGTATAGACTATTGAAGCATGGACTGGAAACGGAATAGAAATCGGTTCAAGGTTCAAGGTCCAAGGTCTGAAGCCTATTCGCCGATCCACATTCATAGACGAATATCGAAACAACCGATTTGAATTTTTTTGCTATTAATGCTAATCCCTTTTTGAAACGGTCCCCCTAATGGATAAAGGGTGGTTTCGCTGAACGTCGAACCTTGAACATTGAACATTTTTTCTATGAGCTGCTTATGAAAACCAATCGAAATATAATCCTGATAGTCTTGGCCGTCTTCATAGCCTTTGGTGCCGGCCTTTCCTGGCGATGGGTCCAAGGGACCCCCTATTATGCCCTGTATCAAATCGGGGCCGGACTTAAAAATCGAGACATCAATACCTTCTTAACTTATGTCGATGTAGAATCAATCCTGAGTCAGCAGGTTTCAGGGTCCTTGACCTCCCTGCTTTCTTCCTTGAATGAATCCAGTTCTGTCGGTAAAATCGCCGGGCCTTTGGGCGGAATAAAAATTGAGTTAACACCGGAAATCAATAAGGGTTTAAGTAATGTGGTCATCCAACAACTCCGGGATTATTTGGAAAATCCCAAGAACCCCGCCCTACCCTCTTCCTTCTTCCTCCTTTACCTGGCCCACTTTAAAGTTAAGCAAGATTATGCACTGGTAACCTTAACCTATGAAAAAGATCAATTAAGGATGGGGTTGCGCAAGCAGGAGGGGACCTGGCGGGTCGTAGAACTCAATCCGGAAGATACCCAGAGACTCATCAAAACCTATCTCCTCCCGCCATCCAAATAAAATTTATTCGGATCTGCTCCGCCCGTTCTTCCTTTGACGCTCACCATCAGGGGACTTAAAAACCATTTCCATTTTTAAAAAATGGGCTAAAATTTCTTTTCTTGACTTCGATTATTAAAAGCGAGATTATCAATTCCTCGATGAATTTTTTTATTTATTTTATCCGGCCCTTAAAATTTGGACCGAATATTATTCCTGAGGAGCATAATCATGAGTAAGACCATCGCCGAGATCAACGAAAAAATAAAAAAAGGGAAGGCGGTCGTGGTTACCGCCGAAGAGATTATCGACCTGGTCAAAAATAAAGGGCCTAAGAAGGTGGCCCAGGAGGTCGATGTGGTCACCACCGGCACCTTCAGCCCCATGTGTTCTTCCGGAGCTTATTTAAATATCCCTCAACCCATACCCCGGATGAAATTAGGGGGTGGTAAGGCCTATTTAAACAACGTCCCGGTTTATACCGGCTTTGCCGCCGCCGACGTTTATATCGGGGCCAACGCCTTACCCGATGATGATCCGCGGAATTCCGTCTTTCCAGGCCAATTCCTCTATGGCGGGGCCCATGTCATCGAAGAACTGGTCGCCGGTAAAGCCGTGACCCTCACCGCTATCGCCTACGGGACGGACTGCTACCCCATGAAAAAGAGGGAAACATCCCTGACCTTGAAAGATTTCAATGACGCCGTCATGTTCAATCCCCGCAACGGCTACCAGAATTATAATGTGGCCGTAAACCTTTCCGACAAGGTCATCCATACCTATATGGGAATCCTGCGTCCTAAAATGGGTAATGCCAACTACTGCAGCGCCGGTCAGCTCTCCCCCCTGCTGAACGACCCCATGTACCGGACCATCGGACTCGGGACCAGGATATTCCTGGGAGGAGGGATAGGCTATATCTGCTGGCCGGGGACCCAGCATAATCCCGGTGTCCCCAGGGGCAAAAATAAAGTACCCAAAGGGCCGGCCGGGACGCTCGGGGTTATGGGCGACCTGAAACAGATGAGCGCCCAATGGCTTAAAGGGGTTTCTTTTACCGGGTACGGTACCACCTTGGCGGTGGGGCTTGGGATCCCCATCCCGATTTTAGATGAAGAAATGGTGCTCTTCACCTCCATCCGGGATGAAGATATCTGGACCAGGATAGTGGATTACAGCCATGACTATCCCCAGGGCACGGGTAAAATCCTGGGTGAAGTCAACTACGCCCAATTAAAATCAGGAAAGATGTCTTTTATGAATAAAGAGATTCCGACCGGAGGGCTGTCGAGTTATCTTAAGGCCAGAGAGGTTGCCGAGCTTTTAAAGCGCTGGCTGCTCAAAGGAAAATTTTTGTTGACTGAAGCGGTGGCGCCCCTGCCGGGAGCATAATAAAAATGGGTTCAAGGTTCAAGGTTCAAGGTTCAAGGTAAAACCGGGATTTTAAAACGTTCCGGTCTTTGCCTTCAGACTTTGGGCCTTAAACCGTATACCTTGTACCTTAAACCTTTTTTTTATTAAAGGAGATTGCCATGGCCAAGAAAAAGGTCATTTTAACCTTTCCCCCAGCCTTGATAGAAGAACCAATAACCTATAATTTGATCAAGAATTACGATTGCAAGATCAACATCCTCAAGGCCACGGTACGGCCGAAGGAAAAAGGGAGATTGGTCATTGAGTTAAATGGAAGCCGGGAAGCCGTTGCCAATGGGCTGGAGTATCTCAAAAATATCGGAATCCAGGTTGAGCCCTTGGCCCAGGAAGTGCGGTACATAAAAGAAAGGTGCTCTCATTGCACCGCCTGTATCCCCCATTGCCCCACCCAGGCCCTGTCCCTTGATCGGGAAGAAATGAAGGTTTCTTTTCACGGGGAGCGGTGCATTATCTGTGAGGCCTGCCTGCCGGTCTGCGCCTATAAGGCCATGGAGATCCAGTTTTAAAAAATTTGAACTAAGAACGGATGATGGTCTACTCGTCATCCGTCACCTACCGCCGATTATTTTTTAGCCAGTTCTAATTTTATCGGCCTTCCTAAAAAATCCCGTGCAATCCGTTCGAAATTGGGGGTCAGGTCGGAGACAAAAAAGCGATGCCCATCCTGCCCATCGGTAGGGGTTAGGCTTCCGGATAGTGCCGGATTCTTTTCAAAATAATCCTTCACCCAAAGGGCCACCTCCTGCGAAGAGTCGATCACTTGAACCCTTTTACCCATTTTGTCCCGAATAATGGGTTTTAACAAAGGATAGTGAGTGCATCCCAGGACTAAAGTATCCACCTGTTTCATGGTCAACGGAAAGAGATACTTTCGGATGATCCGTTTGGTCTCCGGCCTTTTCAACCATCCCTCTTCCACCAAGGGCACGAGTAAAGGGCAGGCTTCGGAAAAAACCTCGATTTCAGGTCGGGCCTCTTTCAGCAACCGTTCATAGATCCCGCTGCCGATCGTTGCCCGGGTCCCAATCACCCCCACCCTTTGTTTCCGGGTCAGCCGAAGGGTCTTCTCTACGGCCGGGCGGATCACCTCAAAAATGGGGACGGTAAACCGATTCCGTAAAGTCTCAAAAGCCACCGATGAAGCGGAATTACAGGCCACGATAATCACCTTGGCCCCCTGGGAGAGAAGAAATTCCGTGTCCTCTATGGAATAATCAATAATGGTTTTTTGGCTTTTGGTCCCATAAGGGCTCCGGGCCGTATCACCGAAATAGACGATGCGATAACCGGGCAGTTGCTCCAGCACTTCCCTTACCACCGTCAAGCCGCCTATGCCTGAATCAAAGATACCGATCATATATCCTTTTTCTTTTATAATTCTTTATGTTTGGGGCACCATGGAGCACGACAAAGGATTCAAGGGGCCCAGGGGTCGAGGATTCAAATGAAAGGCCTGGATTTACTACCCTTGAACCCTCGAATCCTGGAATCCATGAACCCTATATTCGCCCTAAAGATAAAGGAGACCCGTTTAAATGTAAACGACTAATTTGAATTAGCCGGTCCAGGGCCCTTGGCCCATTTTCTCCTTGACCACTTCTTAGGCCATTTATTATACTTACCAAAAATATAAATTTAATGGAGGGTTTCCTTTGAAAACCGGCATCATTCAGGACCCAATTTTCCTGGAACATATCAAAGGATTTCATCATGTGGAAAGCCCACAACGCCTGGAAGTCATTTATGAGACGGTGGCGGATACCTTTTGCGGCCGGCTTTCTACCATCATTCCCCGCCCGGCCACCCGCCAGGAATTGGGCTATATTCATACAGCGGATTATATCGACCGAGTGGCCTCCACGGCTGGCAAGGCTTATGTCTCCCTGGACCCGGACACCCAGACCTCCCCGAAGTCGTATGAAGCCGCGATTATGGCCGCCGGGGGTCTCTTTGCTTTGGTAGACGCCTTGATGGCCGGAAAAATCGATAATGGATTTGCCCTCACCAGACCCCCCGGCCATCACGCCGAGGCCAATCGGGCCATGGGTTTTTGCCTGTTCAACAATGTGGCCCTGGCCGCCGAGCATGCGCGGGTATGTTATGGACTGGAGAACATCTTGATCGTCGACTGGGACCTTCATCACGGCAATGGCACCCAGCATTCTTTTTGGGATAATAAACAGGTCCTGTATTTTTCCACCCATCAATCTCCTTATTATCCCGGCACCGGGGCCTTAAGTGAGGTGGGCGGAAAAACGGCTCAAGGGTATACGGTCAATTGCCCCCTTTCCAGTTGTTATCAGGATGAAGATTTCGCCCAGATTTTTGAAAGGGTCCTTTCCCCCATTGGACGCCAATTCAAACCCGACCTGATCCTGGTTTCAGCCGGGTTTGATACCTATTATCAGGACCCCCTGGGTGCCCAACAGGTAACCCCCAGGGGATTTGCCCGTATGACCGAGATCCTTCTCCAATTGGCCAAGGAGGTTTGCCAGGACCGGTTATTGCTGACCCTGGAGGGAGGTTATCACCTCGAGGGGTTACGCCTTTCGGTCCTGGCCGTACTCAAGGAGCTTTTAGGAGACTCACTCCTTTCAGGCAAACACCAAAACCCCGATGACCGTCCTGACCTGCCTGTTGTCGAAAAAATCTGGTCCATTCAAAAACATTTTTGGAAAAGGGATTGAGCCGTCATGAGCCTTTCACAAGCAGAGATAGAACACGTGGCCTCCCTGGCCCGGTTGAAGTTGGCCGCCGAAGAAATAGAAACCTTCACCCAGCAGATCAACAATATTCTTGTTTATATGGAAAAATTATCGGAACTCGACACCAAAGACATACAACCGACCACCCACGCCCTGCACCTGTCTAATTCTTTTCGGGAAGATCGGGTCTTCCCTTCCTTGCCACAGGAAGAAGCCCTGGCCCTGGCCCCGGAGCAGGGATGTTCGGCTTTTGTGGTACCTAAGGTCATTTGAAAAGGTTCAAGGGTTAAGGTACAAGGCTCAAGGTTTATAACATCAAAACTTGCAATTGCATTTTAATGTTAAATCCTCATGCCTCCGGATACTGCGGGGCATAAAAATATCTTTCGCTGAATGCTGATCGTTGACCTTTGAACGCGCTCGGTATTTTCGAACTGACAGGAGTAGTATGGAACTTTATGAACTAACCCTCGCCCAGGCCCACGAAAAATTAAAAATCAAAGAAATCAGTTCCCAGGAATTGACGCGATCGGTATTAACCCGGATTGAACAGGTCGAACCTGAAGTCGGGGCCTATATCACCCTGACCGCGGAGTCGGCCATTGAGCAAGCCCGGCAGGCGGATAAAAGGATCGCCGAAGGCAACATCAATCCCTTAACCGGTATCCCTTTGGCCATTAAAGATTTGATTTCCACCAAAGGCGTAAAGACCACCTGTGCCTCCAGGATCCTGGAAAACTACATCCCCCCTTACGACGCCACCATCATAACCCGGCTTAAGGCCGAGGGAATGGTCATGCTCGGCAAGGTCAATATGGATGAATTTGCCATGGGCTCTTCGACGGAAAATTCGGCCTTGCAGGTGACCCATAATCCCTGGAACCTTTCCCATATCCCCGGCGGGTCCAGCGGGGGATCGGCTGCCGCCGTAGCCGCCGGGGAATGTCTGGCCGCCATAGGATCGGATACCGGGGGTTCCATACGGCAGCCTGCTTCCCATTGCGGGGTCGTGGGGATGAAACCCACCTACGGCCGCATATCCCGGTACGGATTGGTGGCCTTCGCCTCTTCCCTGGATCAGATCGGGCCTTTGACCCGGGATGTGACTGATTGTGCCCATCTGTTGAATGCCCTTTGCGGATATGATCCGAAAGATTCCACCTCCGTCCCCCGGGAAACACCCGATTATACCCAAGCCCTGCAAAAAGAGATAAAAGGTTTACGCCTGGGTATTCCCAGGGAATATTTTATAGCCGGGACGAATCCGGAAGTGGAGCAGGCTGTTCGCCAGGCCGTTTCCGTCTTTGAAAATCTGGGGGCCCACTGTCTGGAAATTTCCCTGCCTCACACAGAATATGCGGTTGCCGTCTATTATATCATCGCCACGGCCGAAGCCAGTTCCAACCTGGCCCGATATGACGGGGTCAAATATGGATTCCGGGACCCTCAAGAGCAGACCCTGATGGAGATGTATCAACAGACCCGTTCCAAAGGATTCGGACCCGAGGTCATCCGGCGCATCATGCTGGGGACTTATGTCCTCTCGGCCGGTTATTACGACGCTTATTATAGAAAGGCCTCCCAAGTGCGGACCTTGATCCATCAGGACTTCCAAAAGGCCTTCCAAAGTTGCGATTTGATCCTGACCCCGGTGGCCCCTACTCCGGCCTTTCCACGGGGAGAAAAATCTTCCGATCCCCTGGAGATGTATTTGACCGACATCTTCACCATCTCGGTCAACCTGGCTGGAATCCCGGGGATGTCTTTACCCTGTGGTTTCAGCAGCCAGGGGCTCCCCATAGGGTTGCAAATCCTGGGAAACCATTTCGAGGAGGAAAAGGTCCTCCAGGCCGGCCATGCCTTTGAGCAGGCCACGGATCATCATCTCCGCCGCCCTCCCTTGTAGCCCCCGCCTTCTCTGCGGCCCTGTTAGGCTGTCTATCCAACCTATGGTCCCGGCACTTCCTTCCCGGGACAACCGATCACCGAGCCAAAGGCGGCTGGATGGCCAGGGCCGAGGCTTCCTCCTGGCAATCACGCGTCGGTTTTAGACCTTTAGCTTGAACGGCTGCCAGCTCGGCTTTGGCGGCCTCTACCTCGGCGCGAAAGGCCGGATCGGCATGCAACCTGGCGACTGTCCCGGCACCCATAAAACGGCCCTCGATCACATCGCTCTGCCAATGGACACCGCAGATCACGCGGCTTTGTCCGAAGGCCCGACCTCGCGCCAGGAGTGCATTGCACTGCTCGGGGGCAATCTCACTGAGGATGAGCGCCCAGGCCCAGCCAACTGCCGAATGTCCGGATGGGTAGGAGCCATTGGTCATCAGATATTTTTCCTCATCGGGGGTGCAGGTTGTTTCCTTGTTCACAACAAACGGGCGGATACGCCTATAGTGATCCTTGGCCGTGTAGGTGGAAAGACCCGCATCGGTGAGGGTGCGGCGCATCAGCCTATAGAGATGCGGCGTATCTTTCTCGGTGATCGGGGCATTCAGCGCGCAGGAGAAGGTGTCGGCCGCCTGTGGAAACATCAGATTGGCATCTTTAGTCGCCAGATCCCAGCGCGGCGTACCGCGCCAGGCCCGGGTCTGGCGATAGATCTCCTCGTCTAATGCGAAGGCTGTGGAGTCTGCTGCCGGTGGAGCTGGAATCAAGGCCAGGCTGTTGGGGAGCGTCTTGGACGGCAGATAACCCTTCAGGATACCCGGACGAATCTCCGGCACGGCGACGGTTTGGGTTGAATTTTCAAGAGTCGCGCAACCCGACAAGATCGCCAAACCCGCTAATACGAGCGCGATCCCGACTGACCCAAAAGGTCGCCTGGGCCCCATCATCGGGATCGGCTCCTCTGGCCTCTGAAAGATTGACTTGGGTTGCAAGCCCTCAAATGCGCTCGTAAGCATCCTTCGGAACAGTTCCAATAAACTCATAACGGCCTCCTTAAAATGGTTAACAGCGCGCTCAGAAATCTGAGCAATGACTACGTATCGAAAGGGTTTCTGGATTAAGGGTCAGCCCCCCAAAACAGGATAACGAAACGGACCCTATGAATGTGCTGCCGTAGCGTTTCCGCCTAAGCCGGATCGGAGGCCGAGGTGGTGAGCCAGCGTTTTTTGGCGTACCGACGGTAGAGGAGAACACATTGGACGAACTGGGAAATATTCATGGACCACCAGACCGAGGCGGCTCCATAGCCGAGGACGACTACAAAAAGATAAACCAGGGGTAAGCGGACAAACCAGATACTCACGGCGACCCGGACCATGACACTCTTAGTGTCACCGGCCCCGCTGAGTCCGCCCCCGAGAATGATGCCCCAGGCCATGAACGGCTCGCTGATCATGGCGATATAGATGTACCGGACGCACTCCCGGATGACGATCGGGCTGGTGGAGAGAAAGGAGGCGATCCACCAGGCATTGACCACAACCAGAAGAACCATAAAGGCGACCACCGAAACCCCGATCAAGGCCGTCACCAATCCGCTCCGGTAGGCCTCTTCCGGTTTCTTTTCCCCCAACAGATTGCCCACGATCACGGCATTGGCCATGTTGAAGGCAAAGGCCGGCAGATAGATGGCCGACTCGATTCGCAGGCCGGCGGTCAGGGCGGCCAGGATCTCCACCCTGTTTTTCGGCAATTCACTGATAATCAGAAAAAGAACCATGCTGCCGGCTTGCCAGATAATCTGGACCGCACCTATGGGCCACCCGATGACGGCGATCTTCTTAACGAGAGCCTTGGAAAAGGTGCGGACTCCGGTCACGAGCCTTCTTACACGGGACAGATTGATCAGACTGCCCACGAAGACGGCCGTGGCCGTGGCCAGGGCAATTCCTTTGAATCCCAGGGGAGTGAAAAAGACAAAAAAGAAATTGAGCACCACATTGACGCAACAAACTACGGTCATGGTCCGCAGTGAAACCCGGATCATGTCGCAGGACCTCAGTATCCCGTTGGTGTTGATGACCATGTAATGGAAAAGGAGACCGCCTGAGTAGATTTGAATCAGGGGGATGGTGAAAGGCTTGACCTGGGCCGGGATATTGAGCAGCCGGATCAAGGCCGGGGCAAAAAAAATGCCCACGACGGCGAAAACGATGCCCGCACCCACCGTTGACGAGAGGGAGGAAAAGACAGCGGCCGTCAGTTGATCTTTATCCTTTGAGGTGAAGAGGCGAGAGACGACGGACACCGTACCAACCGTCAGGGCATTGGCCACGACGATGAAAATGAAATAAAACTGAATCACGAAACCGTAGGCCGCCTGAATGTCTTTCCCCACCCGGCCGGCCACAAAGACATCGGTAAGACCGATGATAAATTCGAAAAACATGATGAGCGTCATCGGCCAGGCGACCTGCCAGCTTCGTGACACAAAACATCTCACATTCTCCGTAATAAGCCTGCCCCACATGTTCTCTGCCTGGTTTCTATTGTTTCCGATTAGATGGGCCAAACGGCTTTAATCGCCGTCCCTTTTCCTGCTGGATTTTTTTAAATGGGGGAAGTATAAAATAGGGTCAAGATCGGGTCAAGGAGAAAAGCAGAATTTTTCCTTGACCCGCTTTCCCGGCTATTTTATACTTACCGACTCAAAAACAAAATTTTATCAAGAAGATAACGAAAAAACTTCGGTACTTTGGGGAGCGATTATGATTAAGATCGGCATTATCGGCGGATCAGGGCTGGATGATCCCAAGATTCTCAAAAACAGCAGAGAGATTGCCCTGGAAACCCCCTACGGCGCGCCGACGTCAAACCTGACCTGCGGGGAAATTGAAGGCGTGGAAACGGTGATCATCGCCCGTCACGGGAAGGACCATTCCATCTATCCGAGCAAGGTCAATTTTCGGGCCAATATCTGGGCCTTGAAAGAACAGGGCTGTACCCATATCCTGGCCTCAACCGCGGTCGGCTCCCTGCGGGAAGAAATCGCCCCGGGCGATTTGGTCTTCCCCGGCCAATTCATCGATCATACCAAAAGAAGGGAAACCACCTTTTTCGACGAGGACGTAGTCGTTCATACGCCCCTGGCCGAGCCGTTCTGTAATCATCTGATCGATCTGTTTTCCTCGTATGCCGCGCAGATGGGCGTCCCCTATCATCGGGACAAGACGGTCATTACCATCGAAGGCCCGCGGTTTTCAACCAAGGCGGAGAGCCGTATGTTCCGGAGTTGGCAGGCGGACGTCATCAACATGAGTACGGTTCCCGAGGTCATTCTGGCCAGGGAAAAAAAGATGCATTATGCGGTCATCGCCATGTCCACGGATTACGATTGCTGGCATGAAGAAGAAGCGCCGGTGACCTGGGAGATGATCCTTAATATCATGAAGAAAAACGCCGCTAACGTCATCAATCTTTTTTTGGGGGTGATCCCGAGGATAAAAGAATACGATGATCTCTGTTTAAAATAAAAGGAGAAGAAATGCCCATTAAATCGAAAATAAGAACCATACCGGATCATCCCAAAAAAGGGATCCTGTTCAGGGATATTACCACCCTTCTCAAAGACCCTGTCGGGTTCAGGCTGGTCATTGACACAATGACCCAGCGATACATCAAGGGCGATATAAATTTCGACCTGATCGTCGGCATAGAGGCCAGGGGTTTTATCATCGGCGGGGCCTTGTCGTATACCCTGGGAAAAGGATTCGTGCCGATCCGAAAGGTGGGCAAGCTTCCGGCGGAAGTGGTCCGACACGAGTATCAGCTTGAATACGGCACCGACACGGTTGAGATCCACAAGGATGCCATAGACAAGGGAACAAAGGTGCTCATCGTAGACGACCTACTGGCCACGGGCGGCACCGCCCTGGCGGCCGCAGTCCTTATCGAAAAGCTCGGCGGTACGGTCGCTGAAATGGCCTTCATCGTCAATCTCCCCGCTGTGGGGGGTGAAGAAAAATTGAAAAAAATGGGATACCCCATATACAGCCTCACCGAATTTGAAGGAGATTGATGTAACGGTCGGGCAGGATTCAAGGGGTCAGGGATTCAAGGATTCAAGTGAAAGGCGTGGAATTTAAAACCCTGGAATCCTCGAACCGTATTTTCGTATTAAGCCCACATGCGCCCTTTGGGGCGCCACGAACGATGAAAATGTTGAATTTTAATCTTAGGATGTTTAACCTTTCTATCAAAGGAAGTAGGTCGATGAAATCTTTGGTGGTTTAAAACCTCGAGTATTAAACTGACCTGAGCAGATTGAAAGAACCACAAATTGTTACCTCTTTATTGAGTATACATGACGATACCCTGCACATTAGGATCGGTCCCGAGGTGTTCCAGAAAATCCGTAGTGGTCAGGTCGGCCTCGTTCCCCGTATGGACGAAAAGGCCTGCGCCTATATGTCTTGAGTAGCCGTGGGCCAGCAGATCATAAAAGGCATAGCCGCCCTGGCAAATAGCCGCCAGCCGGTTTTTGATGAGATGCCGTTCCGGGGCCGCGGAACCATTGAATTCCGCGTGCAGATTAAAGGTGCCGCTCACATTGGGACCCAATAGACGTATTCCATAAGACCGGGCCAGCCTCACCAGATCCGTCTCCCGTTGCCGGCCGGTCTCCATGGCCTCGCTGAATCCGGCCGTGATGATGGTGATGCCCTTGACGCCTTTTTGGCCGCACTCCCTGACGGTTTGTTCCACCGATTGTTCGGGGATGGTAAAGATGGCCAGGTCCACCGATTCAGGGATTTCGTTGACTTCCTTGAAGGCCGGTAAACCGAAGACCCGTCCTCCCTGGCGGTTGACCGGGTAGATGCGGCCGGGATAGGGCCGGGAGAGTAACCCTTCCATGATAAAAGAACCCCATGAACCGGGACGCTCCGTCGCTCCGATGACCGCCACCGATTTTGGATTGAGAAAGACATTTAACTGTTCATTGGCAGGCACTGTTATATCCTTCTGCAGGAGTATCTTCCTGTCTTCATCAAAAAACCTATGGAGTTGTTGATAGAATTAGGTTTGGATAGGGAGAATTTCCCCTGATTCCTGAAATATAACCATGACACGGCTCATTATTCTGCTTGACCGCCCATTAGGTTTATTTTATATTTATTACCAATAAAGGCAACTTTTTTCCAATCATTTTGCCCTCGGCAAGGGGCTTTTTAACTTTTTTTCAGAAAGGCTGAAATAAAAAAAGCCTGAAAATTTTATTAATCCTTCCAAAGGAGAAGGAAAGGAGTAGAACCATGAAATTCTTGAGAGTGAATATGTCCGATAAGACCATCCGTTTTGAGGAGGTCCCCCAGCCCTATCTCGGCCTGGGTGGCCGGGGCCTGACTTCGATTATGATCAACGCCGAAGTGCCCCCGAAATGTGATCCCCTGGGTCCGGAAAATAAACTCATCTTCGCCCCCGGGCTTTTGAGCGGCACCAGCTTAGTCAATACCAGCCGGCTTTCCGTGGGGGCCAAAAGCCCTTTGACCGGCACGATCAAGGAAAGCAATGCCGGGGGGACCATGGCCGCTGACCTGGGTCACCTGGGGATCACCGCCATCGTGATCGAAGGCCAGGCCGCTGAAGGAGAATGGTTTCTTTTGCGAATCGATGAAAAGGGTGGGGCTTCCCTTTTGCCGGCCCGGGAATATGTAGGGATGCGGACTTATGGCCTGGTTGAAAAATTGCTCAAAGTTTACGGGGACAAGACTTCGGTCATGTGCATCGGCCCAGCCGGGGAAACCCGTTTAACCAGTGCATCCATTCAGGGCTCGGATATCGACGGCCGCCCCTGTCGGGCAGCCGGCCGTGGGGGACTCGGCGCCGTCATGGGGGCCAAGGGTTTGAAGGCTGTCCTGGTGGATCAACGGGGAAACAGCCCCGACGCCCTCGCCGACCCGGAAACCTTTAAGGAAGCGGCCAAGATCTTTGCCAAGGCCGTCAAAGCCCATCCATTCAGCGGCCAAATCCTCCCTAACCTGGGGACTGCCGGAATGATTGCCCCGGTTAATGCCCTGGGCGGCTTCCCCAGTTATAATGCCACCAAAGGGGTCATGGACGGCTGGGAAAAGATCAGCGGCGAAACCATGGCCCGGATTATCAAGGAACGGGGAGGAAATCCCACCCACATGGGGTGCGCCCAATGTATCGTCCACTGCTCCAATGAATACGTGGACAAGCAAGGGAAATTTATGACCTCCTCTTTGGAATACGAGACCCTCTGGTCCATGGGCGGAATGACCGGTATCAATGATTTGGATACCATCGCCCATCTGGATTTTCTCTGCGACGATATCGGACTGGACACCATGAACACCGGCGTGGCCTTAGCCGTGGCCATGGATGCCGGGTATAAAAGTTTTGGCGATACCCAGGCCGCCGTCCAGATGGTGGAAGAGATCGCCCTGGGAACCGAGATCGGCCGGGTCCTGGGAAACGGTCCTGTGGCCGTTGGGTTGCATTTCAACCATCACAGGGTGCCGGTGGCCAAAGGTCAGAGTATCGCTGCCTATGATCCCAGGGCAATGCAAGGGAATGCCGTTACCTATGCCACCTCACCCATGGGTGCTGATCATACGGCCGGAAATTTGGTCGGTCGATATCTGGCCGGTTTGCTTGATCCCCTGAAGACCGATGGTCAGGTCCAGGCCTCGCGGGAGGCCCAGATCGCCATGGCCTCAGTGGACTGCACCGGTCTGTGTCTTTTGGCCAGTTTTGCCTTGACCACCCCGGAAGGCGGCGAAGCCTTTCTCAAGGTCCTGAATGCCAAATTCGGCACCCGTCTTATACCTGATGACATTCCCCGGATGGGGATCCGGGTCTTGCAGGCTGAAAGGGAGTTTAATCGAAAAGCCGGGTTTACCAATAAGGATGACCGGCTTCCTGAATTCTTTTATAAAGAACCCTTGCCGCCCCACAACACGGTGGTGATGATCACCGATGAACAGATGGACAGCACATTCAACTTTTAAAAAGAAGGGGTCAAGGATTTGAGGATTCGAGGGTTCAGCCGCTCGGCCCGCTCGGCTCCGCCGAGCTTCCGAAGAGGCTCCCTCTTGGGAGCCGATTCGTCGGGCAATAGAAAAGATTCCCCACCGGGGAACGGCGTGGTTTATAATTTCAACGCCTTTCACTTGAATCCTTATCCTTTGTTTTAATAATGAAAATCACCGTAAAATTATTCGGCACCCTGAGCCAGGTTTTTCCTGATTACTCCCCTGAACAGGGTCTTGACGTGGAGATACCGGAAGGGTCGAAGGTGTCCGACCTTTTGGTCCTTCTGAAAATCTCCGGCTCCCAGGGGGGAACCGTGGTTAGGGACGGTCTCTTTTTATCCAAAGAAGAAATCCTGACCAGCGGTTCCCCGATTCAGATTTTTCAGGCCCTTTTCGGGGGATAATTCTTTGTGATATTTTGGGTTGGGGTGTAAGGTATGAGACAAATACACGAGAGGATCATCTACCGGAGCCAAGAGGATAAAGCCTTAATTCGAGATTTACAAGATGAACGATAACCTTAAGAGCCAAAGCACAACTGATCAAGGAGTTAGAAGATCTACGCCGTCAGGTTGCCGAGCAGGAAAAGTCAGAAACCGAGCGCAAGCGGGCAGAAGCGCAGTTGCGGGAAAGTGAGCTGCGGCTGTCTCAGACTATCGATTTTTTGCCCGATGCAACCTTTGCCATTGACGCACAGGGCAGAGTCATCATCTGGAATCGAGCTATGGAGGATTTGACCGGCATCCCGGCCGCCAAAATGGTGGGCAGGGGCGACTACGCTTATGCAGTGCCCTTTTACGGTGAACTCCGACCGGTCCTGATCGACCTGACCCTTGCATCGGACCAGGAAATTGCAAGCAGCTACACATTTTTCCAGCAGAGAGACAGGCGGTTGGTTTCCGAGACCTACATTGCCGATTTCCAGGGCCGGGGCTCCACCTGGCTGTGGAACACCGCCTCTACGCTTTACGGTCCTGATGGACAGGTCATGGGCGCCATCGAATCCATTCGGGACATCACTGAACGCAAGCAGAACGAAGAAGAGCTAAAGCGCGCCAACTCCCTGTTGAACGCCACCTTAGAGTCCACAGCCGACGGTCTCCTGGTAGTGACTATGGAGGGGAAGGTGGCCAGTTTCAACCGGAAATTCCTGGAACTCTGGCGGATCCCTGAAGACCTGTTGGTGCAGCGGGATGACCCGGCCTTGCTCCAGTTTGTCTTGGATCAGTTGAAAGCCCCGGCTGCTTTTCTGGACAAGGTAAGGGAGCTTTACCTGTCGCCCGAAGCGTCCTCCTTTGACGAGTTGGAGTTCCTTGACGGGCGGGTGTTTGAGCGGCATTCCAAACCGCAGCGCCTTGAAGGCCTGGTCGTAGGCCGCGCCTGGAGCTTCCGCGACGTCACTGACAGAAGACAGGCCGAAGAACGGGTGAAAGAGCAAAGGAGATTGCTGGACGTCATCCTGGATTCCATCCCTGCCCCTGTCTTTTACAAGGACACCCATGGGAAATACCTGGGTTGCAATAGGGCCTTCCTCGACTATTTGGGGCTTTCCAAGACCCAGGTTATAGACAAATCCGTTTTTGAGGTCATGTCGCCCGAGGTAGCCGAAATTTTTTACCAAGCCGATCAGAATCTATTTCGAGAGAGAGGCGCGCAGGTCTATGAAACGCGCATACCCTTTGCAGACGGTCGGATTCATGACGTGATATTCCACAAAGCAATTTTTTCTGATAAGGAAGGCGTCGATGCCGGTATTGTCGGGGTTATTATCGATGTCACCGAACGCAAGGGGGCGGAGGAATCCTTGCGGGAGAGTGAAGCGCGTTATCGAACCGCCATTGAACAATCCAATGACGGTATTGCCCTGGTCAAAGGGGGATTGCATCTCTTTGTCAATCAAAAGATGGCAGAAATCTTTGGGTATGATCGACCGGAGGAAATCATCGGTCAACCGGTGGCTATGCTGGTCCATCCTGATGACCGGGAGAGGGTAATAAATCTTAACCGTCAAAGGCAAAATGGGGAATCGGTTCCAGATAAATATGAATTTAAGG
>CAWGEQ010000010.1:0-20188 GCA_963821645.1 uncultured delta proteobacterium | reverse complement strand
GGGAATGGATGGGCCGGAGAGGATGACCTTGTCATCTCTGACCATTTGTATTTTCAGGACCGGATAAAATCCTATTCCCATTGTTCCAGCCCGGTAGCGATTTGATAGGATGTTCCCGGAGGATGAGGAGGACCGGCCGGAATGGTTTCGATGTGCTCAGGGAAAAACGTCTCTGCCGGTTCCGGTTCTACGGGCACACAGGATACCCCGAGACCTTTTTTAAGCTGCTCCACGCAGTTGTTACAGGAAATACAGTTGGCCTTCCGATGATCGCCGGCCTTCCACCGTTTGATTAAATCCGGTTCCCAGATAAAGGGACGGCACATGAAAACGTAATCGGCCACCCGATCCTTAATGATTTTTTGAGCCGTGGCCAGCGACCGTATGCCCCCCACAATGATCAAGGGTAGAGCGACGGTTTTTTTAAAGGCCTTGGCCTCCTCCCGGAAGAAGACCGCCAACTCTTCCGATTCGGTTTTATTATCTAAGAGATTGGCGATATTGAGAAGCCCGCCGCTGATCTCCAGGGCATCGATGTCCCTTTCTTTGAGCCAGGCGCCGACTTGCAGGGAATCACCCAGGGTCAGTCCCCGTTCTACCCCGTCTCGAGCATTGAGTTTGACCAACAAGGGGAAATCGCGCCCCTCCTTTTTTCGAACGGCCTCTACCGCTTCCAGGAGCGCCCGGGCCCTGTTTTCAAGGGGGCCGCCGTAGGCATCGATGCGGGGATTGTAACGCGGGCAAAGGAGTTGGCTGAGAAAAAAGCCGTGGGCGGCAAAAATCTCCACCCCGTCAAAACCGGCCTCCCTGGCCCTGGTCGCGGCCTGGCCGAAGCCTTGGGCCACCTCTTGAATATCCGTGGGGGTCATCCTCTCCACCCGGCTTTTTGAAAGATAGTAGCCGCCGTAAGAAAGTTGAATGACAATCTTCCCCCCTCTTTCATGAACGGCCTGGGTCAAGGACTTTAGTCCGGGAATAAGGGCATCCTTATAGATCCCAAGTTGTCTTGGGGCATGTTTTCCTTCCGGCAGGACATAACTGTGGCCGGTGATGATCAGCCCCACTTCGCCTTGAGCCAACCGGGCGTAGAGTTCAACCAGCCTGGGTGTGCAACCGCCGTCTTCATCCGCCATGCCTTCCCATGTGGCCGCCCGGACAAAGCGGTTCTCTAATTGCAGCCCATTCAGTTCCGTCGGTTCAAATAGTTTATTCATCGTTTTAGGACTCAAAATTTTTTGTTTAAATTGGAAATCCGATTTGAATTTTGATGATCTGGTAAAAAGTCTGACATGACCCATTTTCGTCATTCCCGTAAAAACGGGAATCCAGAGTTTTAAAAATGGTTGCGGTTCTTCTGGATTCCCGCCTGCGCGGAAATGACGAGATGTTACGAGTCCATCAATTTTTTAATCAAAGTTGTTTCGATCTTTTGACTTGGTTTCATCTATGCCGCTTTGTCGGTGCCTGTGGCTATCAACTGATATTGGCCTCAAGATATTTTTGGGCCGAATCGGCGGCCACCGCTCCGTCCCCGGCGGCGGTAATGATCTGCCTGAGCGTTTTATCGATCACGTCCCCGGCGGCAAAGACTCCCTTGGTCGAAGTTTCCATTTGGGGATTGACCCGGATAAATCCCTCGGCATTAAGAGTCAATAAGCCGTCAAATAATTCCGAGTTCGGCTTCATGCCGATACCGACAAAAACACCGTCGGTTACAAATTCCTCCCGGCGGCCGGTTTTTCCGTTCTTAAGCAGTAAAGAACGGAGATGGTCATTTTCACCTTGAACCGCCACCACTTCCTGATCGAGCATAATCCTAATTTTAGGATTGGCCAAGGCCGCCTCCTGGACAGCCTGCTCGGCCCTTAATTTGGTCCCACGATAGATGACGGTTACTTCATCGGCGTAACGCGTTATATGCATGGCCGTATAAAGGGCGGAATTTCCCCCGCCTATCACCGCGGCCTTGGATTTCTTCATGGCCTGAAAGACCGGGGCATCACAATGGGCGCAATAATATATCCCATGACCCCTGAATTCCTTTTCTCCCGGAACATCCATGTTGATCGGGGATGAACCGGTGGCAACGATTAGGGCCTTGGAAGCATATTCTTCGCCGTCTAAGAAGACTTTTTGCCCGCTCTCCAGGAAGGAAAGCTTGGCGGCATTCTGGTGAACCATTTCCACGCCCAGGAGATTTACCTGCATGATCATGCTGGTCATCAGTTGTGCCCCCGGAACCCCTTGGGGAAATCCGGGATAATTGCCGATCAGCTCATATCTTAGGGGATTGCCTCCCGGATCGGCTCCAAGGATCAGGGTTTTTATTTTGGCCCGGCCGGCATAAATCCCGGCGGTCAATCCGGCCGGCCCGGCTCCCATGATGATTAAATCATAGGGGATGGTCATGAGACACTCCTTTCGATTTTTTGTTCCCGAATACCGGTATATACGGCTTTGCACATCCCTGAAACCCCTCCTTTGAGCCCTTGGGGATTTTTCCCGCCCTCGGAAAATTTTAGGGCCTCCATATATTTCTGAAAGTCCTCAAATCCCTGAAAGGCCGATTCCGGGTCTTCTGTTGGCCTGATGCGGAACAGCCAGCCTTGATGATAAGGGTCTTTCGAAACCGATGAAGGGTCCTTTTTTGCCTGGGGGTTAAAATGGACGATGCCCGTCTGGGGTGCATCTAAGTAAAGAATTTTACCGGTGATGGCAAAAAGCAACGATTCCCCTTTTTGAATCTCTTGACCGTCAGGGACAAGCCATTCGAGATCGTTTAATCCGCCGGCCAAAACCAGGGCCGGCTGGCTGAAACCAAAGATAATTTTCCCGTCTTCTTTCTTGGCCCAAAGGCCGGGCTTAATGACGTAACGGCGGTCGTCGGGTATTTCCACGCGTATCCCTAAAAAGTTTTCCATGTAGGCCATTTTTCCCGCGCTCCCTTTTTGGTAAGACTATTTAGAATGTCTTCTCAATAAACTAATCACTTGAACCCTTGAATCCTCGACCCCTTTCTCCTAAACCCAAGTTATTATACCCAACCCGTATTTAATTTGGCCAGATAAATAGTAAAAAGAAGAGTTCAAAAGTGACCCAAATCGGCATTCTTTAAGGTTTCTTTCTTGACTCCGAAAGCCCTCTGGTATAAATTCAAATGGGAAAAATTCTTGTACCTGGGGTACGATTCAACTCGGGGCGGTGAAAATAGGAACGGCCATGATTTTTGCGAGGTGACTATGTCCAAGATGTTTAAAGAAGACCAGATTGAAAAGGACCTGAAGGGAAGGGAAGCCTGGGAAAAAGAACTTTCCGCACAGCTTTCCCGTTATCCGGAAAGACAACAACGATTTTCGACCGTCTCCGACCTGGAGATAAAAAATATCTATTCCCCGACGGACATGGCCGAAATGGATTATGAGGAGGATCTGAATTACCCCTGTTCCTATCCCTACACCCGGGGGGTTCAGCTTTCCATGTACCGCGGTCGTCTCTGGACCATGCGCATGTTTGCCGGGCTGGGCTCGGCCGAGGATACCAATCAGCGCTTCCATTATCTGGTTCAGCAGGGACAGACCGGGTTGAGCACGGCCTTTCATATGCCCACCCTCATGGGCTACGACAGCGATTCCCCACTGGCCAGGGGGGAATGTGGAAAATGCGGCGTGGCCATCGACACCTTGAAAGACATGGAGACCCTTTTTGATGGTCTGCCCATCGATAAAATCACCACCTCCATGACTATCAATCCCCCGGCCTCGATCATCTGGGCCATGTACATCGCCATGGCCGAAAAGAGAGGGATTCCTCGCCACAAATTGGGCGGGACCATCCAGAACGATATGCTCAAGGAGTTTGCTGCTCAGAAGACCTTTATGTGTCCCATCCGTCCTTCTCTTCGTGTGGTGACCGACACGGTTGAATTCGGGACCAAAGAGGTCCCCCGCTGGAATACCATCAGCATCAGCGGTTATCATATCCGGGAGGCCGGCTCCACGGCCGTTCAAGAACTGGCCTTCACCCTGGCCGATGGGCTAGCTTATGTGGAGGACGCCATGAAAAGAGGTCTGGACGTGGACGATTTCGCCCCCCGCTTGTCCTTTTTCTTCAATGCTCACATCGATTTTTTCGAGGAGATCGCCAAGTACCGGGCGGCCCGCCGGATGTGGGCTCGGTTTATGAAAGAGCGCTTCAAGGCCAAAAATCCCCGGTCCTTATGGCTGCGCTTCCACACCCAGACCGCCGGCTGTTCGCTGACGGCCCAGCAGCCCTATAATAACGTGGTCCGGACGGCCTTGCAGGCCCTGTCTGCCGTCTTGGGAGGGACTCAATCTTTGCACACCAATTCTCTGGATGAGGTCCTGGCCATACCAACGGCCGAGGCGGCTACCATCGCCCTGCGGACCCAGCAGATCATTGCCGATGAATCCGGGGTGACCAATACCATCGACCCGTTGGGAGGTTCTTATTTTGTCGAGGCTTTGACCAACAAGATGGAAGAAGAGGCCATGGCCTACATCCTGAAGATCGATGATATGGGGGGTATGGTCGAGGCCCTGGATCGGCATTATCCCCAGATGGAGATCGCCGATGCGGCCTATAAATTTCAACGGCAGATCGATCGGCAGGAAAAAATCATGGTCGGGGTCAACAAGTATGTGACTGAAGAGGCCCCGCCGGTGGAGATCCTGAAGATCGACCCGGAATTAGAGGCCCGGCAGATCGCCCGGCTGCATCAGGTGAAAAGCGAACGCAATAACAGCAAAGTACGGGAGTCCCTGGAACGTCTGGGTGAGGCCTGTGTGGGCAACGAAAATGTCATGCCCATACTGATCGAGGCGGTTAAGGAATATGCCACCCTGCAGGAATGCTGTGATGTCTTCCGGAAAGTATTCGGACGTTACCGGGACCCGGGGATTTTTTGATTGATTAGCGATTAGGGAACAATCTTGGTAATAGTTTAGCTTTTTAAGATTCAATATTTTTTTAGACAGGATTTACTGGATTAGCTTGAATCTTTGTGCCTTTCCGGAAGAAAGGCACAAAATGAATCATCCTGCGAACTGAAGCCCCGATTTCCGCTGGAAGCGGATAGGGGTTGCTCAGGGTCCTCCGGAGCCTGAGCAAAGAACATAAAAATCCTGTTAATCCTGTCAGACAATATTATTTTTCATAAGTTTAAAGCGGTACAAAAATAGTAAAAGGTGAAAAGCTTATGAGCCAGGAAAGAAAAATAAGGATATTGGTAGGAAAACCGGGATTGGACGGGCATGACCGCGGGTCCCGCATCATCGCCCGGGCCTTTCGCGATGCCGGCTTCGAGGTGGTTTACACCGGTTTGCATCAGAGTCCGGAAGAAATCGTCCAGGCCGCCCTTCAGGAGGATGTGGACTTGATCGGGTTATCCAGCCTGGCCGGGGCCCACAATTATTTATTGCCCCGCGTAATGGAATTGCTCAAGGAAAAAGGGGCCGAAGATATCGCCTTAATCGGCGGCGGTATCTTCCCCGACGAGGACATCGTTTCTCTAAAGCAAAAGGGTGTTAAGGAAATTTTTACTCCCGGTTCCACTTTGGATGGGATAGTTAAGTGGGTCCGGGAAAATATCAGGCCAAGACAATCATGAACCGGGTTCAAAAAATTTTAGCTGGGGATCTTCGGACCGTGGCCCGTTTGATCCGGGACATCGATGACGGCCTTAGCGAAGCCAGGGGATTGCTCAAGGAACTGTATCCTTACACCGGGAAGGCCTACGTAATCGGCATCACCGGCTCCCCGGGTGTCGGCAAAAGCACTCTGGTGGACCGGATGATCCAGTATTTACGGGCCCAGGGGAAAACGGTCGGCGTCCTGGCCGTGGACCCTACCAGCCCTTTCAGCGGCGGGGCCATTCTGGGGGACCGCATCCGCATGCAGCGTCACAGCACCGATGAAGGGGTCTTCATCCGCAGCCTGGCTACCCGTGGCCATTTCGGCGGGTTGACCTCTTCGACCCGCGGGGCCATCGCCGTTTTGGATGCCATGGGCAAGGATTATATTTTGGTAGAGACCGTGGGGGTAGGGCAGGACGAGATCGAGATCGTTCGGGCGGCCCACACCACTTTGATCATCGTCATCCCGGGCATGGGGGATGATATCCAGGCTATCAAGGCCGGGATCCTGGAGGCCGGCGATGTTTTTGTCATCAATAAGTCCGAGCGGGAAGGGGTGCAGAAGACCCGTCAGGAATTGATGATGATGATCGAGATGGATAAGGACCGGGGAACCAAGGGTGGCTGGAAACCGACCATCTTTTTGACCGAAGCGGTCAAAAACCAGGGTATTGAGGATTTAATGAAGGGGATCGAAGAACACCGGGCCTTCCTGCTCAAGAAAGACCTCGGTTGTCTGGAAAAGTTCCAACACGATCGGGCCCGTATGGAACTGTTTGATTTGGTCAAACAGGATGTGATTCAGGTGATCATGGAGCATCTGACCCGTACCGGTCAATGGGACATCTTCATTCAGGATCTGATCCATAAGAGGACCGATCCTTATACCTTGAGTGAAGAGATCATTGCCCGTTATCTCAATGAATGTCGGGTACCCTAAACCTATCCCCCGCCGCCCCGAGGTCGGCTTGAGTTGGCAATAAGCGACGTTACTGCCTGATCTTGCGATATCTTGCAAGTTCTTCCTTAAACCAGGAATTGCTTGCTACGGAACTGCCATTACCACACCTGACCAAGTAAGGTTTGCCACTCATGCTGCTCTCGGTGGCAGCCCTCTCAACAAAGTCTTCTGCCGAGCTTACAAGATTTCTCCTGAGCAGATATTCATATTTTCTATTGAGATGAGCCGCCGCCGTATCTGCCTTATACCACGAGCCATTACGATTAAACTCACAAGTTGAGCTATTGAGACATTCAAAAAGATGAGCGATCTCTTTCGTAGTAATAGCACTTGGCTCTCCGGCCATTACTGTGGTGGGAAAACATATAAGGAAAATGCACAAGAGTTTTTTCATTATCATATCTCCTGCAAAATCTTTCTCCAAGTCCTTAATTTTTATCTTCTGTGTTCATAGAAGTCGCCTCTGTGCCTACCATGTCCATAATGTCCTCCATCCCCATCATTCCAGGGTATAATAATACAACCCCCCAGAGATGCTATTACCAACCCTAATATAATCCCTAACATAATTATCATTTTCATTTTTCTATCCTCACTCTTTTAATTTAAGCATTTTAATCCTTCTTTACAATTCAGACTCTATTAAAACCCTAAAGTTAAAATATAATTGGCCACCATCCTTGTATATCTTTAGCTTCAGCTTATTAGCCAAACTAAGGGGCCCTCCATGTTAATGATTAATTCTTATGTCAAATTGGAGACTTGGTTATAAGATGGGAATAGCAGTCCGCTATGAAAAGATAAATCTAAGAGAATTTTCCAGTAACGGGTTGGCTCTGTCGGATAAGAGGGGACCCTGTTTGTATTATACATTCCCTAAATAAGATTAAGGAGAAAATACAGGGCATTACGGGAAAAAGGTATTTGAAACCGTTGGTTCTGACGAGAGGATGGCACTAAAATACAGTGTTTTTATGCAAATAATACACTATTCGTCTTATTTACGAATGTCGTTTCTTTGAATAAAAATGAAATATAAAATTAATTTGATTTGAAAGGAGATTACCATGCGAATGATTCTACAGGCGAGGATCCCTCACGAAGAGTTCAACGCGGCTGTTCGAGACGGTAGCGCAGGGGAAAAGGTGAAAAAAATTCTTGATGAAATCAAGGCGGAGGCCGTTTATTTTACCGAGTATGACGGTCAGCGTGGGGCCATTATGATCATCAACATCAATGACTCGTCGGAAGTGCCGAAGTATGCGGAACCCTGGTTTCTAATATTCAACGCCGACGTCGAATTTCACATTGCCATGACCCCGGAAGAATTAGGGCGGGCAGGCCTTGAAAAGCTCGGTGAGAAGTGGTCTTGGAATTGATCTAATCGCTCACCCTGCTTGAGGGAAAATCAAGAAGGGAGAACATCACGAAAAAGCTGGAAGTAAAAGGCTTCAGTAATCCCGATGAGGTAAGAACTTCTGACAAGGGAAAATTGGAACTGATCAAGGTTGGCGGAGCGTTGATTGGCCGAGCCACACTTCACCCCGGGTGAAAGTGGTCGGAATCGGTCAAGCCCATAGCCAAGATCGAGAGCTGTGGTGCCCCTCATTTTCAGTATCATGCCTCTGGACAATCCAGAGAGTCGTAGGCTGCGCGGAAGTCCGAGACCAAAACGCCCCTGAAGCCTGCCAGTGTTTTTGCAGCACTTCGGTCTCGCGAGTATCCGTACACAATTAGGCAACTTCGTGGAGATTCGTGAACACCCAAACATCAGCAGCCGTTCCCTTCACATTCGCTTTAGTCTCGTCTGCATGAACCAGATCTCCACCGGCGATTCGGCTGAAAACCTGCTGGTACGTTCCCTGTAAAACTCAGCCGCTCTGGATCTAAATATTTTAAAATAAAATTAGAATACAAACCGGAATTGAAGGCCACCAATCCATTCCTTGTTGATGTCAGGTTTAGTGGCAACGTCCGCCGGTTTACCCCAATCATAATAAGTTAATACAGGAACCACAGAAAAAAAGTCGGTCACCCTGTAATTGATGCTGGCACCGTACATCATCCGGGTAGTGTCATCATCTCCAATCTTCCAATCGTTGTTATTTTTGGCGTTATCATAGCCAAAATAGATATGGAGGGTAGTCGCACCAAAGGTGTATGATAAATTGGCTAATCCATGCGGAGCCGTGATATTTTTAATCCTCCCGGAGGTGTCCCAGAAATAGCCATAAAAGGATTTATTAAGGGTGAGAAGGCCGCCACCCCCACTCTTGATCTTATAGGCCCAGATGCTCGTCGATGAAGACCGCGGCGGTAGTTCCTGCGCAAACGCGTTGGGAAAGAATGTTCCCTCGGGAAGCCATGTCTGGGGAACCAAGTTGCTCCCCTGGACGCTCCATAAGGTCCAAACCACCAAGAGTGCCAGTGATACCATTAAAAAAGGCTTCGATATTTTCATTTTTTCCCCCTTGTCAATTTAACGAAACGAATTCCCCTATGGCTCTTTAAATTCCTTAAAGCCGTCTTCTTGGGGGTCTTCAAGAATAAACAGCCTTTTGGCCATGACAAAATTTCTATTATAATAATCGGAGCCTTTCAGGTTGGAGATAACGACCCCCTTTTTGCTGGCCGAATGGATCATTTTGCCATCGCCGATATACATTCCCGTATGCCCGATTTGAGCACCCCGGTTCCGTTTAAAAAATAACAAGTCCCCGATCTTCAGGCTAGTCAGGTCCCATTCGGTGGTTACCAGCGATCCCAGCTTGGCCTGCTCCCGGCTGGAGTGGGGCAAGGAAAGGGTCAGGGACTGATAGATCTTCTTCATATAGCCTGAACAGTCGATCCCCTGGCTGCCCTGCCCGTTTCCACCGAGGCGATAAGACTTACCCAGCAATTGTTTGGATATTTCGACCAGGAGATTGGGGAAGCGGTTCAAAGGATTCAGGTTCTTCTCTTGATGATCCCTCTGCTCCGACTCTTTCTTAAGGTCCGGTTTTTTGATCAGGCTTAAGGACTCCGCTCCTTTATCCATATTATTATGAGAACTGTCCCTGTGCTCCAGGAGGTATTTTCCGTTATCTAGCGGAGTAATCTTCAATAAGGGAGGGGCACCTTTAACCGGGATTTTTTCGATCTGACCGTGGACGGAATCGGGCTGGCGTACCCAGTTTTCTTTAAGATCTGTTTCCTCACCGGGTACGGTAATGGTCAGGACCCCTTCACTGGAATAGACTTTGATCTCCCCGGCCAGGACCGGAACAGACATGAAAAAGTAAAAAGCCATTACCAAAAACAACCAATTTCTTACCTTCATAATTTTTTCTTTTCCCACAGGTGCGAATAATTCCCGGATTTTAAATTTTGGGGTTGCTCTGCTGAGACTCAGGGGCCCCGGATTATTTTCCCGGCTGTTAAAGTTTACCTTTTCTAATTAATCATATTTGGATTTAATAATTTTGTCAAGATTGGCCTTGGCCACGACATAGAAATCAGCCTCGCTGGCGAAAGGGGCTTGTTTCTTTTTCCTTGCCCTGATGAGAAAAGGCTTTGAACAAGAGCTCAACCCGCCCAAGAATGCACCAAGAGAGCAGCTTTCACCCGGCGCCATACAATCTTCAACGGAATGTCCCATACCGGAAAGCTCGACAGGTCAGTGGAATAGAATACAAAATAATCAGGTTCCTTAGTTGCCTCAATTATCAAAAAATGATCCAAGTCAATCATTCTAATTTCACCATTCTATTTTTATTTCCTGATTCCGGCACCTTTTAATATTGCCTGGCATGTTCCATTAAGCGAGATGCGGACCCATATGCCGGGTAGTGTGGGGAAGAGAAAAACTCCCCTTTACCCGATTACCTCCCTTCTTTTCTTCCCCAATGCCGGGGTCTTCCGCTATTCGTTTTATTTCTCGATCCAATAAGTCCTTTTCGGACTTCGACATCTTCTTTACTTTTTTTTCAAATGACCTTGATTGATAGATTATTATAACAAATTATCCGAACTTGTATTCGATCTTTTCGTTTTCGTCCAATTCGTCCAGTCCAATCAGAATTTCCTTAATGAGGGAATATGGCAAGTCTGGATTCTCTTCGGCGCATTTTCCCATGCGCGCCCAATGCTCAATCTGACCAGCTAAAGATCTGTGGTCAATCCGCCCAAATCTTTTTGCCTCATTTACAAGTCCTTCAGATATTCTTACTGCTGTGGCCATGATCGTTCCTCCAAACGGATATATTACAATATGTCATCATAATATTTCTAAAAGTCACATAATGCAACCATAGATTGCTCATTGAAAATGGGCTCAAAGGGGGTGGGAAAGGAAGTTCGGAGTTCGCAGTGGAGGGTTCGGAGAGGAAGGAAATAAGCTCAAAACTGAAAGCTCAAAGGGGAGCGCCTGGCTGGTTTTCATTGCGGTTCCTTCAACCGCAATGAAAAAGAAATCTGCCTTTCTCGGCTTGCTCTGTTAAATCCCTTATGATATTTAACCGGGGCGCCCTCTGCTTGCCCGAGCGAAGCGGGCGTGAGATCAAGCCTTTGTCCGGCTTTGGGACCGTCCGTGGCGCTATTGATTCTTTTCCAATTCTTCCGGCAGGAGATCCACTTCCGGGGCGTGATAGAGGATGTTCTCTGCATAAAGCGACTTGATTTTTTCCGGTGGATATTTTAGTACCGTGGAAAGGATCTCTTTATTGTGTTCCCCCAGGAATGGGGCATAGCCCCGGATGGCCGAGGGGGTTTCGGATAATTTCAGGGGGCTGCCGTACATCTTTATGGGGCCGATGAAGGGCTGGAAATGAATGGGTCTCATTTCCCGGGTCCCGATGTGCGAGTCCACGGTGGCCAGTTCGACGATGTTTTTAACCCGGGCGCAAGGGATGCCGACCGCCTCCAATCGACGCTCCACTTCTTCCACCGAAACCTGAGACCGGACCCAGCTTTCCAGGGCTTCATGCACCAAGGGGGCGTTTTCCGGCGTGCAGCGGTCGGAGATTTCCCGTGTCCGAGGATCGGTCTTCAGCCACTCGAATTCCGGCCCCATGAGGTCAACGAGCTGGGGCCAGCGGTTTTGGGTCATACTGGCGATGGCGATAGAACCGTCCTTCCCGTTGTAGATGCCGTAGGGGGCATAACCGGGACTTTTTTGACCGGTCTTAGACATCCTGACCGGATTGCCCGTGGCCTCGCCCATCCAATACCAGGGAAAGGCATTCTCGTGCAGGGTGAAGAGACAATCCACCATGGAGATGTCGATATTCTGTCCTTGTCCGGACTTGTCCCGGTGATGGAGGGCCGCCAGAATGGCCGTGCAGGCGTGCATGGAGGCGGTCGTGTCGCCGATGGATAGGGGGGCCATGATAGGCGGGTCGCTTTGTCCCGTCCAGCCGCTGGCCGCTTGGGCGATCACATCGTAACCCGGTTTCTGACTGCACGGTCCCCAATGCCCGAAGGCGGAAATGGAACAGTAAATAATATCCGGTTTAATCTTTCTGGCCGCTTCATAGTCCAGTCCCAGACGTTCCATGACACCGGTGGCGAAGTTCTCGACCAGGACATCGCTTTTCCGGATCAGCTCCCAGATGATCTCCAACCCTTTGGGATGTTTGAGGTCGACGCAGATGCTCTTTTTGCCCCGGTTGACGTGGATGTGATAGGAACTCTGCATAACGCCATTTTTTTCGACCCGGAGCGATTGCCATCTTTCATTGGCCCCGTCTTTGTACCGTTCCACCTTGATCACTTGGGCGTCCATGTCGGCCAGGGTCTTGGTGGCATGGGGACCGGCCAAGACCCACGAAAAATCCAGTACCGTAACATCGGAAAGAGGTCCTGGTTTTATTGGTTTCATAAAAGATTCTCCTGGATCGATAGAGCTCAAGCCTTCCACGTCGGGGGGATGGCTCGGCCCTAACGGTTTCCCTGGTTTGGGTTAAACTTCTGCTTGTAAGGCGTTCCCCTTCTCCTTCCGACCCGATGACGGACGGAGAAGGGGAGTCCTTTCTTTTACAGCTTCTTTGGAAAGCTACTTTCTATCCTTCCAATTGGGCAAGGGCACTAAAATTTCTTTGCGCTCAGCATATTGCTGCGGCCAGACACAATAGTTCAGTCCGCCCTGCCACTGCATCATGACGGCAAAGGCCCGGGTATTCTGTCCGGGTTCCGGGTCGTTTTCCCTTTGATACTTGACTCCCCAGCCCATGTGCGTTCCACCAAAGGGGATATCCACCTGATAGGCGGCCTTGCGGATGGCTTCGGGGTCTAAGGACTTGGCCTTACCGAGGACATATTTGTAGAACACCCAGGCTCCGGTAAAGGCCGACATGGCGTGGAGGTCCGGATCGTCCCCGTATTTTTTCTTGTATTTTTCAAAAACGGTCTTCAATGGGGGATCCAGTTTGGGATCGAGGGTCTTGGGATTTTTGACCAAGGGAAAATCGGCGCTGAAGACCCCGTCCGAATCCGACCCGACGGCCTTGGCGAAATCCAGGACCCCGTGACCCCCTCCGGATCCGACCATGGCCTTGATGTTAAAATTCATCTCTTTCATCTGGCGTTGCCATAAAATGGCATCGTTGGCATAGCAGGTGGCCATGACGATATCCGGTTTTAAGGTCTTGAATTTCATCACCAGCGGCGACAGGTCGGTAACGGATTTGCTGTAACTCTCGGAAGCCAATACTTTAACTCCTTTTTCCTTTAACCGCTTTTCCGCCGCAGACATGACCGAAGTTCCGAACAGAGAATCTTCGTACATGATGCAGATTTTCAGGTCCTTGGGAGCGATCTTTAACTTTTTGGCCAGCTCGGTGAGGGTATAATCGGCCGCTGCGTGACCGAAATTGCTGGCCTGGGTACAGTTTCTAAAAAGATATTTATAATGTCTCTGGGTGATGTTGTCGGCGATAGCCCCGGTTTCCCAGAAGATCTTTTGATGCTTTTCGGCGATAGACGAGGCCACAAAGGAAAGGGAACTGGAATAGGTGCCGAAAATAAAATTCAAATTTTCCACATTGATCAACCGTTCGGTTTCGCTCTGGGCCGCTTCCGGTGTGGGCGTATCCGCCTTGATGAGCTTAATTTTTTTGCCAGCGATGCCGCCTCTCTCATTGATGATCTCCGTGGCTAATTCAACTCCGTTCATGTCGTGATTTCCCAGTAAAGCCATGGGACCGCTTAAGGGATAAACGGCTCCGATTTTCCAGACATCCTGGGCATAGGCCCCCCAAGTGATGCCCATTGACAATACCAGGGTCCCCAGCAAAACAATCCATTTGTTCAAACGATGATTCATTTCTTTGTCCTCCTCTGTTCTGTTTTTTGGTTGATGGGTAATTATGGATTGATGAATTCGAAAACAGTCGCGCAGGGCACTGTCTCCCGACCCCTGACCCCCTGAATGCTATTTCGCACTAAACTCTCACGCTCGCAGTTGGCATCGCGAAGCATAAAAATTGGTTTTTCCGGACCTTGAACCTTGCTCCTTGGACCGTATTTCTAAAGCTATAAGCCGATATAGGCTTCTTTGACCCTTGGATCTTCCAGGAGATCCTCGCCCTTCCCGGACAGGACTACCTGGCCGTTTTCCAGGACATAGGCCTTATCCGAAATCAATAAAGAATGTAAGATATTTTGTTCGACCAGCAAAATCGTGATGCCCTCAGTCTTTATTTTTTCAACGGCCTCAAAGACTTCTTTGACCGCCAGTGGACTCAGACCGAGAGAAGGTTCATCCAACATCAGCAAATCGGGGCGGGCCATGAGACCCCGTCCGATGGCCACCATTTGTTGTTCTCCGCCGCTTAACGTCCCGGCCAGTTGCCTTCTTCGGTCGGCTAACTTCGGGAAGTACCCGAAAATCGTTTCCAAAGAATGTCCCACCTCTTTTCGGGCCCGAGCGTTGAAGGCGCCCAGTTCTAAATTTTCCAGGACGCTCATATGGGGAAACAAAAGCCGTCCTTCAGGCACCTGGACGATCCCCTGCTCAACGATTTTATGGGGGGGCCAATTGGTCACTTCCTTCCCCTCAAAGGTGATGGATCCAGCGGAGCAGGGAAGTACCCCGGAGATGGTATTTAGGAGCGTGGTCTTTCCGGCGCCGTTGGAGCCGATGATGGAGACGATCTGATTCCGGTCCATGGTCAGTGAAACCTCTCGAAGGGCCTGGAGATCACCGTAATGGGAACTGACCTTACTTACGCTTAGCATAGTATGCCTCTCCCAGATAGGCTTCAATGACCCGCTTATCGCTGGCGATCTCTTCCGGTAAACCTTCGACGATCTTTTGGCCGTTATTGATAACCACGACTCGGTCGGAAAGGGCCATAACGGCCTTCATCACATGCTCAATCATCAGGATGGTCATCCCCTCGACGGAAATCGATTTAATGATGGCGATGATCGTTTCCGTTTCTTTAGGGTTCAACCCGGCCATGACCTCATCCAAAAGGAGAAGCCGGGGTTTGGTCGCCAGGGCCCGTCCCAGTTCCAGCCTTTTACGGTCGGCAATCGTCAGATGGGCGGTCTGGGTGAAGGCCTGATGGGCCAGGTCGATTTGCCCCAATATGTTGAAGGCCTCCTCCCGGGCCACCCTAGAATCTTTTGTTCTATTAAAGGCGCCGACCATGACATTTTCCAGGACGGTCATGTTTTGAAAGGGTTTAACGATTTGAAAGGTTCGCCCGATTCCTTCCTGGCAATAATGGTGAGCGATTTTTAAAGGAGTAATATCTTTTCCTTTAAAATGGATACTCCCGCGGTCGGAGATGAGAAACCCGCTGATCAGGTTGAAGACGGTGGTTTTCCCGGCCCCGTTGGGTCCCACCAGCCCGACAATTTCACCTTCCTTGATGGAGAAGCTCAAGTCCTTGACCGCTTCCAGGCCCCCGAAGCGTTTGCTCAGGCCCTCCACCGTCATCAAGGGTTTTTCCCCGGATTCCTTCTTTCGGCTGCCTTCCAAAGCGGAGGGAGCGGCAATTTTCATTTCCGAAGAGGATGGGGCCGGAGGGCGATTCATTGGTCTGGAAATGGATAACTTTTTTTATCCAGCCGAAAATGCCCTGGGGGAAAAACATGACGGCGATGATGAGAATCAAACCGTACACCACAAAATTCAATCCCGATAAAAAGCCTCCCAGCCAGCTTCGTAAAAACACATCCAGAGGGGTCAGGAAAACCGCCCCGATAATCGGCCCTAAAACGGTCCCGGTCCCGCCGATGATGGATAACAGGGCCAGTTGAATGGACAGATGGGATGCAAAGACGATATCCGGATCGATAAAGGCAAAAAACTGGGCGTAAAATGATCCGGCTAAGGAAGTAAAAAATACGCTGATGATCAGGGCTCTCATCTTATAACCGAGGGTATCGACGCCGAGGCTTTCGGCGGCATTCTGGTCTTCCCTCAGGGCAACCAGGTAATATCCGAAGCGGGAATTTTTCAAAAAGGCGGTGATGCAAAAAATGGCCAGCATCATGGCCAGAATGATGTAGGCGTAGGCCAGTTTACCGCGGAAAATAAAATTTTTTATGCCCGGTTCAAAAGAAATCAAAAGTCCCACACCGCCGTTGGTCAGTCCGCGCCAGTAGGAGGCCACAAGCCGCAGTACCTCGGCAAAGGCGATCGTCGCCAGGGCAAAGAAATGGCTGGTCAACCGGAAGCAGGGGAAGCCGATGAGCAGGGCGACGAGGATCGACAAACCGGCCCCGCAGAACATGCCCAGCCAGGGGGAAATCCCGTAATTCAAATATAAAATGGTCGAGGTGTAGGCGCCGATACCGAAAAATCCGGCATGGCCCAAAGAAATTTGACCGGCAAATCCCCCCAGCAGATTCCAGGCAGACGCCAGGGTGGCCCAAAAGAAGACCATGATGATGAGCTGTTGATAAAAGGGATTGGAGGGGATAAGGGGTATAACCAGGACGCCGGCCAAGGCGACCAGGAGGAAGAGCTTCTTATGCCGGTTGATCATCTCAATCATGAATCGTCTTTTTGAACCCATTCCCATTTTGCCCTATCGCCTTCCCATGAGTCCCGTCGGCTTGAAGATGAGAATAAAGATGAACATGATAAAGTAAACGACTTCCTTTAAATGAGGAGATATAAAAAATCCGCTGAAACCCTCGATGACCCCGATGATCAACCCGGCAATCAAGGTTCCTCCCAGGCTGTTATAACCGCCGAGGATCACCACGACAAAGGCAACAAGAACGAAGAGGGACCCTACGGTGGGAAAGACGAAAAAAAGGGGCATCAAGACGGCGCCCGCCGCCCCAACGCAAGCGATGCCCAAACCAAAGGCGATGCCATAGGTTCTGTAAACATTAATGCCCATCAGCAAGGCCGCTCTTCTTTGTTGGGCCAGGGCCCGGATGGCCTTGCCGGTAAAGGTTTTCTTAAGAAAGAGGAACAAAGCGGCAATAATGCCGATGGCCACGAGAAAGGCGATTAACCTTGGCACACTGACGATCAATTCCCCCAAAAGAATATTGGCATTACTGTAGGAAGGTTTAACCGCTCTAAAATCGGCCTTAAAAAACAGCAAGGCCAAGTTCTGGAAAACGAGACCCAGACCGATGGTAGCGAAAATTTGATTGAGGGGAGGATCATTTAACAAGGGCCTGATGATCAGTCTCTGGATGAACAGGCCGAAGAGAAAAAAAACAGGGATGATGATGATCAGGCTGAGATAGGGATCGATGCCATAGGATTGAAAGAGCCAGAAGGTCATATACATGCTGATCATCAAGAATTCGCCATGGGCGAAATTGACGACTTCCAATACCCCGAAAATCAAGGTCAACCCGATACTGAGTAAGGCATAAATCCCGCCCAGCAATAACCCGTTGATGATTAACTGAAGTATGGTTTCAAGCATGAGGGGAACCTTTCAAAGGAATTCCTCTGCGAAAGAATATGGATTCGATCTGGTCCTTAATGATCACCGGACTGTGCCGTGCCTTATCAAACCGTTACCTTTTCCAGACTTTGCAAAACAACACCCGAGGCCCTGTTGACATGGTCCTCCATAATTTTTTTGGCTTTAGCGAATTTTCGGGTTTTTATCGTCTCGATTAAGGCTTGGTGCTGGCCGGCAAAAAAATCAAAATAGGGTTCAAACAAATACACGTAGCGGAAATCAAAGGTCCTCCAGCGAACATTTTCGACCATCCCGTTTAACTCCCGGTTGCCGGATTTTTCGGCAAAGATCTTATGAAATTGAAAATTACTTTCCTGCCAAATCTTCCTGGCCTCCGAACGGTTTACGAGAGCGATACAGTTTTTCATTATTTTATTGGTTTCGGCTAAGCGGGTTAGATCCTGTTTGTCCAGGCGGGGAGCGGCCAGCTCGACACTTTTAGACTCCAGGAGGGCCAATAATTCGTAAAGGTCTTTGGTTTCCTGGTAGGAGATTTTGGCGACTGTGGCCCCTTTGCCGGGGCTTAAGATGACAAACCCGTCGGCATTGAGAAGTTTCAAGGCATCGCGGACATAGCCACGGGTTGTCTCCAGCCGCTCACTCAAATCCTTTTCGACTAATCGTTCTCCGGGATTAAGCTTTCCCCGAATGATCTCTTCTCTTAAGGTCTTATAAATGTCGGTAGAGGATCTCATGGGGTTCACCAATAATTGTTAACAATTTAGTCAACATTATTATTAATTATCATTGAGACTTAAACCGTGTCAATCTTTTTATGATCCGTTTAAAAATTTTTTCTTATCAGCCGGTTGCCTTCGGAGAAAGGTGGATGGTTCGGCGGGAAAGGCTTACCTTCGGTGGGACATACTGGGGACTTATTCTCCGCTGGTGTAGCGGGGAATGTGTTCGTTATGGATGTTCAAAATGTTTCAGAAAGAGTTTTTTGAGCCGGATAACCGAGCGGCATCCGTCCTATTTTTTGTCTCCCGTTTCGCCGAGGCTGAAGTTGGCCAGCTTTTCCAGGGCCTGAAGCATGGCCGAGTGATCCAGGTCGGACCCGCCGTGGGCGGCTACGGCCGTAAAAAGTTCCTGGGCCGTGGCGGTATTGGGGAGACTGACCCCGAGGTCCCTTCCGGTCTGAAGGGCCAGGTTCAGGTCTTTTTGGTGCAGCTTTATTCTGAATCCCGGTTGAAAGGTCCTCTTGATCATCCGCTCCCCATGGACTTCCAGAATCCGGCTTTGAGCGAAACCGCCCAAGAGGGCCTCTCGCACCTTGCCCACATCCGCGCCGGCCTTGGAGGCCAGAAGCAAGGCCTCGCCGACGGCTTCTATGGTTAAGGCGACGACGATCTGATTGGCGACCTTACAGACCTGGCCGTCTCCAATGCCCCCGATACGGACGATATTCTTTCCCATTTTTTCAAAGAAGGGTTTGACCTTTTCGAAGACCTCTTCCTTTCCCCCCACCATGATGGAAAGGGTGGCCTTTTCGGCCCCGATTTGCCCGCCGGATACAGGGGCATCGAGCATTTCCACCCCCTGGGTTTTCAACCTCTCGGCGAACCGTCTCGTCGCGATGGGCGAGATGGAACTCATGTCCACCACGATCGATCCGGCTTTTATTCCCGCGGAAACCCCATTAACGCCGAACAAGACCGTCTCCACATCGGGTGTGTCGGGGAGCATCAAAAAGACTATTTCGGATTGCCCGGCCACCTCCTGGGCGTTTTGACAGGCCACGGCGCCGAGAGCGGCCAGTTCGGTCACCGGTCCAAGGGACCTGTTATAGACATAGGGGGTGTATCCGGCCTTAATGAGATTGGCGGCCATGGGCTTGCCCATTATGCCCAAGCCGATAAATCCGATTTTCATCATCGTCAGTCCTCCTTAATATAAAAAATAGGGTCAAGGATTCCAGGATTCAAGGGTTCAAGGGGAAGGAAGGGCTGTGTAAAATTTTTAAGCATTTCCCTGGAACCCTTGAATCCTGGACCCCTTGAATCCTGCTCTATCACAAGTACGGCTTGATCCAGGCCAAGCCCTCTTCGGTTCTATTGAAGGGGTTTGTATTCACAGCCGATAAACCCCTGGTAACCGATCTCATCGATAAAAGAAAAGAGATTGGGAAAATTGATTTCACCGGTTCCGGGCTCGTGCCGTCCGGGGTTGTCGGCAATCTGCATGTGGGCGATCTGGCTGAGATATTCCTTTATGGTCTCCATCAGGTCGCCTTCCATGATCTGCATATGATAGACGTCGTACTGATAGAACAGATTCGGGTGGCCGACTTCCCGGATAAGCGATAGGGCCTCGGCAGTAGAATTCAGATAAAATCCCGGAAAATCACGGATGTTCAGGGGCTCGATAAGCAGCGTTATCTTTTCCCGGGCGAGCATTTCGGCGGCAAAACGTAAATTTTCTACGGCCGTCTCCCGGGCCAAGGCCCAGGGGATAGGCGGGGTTGTTCCCAAAAGACAGTTGACCTTTGAGCAATGAAGGGCCTGGGCATATTCGATCGCCTTCCCTACGCCTTCCTGGAATTGGCCCATTTTTTCGGGGTCCAAACCCATTCCGCGCTCGCCGGCCTCCCAATTTCCGGTCGGCAGATTAAAAAGAACCTGACTCAGTCCATATTGTTCCAGTTTCTCGGC
>CAWGEQ010000009.1:0-22801 GCA_963821645.1 uncultured delta proteobacterium | reverse complement strand
TTTATGCAACTGCGACCCGACAACCAACGTGGCGGTAGAGGTGCTCTGTGATTTAGTTAAAGGGAAGAAGTCGGAATTCCTGGGGTCCCTGACGGAAGATCTCTTCTTTCAGGCCATAGGAAGTCAAAGCGAAGATCTCAGCAAAAAGGTCAGGGGTTTGCTGGAACTCCTGCATCGGGGTGTGACTCAATATCAAGCCAATAGCACATAGATTGAATTGAGATGGGCTTTTTCTAAATTCCTGTCCAAAATTGGAATGGTATTGCTGGACCCTTATGCCTTTTTTACCTGAACGGCGCAGGCTTTGTACTCCGCTGTCAGGCAGAGGGGATCAAATGCCGGATTGGTCAGCCAATTGGCGTTGCCCTCCCGGAAATGGAAGTCCATCCAGACCATTCCCGGCGGCACCTGTTCCGTTACCTTGGCCTTGACCCTGACCTGACGGCCCAACTCTATGAAACGATCCAGATTACAACAACAGAGTTTGGATTCCATCAATTCCCGGTCCGAGGGGCCGGCGTTCTTAAGCCATCGGTGAAGAGCAAGGCTTTCGGTTACTCCTGCGCTGGCCAGGAATACGGTCAATTCCGAGATTTGGATCTTCCGTTCGTTAAGTGAATTGATGTATTCTTTGCTGAAACAGCCGGACTCCTCCAATTTTTGATGAAGATAGGGCAGCAAGGCTGCGATCTTGATCTCCAAGAAGGTTTCCGTCTTCAACCACTGAACGACTTCCGGATAGGTTTCAGCTACAGAACCGAACTGTTCGGTAAGCGGGGTGTGCCGTTCTTTAACGATGGGTCGATTCTGTCCACGGACGTGTATTAAATTAAGTCTGGGATTAAACAGAAGGTCGCCCACCAATGTAATTTCACCATTATTGGCGTAATTTTCGGTGCAAAGAAGGGCAAGTTCATTGATCCGGGCCAAGGTCAGCCAGTAGGAAACGTCTCTGACGAAGGCCAGATTATCCAATTGGTCTATCAGATCCTCCAGGGCACTTTCATTGAGAGAAAAATAATTGGACTTCTTATCCAAAAGATAGTTGAATTGAAGAATTAAATTATTCCTGGCTTTCGAATTTATCCAGGTGTCTTTCAATATGGGCAATACGGGTTGGTGTCCCAAGGGCATCTCCTTTGCCTGCTGGTTTTGTTCCGGGTATTTCGAGTTACCCGAGGAGCTGTAATTATTTATTTATGCCTTTTGTGACATATATGTCTAAAATGACATATATCACAAGGTCAAAATAAAAGTCAAATATAGATTTTTGATGGGTCTCCAAACAGAAGGGGGCGCGGGACCAAGGCAATTAATAGAAACCGGAATTTCCTTTCCGTTCCGTCATCTAAAACAAACCGGTCAAGTCGATTGGAGACAAATTCCCGGCGGCGTTCTTTATGAAGAGAGCTAAGATAGGGGCACAGGCTTAACACGAACGTGAAGCGGCTACAATAGGACCTCCTGTCGCTCATGCTCCCCTTTCGCGTATAAAGATATAGAAGAGACGTCTATGTGAGGATAATGCCCGGATATTATACAAGAGGAGATTCGACTATGAAAGTGATGGCCTTTAACGGAAGCCCGCGAAAAAAATGGAATACGGCAACGCTGCTGGAAAAAGCCCTGGAAGGGGCTGCCTCCCGGGGAGCGGAGACGGAACTTATTCATCTCTATGATCTAAACTTTAAAGGCTGCCTGAGTTGTTTTGCCTGCAAGACCAAAGGCGGCAAAAGTTACGGCCGGTGTGCCGCCAAGGATGACCTGACTCCCATTTTCAAAAAGGTGGAAGAGGAGGTCGAGGCCGTCATCCTGGGCTCCCCGGTTTATTACGGGACCGTCTCCGGTGAAATGAAATGCTTTCTGGAGCGTTTGATGTTTCCCTACATGACCTATACCAATCCGCCTGAATCGCTATTTCCCAGAAAGATCAATACCGGTTTTATTTATACGATGAATGTGACGCCGGAAGGGATGAAGGCCATTGGGTTTGATCAACATAGCGCCCTCAATGAAAGGGTTTTGAAGATGCTCTTCGGGCATTGCGAGTCCCTCCATAGCTTTGATACCTACCAGTTTACCGATTATTCCAAGGTGGTGGCTACCCGTTTCGATCCCGACCAGAAAGCCAGGAGACGTCTGGAAATATTCCCCCTGGACTGCCAAAAGGCCTTTGACCTGGGGAAACGTTTGACCAGGAAAAGGGGCGACTGACCACCACCGGTTTACCGGGGCTTTCGGTGGCTGCCGAAAAAACCCGATCCCCCCTGCCCATAATGCGCGGGATAGGGGGGATCGGGCTAAACCGAGGAACCAGAAGAGGAATAGGGACTAGAGACAGGAATAGGGTTATATGTCGTACTCCCGGCCTATTCCGTTATTTTTTTCCCTTGATGACCGAGGGGATTGCCTCGGGGTAAAACAGGTTGGTCCCGTGCTTTTTATATCCGGATATAAGCTTCTGTCCTTCCAGGGAAGTGACGAAGGCGATAAATTCCATGGCCGCCAGATAATTGGCCCGGGAAAACTTATCCGGAGAAACCGCCATTACGCTGTAATAGTTCAGAAGCAGAGGGTCTCCCTTGAAAAGGACTTTCAAATTCAGCTTGGGTTCATATTTCAAGAAAGTTCCTAAATCGGTCAAGGTATAGGCCCCCTCCTGATCCGCCCGGGTCAGGGTTATAGCCATGCTGGCCCCGGCCTCCCGGTACCAGCTTTTACCTTTGGGGTTGATACCGGCATCCTCCCAAAGATCCAATTCCCTGATGTTGGTTCCGGAATCATCTCCCCGGGAAATAAAAGGACTTCCCTTTTCGGCGATATCTTCAAAAGCTTCACTGGCGGTTTGTGCCTTTTTCACATTGGCCGGGTCCTTGGCCGGTCCCACGATGGCAAATTCGTTGTACATCACCTCCCGGTGATTGACCCCATACCCTTCAGCGATAAATTTTTCTTCCCGGAAAGGATCATGCACGAAAAGGACATCCGCCTCTCCTTTTTTAGCCAGCCGGATGGCTTGGCCCGTGCCGACAGCAATTACCTCCACATTGGTTTGGTATTTTGAAAATTTCTCATAGGCCGGGATCAAAATGTCAAAAAGACCTGAATTCTGAGTGCTGGTGGTTGAGGCTATGACCAGCTTATTTTTCGTTTTAGCCATAGGGATTTCCTTTCCATAAGTTTGATTATAATATTTAAAACTAATACATTGACCTGGTTTGTCAATAGCCCCGACTGTTATTTCCCCGAGAGTCATGCCCATGCTAATAGGCCTTTGAACTGGGGGCGCGACTGATAAGTCCTGGGACACTAAAATAGCCGGGTTATTTCCAGAAATCCATCCCGACCATCAGGAGAAGGCTGTCGATACTGGTGTTTTCTTTAGCCAGGTAGGCGTTGGAGAGATGATGATAGCGCAGTCTAAGGGTAATGGATTTTTTTGAATCTATTTTGAATATACGCCCGACCCCGGCCTGGGGGGAAAAAACCCAATGAGAGCCGAAGCCCGGGACGTTGACATCGGTATAGAAAAGCCCGATCCCTGCCTCTACGAACCAGTTTGGCCAGGAGAAACTGTCCAGGGCATACTGGGCCATGGGTGTGAGACCAACGGCAATCCGGTTCTCCGGAGCCAGGGTGGTCCCGATAAAAGCCTCCAGATTACCCCGCCAATAATCTCCAAAATCATGGGATAGGTAAGGGTCCAAGAAGATCATACTGACCTGTGTATTCGGAGGATGGAAATTAATGCCAAATCCTGCTGATATTCCATACCGGTCAATTACCGGAGCCTGGGCCAGGACCGGAGAAGGGATATAAAGGCCGAAAAAAGTCAAGGCTAATAAGAGGGCGGCATAAATAGCACTTTGTTTGAGGATCGCTTCGCTCAAGGATCGCTTCGCTTGAGGGAAGGAGCAACTGCATTTGGCTACAAATTCGTCGAAGACGAAAGCTCTTAAATGGTTAGATTTTTTTATGGAGTGTATGAACATAAAAAGGTGCGGTCAGGGATGCAGGCCGGGGCCAATGATTCCGGCCTGCATCAATTAAGGGATTACTCCGTCCTAAGCCTTTTTCTTCCCCCGAAGAATCTTTTCCGGGGTTATGGGGAGGTCCAGACAGCGGTAGCCGGTGGCATGATAGACCGCATCGGAAATGGCCGGTGCCGTGGGGGAAGCCAGGCCTTCTCCGGCCTCTTTGGCCCCCATAGGACCTTCCGGTTCATAGGTGTCCACATGGACCACTTCGCTGGGGGGCATATCCAGGGCCGTGGGCATTTTGTAATCCAGGAAGTTGGTGTTCAAGGTCTTTCCGTCCTTCATGACGAATTGTTCGGAAAGGGCGTAGCCGAGCCCCATTTGAATCGATCCGGCCAATTGCCCCTCGACATTTTTGGGGTTGATCACCGTCCCGCAGTCGTGGGCCGTCCACATCTGTTTGACCTCCACCAGACCGGTTTCCCTGTCCACCTCAACCTGGGCCACCTGGGCACCGAAGCCGAAGGCCGGAGTCACCAACCCCTTGTCCCTCGGGGTGTAGGAGCCCCGGGCGAAGAGGGGTTCTCCCCGGTTGGCCTTCTGGACCATGGCCACGGCCTCGCCGAAGGATAATCCTTTGTCCGGACGGCCTTTGGCCTGGACCCGGCCGTTTTGGCATTCAAATTCATAGATGACATTCAAATTGTAGCGGGCCGATAAGGCCCCGAACAACTGGGCCTTGATTTTTTTGGCGGCGTCGATGACGGCATTGCCGGCCATGAGGGTGACCCGGCTGCCCCAGGAACCCAGGTCGCCCTGAGGGGTCATGGCCGTATCGGCCGTGGTGATGCGGATGTCCTTCATCTGAAGACCCAGTTCCTCGGCCAGGATCTGCTTGAGGACCGTATCGGACCCCTGGCCGATGTCGGAGGCCATGGTCAGCAGATGGACCGTGCCGTCGGAAAAGGCCCTGACCTCGGCCGCTGAAAAGGGGTATTGGGTGTTGAACCAGTTGAACACCCCCCCGGAGATGAAGCTGTAACAGCCGATGCCGATCCCCTGGCCCGGTTTGAGGGTTTTTCGTTTTTCTTTCCAGTTGCTCATCTTGGCCACGGCCTTGATGGAATCGATAAAGCCGCAACTGGAGATGGTGGCCACGTCCGGGATCTGGTCTCCGCTGACCTGGGCGTTTTTGAGCCGCAGGTCGATGGGATCGATCTTCAAGGCCTCGGCGGCCATGTTCATCTGGATCTCGGTGGCATAAAGGGATTGGGGCGCTCCGAAACCGCGCATGGCGCTGGCCGGCGGCTTGTTGGTGTAGACATGTTCCCCATAGAAGCGGTAGTTGGGATAGCGGTAGAGCATGGCCCCGAAGTTGCCGCACAAAAAGGTGGCCGTGGGACCCATGGCGTTATAGGCCCCGCCGTCCAACTGGATCCTCAGGTCTTTGGCCATGAGGGTCCCGTCCTTTTTGAAACCCACCTTGGAGTGGAGTTTCATGGGGTGTCTCCTCCGGCCGGCTAAAAATTCTTCCTGCCGGCTGAGGGTGAACTTGACCGGCTTGCCTGTTTTTTTGGCCATGAAGGCGGCGCAAAATTCCCAGGTCCGGAGCTCCATCTTGCCGCCGAAACCGCCGCCGATAAAGGGCTTGATGATCCGGATGTCGTTTTCACGCATGCCCATGGTGGAAGCCAGCAGGCACTGGACGATATAAGGGACCTGGGTGGAGGTCCAGAGGGTGATCCGTCCGTCCAGATCGACCTGGGCCAGGGCCGAGCAGGGTTCCAGATAGGCGTGGGAAACGGCATGAACGGTAAAGGTGTCCTCCCGGATATAGTCCGACTCGGCAAAGCCCTTTTCCACGTCGCCGTATTTGATCTTTCGATTGACGCTGACGTTGCTCGGGCAGTAGTCATGCAGGTTCGGGGCCCCCGGTTTAATGGCCGAATCAACATCAAAGACGGCCGGCAATTCCTCATAATCGACGACGATCAACTCCAGGGCCTCTTGAGCAATGTCCGGGTCGGCGGCGGCCACGGCGGCCACCTCGTCCCCGATGAAGCGCACCTTGTCCACGGCCAGGGGATATTCGTCCTGCGTTTCCGGAAACAGTCTCCAGTTGCCGTATTTGATCTTGGGCGTGTCTTCCCCGGTGATGACGCACTTTACTCCCGGGAGGGCCAAGGCTTTACTTGCGTCGATATGTTTGATGCGGGCATGGGCCAATGGGCTTCGGAGTATCCGCCCGTGGAGCATTCCCGGCAGCTTCAGGTCGTCCGTGTAGAGGGCCGCCCCCCTGGCCTTGGCCTCGGCGTCGTTCCTGGGCACCTCTTTTCCAACAATGCTGAATTCTTTCATGATCTTTCCTTTCCCCTTGGCCTAAAAAGATTGGCAAAGGATTCCAGGATTTATCAGGGTTGTAGTAATTTTACTTTTCGAGATAGGTGAGAAAAGGTTCCCATAGGTGAATCTGATTTAATTCAGCCTTTCACTGAATCTATCGACAACCTAGAGTCGCATGTTAATCCATTAAGAAATGTTTTGAAGAGGCTCGTGTTAACGTTTTCCTGCCCTTTTTTGTGCTTCCTCGAGGGCCCGCCTGGTTAATACGGCCACCATATTCTTTCGATATTCGGCGCTGGCCCGCACATCCGAAATGGGTTTTGATTCTCTGGCGGCCTGGTCCCCGGCCTTTTTGAGAAGTTCCGATGTCCATTTTTGGCCCTGGAGAAGTTTTTCCGCCTTCAAGGCCCGCAGAGGAACGGGGGCCACGGCCCCCAGGCAGATCCGCGCCTCCCGGCAAACTTCCTTCTCAAAAGTAACCATAACGCCGACGCACACGGCGGAGATATCCACCTTGCCGCGGGCCGAGACATGCTGATAGGAGGTCCCGGCCTGGGGAGAAGGAAGCGGCACAAACACCTCGGTCATGATCTCCCCGGGCATAAGGGCGGTTTGCCCAGGCCCTTTAAAGAATTGATCCAGCGACAGTCGTCTTTCCCCCTTCAGACTGACTATGTGCGCTTCGGCCTTCATGGCCATGAGGGTTGGAGCGTTATCCGCCGAAGGGGCGGCGTTGCAGAGATTTCCGCCCACGGTACCCATGTTGCGGATCTGGACATTGGCCGTTTTCTCAGCGGCTGCGGCCACGGCCGGATAGTGTTTCAGGATATCGGGATGGGTGGCGACGTCGGCCAACAAAGTGGTGGCGCCGATGGTCAGGCCTTTTTTGGCCTGAAATTGGATTTTATTCAACCCCTCAATCCCTTTGAGTTCGATGACTGTCCGGGGTTTTAACAGGCCGTGTTTCATCCTGACGAGCAGGTCCGTTCCACCGGCCATCACCCGGGCGCCGTCTCCTTTTTCGGCCAGCAGCCGGAGCGCCTCTTCCAGGGTCTTTGGTGCAAAATATTCGAATTTCGGCAATCTCATTTCTTCACCTCTTTTGTTTGACGCCCTCCCATCTTTTTGGCGGCTATTGAGACGGCTTCGACGATCTGGTTGTATCCCGTGCAACGGCAGAGATGCCCGGAAAGGCCGGCCCTGATTTGTTTTTCATCGGGCGATGGGTTATGGTTCAACAGATAAAGGGCGGACATCTCCATGCCGGCGGTACAGTAACCGCATTGAATAGCTCCAGCTTGAATAAAAGCCTCCTGGACGGGATGAAGCGTTTCTCCCGAAGGGGCCAGGCCCTCCACGGTTTGGATGGATTTGCCGTCCATGGATACGGCCAGGGTCAGGCAGGAACTGACGGTCCGTCCGTCCACCATGACCGTGCAGGCCCCGCAATCGCCGGTGCCGCAGCCCAGCTTAGTGCCCGTCAGGTTGAGGTCCTCACGAAGCACCTCATTCAAGGTCTGCCAGGGTTCCACTGAAAGTGTATAGGCGTCCCCGTTGACCGTAAAGTTGATCTGATGTTTCATTCCGGTTTCCTCCCTTTAGTACCAAAATAGGGTTCAAGGATTCCAGGATTCGAGGGTTCAGCCGCTCGACTTCGTCGAGCTATAGAAAAGGTTCCCCTCCGGGGAACCGCATGGGTTTTAATTTCAACGCCTTTCACTTGAATCCTTGACCCCTTGGCTCCTTGAATCCTTTTTCATGTCCCGGCCTCCTTGGGAGGCCTCTTCTATTAGGTCGGCAAAGCCGACCGTATCGTGGCATCACGCCCCTTGCGGGGTATGACGGTTCAGAATACGAATAGATCCAGACCACCCAAGAGGTTCATCACGGCCCCGGTCATATACCGGGCTTCCTCCGATACCAGATAGGTCACGGCCTGGGCGATGTCTTGCGGTTCGGCCGGCTTGCCGAAGGCCGTTTTCTTTTCCACCTTTTCCCGGACCGCTTCCGGGAGCTTGAGATAGGCTTCCGTAGTGGAAATGCCTACCAGAACGCTGTTAGCGGTGATATTGAACCTGGCCCCCTCCAGGGCCGCTGACTTGGCCAGACTGATCAGCCCCGCCTTGGCCGCCCCGTAACTGGTCTGCCCATAAGCCTCCCATAACGCCGGCCACCGACGAAATGTTAATGATTCGGCCCCACTTATTGGCGCACATGTCGGCCCAGACTTCCTTAATACAATAAAAGGCCGAGTTTAAGCAAATCTTAATTTCCTTATCCCACTCTTCGATGGTGGTCTTGGCGATGCTGACATTATGGTTCATCAGGGCGGCGTTGTTGACCAGGATGCTCACCGGCCCAAGTTCTTCCTTGACGACGGCCAATCCTTTTTGCACATCCGAGTAATGACTCACATCCATTTGGACGGCGATGGACCTTCGACCGATCCCCTTGATCTCATCGGCTATGGCTTGGGCACCCGCTATATGGTTGAATCCGCTGACGGCCACGTCGGCCCCTTTCTTGGCCAGGGCCAGGGCAATGGCTCTCCCGTTTCCCAGAGGCCTGGAGGCCCCGCTGACAAAGGCGACTCTTCCCTCAATGGACATATTCTTTATTGCCTCCTTCAACGCTGATGATCATAACATTTTTCCAGTCCACGATAAATACCTATTTCTTGTGGCCGTTCTCCGGAGATTGTTCTTTAGGAAGAAAGGCCAAGGCCGCGGCTGATAATTAGTTTCATAATTTCACTTGTGCCGGCGAAGATGGACAGGCAACGGACATCCCGATATAATTTACACACCCGGTATTCTTCCATGTATCCGTAACCGCCGTGGAGCTGGACCGCCTGATAGGCAATACGGTTAACCATCTCACCCAGCCAATATTTGGCCATGGAGACTTTTTGGACGATGTTCTTGCCCTGGATATGGTCCTTGAGGAGACTGTCCAGAAAGGTGCGACCCAGTTGGACTTCGGTGGCCATATCGGCCAGCCTAAAAGCATTGTATTGAAAGTAGCCGATGGGTTTTCCGAAGGCCTCTCTTGTCTTGGCATAATTAAGGGCTTCCTTCAAAGCTTCTTCGGCTAGGACCTGACACTTAATGGAAACCTCCAGCCGCTCCTGCTGAAGCTTAGCCATCATATATTTAAACCCCTGGCCCTCCTCACCCAGCAAGTTGGTGGCCGGCACCCGACAGTCCTCGAAAAAAAGCTCGGCCGTGTCTTGCATGTGATAACCCATTTTTGATAATTTTCGTCCTCGATGAAACCCAGGAGCATCCTTGTCGACCAGGATGAGACTTACGCCCCGATGACCGGCCTCGGGGTCCGTTTTGACGGCCACGACCATCAGGTCGGCGAAGGCGCCGTTGGTAATAAAAGTCTTCTGTCCATTGATTACGTAAGTGTTTTTATCTTTTACCGCCCGAGTGCGGATAGCGGCCAGATCGGAGCCGGCGTTGGGTTCAGTGAGCCCAATGGCCGTCACCACCTCACCGGTGGTGCAGCCGGGGAGCCAACGGGTCTTTACCTCCGGCGTGGCATAAGAATAAATATAGGGAGTGGCCACATCGCTGTGGAGGGGGACTTCCACTCCAAAGGCATTTCCGCGCAACAACTCCTCATTGATGATGACGGAATATTCGAAACCCAGTCCCAGTCCTCCATATTCTTCCGGAAGCCAGGGGCAAAGAAATCCTTCCTCTCCCATGCGCAGCCAGATACTCCGGGGGACGGCGTGTTGTTCTTCCCATTCCGGGACATGAGGGGTGATCTCCCGGGCTACAAACTTTTTAAAAGAGTCCCGAAAGATCTGATGCTCCGGGCTGTTATAAATCGAATCGTCCATTTAATGCACCTCTAATATGAGAATAAGATTCCAGGATTCGAGGGTTTCAGGTATTATAATAACTTCAATGCATTTCACTTGAATCCTGGAACCCTCGAATCCTTTTTCATGCTTTGTAATTCATCTTGAGCACCCGGTGGAGGATTTTTCCCGTGGCCGTTCTGGGCATTTGCTCGTCGCTGATAAAGTCGATGCTTTTAGGCCGCTTGTATCCGGCGATTTTCCCCCGGACAAAATCAATCAGGTCTTGAGCTAAATCCTCTCCCGGCTCATGGCCGTCGTTGAGCACCACCACCGCCTTGATGGCTTCTCCCCATTTTTTATCCGGCAGGCCGATGACGGCCACCTCTTTGACGGCCTCGTGTAACCTCAGGACGTTTTCCACTTCCGAGGGATAGACGTTTTCGCCGCCGGTAATGATCATATTGGCTTTCCGGTCCACCAGGGTATAGTAGCCGTCCCGGTCCCGTCTGGCCATATCTCCGGCGGAAAACCACTCCCCCTCAAAGACCTCTCTGGTCTTGTCCGGGTCTTTCAGGTATTCCTTGAATACGCAAGGCTCCCGGGTAAACAATTCGCCCACCTCGCCGTCCGGGACCTCCTGGCGATTTTCATCCAGGAGCCTGATCCGGTCGATCCCGAAGATTTCTTTACCGATGGAACCCAGTTTCCTTAATTGGTCTTCCGGCCGGAGCAAGGTCCCCAGGCCCCCTTCAGTGCTGCCGTAAGCCTCCCACAGCTCGGCATTTTTGAAATAATCCATAATGGCCAGTTTAAGTTCTTTGCTCGCCGGGGCCGACGAGATCAGCAGTTGCCGGATGGAGGAGACATCCATTGCTCCTTTGACCTTGTCCGGCAAATCCAGGATCATCCGGTAATGGGTGGGAACCAAAGAGGTATACGTGATCTGATAACGGTCGATGGTCTGAAGCAAATCTTCGGGATCAAAACTCGGCCGGTTGTTAACAAAGACCGGCGCAGTCACCAGGGTATAAGGAAAAGAGTATTGTATGGAGTTGACATGGCACATGGGCATGACCAGCATGACCTTGTCGGTCGGCCGGACCCCCATGTTGATATTGCTCAACAGGTAATGGGCTATATGGCTTTCATGGGTCCGGACCACCCCCTTGGGACGGCCGGTTGTGCCTGAAGTGTACATGATGTTCCAGGTATCATCACCGGATACCAGGATCTCCGGCTCCATTGCAGAGGCCTTGGCCAGAAAATCTTCGTAGCCCACATAGCCTTCCGGCACCGGCCCTTCCCCAAGATAGATATAGGCATCCCTGGGGACGGGGAGTTTATCTTTGAGTCCGTTGATCAGGTCCACAAAAGGGGCTTCGACGATAAAGCCCCGGCATTCGGCGTGATTGACCACGTATTCGATTTCAGGGGCCGCCAGACGAAACATGACCGGTACAACCACCTGGCCGCCCTTGGCACAACCGGCATAGATATCCATCCACTCCCCGCGGTTATAAGCGATGACGGCCAGGGTGTCTTTATACCCGACACCCAATCCTTTAAGGCCGTTGGCCAGACGAACGGCCCGGTCGTTCCACTCTTGAAAGGTGAATTCTCTGTTGCTGTCCTGCCAGCCCAATTTTTCAGGATAGTTGAGGGCATTCATCTTCAAGACCGTGCCTACATGGCCCCATCTGCTCCCGCTCATCGCAAATGATTTCCCTTCAGTTTGCTTAAACGTTTCAAAAAAAGAGATTACGAAAATTGATTATAAATCCCCCTCTGTTCCCCTTTTCTAAAGGGGGACTGAGGGGGATTTGGGAATTGTCTACTGCTTTCGCAAATATTTATCTTCCATGGCCTTGACCAGATTGGTCATGACCATATAACAGGGCGTCGGAATGCCCAACTCACGGGCGTATTCTACGACCTTTCCACCTAAAAAATCAATTTCCGTGGGGGTTTTCTGGGCGATGTCCACGCACATGGAATCCTTGTGGACGCCCACCTTTTCCAGATAAGCCAGGGCCTGTTTAAGGTAATCCTCCCCAAAGTCGTATCCCTTGCCCCTAGCTACGGTTAAGACTTCCTGAAAGCAGCCATCGGCGATCTCCCGAGTGGGTGGGAATTCCAGGGCCTCCTTGATGGTTTTGTCGGTAACGGCGCAGATGGAGGCCATAGTGCATTTCATGATCATCTTTTTCCAGACATAACGCTTGATGTCATCGACATACTCGGTGTCCAGGCCGCTATCCGTAAATAATCGGGCTATCCGCCGGCCAAGTTCCCCGTTTTCGGGTACCAGACCGCCCAGATGGTTGGGCCGGTTGAAAAAGGCCATCTCCACCTGTCCGGGGCCTTTTAAGGCGACGCCGTAATTCAAGGACATGCGGAAAGCACTCTCAGCCCCGAATCGCTCGGCGATCAGGTCTTCCGTCCCCAGCCCGTTATGGGTGCTGACGATCTTGGTCCCTTTTATATAGACCTCTTTTAGCTCCTCCAATACCCGGGGGAGATGAAAGGTTTTTGTGGAGATAAAGATAAGATTGGGCTTATGCTCTTTCAGCATCCCGATTCGATCGAAGAAATGACGGACCGGGATCCGGGTGTTTACCTCACCGGAAATGGCGATACCGTTATTTTTAAGGGCTTCCCCAAGCCCGGGGTTAGGGTCCACCAGCAGGGTCCCGGGATCCTGCCGGAGCAGGGCCGCGGCCAGGACGGCCCCTGTTGCCCCGATGCCCACGACGGCCATTCTAAGATCATCCATGCTTCACCTCACACCATAAAAAAGCTTGCTATATTTTAGAAAGTAGTTAAGCCGTACCAAAAAAGGCTATACTCTTTCTTGATTTGAGGTCCAATTTGCGAGTTGGTTAAACCCAAACCAAGGGAAGGAGTATAGCCGTGAGTAAGATTGAAACAAAAAAGTTTAAGAAGGTCAATGAAAAAACCCTTATAGTTACAGTGGACATAGGCAAAACGACCAATACGGGATATGGCCGCTGTCCTAACCGGGCGGAAATCAAGCCTTTTGAGTTTTTCAATAATGGCCAAGGATTTAAAAAATTTTGGGACCGTATGGTTCAGGCTAAAGAAGCCAATCACTTGGAAGAAATCGTTGTTGGTTTTGAATCTACCGGATCTTATGGAGAACCCTTGCAACATTTTCTGATGAAACGGTCCGTCGCCCTGGTCCAGGTTAATCCGATGCATACTAAGAGGCTGAAAGAGCTCCAGGGTAACTCGCCGAACAAGACGGATCGGAAGGATCCCAAGGTCATTGCGGATATTATTGAGCTTGGCCATGCCCTGACCGTGGTCATTCCCGAAGGGGTTGCAGCCGAACTTCGCCGACTGACCCATGCCAGGGAAAGGGTTAGTCGAAGACGAACGGCCCTTTTTAATCAGATTCAGGATTTGGTCTTTATTATTTTTCCCGAATTTCTGCAAGTCATGAAGGATATTAAAACCCGCAGTGCCCAATATCTGTTGCGGCATTATCCGTGTCCAGAAGATATTGTCCAATGTGGTCTTGAGACCTTGGGTTCCATACTGAGGCGGATTAGTCGCGGGAAGCTGAAAAAAGAGAAGGTTCAGGCCCTTTATGCGGCAGCTTTGCACTCCGTGGGTCTTCAGGAAGGTCGCCGGGCGATTCTCCTCGAAATGCAAGAGATTCTTTCTGGGATCGAATCTGCGGATAAGTTTATTTTGAAGGTAGAACGGGAGATGGCCTCTCTCCTTCCAGAGATCCCTTATAGTCATTCGATTCTGTCGTTGAAAGGGATAGGCGAAGTTACGGCAGCCGGGCTGATCGGAGAGGTCGGAGATTTTGGTAAATTCCATACTCTTTCTGAGATCATGAAGTTGGCTGGACTGAACCTCTTTGAGATCAGTTCCGGAAAACACAAAGGGAATCGTCATATATCCAAACGAGGCCGATCGCTTCTGAGAAAAATCCTTTTTTTTGCGGCTCTCAATACGGTGCGTAAGGGTGGAGTTATGTATGCTACGTATCAAAGGCATCTGGGAAAAGGAATGCCCAGAATGAAGGCTTTGGTCGCTGTTGAACGAAAACTGTTGGGGATTCTTTTTGCCTTGGCCAGGGATCATAGTGAATTTATCGTCGATTATTCGAATTTAATTTCTTTAAAGAAGGCTGCTTAAGTGTAATTTTTGTGAGGTGGGGAGATTATCATTGAATCCTTTAAGGCGATTTAATCGACCTTCTGAAAAAGCTTCAATAACTCCCCACTTAAAACCTTAACCCCTATTAAGCAAGGTCAGAGCTCTAAGAGACTCTCTAATTACCAGGGTTGGGTAAGGTTTAACGACTAAGACTAACTAAAGATTCTCGTAAAAAAAACTTGACAACAATAAACCAGGATTCAAGGGTCGAGGGGTCCAGGATCCAAGTGAAAGGCATGGAATTAAACCCTTGAATCCTTGAACCCTGGAATCCTTGACCCCTATTTCTTTGGCAAATCCTTCGGCGACTCCCAATCCTTCATGTGATGCATCCAGGGCGCCCGTTCCACAAAGACATCGTGGGCCAGGGGGACAGGTGGATGGGACTTCCATTTGGGATCGAATTCGTTTTTCACCTTGAGCAGAAATTCATGGTAATTGGGTCCGTATTTCGGCCCCGTAAGATAAAGGGGCTGATGAGGACCCAGCAGCGAGGTGTAGTAACGGTTCTTGATGTTCATCTTGGAGGTATCCAGATAGAACTGGTCCACACCGTTCGTGTCGTCATCGGGGTCCCAGTAAATCAGGAATTCGGAGTAGCCCTGATGGCCCAGTTCGAAGCTTTGGAACCATCCGGGATCGCCGTAGTCGGGCATCAGAGGCGGGGTGTATTTTTTCTTCAACTCGGCATAAGACGGGCCGTGATCCGGCGACTGGGACAGGGTCTCGATCACATAGTCCACGGACACATAGCCCCCGCACATGAGCCACATGCCGGCCGAGTCGGCGTTTTTGATCCAGGATTCATCGGAGGGTTTGGTCCGGCGGGCCTCACCGCCCACTTCCTTCATGATGTCCATCAGGACCCGCTCATCATATTCCATCTGTTCTTCCGAGGTGAAACCGATGAGCAGGACCCGGACGATAAAAAAGTTGGCCACCGTCTGCTCGTTTTCTTTGCCCCAGATGTCCCAGAAATCCTCTTTGGACTCGGCCTTGGCAATGGCCCGCCAGAACAGGGGCACCTTGGTGACGGCCCCGCCGATTTCGGCATGGCCGATTTCCCTCATGGCCTTTACCTGGGCCTCTTTGGAGGGTACGATGAAATTGATCCACTTGATCCGTTTCTCCGGGAGGACGAGGGCCGTATTGGGGGAAATGCCCGAGGGTTCCAGCCGTTCGGGCTGAAAGGGCATGGTTTTGATGGCCATGCGGGTGACGATTCCCAGACAACCGCGCAATCCGGTGTACCCCCGGAGCAGACCTCGCAAATCAGGTCCGGGGCCTTCACCCCAAAAGGGGTCGTTGCCCTCGGCTAAAGAACCCATTTTAAGGAGCTCGCCGTCGGGCATGACGATCTCGGTCCCCAGGATTCGCCGGTGGGGGAGGCCGATCCGGTGGCTCAAGGGGGACCAGCCGTCGCCGATCAGATTGGCAATGGCCGAGGCCTGGGCCCCGCCGCCACCGATGACCACGTAGGCCCCGTGTTTCATACAGATCTCCTGGATGGGCGAATAGATCATGCCCGGGCCGACCTCTACGTAAAAATGTTTCTCGTCGAGCACAAAATCATTCATGCGCTTGAGATCGATCAGCAGGGCATCCTCCACATGGGGATGGGAACGGGGTCCGTAAAATCCCGTACTGTAAGGTACGTATGGGATGTCATTACGATAACAGATCTTGACGATTCTCTGGACTTCGGCCGTGGTCTTGGGCATGACTACGCAGCCCGGGATCGTGGTCATGACCCGTTCATATCCCAGACCGTTCTCGTAACCCCCGGGGCCGCTTCGATACCCTTCACAGATCACCGGGTCGTCGGAGATATACTCGGGGCCGACGGCTGCTTCAAAGGCTTTATAAATTTCTTTGGCTATGGCCATATTAAACCTCCTTAGATCGATGGTTCAAGGTTTAAGGTTTGGGGTTCAAGGAAAAACCTTAAACCGTATACCTTATACCTTGGACCTTGAGTTTTTATTTTTATATTAAAGTGCCGCACAGATCACTTCCGAAATATCCACAACCCGCACATCGTTGCTCCCGGCTTTGACGGCCTGGGCGAAATTATTCTTGCACCAGGGACAGGCGGTCACCAGCGTCTCGGCGCCGATCTCCCTGACCTCTTCCAGACGATGATTCACGGACCACTTGGTAAAATCCGGGAAGGCCTCCTGGGCCCCCCGACCGGCACCGCAGCAGAAGGCATTTTCCCGGGTCCTGGGCATTTCCACCAGGTTTACTCCCGGGATGGCCTTGAGGAGGTCTCTGGGCTGGGCGTATATCCCTTTGTCCCCCCGTCTTCGTTTAAGCCGCGGTTCCACACAACCCATCCAACCCCGCTTTCCTTCGTAGGGGGTCCAGGGGTCGCTCAGGCGGCTGAGGCTGCAGGCATCGTGATAGGTCAGACGGGTCGAAAGGGGTTTTTTCATTTTAAGCACGCCGTTTTTGACCATCTCATCTGCATACTCCACCAGGTGGACCACCTTGAACCCCAAGTCATCGGTGGAGATGCCCAGGAGTTTCGGATAATCGACCTTCCACATGCGATATCCCTCGGCGCAGCTCAAAAGGATGGTTTTGGCACCGGTCTTCTTGACCTCTGCGACGTTTCGCTGGGCCAGGGCCTTGGCCTGGTCATAAAGGCCCACGGAAAAGATGGTGTTGCCGCAGCACCATTCATCGGGCATGAGCATGAAATCGGTGCCGGCGGCCTGGAGGATCCTGGCCGTGGACCTGGCGATTTCGTTATTCCGGTAAGAAGCGGTACAACCCACGAAATAGAGGACTTCGGCCTTGTCGGCCGGGGTGATCCCTTCGGAGATCCAGTCCGTGCGATTCTTGTGGGGCGCTCCGTATAAGTTGTGCGTCTGGGCAATGTTTTCGGCGATCTTCTTGTGGGCCGGCATGGGACCCACACCGTCCTGCACCGCCTTGACCCGGAGGGACTCCAGGGTGAGCCCGATTTCCAGGTCCAGGTTCCTCTTGCAGCCCACGTCGCAGGCCCCGCACAGGGTGCAGGCATACATGACCTCCAGGGCCTTTTCGTTCCAGGGAAGGATCCCTTCGGCCATGGCATGGCCGATGCGCATTTTCCCGTAGGCCCCGTAGGCGTCGAACTCGTACTTGGCCGCGCTGGGACAGCGGGTCATGTACTTCGGCCCGGGCATGTAGGTGTGATCCACCCAGGTGCAGCCTTTGCATTTGATGCAGCGGCTCATGTCGTAAACGAAATTCTGGATATCGGTAATGTCGAATTTGAATTCATCTTTTGGTTTGTAATATCGGACAGGCAATTCCTTGGCCATTTTCTTCCCTCCCTTAGAAGCACAAATTTGAAGGATTCATAATGTTGTTCGGGTCAAAGACCTTCTTCAGCCGTTTGAGATGGCTGGTGTAGGAAGCGGCCCTCTCATAAACGATGGGCGCCAGATCTCCGTAAGGCCGGGTAAAGACGGCCCCTTCATTGAGACAGGCCGTGGCGGCTTCCTGGTAAAGGGCGCGAATGGCGGCCTTCTCGTCCTCGTTTTGAGGATCGTAGAAGAAGGTGAACTCCGGACGGCAGGCCCGGTTGTGTTCCATGGGCTGGATGTAGATGCCGATATCCTTGACCGGGTACCCAAAGGCGGTGCTGATGTCCTCGACTATGTCCACGAAACAGGGGGCCTTTTCCGGCCGGGTGTGGAAAAAGAGCATCTGGCAGGCCCCTTTGACCTGATTTTTCCAATAAGGTTTATCGGCCGGCCAGGGGGTTCGCAATATGTTCAGTAGCTTGCCCGGTACACCGGGGAAACCGGGCAGGGTCTCTCCCAGCCTCAGGTTGGCGAATTCGTTTTTCAGGACCTCGGCCAGGAAGTTCTCTTCATAGGCGATCTTTTCTTCCGGCCGTCTTTTCAGGCCGCTGATCACCAGGATGAGAGTCCAGGGGGGCAGGGCGGCCTTTAGTTTTTCAAAGTCCCCGGGCCAATTCTCGGCCAGGATGGCGGCCAGATCGACGTTATTCAAGAGCAAAACCTCCTGGCCGATCCGGCGGGGCAGGATACGGTACAAGAAGTCGATGACATAACCAAGGTCGTCAATGGGCGCCATGAGGACTTTATCTATTCGGGGGATGGATTCGATCTTCAAGTTGGTCCAGGTGACCACGCCCATGGTCCCCTGGGCGCATTGGAAAAACCGGTAAAAATCCAGACCCGGCCCCGAGGGATTTCCTCCCTTGGAAGGGGAGTCGGGATAACCGTTGACGCTGGCTGAGCCCATTCGGAATATTTCCCCGGTAGGCCAGACGACCTCCATGGCCTCGAGGGGTTCACCGTAATCGTAGACCTGATTGGTGGGCTCTTCGCGCTCCATAAAGTCGGTGAGCACCGAACGCTCGGCCGGGGGGGTCAAGGGCATGATGACCCGGAACCCCTCCTTCTTCAATGCCTGGGTCAACTGATCCCAGGATACCCCGGTTTCAAACCGCACCCGGCGGTTGTCGGGGTCGATTTCCAAAATTTTGTTCATCCGGGTCAAGTCCAGGACCAGGCCCCCTTCCTTGGGGATGGTGGCCCCGAAAAAATGGACCTTGGAACTTACGGGTACGACCGGGATGTGGTTTTCGTTGCAGAACCGGACCACCTGAGCGACTTCCTCGGAACCGGCCGGTCGGGCCACATAGTTCGGGGCCCCGGCCGGGGTATAGCTGAAATCGCTGGCATAGGCTTGCAACCGGACAGGGTCGTCGGAGAAGTTTTCCGCCCCGACGATTTCGGACACTCTCGATTTAACGTCCACGTTTAACCTCCGTTTTTTAAGATCCTTAAATAATCTAAATATTGATAGTTAATATGTTGACTATTTTTTCTTATAACCCCGTCCAGGCCTCATGTCAAGAATTTTTTATGGTCAGTTTAACACAAAAATAGATTTTTTAACCACCCGTTCCCTTTGGTCACTTGACAAAAAAAGGGCAATTACGGGACAATTTATTCCTCGGCACGACTTAGTGCCGTGGAAAGATTGATGTTCGCCCATGCGAAGCAACAGAAGTTGCCCTCGGGGAGCATCGCCCGAGAGCAAAGATATGTCCGTCTTTGTCCCGGTAATCCGTGACCGTAAGGGAAATCAAGTCAGCCGGAGGCTGACGGGCGGTTCCAGAAGTTATTTACATGATTCGTGGTGCCCCAAGGGAGCATGAGGGTTTAGTACGGAAAGTCAAAATACTAAATACATAAAATATCAACTTTTTAATATTCAATGGATTATATTGTTGCCTTTTGCCCGATTATCCTCTAAAATTCGGCTTTAAAATTCCCCGCACAAAGGTTTTCAACGTGACTTCAACCAATTATAAAAGCGACTTGAGCATGGACGAGAAGGCCCTCATGGCCGTGGCCAGGGCGGCCGAAAGTTTTAAGACGAACGATTTCCACCATTTTCAGGAACCATGACCTCTCCTTTCCCCAGTATAATGTCCTGCGGGTTTTGGATGCCTCGACCCACGGCCAAAGCCGGATAACCGAAGTGAGCCGGATCATGCTCGTCCCCGGGGCGAACATGACCGGCCTGGCCAAGAGGCTGGAAAAAAACGGTTTCATCCTCAGGAAATCGGACGCCACCGATGAAAGAGTCACCCTCCTGGAAATTACCCCCAAAGGAAAAGCCACCCTGAAAAAGATCGAAAAAGAGCGGGACCAGTGTCTGAAGATCATGTTAAAAGGTTTCTCTCAAGAGGAAAAGCAGGACCTCTTAGACAAGGTCCGAAGACTGATCAAGAACAGCGGACAGATCGGCTGAGGCCGCCCGCAGGCGGATTGGCCTAAATCAGCGGGCCTGTTTGGCGAAAATCCTTTAGGGCGCCCCGGGCAAAGGAGCAAACGGTCTATCTCCCCTTATTCTCGAAGATTCGGCGGGGGGTTTCTCTGGTCATGAGGTCGATCTGTTCCGGAGTGACGCCGGCCTTCAAGAGCTTGGGGATAATATTGGTCACAAGCTGAAAATAATTCCAATTGGGCCGGTCAAGGCCCATATCCTTCAACTCGTAAACATCGAAGTAGGCCATGGTATCATGGGAAAGGACCATGCGTTCGGCCCAACCCATCCGGCAGAGTCGGGCGATGGTGTCGATCCGCTTCTCTTCGGGCAAAAAGGAATCCAGTCCGAAGCGATCCATGCCGATATAAGAACCCCGTTCCAGCAGTTTGGTCAAATAATCCAGGTCATCGCTGTCTCCGCTATGGCCGATGATCACCCGTCCTAAATCCACGCCTTCGGCCAGCAAAAATGTCCTGCTGTTCCAGTCCGCGCCGGCTGGCGGCATGGGTGTGGGTGCTGATGGGCAGGCCGGTGCGAAGATGGGCCCGGGCCACGGCCCGGAGGACCTTCTCCACACCCGGGGTAACCCCGGGGGCATCGGTGGCGCATTTAAAGATGGCGGGCTTGATTTTCGTTCCCTGAATCCCCTCTTCGATATCCCTGATAAAAAGATCGGCTATCTCGTCGGGAGTCCGGTTACGGAAGTAGGTCGGCAGGTCGTTAAAGGTATAAAGACCCGTGGCCACGATCACCTGCATCCCCGACTTTTCAACGATGGGCATCAACAAGGGGATATCCCTTCCCAGCCCGTAAACGGTGAGATCGACGAGGGTATCCACCCCTTTGGCCTTAAGGGCCGTAAGTAACTCCAAGGCCCGGTCCAGGGCCGGTTGCGGATCCCAGATATGGGGAAAATTCTGGGCCAATCCCTCGGAGCGAACGATAATATGCTCATGCATCAGAACGAAGCCGAGGTCGGCCGTTCGGATGGGGCCAGTCATGGTTTCCACCATGGGTTGGTTGGCAACCGGAGATGGGGGTGCAGCAGACATAGGAGCCCTCCTGAAGTCTTTGTTATGAGAATAACGGTTTAAGGTTTAAGGTGTAAGGTAAAGGGAAAAAATTCCCTCACCCCCCGCTCGTCATTCCCGTGAAAACGGGAATCCAGAGTTCTAATAAATTCGGGATAACCTCGATCCCCACCTGCTGGATGATGCCATACGGACTCCCTAAATTAATTTTCATCCTCCACTGCGCAGCAAAAGGCATAAAATTTACTTGGAGTTAAAGAAGTATACGGGCAGGGCCTTATATGTCAAGTCTATTTGCCTTTCGCCTAAAACCCACTAAATAATGCCCGGCGACCCGTTACCTCTTCCGATAATTTTCTTGACAAATTATCGGGTTATGTTAGATAACCCATAGGAAATAGAACATATTTGAGAGGATCATCTCCAAAAGAGTTGGCGATGATCTAAGGATTCAAGGAGTCCAGGATTCAAGGGTTCAAGGGAAATGCTTAGAAATTACAAAGATCCCCCTTATCTCCCAACTAATTGGGAGAAGAACTATTTGAGATAATAGAGGAAAAAATTGAAGGAGATAAAGTGAGATGAAAATTACTAGATTTGTCCCATCGGTAATCTTTGGAGAAAAAAGTTTCAATGAGTTAAATGCCTTTATAGATAAATGCTATCCCAATAAGAAACAATATTCGGTTTATATCATCGATTCCGTCCACCGGGAAACCGGGCTGCTGGAACGATTAAGGCCGGCCTCTCATGATTTGGTAATGGAATTTAACGCTTCGGCTCATGAGCCAAAGACTATTGATGTGGATATGATTTGTAAGGAAATCGGTTCTCAAAAAGGGGATGAATTGCCCCGGGTGGTTATCGGCATCGGAGGGGGATCGACTATGGATGTGGCTAAGGCTGTTTCCATAATGGTTACCAACCCGGGATCTGCGGCTGATTATCAGGGATGGGATTTGGTCAAAAATAATGCGGTGCCTAAAATTGCCGTCCCCACACTTTCAGGAACCGGAGCCGAGGCCACGCGCACGGCCGTACTTACCGGCCCCATAAAAAAGCTGGGTATTAATAGTGACTATAGCATTTATGATGCAGCGATACTCGACCCCACTCTTATAGAAACAGTTCCCAAAGATCAGGAATTCTATACGGGTATGGATAATTTTATTCACTGTGTTGAAGCGTCCAACGGCAGCGCCATGAATGCCATAGGCCGGCCTTTTGCTATTCAGGCCAAAATCGCGGTGGAGAACTTTTTTTTAAAAGAAAAAAATTATGCTGAACTCATGGTCAGCTCATTTTTTGGCGGGTGCTCGATTGCCAATTCATCGGTGGGTATCTGTCATGCCCTTTCCTATGGTATTGCCTTTATATTAGGCTATAGACACGGCATCGCCAACAGTATCGTCTTCAATCATTTGGAGGAATTCTACGGCGAGGACGTTTTTAAATTTCGTCAAATGTTGGAAAAGCATAATATTAAACTTCCTGTCGGGGTCACGAGTAAAGTCACACCGGAACAATTTGATAAAATGATCGACCTGGCCTATATGCTTGAACGGGACTTAATAAGCGCCTTAGGTCCGGATTTTAAAAAGATTTTAACTCCGGAAAAAATTTTACAGCTTTATAAAAAA
>CAWGEQ010000008.1:0-33898 GCA_963821645.1 uncultured delta proteobacterium | reverse complement strand
GAAGTAGCAGGTGTCATCCTCACTCGGAAATTTTCCACAATGCGTCCACCGGCTAGGCATGTAATCGAGGCCCAAAGGGAATAGATTCTTTGCCGGTATAAAGTACCAGCCCCCGGTGCAATTTTTTCCCCACCTCCTCGGGCAGAAATTTTATTGATTTAAAATCTTGGAAAGCAACGGTGGCGCCGGGCATCCTACAGAATGATATCTACCTCCTGACCGGTCTGGGTGCGGAAATGGAACAATTGAGTCCTTTCCCGACACCAGGAAATTTGCTTTCGAAGCTCTATAATCACAAAATTTTCGAGAAGAGGCCCTGGCGATCGGTCTCATTTCGGAAAATATTTCGGCCAAACCATACGGAGAATGAAAATTCGGAGACCTAAAGATTATTTCTCAAACCGTCCCTGATCCTTACCTGGAAGATCCCGCAGCACCAAGGTGCGGAAAGTCTTCCCGCACACCATGGTGCAGGGGGCTTCAATTCTTGCCGGCCCCTGGCCTGTTTCTTGAATCGGGTCCCCTTGCCTCTTTTAAGAAATTTGCTATAATCTTTTCATCATGGAAATAAACCTGCGATTAAATATCCCCGGGGGAAAAAGATACGAAAAGGTCAGCTACCCGGCCCGTTATGGCCGGTTGGCAGAAATCATGACCCCCGGCCACTGTTTCCAATTCAATCTCAACGGAGAAATCAAATATCTCCAGGGAACCGGGCGGGATTGGCCCCATCCTTCCGAATGGCTGAAGAGGACCTCCGGAAACCACTGGGTTTATTATGACAGCGGCGGATACAATCGCCTGTTTGATTACCTGGGGGAATATTACCTTCCCTGCTTTACCTATGGGTCGAACCATCTTTGGGAAGCCGATCCCTTTGGAGAGGCATCGGTCCAGGAAGCCCTGGCCGCTTTCCGGAGGCTGCCCGAGGAATTGAAGCATTCCTTGCAAGAGAAAAATTGGTCCGTCGAAGAAAGGGCATTTCTGTCAAAAACGATCGCCATGGATACCCGGCGGTTGGAAGAAAGGGCCGGGCAATTGATTTCTTTGCTTCATGGGAGAGTTACCGTGCTTCCCCCGGACACCCGCCATGTTGACTACGACTGCATCCCCCTGAACATGGCCGATGGCTGCCTGTATCATTGTACCTTTTGCCGGATCAAGTCCAATCAGGATTTTCAACCCCGTTCCCGTCCGGATATTCTGAATCAACTTAACCGGATCAAAGACCTTTACGGCCCGGACCTCCGGAATTACAACAGTCTGTTTTTAGGACAACACGACGCCTTGAACTGCGGCTGCGAGGAAATTGTTTCCGCCGCCCTTCAGGCCTACAGGGTGCTGGAATTCGAGCGGTCTTATCTGGAAGGGAGTTTCCTTTTTCTCTTTGGCAGTGTGGGTTCTTTTTTAAAGGCCAAGGAAAGTCTTTTTGAGGCCTTAAACAAATTACCCTACCGGACCTACCTGAATCTGGGACTGGAGTCGGCCGATCAGGAAAGCCTGAACCTGCTGGGGAAGCCGCTCAGGGCGGAAAAAGTAGAGGAGGCCTTCCAGCGGTTGTCTGATCTTAACCGGAGCTACGACCGGCTTGAAGTAACCGCCAACTTCGTCATTGACCCGAAATTACCCGCCGGGCATTGGGAGGCTTTGTCCCGTTTGACCCGAGATCATTTTCCCCGCTATTATGATAAAGGGACGATTTATCTGTCCCCCTTGAGCCGTGACGGCCGGAAGGAGCTCCTGCAGCGCTTCAAGGAACTCAAAATGAAAAGTCGCCGGCCCCTTTATCTCTATCTCCTCCAGCGCTTATGACCGGCTGACCGAGGGCTATGGTAAACGGTGCAGGACAAACCTTTGGGTAATCACCGCCTGGCTCCCTGGTCCGGGGAAGAAGCGACCTTGCTGTAGTGCGAAAACTGCATGGAGAAGGTGGACCGACCCTGGCTGGCCGAACGAAGGGCCGTGGAATAACCGAAGAGTTGGGATAGGGGGGCCGTGGCCTGCACCAGTTGGACCTTGTTCCGGGGAAAGATCTGTTCGATTTTACCTTTTCGGGCATTGATATCTCCGATGACCTCTCCCAGGAATTCATCGGGGACGATGATTTCCAGTTTCATCACCGGCTCCAAAAGAATTGGAGCGGCCTTAAGGCAGCCGGAACGAAAGGCCAGGGAGGTTGCTACCCGAAAGGCCATTTCAGAGGGTTGACTTTCCAGGGAAAGGGCCGACTCCAGAAGCACTTTGACGTCGGTGACCGGATAACCGGACAGGACCCCGGAGGTAAAGGATTCGTTGATGGAGGAGGCGATGGCCTCAATGATGGGCTGGGGCAGGCTGTCCTCGGGAATCAGGTGGAGGAACAGTGTGCCTTCTCCCCGGCCGATGGGGATTAAACGCAAACGAACCGTGGCCTGATGGCGTGTGCCGCCCAGTTCCCGATCGAAGGTTTCCTCAACTTCCACCTCTTCGGAAATGGTCTCCCGGTAGACGACCTGGGGCTTGCCGATGTTGACTGATAGATTATATTCCCGCTCCATACGGTGGAGTAAGACCTCGAGGTGCAATTCCCCCATTCCGGAGATAATGGTCTGGCCCGAATCGTCGTCATATTTGAAACGAAAGGTAGGGTCTTCTTCGGATATTTTTTCCAGGACATTGATAATCTTATCCTGCTGGCCGATGGTCTTGGGCTCGATGGCTAAGGAGATAACCGGTTCATAGATGTCTATGGCCTCCAGGATGATCGGATGGTCGAGATCAGTCAGAGTGTCGCCGGTGGTGGTGCTCTTAAGCCCCATGAGACCGACGATATCCCCGGACCGGGCCTGTTCGATCCGCTCCCGTTTATTGGCGTGCATGCGCAGAATCCGGGCGACCCGTTCCCGGACATCTTTGGTGGGATTCAAAATCTCCTGCCCGGCATTCAAGATCCCGGAATAGATGCGCAGATAAGTCAATCTCCGTCCTTGGTCCATGGCGATTTTAAAGGCCAGGCCGGAAAAGGGGGCGTCGTCCGCAGACGGCCTGGTTTCCATTTCTTTACTCAGAGGGTTTCGGCCGCTCACCGGCGGGATATCCATGGGGTTGGGAAGAAAGTGGACAATACCATCCAGTAAGGGTTGGACCCCTTTATTTCGCAGGGCTGTCCCACAGTAAAGGGGGACGATTTTCAGGTCGATGGTGCCCTGACGGATAACGGCCAACAGATCGGCCAGGGGGATTTCCTGTCCGCCCAAATACATTTCCATAACGCGGTCGTCCAGGTCGGCCAGGGTCTCCACTAATTGTTCCCGGTATAACAGGGCCTCCCCCTTGAGGGCCTCGGGTATTTCGACCGTTTCGTATTCCATGCCCAGGGTTTCTTCCCGCCAGCGAATGCCCTGCATATTCAATAGATCGACGGTCCCCTGGAACTCATCTTCCCGGCCCCAGGGTAAGTGGAGGATCAAAGGACGGGCACCCAATTTTTCTTTGATCTGTTCGATAGTGCCATTAAAATTCGCTCCGACGCGGTCCATTTTATTGATGAAGGCGATCTTGGGTACCTGATAGCGGTCAGCCTGATGCCAGACGGTTTCCGACTGGGGCTCTACTCCGCCGACGGCACAAAAGACAGCCACCACTCCGTCGAGGATGCGCAAGGATCGCTCGACCTCGATGGTAAAATCCACGTGACCCGGGGTGTCGATGAGATTGATGGTCTGGTTAAGCCATTGACAGGTGGTTACCGCCGAGGTGATGGTAATCCCCCGTTCCTGTTCCTCGGGCAGGAAGTCCATGACCGCCTCGCCGTCATGGACCTCTCCCATTTTGTGCGACCGACCGGTATAATAAAGGATCCGTTCGGTCAAAGTGGTCTTGCCGGCATCGATATGGGCCATGATGCCGATATTTCGGGTTTTACGTAAACGGGATTCTCCAGCCATGGTTCTGATCTTTTTATGAAAAGTTAAACCTACTTTCCCTTTAAAACTGGTAGAACATTAGGCTATTTCCCGGACTTCGTCAAGAGGGGAAAAGAGATTGTTTAATTATCATGGGTTTGTTATAATTTTACAAATTTTTTATGGGATTTCAAAAAAATTCACCCTTAATGACGATCTATAATCGCCTCTACGCCCATCTAGGCCCCAGCCACTGGTGGCCCGGGGAGACCCCGTTGGAAATCATGGTCGGTGCCATTCTGACCCAGAACACCGCCTGGAGCAATGTGAAGCTGGCGATCGGACGTTTAAAAGAAGAAGGGGCCCTAAACGCTTCCCGGTTGCAGCAGATGGACGAGGTCCTTCTATCGGAATGGATACGTCCGGCCGGCTATTATCGGATAAAGGCCAGGCGGTTGAAAAATTTTCTTGATTTTTTCTTCCGGGAATTTGGGGGGAAGGTCGGCAGAATGAAAAGCCAATCCCTGGAAGTCCTCCGTTCGCAACTCTTGGAGGTGAAGGGCATCGGGCCGGAAACGGCGGACAGTATCTTGCTCTATGCCCTGGGGATGCCGACTTTTGTGGTTGATGCCTATACCCATCGCATATTTTCCCGCCACCAGCTTATCGAGGAAGATATCAGCTACGAAGATCTGCGGTCTTTTTTTATGGATCATTTGCCTTTAGACCCCGGGCTCTATAATGAATATCATGCCCTGCTTGTCCGCCTGGGCAAGGATTATTGTAAAAAGAAAAATCCCCGATGCGAAGAATGTCCAATGAAGGAAATGAGGTTGTAATGGAATCATTTAAAAGGGACCCTCATCGAAAAAGCCTGTTGCCTCTGATCCTGATAGGGTGTCTGGTTATGGGGGGATGTTTACCGCCTAAAACGGTTATCTCCCTCCCTGAACCTCCGATGGCGGTTAAACCCGGGGAAGCGGTTCCCGAAAATAAATCTCCCTCGGAAGAAGAAGTCAGGCTGGAAAAACTGATCCACCAGTTGGAAGAGACCGAAAAAAGACTCTTAGAGACCCAGCGCAAGACCGAGGAGGCCCTGAAGAAGGTGGAAAAGGCCTCCCAAAAAACCGATGACGCGGCCAGCCGGATCCAAAAGGCCCAGGAGAAAGTCGAGGCCATCGGCCATAAAGAAACTCCATGAAAAGGAAAAAGAAGACCTCCAAAAAGACTATGGGGGTTCGTCAAAAGCTGGAGGCCGATGATATTTTTTTCTTAGCCTCGGGGCTGGCCTTTAATTTTTTGATTTGTTTTATCCCTCTTATTATGGTTATCTTGTCCATCCTGGGATTCTTCCTTTATTCTTCCCAGGAAGTTCTGGGGTATTTCCAAATGTATTTGGACAAGATGCTTCCCCAGGTTTCTTCAAAGATTACGGCCGATATCCTCCATCTCATCCGAAACCGGAAATTAGTAGGATTAATCGGATTTCTGGGTTTGCTGTGGGCAGCTACCCGGCTTTTCAGTTCCACCCGGACGGTTTTGGATAAGACCCTGGGGGTCTCCTGGCCTCATGGATACTTAAAAGAGAAACTTTATGATTTGCTCATGGTCTGCGTTACCGGTCTCCTTTTTTTGTTCTCCGTCGTCATGTCGGGTATTTTCGTTCTGATAAAATCTTTTCCGGATCGTCTCGGGATCCATCTGCCTCAGTTGTTTCGGATCCCCTGGTCCGGCAGGCTCATCGGGCTCGGAGGGGGATACCTGTTTTCGGTCTTGATGTTTTTTATCTTATTTCGTTTTCTGCCCAGCCGCAGACCCGGCAACCGGGTGGCCTTACTGACTTCCTTGCTGGCGGCCGGACTCTGGGATGCAGCCAAAACTCTTTTTCGTCTTTATGTGAATCTTTTAAATAATTTTACGGCTATATACGGGTCTCTGGGGTTACTGGTCGTCTTTATGTTCTGGATCTATTATTCCTGCCTTATCCTCGTCCTTGGGGGGGAGATCATCTGGATCCTGGAAAGAAGGAAGTAGGCTGAAGGATGATGGAATTGTCTAATAATAGTGACCGGCCGAATGATCCCGTCCTTTCTCCCTTGGCCGAGAGGATGCGTCCCCGTAACCTGGAAGAATTTGTGGGACAGGAACACCTCCTCGGGGAGGGGAAATTTTTGCGACGGATGTTGGATTCGGGGAATATCTTTTCTCTGATCTTCTGGGGACCTCCTGGCTCGGGGAAGACCACCCTGGCCCAGATGATGGCCCGCTATACCAAGGCCCATTTTATCCAGTTCTCGGCCGTTCTTTCCGGTGTCAAGGAGATCCGGGAAGTCGTCAAGGAAGCCGAAGAGCGGTTGACGGCCGAGGACCGGAAGACCGTTTTATTTGTGGACGAAATCCACCGCTTTAATAAGGCCCAGCAGGACGCCTTTTTGCCTCATGTGGAAAGGGGCAAGATCACCCTGATCGGGGCCACGACCGAAAACCCTTCTTTTGAGGTTATTGCCCCCTTGCTTTCCCGGACCAAGGTCCTGGTCTTAAGGCCCCTGGATGAAGCGGAGTTGGAAAGGATCATCCTCAGGGCCCTCAAGGATTCGGAAAGGGGACTGGGGAAAATACCGATTCATTTAGACCCTGAAGCCCTGGAGTTGATCAAGGGAACGGCCGACGGTGATGCCCGCATTGCCTTGAATACTTTGGAACAAGCCGTTACCCTGGCCCAACCGGGGGCCGAAGGGCTTTTGACGGTTGACCGGAAAGCCATTGAGGAAGCCCTGCAAAAAAAGGCCTTGAGATACGACAAGACCGGAGAGGAACATTACAACCTTATCTCCGCGCTCCATAAAAGCCTGCGCGGGAGTGACCCCGATGGCGCCCTCTACTGGCTGGCCCGAATGCTCATCGCCGGGGAAGATCCGCTTTACCTGGCCAGACGCCTGGTTCGCTTTGCCTCGGAAGATATTGGTCTGGCCGATCCTCAAGCCCTGGTCCAGGCCTTGGCGGCTAAGGAGGCCTATCATTTTTTGGGCTCTCCGGAAGGCGAACTGGCCTTAGTCCAAGCCACCCTCTATTTAGCCACCGCTCCTAAAAGCAATGCCCTTTATCAGGCCTACGGATTGGCTCGAAAAGATATTGAAAAAAGCGGATCCCTCCCGGTCCCCCTGCACCTGAGGAACGCCCCGACCCGTTTAATGAAGGGGTTGGGATACGGGCAGGGATACCATTATGCCCATGACTATCCGGATGCGCTGGTGATCCAGGAGTATCTCCCGGAAAAATTGAAAGGCCGTTTCTATTACCGACCTACCGACCGAGGCTATGAAGAAAGGATCAAGGCCCGCCTGGAAATTTGGCGTAAAAAACTGGGATTGAACCCTCTCCCGGCCGCTTCGGGGAGAAGGCCTTAAAGCCCTAAGAATATTATTGAACAAAAGGAGAGCATATCACGATGAAGAGATGGCTTGATTCGGCCTGGACTCAGGAGATGCGTCTTGAGATCGATGTGAATCTGATGATGGCTCCGGTTCTTGGAGAAAAAGAAGGGATTTCCGAAGAAGACCTTGAAAAGCTGTTCCCAACGATCCAGGCCGTACAGGAGCAGCTTGAGATAGAAAAAAATCAAAACAGTCTTCCCTTTCTGACCCTGCCCTTCGATCTATCCATATTGCCGACCATTAAAAAATTTGTTCAGGAGGCCAAGACTTGGGCGGAAAATTTTGTGGTCCTCGGGATCGGAGGATCGGCCCTGGGGGCCAAAGCCCTACATGGTGCCCTGCTCCATCCCTTTCATAATCTGTTGTCCAAGAACATGCGGAAAGGATTTCCCCGACTTTTTGTGATCGACAATGTGGACCCCGATGGGTTTAAGTCTCTGCTGGATCTTCTGGAGGTCCGGAAGACATTATTTAATGTGATCAGTAAGTCGGGCGGAACCGCTGAAACAATGAGTCAATTTTTGATCATCAGGGATTTGCTCAAAAAAAAGCTGGGTAACCGGAAAGAAAAGGACCACCTGGTGATTACTACCGATCCGGTCCTGGGGGTGCTGAGGAGAATTGCCGAGGAAGAACAGTTTAAGAGGTTTGAAATTCCTTCTCTATTGGCGGGAAGGTTTTCGGTTCTCTCTGCCGTGGGCTTACTACCGGCGGCTATGGGCGGAGTCGATGTCGAGGAATTACAAGCCGGGGCCAGGGAGATGGCCCGACGCTGTCAGGTCCGATCCCTCTGGGGCAATCCGGCCTGTTTGTGCGCCTGCTTGTCTTTTTTGAGTTATAAACAGAAGAAAAAAAATATCCGGGTGATCATGCCCTATGCCGATGCCTTGAAAGGAATGGGAGAGTGGTTTTGCCAATTATGGGCCGAGAGCCTTGGTAAACGGGTCAATACCAAAGGCCGGGAGGTCTGGAACGGCCAAACACCGGTAACGGCTCTGGGGGCCACTGATCAGCATTCTCAATTACAGTTATATGTGGAAGGTCCCGGAGACAAAGTCTTCTCGTTTTTGGGGGTGAAGCATTATTCCAGCCTGATGCCCTTGCCGAAATTGTACCCCAAAAAGGAAGAACTGGCTTACTTGGGAGGGCGCTCCTTAAATAAACTGATTCAAGCCGAGATGCAGGCCACCCGGTTATCCCTGGCTCGAAACGGGCGTCCGAGTTTAATCCTCACCTTGCCCAAAATCAACCCCTTTACCATCGGCCAACTGATTTTTTTGTGGGAATTGGAGACCTATATCTGCGGTCAATTAATGGGGATCAATCCCCTGGACCAACCTGGCGTGGAGGAAGGAAAGAACCTGACCTACGCCTTTTTAGGGAGAAAGGGATTTGAGAACCAAATCAAAGAAGGGGAATCAACCATAAAGGCCTATGATAAAAAATATCTCCTCTAAAAACACGATGGAAATTTTACCGGAAACCGGCAAACCCTTTAAGCTGGTCAAATATTTCTTTTTAAGCAGCTTTATCGTCATGTTAATTTTCGCCGTATCTTTGACCTTGATCATCACCCAACGCTCCAAAGAGGCCTTGCTCAAGAAAACTGAGGCCTTTGCCGTCTTGTTGGCGGAAAATCTGAATCATCAGGTTTTTTTTAATTTTATCCTGCCGATCGCCCTGCAGAGAAAAGAGGTCCGTCTCAGAGATCCCGAGCAGTTTAAACAGTTGGATCTTATCGTTCGAAATACCATCCACAGCTTTAAGATTGAAAAAGTAAATATGTATGATCCTTTCAATGTAATCGCTTACAGCACCGACCGAACCCTGGTCGGCAAGAAAGGATTAGGGGGAACGGATTTTAAAAAAGCCATGGTTGGGAAATACACCTCTCGGCTTATTTCTGAAGAGGTCTTTTGGAAAATTCTTCCCGGGGGGAAGGTGCCCCGACCCGGAAATTAATAACCACCATTCCCTTTCGGGTAGAACCCGCCTCCCAACCCCGCAGTAAGATCTTAGGGGTTTTTGAGATCACCCAGGATATTTCTATAGATTATGAAGGAATCATCTGGGATCAGTACCTGATGGTTTTAATCTCCATCGGCCTCATGTTGATCCTGTATCTGGTCTTATTGTTTATCGTCAAGCGGGGAGAGGTTATTATAGATAGAAAAGCCGAAGAACAAAAACGATTGGTCGATAAACTGCATCAATCGGAACGCATGGCCACTCTGGGGGAAATGATTGCCTCGGTTTCCCACGAGATCAAAAATCCCCTGGGGATCATCCGCAGCACGGCCGACCTTTTGGAAAAAAAGGTGGTCAAATTTGATCCTCAAAACCAACTGGCCTCGATCATCAAAGAAGAAGCCGATCGGCTGAACCGCATTGTGACTGAATTTTTAGACTTTGCCCGGCCGCAGGTTCCCAGGGTTCTTCCGGTCCGGATAGAAACAATCCTGGAAAAAACCCTTAACTTTTTAGAACCGGAATTGGAGCGGCGTATCATAACGGTTCAAAAAAATTTTACATCGAAACCCCAAACGATATCGGCGGACCAGGATTTGCTCTACCGGGCTTTTTTAAATATCTTTCTAAATGCCATCCAAGCCATGACCGATGGTGGGACGATCGAAGTCAGGGTCGGGTATGATTCCCGAAGTGCGGAAATAGAAATCAAGGACACGGGGGCCGGGTTATCCCGGGAAGAGCAGACTAAAGCCTTTCAACCCTTTTTTACCACCAAGGAGAAGGGAAGCGGATTGGGGTTATCTATTGTCAAAAATATCATTGAGGCCCATAAGGGAAACATTCTCCTGGTTAATTCGGAAACCGGTGGGGCCACGGTCGTATATTACCCTGCCAAGGGAATCGGGAAGTTAAAAAATTGAGAGAAGCTTATGGAAACGATCCTTATTGTCGATGACGAAAAAAATTATCTTTTGGTGCTGAAAGAATTGCTGGGAGAAGAAGGGTATGAGGTGGTTACCGCTCAATCGGCCTCGGAGGCCCTCGGCATTTTTCAAGAAACGGAATTGGATCTGGTGATTACGGATATGAAAATGCCCGGGATGAGCGGAATGGCCCTGTTGAGCGTTTTGAAAGAAAAAGACCTCCATTTACCGGTGATCATGATGACGGCCTATGGAACGGTGGAAAAGGCCGTTGAAGCCATGAAAAAAGGGGCCTACGATTATATTATTAAACCCTTCGATAATGAAACCTTGAAAAAGACGGTTGTCAAGGCCTTGGCCATGGGACAGGTGATTAAGGAAAACCGATTGCTCTCCCAGGAATTGAAAGAGAAGTTCGGCCCCACCGACTTGATCGGTAATAGTTTTCCCATGAGACAGGTCAGGGAATTGATCGCCAAAGTGGCCGGAACAAGGGCCACCATCTTAATCAGTGGTGAATCGGGAACGGGGAAGGAGATGGTGGCTCGGGCCATCCATTTTAACAGCCCGAGAAAAAATAGACCTTTAATCTCGGTCAATTGCTCGGCATTGACTGAAACCTTGCTGGAGAGTGAACTGTTCGGGCATGAGAAAGGGTCCTTCACCGGGGCCGTTGCCCAGAGAAAGGGACGTTTTGAATTGGCCGATGAAGGGACTCTTTTCTTAGACGAAGTGGGAGAAATGTCACCCTCCGTTCAGGTAACCCTCTTGCGGGTCCTTCAGAATCGGGAATTTGAACGGGTGGGAGGGAACAAAACCATTAAAGTCGATGTGCGGGTTATTACGGCCACCAATAAGGATCTGATGGAAGAAATTTCCAAGGGGCATTTTCGGGAAGATCTTTACTATCGGCTTAATGTGGTTCATATCCAGGTTCCTCCGCTAAGAGAGAGGAAAGAAGATATCCCCCTGTTGATCCGATATTTTTTGGAACGATTTTCCAGAGAGATGAATAAAAAGGAGGTCCCGGCCCTGGCTCCTGAAGTTATGGGTGCCCTGTCGGCTTATGATTGGCCGGGAAATATTCGGGAACTGGAAAATATGCTGGAAAGAGCGGTTATTTTGAGTTCTGGGCCCGTCATCCTGCTGGAAGATTTTCCCTTGGCTGTGAGAAAAGATCCGGACCTGGATCTTTCTGTGGAAAAAATGCTACCTCCTAATGCCAAACTGAACGAAGTTTTGGAAATTGTGGAAAAGAAGATGATCGTTCGGGCCTTAGCCCAGGCCGATTATATTCAAAGCCATGCGGCTGAATTACTGGGCATAGAAAAAAACTTGCTCAAATACAAAATGAAAAAATATGCCTTGGCTTAGTTTTGGTGGGTAAAATTTTTTTTACCAATTTTATTAAGTATTTTCGGCTAATTAAATTATTAGAAGCTAAAAAGAAAAAATTTTCGGTAAAAATATTTTTACTTGATGATTTATAATCACGGAGGTCATAATTCGGCAACTATAAAAATAAGTAATAAAATCATTGAATTGTAAAATAAAAATTACTTTTAGTTATTTGGCATTGGGTTTGCATAATTAAAATATAAGAAAAAAATCTCTTTATCTCCTTTCCTTAATATAAAAGCCAACCTGAAAAGGTTGGCTTTTGTTTTTTAGTTGATCTTATTAAACCCGACCAGTCGAATCTCCAAGGGCTTTTTTGATGGACAGGGAAGACTTTGATATGACAATATATAATTTTCTAATGGTTCCTGTTTTTTTGGGCCTTGTGGCCATACTCGATTTTTTTCACAGGAAAGGGGATTTATGTCCAGGATGTCAAGACCTCCCTTGGTTAAAAAGGATTCCTTCTTCGATTCGGAACTCAGAGAAAAAATAGAAAGTCCATTGAATAGTCTATTGGCATCCGAAGAATCAGCGGCCTTTGATCCTGAACTCATTACGAATCTGGCCGATACCCTGGATGAAAATCCGGCCTTGGCCGATTATTTTTTTGACAAACTATTAGCCCGGCCCAGTGTCATCATAGCCCGGCTTTTATTCGAGTTAGCCGATCATCTGACATCCAAGTCGGTTCATAAAGGGATTAAACGGACGCTTTACCGACTGAAACAAAGGGGAATGGATATCCCTTCGGTAAGGGAGGATAAGGGTGAGAAGGCTGGACAGGGCATTCTAAAAGAAACGGTTTCAGCACAGGTATCAGGATATCTTTCCGAATTCGATGAATCCAGAAATCGTGTGCTGGCCCTGATCATTTCCCAGGTTTCCAAAGACAAATTATTTATTTTTGCCATCATCGGCCCGGAAAATGGTCTGGAAAGACTAACCGCTCTGACCGTCAATAGAAAAGAGGCCAAAGGTTTTCTGAAAGACTTTGAAGAACAGACCGGGCATTCTGTTTTATCCGCAGACCCCGGGCAGGTGGCCTTAATTTTAAAGGAGGCCCATGATCGAAGGTCGACTTTATCCAAAGAGGATGAGGGTGTTTATGGCCATATCATCAATCTTTTAGCCGGTCTGAAAAAAGTCCGTCAGGATCCAATAATTCGATCCCTTTTCCCTGTGGGGGAACCTCTTCTCGAAATGCCCCCGGATTGGGAGCGATTAACCCGGATAGAAGAAGTGGCCTATTATTTGCCGAAGGCCGAGGTGCTTGAACCCTTTCAGAAGTCCCTTCGGCAGGCCCAGGAAGCCATTCTGATTATCAGTCCATCTCAAAAGAGACAACAAATAGGAGAAATCCTTATTCAGGGTTCCCGGGATATTTTTAAAGGACAGGAAAGGGAAGACCTGGTCCGGTATCTGGAAGAGTTGGCCTATCTTTATTACCTGAAAGATCAAATAGAGGAGGCCAAGCTCCTTTTTTCGGCGGCCCTTTTTTTAGCCAAGGAAGGAGAAAGGGCAACCTCTAAGGATAATCCTTTTTTGATCTGGCTGGTGGAAAAAGCCCTGTCGATAGAGAAAATAATGGAAGACGACAATGACCAAGACCCGGTACCGGAAATAGACCCCAGGGGGAATCATCATCCCTCCCTGGGTTAAAAGGGGGAAATGAGTATGATGATCACTCTGTCGATCTCGACTTCACAACAGACAGAACTCCTGGATATTACCAGAGAGGTTGAAAAGGCGGTTTCTGGTGCCGAAGTCTTAAATGGGCTGGCCTTGGTCTTTGTCCCTCATACGACGGCCGGTATTACCATCAATGAAGGGGCTGACCGAAGCGTTCAGGAAGATATCCTGAAAGTGCTTAATCAATTGATCCCTTTCCAGGGGTCTTACCGGCACAGGGAAGGGAATTCACCGGCCCACATAAAGACCAGTTTGATGGGTTCTTCGGTTACCGTGGTGATCGAAACGGGGCGACTGATCCTGGGGACTTGGCAATCCATCTTTTTGTGTGAATTCGACGGCCCAAGGACCCGCAAGGTTTTGATAAAAATTATTCCTTTATAGCCTTGCTTGGTTCTGCTGTCAGTCCCCTCCCGATTCTTTTTCGAAATAATAAAAAATTAGGGTTAAAATTTTATAATCTCAAACCTTGATTAAGCCATTTACCATTTCTTGTTTATGAACCCTTCCAGGCCCTTTCCCAAAATAGTCTATTATATCTCAGGACACGGCTACGGCCACTCCGTTCGGTCCATCCAGATTATCAATAAATTGCTCGATCATGGATGTGAGATCATCATAAAAACCAGTGCCCCTGCTTTTCTGTTTAACGAGGGATTATCCCGGCCGGTGAAGATCATTTCCGAAGACTTTGACGTGGGCCTCCACCAGTTAGATAATATCCGTTTCGACCTTGAAAAAACGAAAGAAAGGGTAAAAAGAATATTGGCTTCGGCCGACGGAATGGTGGAGAAAGAAGAAAGATTTTTATCGGATCAGCGTATTTCGGGAATAGTCTGCGATATCCCTTTTCTGCCCTTTGCCGCTGCCGGGCGGTTAGGGCTGCCGGCAGTCGGTGTAAGCAATTTTTCCTGGGATTGGATCTATGCTCATTATGGGAAAAGGGACCCGGATTGGAAGCCCTTGGCCCTGGCCATCAGCGGGTATTACCGACAAGGAGGGCTCTTATTACGACTTCCTTTTTACGGAGCCATGGACGCCTTCCGGAGGATTGAGGATATTCCTCTTGTGGCCCGGAAATCCAAGAAGGGAATAACCGAGGTTCGTGAGTCCCTTGGCCTTCCCAATGATCGGAAAATCGGATTGATGGGGTTCAGCCGTCTGGATTTGGATGAGGGGGCGGTTAAAAAGGTCGAACGGTCATGTTCGGATTACCTCTTTTTGGTTAAGCCTCCCCTGGAATGGAAATCCTCTGTTATTCGGATGGTCGAAGAGAAGGAGGCCTCATTTATAGACTTGATCGCTGCCGTTGATTTTGTTATGACCAAACCCGGCTATGGAATAGTCTCCGACTGCCTGTCTCATGGTACTCCGATGGCCTACTCCGATCGGGGGGAATTCCCTGAATATCCGATTCTGGTGGAGGGGATAAAAAGCCATTTGACTCATTGCTATATACCTAAGGAAGATTTATATTCCGGAAACTGGAGACCTTACTTGAAAAGGCTGGTTGAACAAGGTCGGCTTCAACCCAAACTCAGGACCAATGGGGACCAGGTGGCCGCCAGGCGGATCGTGGAATGGGTGGCCCATAGATGAAGCTCGCCATGCCGTTTTCATCGTGCGGCCAATATTAAAGTAACAAAGATTGAATCTGCAATTAGATTAGATCGGTATTAACAGGAGATCAAACGGTTGGGGAAATTAGTGTTGATTCGTCACGGCCAATCCCAATGGAACCTGGAAAACAGGTTTACGGGTTGGATCGATATTCCCTTGAGCAATCGAGGGAGGCAGGAGGCCCTTGAGGCCGGCCGGAAAATAAAGAATATCCTTTTTGATGTGGCTTTTTGCAGTAAATTGATTCGGGCCACTGAAACCCTCTTGCTGGTTTTAAGCGAAAATCAAGAACAGAAAACACCCATCTTCGTACCAGAAGGGGAGAGAGAAAAAAAATGGGGAGGGCATTATCTGCCGAATCCTGCCCGAGAGATTCCGGTTTATCGGGCCTTGGACCTTAATGAACGCTATTACGGGGACTTGCAGGGTCTAAATAAGCTTGATTCGGCTGAGCGGTGGGGGACGGAACAGGTCCAGATGTGGAGAAGGAGTTTTGAACAGGCCCCGCCAGGGGGAGAGTCATTAAAAGATACGGTGGCCCGGGTGATCCCCTATCTAAAAGAAGTGATCTTCCCCCATCTGTCAAATAATAAGAATGTCCTGGTTGCCGCTCATGGCAACAGTCTGCGGGCCATTGTTATGATGCTCGAAAATATGCCGCCGGAAAAAGTGGCCAAACTGGAAATCCCCACAGGGTCCCCCATCGTTTTTGAGGCCAATAGAATGTTCGAAAAGGGATCCGGAGAAGAAGTCATTATTTTTAATAAAATGATGGGTTGAGACCTCGGGAGGTTCGAAGGTTTAGAATTTAACCGACTTTATCAAGTCTTTATAGGCTTCAATCTGTTCTACGGTCAGTTCTCTTTTAAGCAATTTTGAACGAACCCAAATAGGGAGATTGCGGTTTATGGCCAAGGCCAGGGCATCGCTGGGACGGGCATCGGCGATATTTTCCCCACCATCTATCTTATAGATTACCTGGGCAAAATAAGTCTGTTCCTTCAGGTCGTAGATTTCAACCCTGAGGAACTCGATCCTGGTCTCGGCCAGGACATTCAAGTATAATTCATGGGTCAAAGGGCGGGGCGTCTGAACCAATTTTTTTTCTTTGGCAATAGCCAGGAATTCAGGCTCACCTACAAACATTGTTAAAGAGGCATTGGATTCTTTATCTTCCTTAAGGATAATAATCCTTTCCGAGTCATTTTCGGCCTTGAGGAATATTTCTTTGATGATAACAAAATCTGAAGCGACCATAGATTTTTCTCTCCCCGTCTTGTATAGTTTAAAGTATAGATATCTCTTGAATTCTTTTCAAGGGATTTTTAGGAGGTAATCTTTTGTCATCGGGAATTGTTTTAAGAGATTGTTTCAAATCCTATACCTACGATCAAGACAAAGCCACGGCCCCCCGGGAGACCATTGCCCGGGTTCGAGCTCTTTTGAAGGAATTGGACCTGGATATCTTACGGGAGACCATCCGTATTGACAGCGGGAGATTGGGTATCCCGATTTTTATCAGTCGCTGCGGAAAGGATGCGGTCCGGATCATCGGGACTCAGAAACAGATGGGCAAAGGGGGGACCCCGGAACAGTCCGAAGCCAGTGCCTTGATGGAATTGGCCGAGCGGTTTAGTTTCTTTCACTTTATAAAGGCCCGCTCTTTCATCCAGGAAACCTACCGAAATATAAAAGACCAAGCGCTGCCTTTGGAGGCCCTGGCCCATTGTTTTTACGATCGATCGAATGACCTGGATAAAATCAAGGATGTCTTTGAACAGATCCCCTTATCCTGGGTTTGGGCTTACAATCTGACCCAGAAAAAAGATCAACTGGTCCCCATCGACTGGTTTTATCTGATTCACGAATATAACGGGCCTTCGGCCGGTAATACCCTGGAAGAGGCCATTTTACAAGGATTATGCGAAGTCGTGGAACGGCATGTCTCTTCCGTAATCAGCCATGATTTGCTGCCGACTCCGGCCATCGATCCGGCCTCGGTCACGGACCCGGCAGCCAAAGGATTGATCGAAAAATTCGATCGACTGGGGATCAAACTTTTTCTTAAGGATTTTTCTTTGGATACCGGTATACCCACGGTAGGCTCTCTCGCCTATGACCCCGCCACTTTTCCAGAAAAAAGTGAGATCGTCTTTACGGCCGGGACGACTCCCAACCCGGAAAAGTCATTGATTCGAGCCGTAACCGAAATCGCTCAATTGGCCGGAGATTTTATCAACCGGACCCAGTATCGACCGACTCTCCCCAAATATCAGCAACTGGAAGAGGCACAGTACGTCATGGCCAATCCGAAGACCATAGGAATTTTTGAGATGCCCGATCTTTCGGATGCAAATATCCGGCTGGAGATTGAATCCTGTGTTCAGGCCCTGAGTAGGATCGGACTGGAGGTTTATGTCGTTAATGTCACCCACCCGCAGTTAGGGATTCCGGCGGTTTATACGATTATTCCCGGGGCCCATTTCCGAGACCGAACCAGACATACGGGGGTCCTGTTCCACTTGACCAAGCTGGTTTCCATGATGGATGACCCGGAAGAGGCCGCTGTGCACCTCCAAAAAATAGCCCGGATTTTTCCGGACCGGTATGAAGTCAACTTTTTCCTCGGCTTCGCTTTAGAGAGGAACGACCAACCGGAAGAGGCCATGGGCTATTTTGAGAAGGCCCTGCAATTAAACCCCCGGGATATTGATCTAAGCAGTATTTACTGTCATTTAGGAGTCTGCTTGAAAGATCTGGAGCGGTATGAGCAGGCGATTGAATTTTTGGACCGGGCAAAAACCTGCAATGCCGACCAAAAAGAAATTTACAATGTCCTGGGCTTTTGTTACTTTAAATTAAAAGAGCACCATAAGGCCATCGAGGCTTTTGAGAAGGCCATTGAGATCGACCCCGGATCCGGAATTGATTATGCCAACATCGGGTCCAATCTGAGGGAATTGGGGTTTTATTCCGAGGCCATGAAGCTTTACCAGATGGCCCTGGAGTTGGATCCGACCATCGAGTTTGCCAGGGATAATATAGAAAAGCTCAGCTTATTGGTTCAACCATGTTAGATTTTAAAAACACCTTTATCAAATATGAAACCCTGGTTCAGGGGGTGGAGAAATCGGTCGCCCAGATCCGGGAAGCCCATCCGGATGGAATCCGCTGTGTTCAACATTGTTCCGACTGTTGTAACGCCGTCTTTGACTTGTCCCTGATCGAATCGGTCTATATCAATTATCAATTTTACGGATCCTTAAATAGAGATCTTCAAGACCCTATACTGGACAGGGCGGATAGGGCCGACCGCCAGTCCTACCGGATCAGACGAAGAATCCTTAAGATGATAACCCAGGGGGAAAAATCCGAAGAGGAGATTTTTCCCCTCCTGGCCGAAGAACGGGTTCGCTGCCCCTTTCTGGACGAGTCCGACTTGTGCGCCCTATATGGGTTCAGACCCATTACCTGCCGGATCTACGGCCTGCCGACGATCATTCGGGGTGCCGGGCACACCTGCGGAAAGTCCGGCTTTAAAGAAGGGGTTGCCTATACCTCCATTAACCTGGACCGAATCAACCAGCATCTGCAGGTCCTTTCCAAAGAAATGTTGGAAGAAATCGGAACCCAGGACAATCGGCTTGAGGAAAGACTGGTGCCTCTTTCAACCGTCTTGCTTACCGATTATAATGAAGAATATTTTGGGTTAAAACCGGGCTGTTCCACTTAACCCCTTATGCCTGTTTACGGCGGGCACCCGCGAGCACAAAAGGAGTTTCGACGAATCCCGCTAAGCGGGACTAAACGATGAATGCCATTCCCTATCAAGGAGTAAACCAGTGGTTGAATTATCCCCCGAAGTCGAAGCGCGGAAGAAGGCCATCTTTGATGGTATGTCCCCGAAGGCCCAAAAGCACATTTTGAAAAAAGGGTATGAGAAATGGGACCCTTTTATGGAACCAAAGGACCCCATCGAGTTGCGTGATAATAAACAAAATCTGACGGCCAGGGAACTGGCCCGATCTTTTTTAGCGGCCTGTGATTTTTCCGAATACAGCAACGCCTTCGGGGAAGGGGCCTGGGAGATATGCAAGGGGCTGATTAATGAAGAGGATAAATATAAAGGGATGTACGCCTTTTGTCTTTGGTATGAGAAGGAAAAAAACAAAAACATTTAACAAGAATCAGGAAGCGGAACGGATAGTATCCCATTGAAAGGTATCCATGAAGACGGTAACCAAAAATAGAGCCCAAACCACTGAAGAATATATTGCCGATCTAAAGTCAGTCCTGGCCAAAAACCCGGACTGCGGCACCAGCCATTATAACCTGGCGGTAGCCCTGGTTAAACAGGGTAACTGGGATGAGGCGGTTGAAGAATTCCATGCGGCCATTGAAAGCAGCCCGACTTTAGTCGAAGCCTATGTAGACCTGGGAGGAATTTGTTTTCAACGAGGGGACCTGGAAGGCTGCATTCGGTTTAACCTGGAGGCGATAAAGGTGAGGCCCAAATTTTCCGTGGCCTACGGTAATTTAGGTTTTGCCTATTTACAAAAGGGGGAAATCGAGGCGGCCGTCGATTCTCTGGAAAAGGCGGTGGCCATCAACCCCCAATTAATCCAGGGCCTGGCTACCCTGGCCAGTGCCTATTTCATGCAAGGGCGGCTGGAAGAGAGCATTGCCGCCTCGCAAAAGGTCTTGCAAATGGCCCCCACCTTTGCCGTGGCCCATAACAATCTGGCCTTGGCCTATTTCGAAAAAGGAGACTATGAGTCGGCCATTACCCATTGTGATCAGGCCAGGACTTACGGGTTTGCGGTGAATCCCCGGTTTTTAGAAGAGTTGGAGCCTTACCGGGGCAAACCATGTTCATGAAATTTGACAAACTTGAAAAAATCGTCATTCCCGACCGGGCGGTAATGCAGGCCATGGGTAATCAATTAAAGACAATGGATTCCCGTTTCCACGGGAATGACGACAAGGTAAACCCGTCTTTTATTTACGAATCCATTCAGTTTCTCTTCCCTTATTTTTCCTCCAACAAAATATTTTTTCAAAAAATAAGCAGAGATCCCCTTTGTCCCAAGCAATCCTGCCCAATATTCAGTTTTTGTCTTCCTCTCTACAGGGAAAAGTACCCATGGACGCCTTATGGCTCAAGACCCCTTTACCCGATCATCGATCCGGATCATGCAAGACCGAGGAGGGATTCTGGACCTATGGCTACTATTTTCAGGCCATAAGGGAGGTGATTATTGGGGAATCCTGTGCGCTGCTTCTGGAAGCCGCCCAAAAACAATTGGCTTGCCCTCTATCGGTTTCGGATCTGCAAGGCATTCGTATTTATGCCGAAAAACACGGCAATCTTTATCACCCGGCTAAAATTGAGGCGGATACCCTCCTGGGACGTGCCCGATTCGCCATGAATGTTGCCTTGACCGAAAGAGGGCGAGCGGCTCTGTCTTGGGAGGTAAGGAACTTAAGAACCCTTACCGAAAATTATCCTTACCCCTGGTTGCCGCATGTTTATTTTTATACGGATTTGGATGGCCCCTCAACCCAAGGAGGTCAAGCAGGGCCAGTGAGCATGTTCCTGGCTGACTGGTTTGAAGGGTTTTATGAGTTTCATCATTCTATCGATCCTGTTGACAACAGCCGGAAGCTGATCCTTTGGGATGGAAGCCCAAGACCTAACTATCTCTCCCATGGGCAAACCAGGCAGCTTTATGCACAAATTTCAAAGATTTTGACCCTTTATTACCACCCCGATACCTATGAGCAAATTTTTCCCTGGCACCATGGTGCCGGGGATTTTGTGGTTAAGGTGACAGATGACGGGGTGGAAGTCCGGCTGGTGACGGTCAGACAATACGGGGCCATGGCCGACCCTTCCGAAATGGATAGAGATGAAGCCCTCTTATTTTTTTTCTTGAATCTGTCCATCAGGATGAGATTGGATCGACTGGACGGCGTCGGTGAACTAATTTGGGCCGAGGATGAATGCCTGGATATGACCTGGGAGGGTTTCCAAGAGGCCCTACAAGTCAAAGAAAGAGAAGGGGTTTTGGCCCCGGGTTTTGGGAAGAATTTTTTTGAAACATTGAGCCGAATATCCGGGGAGGCCTTGATCGAACGGTTCTTGGCCCTTTTGGAATCCTATGACCCCCAGACCCCTGACCTGCCGGTAATCAAACAGGGTCTGGTCCTTCACCTCACCAGGGTCCATGACCTCATGAATGGTCTTAAATAGTTTTCATCCAAATCAATAACAAATCATTCCATGCTACCGCAACATCTGAGCTAAATAACAAGGGACTCTTGAAATTAACCGTTTTTTTATTGACAAAAGCCGAATAACTATTTTATAGGTTGGTTTTAAAAAAAAGGTTCGGATTTTATTTAAAATTCCTTTAAACACCCCTTTAGGGTTTCAACCCCGGCCAAAGAACAGGGGGGTAAGGGGTTTTGTCTTTTTTTTCACATAGGAAAGACGGTCTTGATCTTTAACGGATTGCCGGAGAGAAGACAACGTTGATAGACAAGCCATATGCTTTTGAGAGGAGGTGGGTAAAAATAAACAAAGCCTTAATTAGGCGCAACCACTTGTACCATTAATTATTTATTATCACTATAGAATGGGAGGTTATACTAATGAAGCATAAAACACCCCTGCTGGATCAATTAGAAAGCGGGCCGTGGCCGAGTTTTGTAAGCGATATAAAACGAGAGGCAGAATCTCGGGCCAAGAACGAAAAAGGGGTTGACTTCCAGATACCCGTTGATGTTTGTGAGGATATCCTGGGCGTTTTGGAACTGACCTATGTTCATAAGCGCACCCACTGGAAACACGGCGGCATCGTCGGTGTTTTTGGATATGGGGGGGGCGTTATCGGCAGATACTGCGATCAACCGGAGATGTTTCCTGGAGTGGCCCATTTCCATACCATCCGGGTCAATCAACCGGGAGGTAAATATTATAGCACCGAGTATCTAAAAAAAATATGCGACTTATGGGAGAGAAGGGGCAGCGGCATCACCAATATGCATGGTTCTACGGGGGATATCGTCCTTTTGGGTACCCATACCCCTCAGTTGGAAGAGGTTTTTTGGGAACTGACCCATGATATGAATCAGGACCTGGGCGGTTCCGGGTCCAACCTCAGGACCCCTTCCGATTGTCTGGGCAAATCCCGTTGTGAATACGCCTGTTATGATACGATGGCCCTTTGTTTTGACCTGACCAACGAATATCAGGACTATCTCCATCGGCCGGCCTTCCCCTATAAATTTAAATTTAAATTCGACGGCTGTCCGAATTGCTGCGTGGCCTCCATTGCCCGGTCCGATATGTCTTTTATCGGCACCTGGCGGGATAACATCCGCATCGATCAAAAAGCCGTTGCCGCCTATGTGGCCGGGGAATTAAAGCCCAATGCCGGTGCCCACAGTGGGCGTGATTGGGGTGCCTTTGACATCCAAAAAGAAGTGATTGACCTTTGTCCGACCAATTGTATGGGCTGGGACGGGAAAAAGCTGGAGATTTTCGACCCCGAGTGTACTCGCTGCATGCACTGCATTGACGCCATGCCTCAGGCCTTGCGGATCGGCCAAGATACCGGGTTGTCCATTTTGGTCGGGGCCAAGGCCCCCATCCTGGATGGGGCCCAGATGGGTTCCCTTCTGGTTCCTTTTATGAAAGCCGAGCCTCCCTACACGGAAATCAAAGAACTGATCGAGAAGATCTGGGATTATTGGATGGAAGAGGGCAAGAACCGGGAACGTCTCGGGGAATTAATCAAGAGGAAAGGGTTTCAGAAACTTCTGGAAGCGACCGAACTGAAACCGGTTCCCCAGATGGTTAAAGAACCCAGGACCAACCCCTATATCTTCTGGAAGGCCGAAGAAGTCGAGGGCGGGTTTGAAAGAGACATTAATGAATATCGCAAGTATCATCAGAGATAGGAGGTAACTACCGATGCCTTATGATCCATCAAATCCTTTAAAGGATAGAATTACCGATATCGGCCCGAGGAGTTATGAGGGTTTTCTTCCTCCGGTCATCAAGAATAACTATGGAAAGTGGGCCTATCATGACATTTTGGAACCCGGGGTACTGGTCCATGTGGCTGAAAACGGAGACAAGGTTTTTACCGTGCGGGTCGGCGGAGCACGGGTGATGAGTGTTTCTCATATCCGGGAGATCTGTGAGATCGCCGACAAACACTGCGCTGGGCATCTTCGCTTTACCACCCGGAATAACATAGAATTCATGGTGGATGATCTGTCCAAAGTCGAACCCTTAAAACAGGATCTCCTGAGCCGCAAACAGCCGGGAGGCGGCTATAAGTTTCCCGTCGGTGGTACCGGATCCGGGATTACCAACATTGTCCACACCCAGGGCTGGCTCCATTGTCATACGCCGGCCACTGATGCCTCCGGCGTGGTCAAGGCGGTCATGGATGAACTATTTGATGATTTTACCCACATGAGGATGCCGGCTCAGGTCCGGATTTCCCTGGCCTGCTGTTTGAATATGTGCGGGGCGGTCCATTGTTCCGATATCGCCATCCTGGGGTATCATCGTAAACCACCCATGATCGACGCCGAGGTTATTGATAAGGTGTGTGAAATTCCCCTGGCCATAGCCGCCTGTCCGACGGCGGCCATCAAACCGGCCAAGATCAAAAAAGCGGATGGAAGCGAGGCCCAGGCCGTAGCGGTCAATGTGGACCGCTGTATGTTCTGCGGCAACTGCTATACCATGTGCCCGGCCATGCCTTTGGCCGACTCCCAGGGGGACGGCATTGTCATCATGGTCGGCGGCAAAGTGTCCAACCGGATCAGCCCACCCAAGTTTTCCAAGGTGGTTGTGGCCTTCCTGCCTAATAATGTCCCCCGCTGGCCGGAGGTGACGGATTGTATTAAGAATATCGTCGAGGTCTATGCCGCCGATGCCAGGAAATATGAACGGTTGGGGGAATGGGCCGAAAGGATCGGTTGGGAACGGTTTTTTGATAAGACCGGTCTGGAATTCAGCCATCATCTGATCGATGATTTCCGGGATCCGGCCTATTATACCTGGAGGCAAACTTCCCAATTTAAGTTTACGGCCTAAGTTCTGTTAGAAAACGATAAGGGTTCGGAGTGATGAGTTCGGAGTAAAGACTCGCCAAACACACCATTCCGAACTCCCTACTCCAAACTCGAAACTCCTAACGAAAGAGGATGAAAATGGAAGTAGCCGAAGCTCAAAAAATTGTTATGGATGGCTTGGAAAAGAAAAAGGGCAAATCCAAGTTTTATTTGAAAGATTTTTATGCCATGCTGCCCGACTGGAAACCCCGGGAGGTCAATAAGCTGGTTAACAATATGGTCCAGCAGGGAATGCTCGAATACTGGTCCAGCGGGAGCACGACCATGTACGGGATAAAAGGGGCCGGGAAACAGGGCGCAGCCGAGGAAGGGGAATAACCCATTTTCCTTGGGTAACCTCCCATCTAAAGTCGTTTTGAAGTAGATCTGAAGAACATGGGCCTTCCACGCATCATGATGGCCTCCCTTCGGGGGGGGTCCGGTAAAACCATTCTCTCTATGGGAGTTCTGGCGGCTTGGAGGTCTCGTGGCCTTAAAGTAACTCCCTTTAAAAAGGGACCGGATTATATCGATGCCGGGTGGTTGGCTATGGCAGCCGGCCGCCCGTGTTTTAATTTGGACCCTTTTTTAATGGGGAAGACCACCGTCATTCATTCCTTTCAGTACCGGGCGCAAGCAGGAGAATTATCCCTGATCGAAGGTAACCGGGGTCTTTTTGACGGGATTAACCCCCAGGGGACCTACAGCAGTGCCCAACTGGCCAAGATGTTAAAAACCCCTTTGGTCTTGATTGTGGATTGTACCAAGACGACCAGAACGGTGGCGGCCCTGATTCTGGGCTGTCAGCAATTTGATCCCGATTTGAATTTGAAGGGGATCGTTTTGAACCATATTGCCGGAAGCCGGCACGAAATCATCATTCGAAAGGCCGTTGAACACTATTGTGGTCTCCCCATATTAGGCGCCATACCGAGGATGTCATCCGCTCATTTTCCGGAACGTCATTTGGGGCTCCTGCCTTTTCAGGAGCATCCTGAAGTAGAAAAGGCCGTACAATCGGTTCAAAAAATGGCGGAAAGTTATATGGACCTGGAAGGGCTTAAGGACTTGGCCTTTAATGCCCCCTTCATGAAGTCCTTCATCACCCACCCGGTTTGTCTAAAAAAAGCAAGTTCTTCTTTGCCCAAGCCTCTGATCGGGGTCATCCAGGATGAGGCCTTTCAGTTTTATTATCCGGAAAATTTGGAGGCCCTGGAAAAAGCCGGGGCTAATCTGGTCTTTTTAAATGCCCTTAGCGGAGACTTTCCAGCCGACCTGGATGGCCTCTATATCGGAGGAGGATTTCCTGAGACCCAGGCCCTTTTGCTGGCCCAAAACGATTCTTTCCGCTCGGCCCTGAAGGAGGCCATAGAGGGGGGTCTGCCGGTATACGCCGAATGCGGGGGACTGATGTATTTGGGGGAGACCTTGATTTATCAGGGGAAGACCTATCCCATGGTGGGGACCCTGCCGTTGACCTTTGTTCTGGAGAAGAGACCTCAAGGCCATGGATACACCCAAGTCAGGGTCCTGAAGAAAAATCCTTTTTTCCCGGTCGGTGCCGTACTGAAAGGACATGAGTTTCATTATTCCCGGGTTTTGGACTGGGATTCCTGCCGAACCGGTCCTGTTTTTAAAATGGTCAAAGGGTTTGGCCTGGACGGTCTCAGGGACGGCATCGTTTACAAAAACGTTCTGGCGACCTATACCCATCTCCATGCCTTAGGGACTCCGGGGTGGGCCCATTCCCTGGTGGAGCAGGCTGATCGATATAAGATCCGCGGTGCGGAAGAATCGCTTCCTCTTGAGGGAAGGGGCCTAATGCCCTTGTCCTCCAGAGTGCATTTTTGACCTTGGATCTTCCGGGAAACGGTTTTCGAACCCGGTTAATCCGGGTAAATTTGGGGGAATCCGTTAAAAAAAATCCCCTTGACATTTTGAAGAAAATAGGTCATGTATTGGCCACAAAAAAATATTTTACGAGGAGGAAGTAAGAATGCCTACCGTTGAATTTAAAGGAAAAACCTTTGGCGTTGATGAAGATGGATTTATCGATGACTTCAATAGCTGGACCCGGGAATGGGTCGATTATGTAAAAGAATCCGAAGGGATTAAAGAACTGACCGAGGAGCATTGGAAGGTGATCAATATCCTGCAAGATTATTACAAGAAAAACGGTATCGCCCCCATGGTCCGGATTCTCTCCAAGGTAACCGGATTTAAACTCAAATATATTTATGAGCTTTTTCCCTCTGGACCCGGTAAAGGGGCCTGCAAGATGGCCGGCCTTCCCAAACCGACCGGCTGCGTATAAAGACAGATTGAGTTACGAGTGACGAGTGACGGGCGGAATGAAAAGGATCGCACCCTTCACTTGTCACCTGTAATATGAATTCATCATGGGTTTAGAGAGCGTCGTTGCCGAAAAAAAATCGGCTATCGTTAAGCGGTGGTTTGATCTGTCTATTAAGACCTACCCCGAAGAAACCGCCGGATTCTTGAAAAATAAAAAGAACCGTTTTGCCAATCCGGTGGGCCATATCCTTTTTCAGGAATTGGGCTCCATCATCGAAGGCCTTTTCCAAGGCGACGACGTCAATACCCTGCAGCCCTTTCTCGAAAATATTATTCGCATCCGAGCCATTCAAGATTTTTCGGCTTCCCAGGCGGTCGCCTTTATCTTCTTGCTCAAAGAGGTGATCCGAGAGGAGCTGGCGCAAGAGGTCGAGGAAAACCGAATCGGGAAGGCCTTGCTGGATTTCGAGTCGCGCATAGATGCCTTGGCCCTTCTGGCGTTCGATGTCTTTATGAAGTGCCGGGAAAAAATTTATGATCTAAAGGCAAACGAGTTGCAAAATAGAACCGTCCGGCTCCTTAAAAGGGCCAAACTGGTCGTTGAAGATCCGCCGGGGACGCCTTCCGTTTCTTAAGGTTTTAGTTTATCCTTTCAGGGCCTAACCTAATGAGGAGAGGTAGACATTCATGAATTTTATATTGGGCATTATCTTATCCTTCATCACGGTACTGGTTCTCGTTTTTGTTCCCTTTGTGGGGATGCAGGTGGCTAACCTGCAGGTTTTATTCGGGGTCATTATTCCTTATTTGGCCATGATCACCTTTTTGGCGGGGGTTGTCGGTCGATTGCTCCTTTGGTCGTTTTCTCCGGTCCCTTTTCGGATTCCCACCACCGCCGGCCAACAAAAATCCTTTCCCTGGATCAAACACAGTAAACTTGAGAACCCCTCCACCGCAGCGGGCGTTTTCGGGAGAATGGTCCTGGAGGTCCTGCTCTTTCGCTCCCTTTTTCGGAATTCCACCATGGAATTTAGGGAAGGCCCCCGGGTCACCTATGAATGGGAAAAATGGCTTTGGCTGTCGGCCATCCTTTTCCATTATTCTTTTTTGGTGGTCTTGATCAGACATCTAAGGTTTTTTACCAATCCGGTGCCGGCCTTTGTCAATCTCATAGAATTCCTGGATGGGTTTATGCAAACCGGGATCGGACCCATACCGGGTCTGGGACTTCCCGGGATGCTGCTCAGCGGCGTCATTCTGTTGGCCGCCGCCGCCTATTTACTGCTGAGAAGGGTTTATATCCCCTCGGTCCGTTATATCTCCCTGCCCACCGATTATTTCCCCCTGTTTTTGATCATGGCCATTGCGACCACCGGGATTCTAATGCGTTATCTGCTGAAAGTGGATATCGTCAGCGTCAAGCAATTGGCCATGGGGTTGGTTACCTTTAGCCCGGTCCTCCCCCAGGGCATCGGAGTCCTTTTTTATATGCATCTTTTTTTGGTCTGTTGCCTCTTTGCCTATTTTCCCTTTAGTAAATTGGTCCATTTTGGGGGGCTCTTTTTAAGTCCCACCCGTATGATGGCCAATAACAATCGGATGGTCAGGCACATCAATCCCTGGAATTACCCGGTTAAAATTCATACCTATGAAGAATACGAAGACGAGTTTAGAGAAAAAATGAAAGAGGCTGGAATCCCAGTGGAGAAGGAGTAACCATGGCTGTAAAAAACGTCCCATCTCCTGAAGAATTATCCAAGATAAAGCATTCTCCCCCCTTCTTTAAAGGTTGGATGAATACCCCGGCGGAAATAAAACCGGGCACCTTTTGTTATGCCGCCCAGCCTAAAAACCTGGAGACTTTGGGGCTTCCTAATCCGAGGGTTTGGAAACCCCTGGATGCTGACTGGAAATTGCCGGATAACTGGAAGGCGATTGTCATTGAAGGCATCCGGGAGCGGATCAGCCGCTATCGGAGCTTCCATATTTTTATGGATATTTGTGTCCGCTGCGGGGCCTGCGCCGATAAATGCCATTTCTTTATCGGTTCCGGGGACCCGAAGAATATGCCGGTCTTAAGGGCCGAACTCTTAGGTCGGTCTACCGCCGGGAATTTACCACGGCCGGCAAGATCTTTGGGAAAATGGTCGGGGCCCGGGACCTGACCGAAGAGGTCATCAAAGAATGGTGGAGTTATTTCTTCCAGTGCACCGAGTGCCGCCGATGTTCGGTCTTTTGTCCTTACGGGATCGATACGGCCGAGGTGACCATTATCGGCCGGGAGCTCCTGAATTTATTGGGGCTGAATATTGACTGGATCGCCGGGCCAGCGGCCAACTGCTTCCGGAAAGGGAACCATTTGGGATCGAGCCCCACGCCTTTAAGGATATGATTGACTTTTTCTTGATGAAGTCGAAGGGGTCACCGGCATCCGGCCCGAACCTTCTTTTAACCGGAAAGGGGCCGAGATCCTCTTCGTCACCCCTTCCGGAGATGTCTTTGCCGACCCGGGGACCTATACCTGCATGGGCTATCTGATGTTGTTCCATGAGTTGGGTCTGGATTATACCTGGAGTACCTATGCCTCCGAGGGAGGAAATTTCGGCTTTTTTACCTCTCATGAGACCATGAAAAAGCTCAATGCCAAGATGTATGCCGAGGCCAGGCGTTTGGGAGTTAAATGGATTCTGGGCGGCGAATGCGGCCATATGTGGCGGGTGGTCAACCAGTACATGGATACCATGAACGGCCCGGCCGATTTTCTGGAACTGCCCGTTTCCCCGATTACCGGGACCCGATTTGAAAATGCCGCTTCCACCAAAATGGTCCATATCGTTGAATTTACCGCGGACCTGATCAAAAATGGAAAATTGAAACTGGATCCCAGTCGGAACGACCATCTCAAGGTGACCTACCACGATTCCTGCAATACCGCCCGGGGCATGGGCTTTTTAGAGGAGCCCCGCTATGTGCTCAGGAGTGTCTGCAATAATTTTTTCGAGATGCCCGAGGGGACGATCCGGGAGCAGACCTTCTGTTGCGGCAGCGGATCGGGCCTGAATGCCGGGGAGGATATGGAACTGAGGATGCGCGGAGGTTTCCCCAGGGCCAATGCCGTGCGCTTTGTCCAGGAAAAACACGGCGTCAATATGCTGGCCAACATCTGCGCCATTGACCGGGCGGCTTTGAGCACCCTGATGGAATACTGGGCTCCCGAGGTCGGGGTCACCGGTCTCCATGAATTGGTGGCCAATGCCTTAGTTATGGATGGAGAGATCGAGCGGACCACCAATCTGCGCGGTGAACCTTTGGGAGAAGAAACCGAGGAGGACAGTGAAGAATGATGTACGACGAAAATAAAGTCATTCCAATGATTATTGTCTTTGTGGTCCTGGTCACCTTTCCTCTCTGGTACAATCTGGGAAAGGCCGCTGCCAAACCGGATCCCAAAATAGACACGCCGGTTATCGGGCAGATGAAGGTCAAACAATGTCTCGAACCCAAGGCCACCATGATCACCACTCACATGAAGATCCTGGATCAATGGCGCTTTGAAGTGGTCCGGGGCGATTACAAACGTTTATATACCACGGCGGATGGGCGGGTTTTTGATAAGAGTCTTCAGAACGGGTGTATGAAATGCCATTCCAACAAGACCCAGTTTTGCGACCAATGCCATAATTATATGGAGGTAAAACCCTTCTGCTGGGACTGCCATATTGCACCGAAGGAGACAAAGTGATGGGCATCAATAGGAGAGATTTTTTAAGGATTGCCGGGATCGCTTCCCTCTGGGGCCTGGGGGGCAAGGCTGCTTTTGAGATCCTGAAACCCGGTGCGGTCGAAGCCCAGATAAAGGCCCCCTTAGGCGGCCAAGCATTGGTCCATGGTCATTGACACCCGTAAATTTAAGACCCCGGAAGATTTCCAAAGATGTATCGATGCCTGCAATAAGACCCATAACGTCCCCAAGGTGGACAACGTCCGTCAGGAGATCAAATCGATCTGGAAAGAGCAGTACGAAAGTGCCTTTCCCGACGATCAAAATCAATTTCTGCCGGAAGGCATGGAACATAAGCCTTTCTTGGTCCTTTGTAACCACTGCACCAATCCTCCCTGTGTCCGGGTCTGTCCCACCCAGGCCACCTTTAAACGACCCGACGGCATTGTCATGATGGATTATCACCGCTGCATCGGCTGTCGATTTTGTATGGCCGGTCGCCCTTATGGCTCCCGAAGCTTTAACTGGGGGGACCCGAGACGCTTTACTAAGGAACCCACCAATCCGGAATATCCTACCCGGTCCAAAGGGGTGGTGGAAAAGTGCAATTTTTGTGAAGAACGGCTGTCCAAGGGCCTCTATCCGGCCTGTGCGGAAGCCAGCAACGGGGCCATGACCTTCGGCGATTTCGGGAAAATCCCCTTTCCGAAGTGCGAAAACTCCTTAAGGAAAATTATTCCATTCGACGCAAACCCAGTTTAGGAACGCAACCTAACATTGATTATTTGGTATGAGGTGATTATGTTTGAAAAGGCGCTGTCTGGATCGAAAGGCTATTGGAGCTGGAACTTCTGTCTGTTGGTTTTTATCGGCATCGGCTTTGCCTGTTATCTCTATCAGTTTAAAGAAGGGTTGCGGATAACCGGGTTGGGCCGGGACGTTTCCTGGGGGTTCTACATTGCCCAGTTCACCTTTCTGGTCGGGGTGGCCGCCTCGGCGGTCATGTTGGGCCCGCCTGACTATCTGCACGACGTCCAGGCCTTTGGTAAAATCACCATCCTGGGTGAATTTCGGCCATCGCCGCGGTGACCATGTGTATTTTGTTTATTACCGTTGATCTCGGTTATCCGACCCGGATACTCAATGTCATGCTCTATCCCACGCCCAACTCGATCCTTTTTTGGGACATGATCGTTTTGAACGGCTATTTATTTCTGAACCTCTTCATCGGCTGGGATATTTTGACCGCCGAGCGTAAGGCCGTGGGCATGGCCCAAGTGGGTCAAACCTCTCATCTATATTTCCATCCCCTGGGCGGTCAGCATCCATACGGTCACGGCCTTCCTCTACGCCGGTCTTCCGGGTCGCCATTTCTGGCTTACGGCCATCATGGCCGCCCGCTTTTTGGGCTCGGCCTTTGCCGCCGGCCCGGCCCTGTTGATCATTCTGGCCCTGTTGGTCAAACGGTTAACGAAATTTGATCCCGGTCAGGAAGCCGTCAACAAGTTGCGAGATCCCGTCACCTATGCCTCAATGCCCGCTCAGCATCTTTTTTGTCATCCTGGAAACCTTGACCGCCTTTTACAGTAATATCCCGGGACACAAGCACGCCTTTCAATATCTTTTCTGGGGCTGGAAGGCCATCATAAATATGTGGCCTGGACCTGGATCTCGGTGGTGGCCGGATGTCTTTCCGCCCTTAATTCCGCTGTTACCATTGGCCCGAAAAAGCAATGCCTGGCCCCGGCCGCTTCTATCGGGGTCTTCGGTTCACTATGGATCGAGAAAGGGCTGACCCTGGTGGTCGCCGGTTTTGTGCCTTCCCCCTTGGAGCATATCACCGAATACGCCCCCACTGTGTTCGAAATCTTTCATCGGTTTAGGGATCTGGTCCACCGGTTTTCTGATCCTTACCCTCCTGTACAAGATTGCCATTACGGTCAAGCTGGACCCCAATATAACCGTTTGATTAAAAATATTTTCCTGTTTTACACTTAGTCATGGCCCTATCTTCGAAAAGGGGATGGGCTTTTTTGTAGGGTCTTTTATCGGGGACTTTTCTCGAACTTCTTTCCCCCAATACAAAAATAGATTTTTAACCGCCCTTAGCCGCTGATGGGCTCTGTAGGGGCGGGTTTTAAACCCGCCCCTACAGGACATTTCATGTTTAGTGGTGCCCCCATGGGGCATGAGGGTTTAGTTAGGCCCGGCATCATGCCCCGGGGCTTAAAAGTCGATCAGGGTAAAATTCGGAGTAATTGGGCCAAGAATTTCCGGAATCAGGCAAGAAGTACCGGGAGATGCTTATATGGGTACGGGGATATATCGTTGCACCATGGGAATCAATAGCCCTGTGATACAGAATTATGTAAAGAGCAGGCAGACGAACAGATAGGCCAAGAACAACCAGGTCAATAGGTCTGGCCCTATTTTTCTCCGAAGTAATTGATCCAGGCAAGTTCAAGCAGATCCCGGGACAGGCCGGGAGGCTGATCGCTATACCGGCAAATATCCAGGCATCGGAGAATAAGGTCTCGGGGTTTAGAACATCTCATGGGGCGTTTTTCATGCCATAACGATCAAAAAGAAACTTAAGCAGTTTCGGGTCATAATCGAGCCCATGGGCTTCGACCATCTTTTGGAAAATGTCGCTGTAACGTTCCTGGGTCGGCGGGGCTATATAAAGGCGGTACCCCATCCGGCGCAAAAAGGCTTCATCCACCAACTCATTGATATTCAGATTGGTGGCGAATATGAGCAGTTGCTCGAAAGGGACCTCAATTTTTCCCCGTGCGGAGGGTCAGGGTAATCCGTGCGCCGTTCCAGGGGGATGATCCAGCGGTTCACAGATTTGTGGGTTGACCCGCTGCCGGCCGAAGTCGTCGATGACCAGGGTCCCCCCGTGTCGGCTTTTACCTGGAACGGCGCCTCGTAAAACCGAGCCGTGCGGCTGTAGATCAGGTCCATGCTCTCGATCGCGATCTCCCCGCCGACGATCACCAGGGGGCGCTTGATTTTTATCCAGCGCTTGTCATACCTGTTGTTATTAGTTTCTATCGGTAAATGGTTGTGCTGGTCCAAAACTTCTATAATCTGGTCGTCCACCTCGATGGCATAAGGGATCCAGACCTCCCCGGGCGAGTGCAGTGGAGCGCCACAGCGCCTGATGTCTTCCCGTTTCCGCTCTCGCCGAACATGAAAAGGCTGCGTCGGGAATTGGCTACCAAACCCAAGGTTTGTAGGGTATTTTCAAGGCAAAACAAGTTCGGACAGGGCATTTTTTACAAATTCCGGCGATACCGGTTCCCGGTCCCGACTCTGCTGCGAAACCATTTCGGTATAAGATTGCAGGGAGACCGGGCCTGCTCCGATGTAACCGTTGAGGTCTAACAGACGATTAGCCCGCCGCCACCCCCGGTCAAGCATGGCGTAGCGATGGTTCAGATAGCTGACCTCGCCGCGACTTTCGATCAGTTTTTCATGGTAGAGGTGCTGGAACAGTGTTTCGACCATCGGAGCCGACAGGCACAGTTTCTCTGCCGCCCGGGCTGTGGTGCAGTTGGCATCCGCATAGACCAACTCTTCAAGGCCAGGTCCGCCAGGAAGCCAAAGTCCAGTTGAGTTTCTTCCACGGTTTTAGGCGGGATGGGGATGGGATTTTTTTTTGGAATTTTAGAGTGCAAATCGTGCATGTAAATAACCTTCCTGTCGGTAAAATTTATTACCGGGTATTCGTTGAGTCGACTTATCTGGGAGAATCCGTAGAAAAGGCTTAAGGTGCAATAAATCCATCCTATTTACATGGTAATAACTGCATCAGGGTAA
>CAWGEQ010000007.1:0-49375 GCA_963821645.1 uncultured delta proteobacterium | reverse complement strand
TGCCCTTTGTTCGATATTTAAGTAAATTGCCGCTTAACCGAATCACTCTCTTAGGACGTGAAGAGGGCTGGGGGAACCCTGTCGGAGTAGGTTCTCAAGAGACCTTCAATGCCCGGCCTGATTTGGCCTGCACACTTTTGACCTTGCTCTCGATCCTCGGCTCTGGTCCTTTTCGATAATCGAATTTGACCTGGAGACTGATACGGCTGGAATCGGTTTCCAGTGCCCGGAAGCAGCGGGTCAGCAAGGCCATGAGATCATCCCATTCCCCTTCAACCACCGTCCCCATAGGATTCAAGCGGTAATCCAGCCCGCTTTTATCGACCAGGGTCAAAATCCGGGACACGTATTCGCTGAAGCTCGACCCCTTATCCAAAGGGATCATGGAAAATTCCATCAAGGTCATACAGAGATTCCTTTAAAAAAAAGTTCGGAGTTAAGAGTTCGGAGTTCGGTGTAAACGGCTCAAAGCTCAAAGTGAAAATAATAAAAACGATTCCAGGAAAATCCAAGGCGCAAGGTTTTTTACCTTTAACTTTTAACCTTAATTCTCAAGCCTTAAACTTTTTAAACAGCTCGGCCATGGTTCCCAAGGGGCCGGATTGTTTGACCTGATCCTGGTATTCGTCAAATTCCGCCTTGTCCTGATTTTCCAGAACCGACCTTTGAGAGAGCGATATTCGCCCCTGTTCATCGATCTTGATGATCTCCACCTGGATTTCATCCCCTTCTTTAAAACCCTTTTTGGACTTTGACGGCCCGGAAACCGTTAACTGGCTGATGTGAAGGAGGCCGCTTTGGTGCGATCCCAGATCGGGAAGGTCGACAAAAAACCCATAGGGTTTGACGGTCCGCACAATTCCCTTGACGATTAATCCAACCTTGGGGAGTTGGGAGGGCTGGCTTTCTGCGGGTAAAGGACCTGGTTTCAAGTCAGGCATAATCACCGGGGATTCATAATCCGCTCCCGACAGGTTCTCCGCGGAATCGGCCTTGACTCTTCTTCGAATAACATTACCGCTTCGGGTAGTTTCTTGTTTAAACCCATCAGGCTCCGAATCCAAAGAGGAAGGGACCTCCTTGATGGAAAGAGAAATCCGGCGCTGCTCTTGGTTGATTTCCAGGATTTTTACCTCCACCTCCTGGCCGTCCTGGAGCTTTTCTTTGGGATGGTGAATACGCTTAGGGGAGATTTCAGAGATATGAACCAACCCTTCCACTCCGGGGGCGACCTCCACAAAGGCCCCGTAGGCGGTCAGGTTCCGAACCCTGCCGGAAACGATATCCCCTTCGCCAAACTCAAGGCCGGTCTCCCAGGGATCCGGTTCCAGGGCCTTCATGGACAGGCTGATCCTCTCGGTTCCCTTCTCATCGGTTTCCAGTTTCAGGACTTGAACGGAGACTTCCTGCCCGTTGGCCAGAAAATCGGCCGGTGTTTTAACTTGACGGCGCGAGATTTCCGAGACATGGATTAATCCTTCCAGGCCGCCAAGATCGACAAAGGCCCCAAAGGGCGTCAGACGGGTCACCCGGCCCTGGAACACGCCCCCAACGGCCAAACGCGCCCGAGTGCCGGTGGCCAGGGCCTCCCGTTCTTCCTGCATTACCGCCCGACGGGAGACGACAATATTTTTTCCCTCCTCTTCAAACTGGACCACTTTGAATTTTTGGATGGTCCCGACAAAGACTTCGGGCCGGTCGCAATAGGTCAGATCCATTTGGGAAAAAGGGCAGAAGACCTTGGTCCCGGAAATGGTGACTTCCAGACCGCCCTTGTTGGTCCCGGTAACGGTCCCTTCGATGGCTATCTTGGATTCAAAGGCCTTTCGTAACAGCTCATCGCCCCCCCCACCGGAGGCTCGGCGAAGACAGCTCCCCAACTGGGCACCTGAAGGCCCATAGCCGATAAAGGCCAACTCCACGTCACTCCCGGGCTTTATATTCACCTCACCTTTTTCATCGAGGAATTCCTCCAAATCGGCCCAACCCTCTGATTTGGCCCCATAGTCGATAAAGACCGTAGCGCCGGCGACGAGAACCACTTTTCCCTTTACCCGTTCCCCGGGTGAAAAGGATTGTTCGCCGGTCGACCCACCACTGGCTTCAAAAAGTTCGGCAAAATCCATATCAGGTTCATCATGATCCATTGTTATTCTCCTTCATAGAAAATCTCTACGCACTTTACTGATGACGGATCTTTGGGAAACCTTCCCCCGGCGATCTCAATTCAAGCCGCATTCCTTCTTCCAGTGCCCCATCCAGGCCTATTTCGTTGCCCCATTCATCAAAGACCCTGGCCCCTTTTTCGATCTCCCCAAGAAGATCGGACCTGATCAGGGCCTGGCGGACGGTCATGCCCGGAATCAGGCTGACTGGTTTTCCTTTAAGCCAGATACGCATGGATTACTCGATTTTTTGTATCCGGCCATCCACCGAGGCAGAGAGGGTTTTCTTTTCTTTGATATAACTGGTGACCAACTCGCGAATCTCCCGGCCGGATTCAAATAGAACCACCCGGGGACTCATTTTGGGATATCCACGCTTGTTAGCCAGGATATTGACGAGAACGGCGTAGCCGTCACCGCCCGAGGCCAAAAAATCGTTGGTGGCCAGGGTATACCAGGCTTCCGGATCCAAGGGTTTTTCTCGTACGGAAATTGTGGTAATCCGTTGACCCAGGGGAAAGGCGGGATTATATTGGATACGCATCCCGGAGATCTGGGGAAACTGGCCGGCCGAGCCGGTTAAATCGGAAAGGCCGTGTTCAAGGACGGCCTTGAGCTCCTTTCCGCTAACCTTGATGACCATCGGATAATTACGAAAAGGGAGTACGGAAAACAAATCCTTCATCCGGATGGCCCCTTTTAGAATATCGGCGCGGATTCCGCCACCATTGATCAGGGCCACATCGGCCTTGGTTTCCTCTCTCAGGATGTCGGCAACCAGATCGCCAAGGTTGGTTTCCTGGATTCGTGAGCCGGCTCCCTGCAAGTCCACCTGGGTCTCTCCAATTTTTTCTTCAACGATCGTTGCGGCCTGATTTTTGTACCGGTCGACGATTTTTAACACCAAAGGATCAGGCTTAAGCCGGTCCGGATTGATCGGGATTAATTTCCCTTCGTAGTGGAGCACTTTCCCGTCTTGAACCGTCAGATCCAGTAACCCCAGGGCCTTGGCATGCTCCCAGGCCTGGACAATAATGGTTTCGTTGACTTTGACCGGGGTTTCGATGCGGGTATGAGTATGACCGCCGACGATAACCTGGATTCCTTTAACTGCACCGGCCAGACGGCGATCGGCCGGAAATCCGAGGTGCGAAAGGACGATCACTAAATCAGGGTTATCCCCCAATTCTTTGATAACCTTTCGAGCGGATTGGAGGGGCGAAGAAAACAACAGCCCTTTTACATTCTTAGGGTGAGTGGCCGTCGGTGTGTTTTCGGTCACCAGACCGATGACGGCGATCTTGAGGCCCGCTAATTCTTTGATCACATAGGGCTTGATTCCCGGGACCCCCTGGACGTTAGCGGCCAGGACAGGGAATTTTGCTTCTTCAATCCTTTTTTTCAAGGCACCCTGACCAAAGTCAAATTCGTGATTCCCTAAGACCATGGCCGAAAAATCCATGGCATTCATAACCTCGATGGATGATTTGCCTTCAAAAAGATTGGCCCACGGGTTGCCCTGGATCATGTCGCCGGCAGCCAAAAGGAGGGTAGGGCGCTCCTGGCGCAGCCGTTTCGCTTCTCCGGCCAGGAAAGCAATGCCTCCGAGCAGGTCCGGATTTCCGGCAGATTTATAAGGTTCGGCAAAGCCATGAAAATCGTTTAGATAAAGAATGCGGATGTTAACCGCTTCCCCGGCCCAGAGGCCATTGACGGCCACAAATAAGATCAGGAGGCCTAATAGGGGGGCAGTTATCTTTTTTTTCATCCCTGTTTCTCCTTAAAATTTTTATCGTCACTCGTCACTTAACATATCACCCGACGGGCGACAGGCTACCCTTGGCCACAAACAAGGCATCCAGGGCCTTGACCCCCCGGCCTTCGCCAAGAACCATCAGGGGGTTGATGTCAATCCCTTCAAACTGATGTCCCAGGTCTTCAATCAAATAAGAAAAATGCACCGTGGCTTGAGTCAGGGCCGGAAGGTCGGCCGGCGGTTTTCCGCGTACCCCATCCAATATAGCCGATCCTCGCAAGGAACGCCATAATTGTTCGGCCTGAAAGATCGTTATCGGCGGCTTGGCGAAGGCCACATCCTTCAGGATTTCGACCAGGACCCCTCCCAAACCGAGGACCAGGAGGGGGCCGAATTGAGGATCGTTGATCATCCCTAAAAGGACCTCCACCCCCGGCGAAACCATCTCCTGGATGAGCAGACTTTCCTGTTTATCAGGGTCTCTCAAGGCCGGAAACCGTTCCTCCATTCGGCTGACCGCACGGTCCATCTCCGTTTCATCGGAGATGGAAAGGATCACGCCTCCTTGATCGGTTTTATGCCGGATGGCCGGGGAAAGTATTTTGACGGCTACCGGAAAGCCGATGGCCTTGGCCATGGAAAGGGCTTCTGCCTTTGTCTTGGCCACCTCTTCTCGGGTAACCGGGATATCGTAATCAATCAGAATTCTTTTGCCCTGGTGTTCATCCAGGGATTCATTCCCGGTAAGAGACCAGGCATTCTTTTGGCCCTTTCTTGGCCCAGGGGTGAAAAGGCCTTCCCGGGCCCTCCTCACAAAACTGCCGTATTCGATCAGCCCCTGCATGGAGCCGACGGCCCGTTCCGGATTACCAAAGACCGGCAGGCTGAAACGCCGGGTCATTTCAACGGCTGTCCCGGGGAGGAAGGTAACCAGGAGGATCGGTTTTTTATAATCCCCCATGATCTTCTTGGTCTCATTGACAAATGTGGCGTCTTTCCAAAGGTGAAAGTCTTTTTCCCGGAATCCTCCTTTTTGTTTTTCCCGGTCTCTTCCCGACACCCCCTCGGATGATAAGGCCGGGGACCTTTTTAAAAAATGGAAGGGCTGGGATAAAAAAGATTTAATCTTGTGTCTTAGAATCAGTCCTTTCCACTTGGAAAGCTGGTTGAGATATTTTTTAAAACCCGCCAACATACCCAAGGCGATTACGGCGTCGATTTCATCACTGGCCGCAAGGGTTCTAAGGACTTCGATATGGGAGCGGCGGTTGGTTGTTCCGGCCAAATCCAGAGGATTTTGATGGCTCCAAAAGGGGGGGAGCAGGGCATTTAAGCGCTCCAACAAGGGGGGAGACAGAGAGGGAAGGGTCAGACCTTTGAGAGCGGCCGCATCGGTAGTGGCTACCCCCCAGCCCCCTCCCAGGGTGACCACTCCCAACCGGTCCCCGGAAGGAGGCTTGAGCAAACTAAAGGTCTTGATCAAATCAATCAATTCTTCGGTGGACTGGGCTTCAATGATTCCCGCTTGCTTAAACAAATCGGAAATCATCTTGGGTGATTGGGCCACGGCCCCGGAATGAGAGCGGGCTGCCTGCGATCCATGAAAGGTCTTCCCTGCTTTTAAGGCCAGAATGGGTTTATGGAGGGTTATTTTTTTGGCCTCTTGAAAGAAGCGCTCCCCATGGCGGATCCCTTCCAGATAAAGGACAATCAGTCCGGAGCGGTCATCCTGTCCGAAATAGGAAAGATAATCTTCCGCCCCTAAGAGGGCTTCGTTGCCTGAGCCGACGAACCGGCAAATGCCCACCCCTTCTTTCATGCCTAATTCCATGATCTGAAGGCCGATGTTTCCGGATTGAGAAATCACATCCACCGGGCCGGCTTTCACGCCGAGGGGCATGAAAAGGATCTCCAGACCGGCCGGGGTGCTGACCATACCCATGGTATTGGGGCCGACGATGCGGACCCCCCCGGCTATCGCTACCCGGGCCAGTTCGGTTTCCAACCGGGCCCCTTCCTCACCCACTTCTTTAAAATTGGAGGATACTACCAAGGCATTGGGAATGCTTAGACGTCCGCATTCTTCGATCAGGGGGATGGTCTTTTCGGCAGGCACGGCCAATACGGCCAGATCCACTTTCTTCGGCAGGGAACCCAGATCCGGGAAAGCCCTTTGTCCTAAGACTAAATCCTCTTTGGGGTTTACCAGATAAACCGGACCTGGAAAAGGGGAGACCAGAAGGGTGGCCGATAGATTAAATCCCCATTTTCCGAAACGGTTGGAGGCGCCCACGACGGCGATGGATTCAGGGGAAAAAAGGGTTTTTAAATTTGTCTTGTCCATTTTTATTTTGACTCGAAATATCGTAATAAGTGATGGATTCGTAAAAAGTTCTTCCTGTCATCCCGAACATGGCGAAGTAGAGAAGATTTAGGACTTTTTATTAATTTTTCATTACAGATTCGGCCATATAAAATGGCCCGACGACCACATCCCGGCAAGAACTTCTTGATGGAAAGGGCTTTCCAAGGATATTAAGGTGGACGGCCTTATCTTTTGGATTTCACCTTGACTCCGGTCATGGGAACAAACTGGACGGGAAGGAGGTCGGTGATTTCCGATTTTCCGGATTTTTTAACTATCTTTTTCAATTCCTGGTAGGGATAGGGTCCGACCGGCAGGACCATCCGCCCCCCTTCTTTTAACTGGTCAATCAAAGGCTGAGGGATATGATCCGGGGCGGCCGTAACGATGATGGCATCAAAGGGGGCGGCTTCCGGCCAACCCAGATAGCCGTCCCCGGCCCTGACTTCAATATTTCCATAGCCCAATTTTTGAAGGCGTTCTCTGGCCGACCGGGCCAGGGTGTTGACAATCTCAATAGTATACACCTTTTTTGCCAATTCAGCTAAAACAGCCGCTTGGTAGCCTGACCCGGTTCCGATTTCTAAAACCTTTTCGCCGCCCTTCAGGTCCAGGAGCTCCGTCATCAAGGCCACTATATAAGGCTGGGAGATAGTCTGGCCCTCACCGATGGGCAGGGGATGATCCTCATAGGCCTGGTCTTGAAGACGATCAGAGACAAACCGGTGCCGTTCCACTTTAAGCAGGGCCTTCAAGACCCTTAAATCTTTGATCCCCCTGGCCTTAATCTGGGTTTCAACCATTTGTTCCCGTTTGGCTTTAAAGGCCCCGATCCTGTCTGTCTCCGGACCTTCTTTGCCGATGGCGCAATCAACCAGAATAAGGAAGGAGGCCATGATGAACGAAAGACCCATCAACAATTCTTGCCGTGTCATCAAGCCGGATAATTTACAAACGAGGACTTTCAGTCTGGCCATTTTTAAAAACGCCTCAAAAACGATTAACTTTTATTTTATGCCTTTTAAGTTTTTCTGTCAAATAAAGACCGGAAATAAAATTTTCCATCGTCTTCGAAATGTCGATTGATTCTTTGGAGAATATCATGCTAATCTGCTTCTATATTTAACGGTAATCGAAGAGGAGGAGGATGAACATGGAGGACATTTATAGGAAATTGCAGGAACGCCTGGACGATTTGGCCACCGGTTTCCCGGCCACGGAGAGCCAGGTGGAAATGAAGATACTGAAACGACTTTTTAACGAGGAAGAAGCCGAGCTTTTCCTTCACTTGCCGCCCCTTTTGGCGGACCCCGAGCAGGTGGCCCGGCAATTGGGGCGTGACCTTCAGACCACGACCGCATTAATGGAGCAGATGGCCGCCAAGGGGCTGCTTTTTAGACAGCGTAAGGGTGAGACAGTGCGTTATGCCGCCGTTCCCTATGTGGTCGGCATCTTCGAGTTTCAACTGGCCAGGTTGGATCGGGAATTTGTTCGGGAAAATAAAGAGTATTTTGATACGGTCTTCGGTCGGACCATTCAGTCCTACAGCACGCCGGTACTGCGGACCATTCCCATTAATCGTCAGTTGGTCGCGGATTGGCCGGTGGCCCCCTATGAAGACGTTATCGGTATTCTGGAAAGTCAGGAGACCATTGCTATAGCGCCCTGTATCTGTCGGGCCATGTCCCGGTTGGATGAAACGGGCTGCGACAAACCGCTGGAAGCCTGTTTTTCGTTCGGATCCCATGCCCACTTTTATGTAGAAAATCACATGGGCCGTTATATCACCAAGGAAGAGGCCAAGGAGATCGTTAAACGCAACGAAGAAGCCGGCCTGGTCATGCAGCCCTTTAATTCCCAGAAGGTAGGCGGTATGTGCAGTTGCTGCGGAGATTGTTGTGGCGTTTTGAAGTCCTTAAAAAAACAACCGGCGCCGGCCAAGGCCGTTAAGAGCAACTATTTTGCCGAGGTGAATGGAGAAGAGTGTGTCGCCTGTGAAACCTGTTTGGACCGCTGCCAGATGGAAGCCATCCGCATCATCGATGATCGGGCGGTCATTGACCTGGACCGATGTATCGGCTGTGGCCTTTGTGTGACTACCTGCGCCACCGAAGCCCTCCACCTGATAAAAAAGTCGGAGGACTTCCAGTATGAACCCCCTAAAAGCGGGGCTGAAACCTATCTCCGCATCGCCCTGGAACGGGGAAAAAATATGATGCCCCAGGGGATCGGTTCGTAAGCCTTATAAGAGCCCTTCATCAATCCCTCCTCCCTTTTTCTGAGGTGTCCGGGGGGATTTTCAGACATGGGAAAAACCCCCTGTCTGTTTTTGCAAGGCTACCGCCGTTCTTCAACTCTTTCTTTGAGTTGTTTAACTGCCTCGGGAATGGTTTTTCTGATGAATACCCTTTGATCCAAGTCGGGCAGTTGAGAATACTCGGGATAAGCAGGGTGCTTCCGGTTGAGCTTTGGAGGGTCCATCAGATAAGGATTATCTCCTGGTTTAAAATCCCTGATCAATTTAATGATCGGTTTTTCGGCTAAAGGGATTTCCTGGACCCATCCTAACCGGCGCATGCATTCGAATCGAATTTGATCGATCAGGATGAAGTAGGTATCCAAGAGGGGCAACAATTGTGTCGGGGGCAGGGATTCGAATTCATACCCGTTTCCCAGACCAAGGGAACCCATGAGAAGGTCGTGGATTAATTGCCGGCCCTCTTTATCGTCTTCAGCCAAAAAGAGGATCAATTCGTCGGGGAGATCGGACCATCGGGTATTTTCATCCAAGGTCGGGATGGACTTAAAAAACTGCTGCCAATCTCGAAACCCCCTTTTAGCGGCCCTTTGATTTTTTAGGGATTCCAGAGAAATCACCTTACCCATGATCGCAGGCTCCCGGGAGGTTTTATTTTCGATTAAAATCTTTGACAAGAACTAACCCCAATATATCCTGGGTTAACTATAACCGAATTAATGAAATTACAACAGAGATTATTATTCCTGGCAGCCCTGGTCATCTGAAATTTTTTTTGCACCAGAAAAAATTTGACCTTAAAAAAAATCTATTATAATATTTTACCCTTATGAGTACCACTCCAGACGAACACTCCCCGGGATTAATTGAACAGGTCAGGTCTTTGTTCAGGAAGAAGGATGAGACCCCCCCGGAATCCGTTTTAGAAAGAGACTTCCAGGATTTGATCGATCAAGGCGAAGAGCAGGGACTGCTCACCCAGGAACAAGGGGAGATGATCCAAAGCATCTTTGAATTCAAAGATACCATAGTAAGGGAGGTCATGGTCCCTAGGACTGAGATGCTGGCCGTCAGCTCGGACGTGAGTATCCAGGACATCATTGACCTGACCCTGGCCCACGGTCATTCCCGCCTTCCCATTTATCAGGGAAACCCGGACAATATTGTCGGGATGCTCCACGTAAAAGACCTTTTACCCTATTGGCATCTGCCGCCCGATCAGCCCATACCCCCGGAGATCATCCGGAAAACCACTTTCATCCCGGAGACCAAAAAGATCGTTCATCTTTTTCGGGAATTAAGACAGCAAAAAATTCACATGGCCGTTGTCCTCGACGAATACGGCGGGACTTCCGGATTGGTCACCATGGAAGACCTCATCGAGGAGATCATCGGAGAGATAGAAGATGAGTACGACCGCCAGGAACCCAGGCTGAAACTCCTGGAAGACGGCCGGGTCGAAGCGGATGCCCGGCTGGAGATTGAAGAGTTTGAAAATTATTTTGAATTAAAAATAGAAGAAAAAAATTTTGAATCCGTGGGAGGCCTGATAATCCATATTTTAGGAAGGGTCCCGGTGGTAGGCGAAAAGGTCCATTTCCAGGACTTGGAAATGACCATCCTGGAGGCCGATAAACGCCGAATCCGTCGCCTCCTAGTGGAAAGGAAGGGAGTAACCCCTTCGGAAGAGCCTCTTGAATAAAAGAGAAGGTGTCCCCTTGGAATTAATGTCCGGGGATATCATTTTCTCCCGGATCGATTGGGCCGATACCGCCTTTCGGATAACCTATGGCCGCCCCGTCGCGCCTTTAATCCATTCCCTTCAGACCATCGGTCTCCAAAATCCTCCGGTCCTTCAGGAAAAAGAAGGGGGCCGGTTACGCATTGTGGCCGGATTCAGACGTCTTCAAGCCCTGCAGAAAATCGGACGAGAACCCATATCCTGCAAAATTGCTCCGGCCGGGAGCGAGAGAAAGCGTCTCTTCCTTTTTAATTTTAATGAGAATATGGACCGGGGCTTTAATCCGGTTGAACAATCCTGGATCGTGAAAAAGTTGTCGATCTTTATGGGGGAAAGAGAATCGATCCAGGACTATCTTCCCTGGCTGAACTTACCGGCCAAGAAAGAAATTTTTAAACGTTATCTAAGCACCTCGGAAATAAGCCCCATTTATTGGTCGGCCTTGCTGGAGGGACGTCTGTTTCCTGAAATGATTGAAAGGGTTAATCGGGATTTCCTGCCCATAGCCGATTTGATCTTCACCTTGTTTATTTCTCTTCACTTTGGTTTTCAGAAACAAAAAGAATTTTTATCCGACCTGGAGGAGATTGGAAAACGGGAATTGGGAGAATCCGCGACATTTCTCTTTTCCGAACCGGTGGTCGAGCACCTGCGACAGACCAACCGGACCCCCCAGCAAAAGGGAGACGCCCTGCGAAGATATTTTCGATCCTGTCTTTATCCCTTCCTGACCGGCATGGAAAAAGCCTTTCAAAAAAAAGTCTCCCTCCTCGGTCTGGATCAACGCACCAGGCTTTCTCCCCCTCCTTTTTTTGAGGGAGGACAATATGGACTGGAAATTAAATTTTCAAACAGTAAAGAATTATCCGAATCCCTGGGAAAAATCAGCCAGGCCCTGCGGGACCGGAAGCTGGAAGATCTCCCTTAACCGAAAAATCTTCTTGTGAAATCCCTTGAAACCATTTTCCTTTAAGAAAATTATCGTCGAGCGAGGGGTAGGGGACGCCCCTTTGACTGAAAAGGTCCTGAAGATGTATCCCCATCTCCCCGTGGAATGGGTGGACCAGGAGCCAATCCTTCTCCAGCCGGAAAGCTTATCCCAATCGAAAAAAATTCTTTTCTTGACCCGTTTCAAAGGGGAGTTGATCAGGCCTTGTCCGGGGACCAAGGATTATATCTGTTGCGGGTATCGTATCCTCCATATAGGGACCAATTGTCCCATAGACTGCAGTTACTGTATCCTTCAGGCCTATTTCAACCAGCCTTTTATTCGCCTCTTTGTTAATACCGACGAACTCTTTTCCCAGTTAGGGACCTTCGTTGAAAACCATCGGGGAGAGATCATCCGTTTGGGCACCGGCGAATTCACCGACAGTCTGGCCCTCGACCCGATAACCGGATTCAGCGAACTTTTATTCGAGGAGTTTTCCTCTCATTCTAATGTCGTAGTTGAATTGAAGACCAAAACCATATCCGTAAAGAATATCCTCCGCTCTCCTTCTTTAAAAAATATCATCGTTTCCTGGTCGCTCAATTCACCTGAGATGATTAGGAAGGAAGAGCGGGGGGCCGCTTCGCTGACCGAACGTCTGGAAGCCGCCTGTGCCTGTCAGGAAAAGGGATATCTCCTGGGGTTTCATTTCGATCCCATTTTTTATTTCCCCGGCTGGGAAGAGGAGTATCAGCAAACGATCCGCCTCCTTTTTTCGAAGATTCGTGCCGACAGAATCGCCTGGATCAGCCTGGGCTGTTTCCGCTTTATGCCCCAACTGAAATCCATTATTCAACATCGTTCTCCCAAGGCCCGATATATCTATCAGGAATTCATCCCGGCTTTAGACAAAAAGATGCGCTACGTCCAGCCCATAAGGGTGGAAGTCTATTCCAAGATGCTTCGATGGATTAAAGGCTTTGGAAACGAGGTCCCGGTCTACCTGTGCATGGAAAACCCCTCGGTATGGGAAAAGGTCTTCGGTTTCATTCCGGGGGAAGGATATCCAACGCTTACCGAGATGCTGGATCAAAGGGCGAAGGAACTCCTCTCAACAGACTGGTAATAAGTTTAATACGAAAAAAGGGTTCAAAGATTCCAGGATTCTGGGGTTCAAGGGCTTTAACTTCCAAGCCTTTTACTAGAATCCTTGACCCCTTGCTTTTTCATGTTTCGTGGTGCCCCAAGGGGCATGAGGGTTTAATACCGAGGCCATCTCAAGTTTAAAATAAGAAAGAATACACCTGAATTTTATCCGCCCGCCTTATTTCTTAGGTTTGTTGGTCGAGCCGGGATGAATCTCCACCCGGGCATCTTTCAAGGACTTTTCTACAAAATCAGTGACCGCCGCCTTCCTCATTTCCTGAAGGGCCTGATCTTTTACCTTATCTTTGATTTTCTCATAGGGTTCCAGAACGGCGTCCTTTTTTTCTTCCAGCTTGATGATGTGATAACCATACTCGGTTTCCACCAGGCCGCTCATCTCCCCCGGTTTTAGAGAAAAGGCCGCTTCTTCAAAGGCGGGGATCATAGTCCCCCTTGGGAAAAAATCCAGATCGCCTCCTTTGGCCTTGGTGCCCGGGTCTTCGGAAACTTCCGAAGCCAATTTGGCGAAGTCTTCTCCTTTTTTAAGTTTTTCGAGGATTTCTTCCGCCTTGGCCTTAATTTTTTTCTTTTCCTCGTCGGAAGCCGACGGGTCTATTTTTATAAGAATATGTCTGGCCCTGATCGTTTCCGGGGTCTTAAAGCTTTCGGAATGTTCTTTATAATAAGAGAGGGCCTTGGCCTCGGAAAGGGTCACTTTATCGATGATTACTTTTTGCAGATACTGGGTGGCTAAATAATTATTGATCAGCATATCCTGCTGTCCCTTGACGTCGGGTCTTTTATCGAAACCTTTTTCCTTAGCGATTTTGGAAATTACCGTGCTTTGGACAATCTGCCAAAGGATGGTTTCCTTAAGTTGGGGGTTGCTTTCAATTACCTTTCGCTGTTCCGGATCGTAAAACCCGATAATTCTATTTAAATCGGCCGCGGTAATCTTTTGGTTTCCGATTTTGGCCAATACCTCCTGGCCCTGGGCCTGAAGGCTGATGGGCGCCAAAATGGTTAAGATAGAAATAAAGGTTATCATTTTGCAAAATTTTAACATGATTTTTTTCTTCCTTTCTGATTGAAAATCCTTCGATTAATCCTGCCGCAAAAGCAGCCAAATTATAAACATTGACCATCTTGTACTGAATTTCTTTCTTACCAAAAAAGAAATATGAGCACCATAGCATATTTTTGGAGTTTTGCCATACAAAAATAGACTGTAGGGGAGGGGGGGCCCGGGCAAGCGGGATCAATTTTTTTGTAGTCTCAAAGAAGACCTGATATAATATCATATCAGCGAAAAAATTATAGATGAATGAGGAATGTCTATGCGAATCGCCATCGCCTCCGATCATGCCGGGTTTGAAATGAAGCAAGGCCTGGTCCTATTATTGGAAAAATTAGGACATGAGGTAACCGACCTCGGGACTCGCAACCAGGACCCTGTTGACTATCCTGATTATGCCGAAGCCCTCGGCCTGGCCATCCATCATGGCCGGGCCGATCGGGGGGTCCTGATCTGCGGCAGCGGAGTCGGGGCCTCGGTGGCCGCCAATAAAATTCGCGGCATCCGGGCAGGGCTTTGTCATGATACCTATTCGGCCCACCAGGGGGTGGAGCATGACGACATTAATGTTCTGGTCCTGGGCTCGCGGGTCATCGGGTCTGCGTTGGCCGCTGAATTAGTCAGGACCTTCCTAATGGCTGGTTTTACCGGGGAGGAACGGCATCTTCGACGGCTTTCAAAAGTGCAGGCTTTGGAAGAAAAAAACGTTTGTTGAGTTTATTGCGTTAATTGGATTAAAATCCGATTGATGAACCCAATAATCCAACAGCCCGGATAACCCGATGAAAGCAACGAACCCTATAAACCCAACAAACCCAAGAAACCCGATAAACCTGACAAACTCGATTGAGGCGACAGACGGAGGCGCACCATGAGCAAATATGATTTTGATATGGGTATCATCGGAGGAGGGGCGGCGGGCCTGACGGTGGCCTCCGGGGCCGCTCAATTAGGGGCCAAAACGCTGTTGGTGGAAAAGGATAAGGAACTGGGAGGGGACTGCCTTCACTTCGGGTGCGTACCCAGCAAGACCCTGATCCGAACGGCCCAGGTCTATCAGGCGATGAAAAAGGCCGGGGATTATGGACTTCCTCGGGTCGAGGTCCCTCCCGTGGACTACCAGGCGGTCAGAAAAAGAATCCGGTCAGTCATCGACACCATCCAAAAACATGATTCCGAAGAAAGGTTCTGCAGCCTCGGTGTCAAGGTGGAATTCGGAAAACCGGTTTTTGTCGATGAACAGGCCATCCAAATAAACGGTTCGATCTATTCGGCCAGGCATTGGGTCATTGCCACCGGCTCTTCGCCGGGTATCCCTCAGGTTGAAGGTCTGGACAAAACCCCCTTTATCACCAATAAGGAAATCTTTTCACTGGAGCACCTGCCCAAGTCCATGATTATTCTAGGGGCCGGTCCGCTGGCCATTGAGATGGCCCAGGCCTATGCCCGCCTGGGGACCAGCGTTTCCGTGGTCCAACGAAGCGGTCAGATTTTGAGCAAAGAAGATAGGGACATGGCCGATGAGGTGATGCGGGTCTTGCGCTCCGAAGGGGTCGTATTCTATTTGAATGCCGCCGTCGTCAGAGTGGGCGAGTCGGGGAATGAACGGGAGGTGGTCATAAAAGACGCCCAAGGCCGGGATGTTCGCCTCTCCGCGGAAAAAATCCTGGTGGCCCTGGGCCGGGACCCCAATCTTCATGGGCTGAATCTGGACCAAATCGGCGTGGCCTATGATCGAAAAGGCTTGAAAGTGGATGGGCGACTCCGAACCACCCAGAAACATATTTATGGGGCCGGTGACGTGACCGGCGAATTTCAATTCACCCACGCCGCCGGCTACGAAGGGGGCATCGTGATCAGCAATACCCTTTTCCATCTTCCCAGGAAGGCGGATTATACCTTTATGCCCTGGTGCACCTACACCGACCCTGAACTGGCCGGTATCGGAATGAACGAATCAGCCGCCAGGGAAGTCGGACTGGAGTATACCATCTGGACGGAAGCCTTCGTCGATAACGACCGAAGCCTGGCCGAAGGGGAAAGGGTGGGCAGGATCAAGATGATTCTGGATAAGAATGAAAAACCCCTGGGCGTTCAAATACTGGGTCCCCAGGCCGGGGAGTTGCTCAGCGAATGGGTGGCAGTTTTAAACGGCCGGGTGAAGCTTTCCACCCTGGCTTCGGCCGTCCATCCCTATCCGACCCTGGGGGAGATCAACAAGCGGGTAGCCGGCACCTTTTTTTCGCCAAAAATATTTTCCAACCGGGTTAAAAAAGGATTGAAATTTTTCTTTCATCTAAAGGGCCGGGCTTGCCCATAGGGTTATCGCGTTATCGGGTTTATTGGGTTTGTCGGGTAGTTGCGTTTATTGTTTTTACCTGGTTTTAACTCAATTAACGCGACAAACGCTATAAACTCAATAAACGTTAGTTGGGTTTATGCTTTCATTCTTTTGATGCGATTCGTTCGGAATAGAGGAAAATATGACAAATTTAATTGATCTTAGAAGTGATACCGTTACCAAGCCGACGCCGGCCATGCGAAAGGCCATGGCCAAGGCCGAGGTGGGAGATGATGTCTTCGGAGAAGACCCGACGGTTAATGCCCTGCAGGATAGGGTGGCCGGGATTCTTGGCAAAGAAAAGGCCATTTTCGTCCCCTCCGGGACGATGGCTAATCAGTTGGCCATTAAAGCCCACACCCAGCCCGGCGATGAGGTCATTCTGGAGGCGACTTCTCATCCTTTCAATTTTGAAGGAGGGGCCGGGGCCGTCCTGTCTGGCGTTCAATTTAATTGTCTTCAGGGTGTCCGCGGCCTGGTGAAAGCCTCGCAGGTCGAAGAGGCCATTAGACCCCTCGACCACCACTTCCCGGTAACAAGGCTGGTCTGTCTGGAAAACACCCATAACCGCGGGGGTGGGTCCGTCTATCCTCTAAAGACGCTGACCGAGGTTTCCAGATTGGCCAGGTCAAAAAATCTTTCGATCCACCTCGACGGGGCCAGACTCTGGAATGCCTCCGTAGCCTCTGGAATCAAACCAAAGGAATATGCCAGGAGGGCTGATTCCGTGTCGGTTTGTCTCTCAAAGGGGTTGGGCGCTCCGGTCGGTTCATTGGTAGCCGGTTCGGCAATTTTTATCGAACGGGTCCACCGTTTTCGCAAGATGTTCGGTGGCGGGATGCGTCAGGCTGGAATCCTGGCGGCGGCCGGTCTTTATGCCCTGGACCATCATGTGGAACGGCTGGAAAAAGACCATAAGAATGCCAAGCGGTTGGCCTCGGTCCTTTCGGAAATCAAAGGGATCTCCATCAGTCCCGATCAGGTGGAGACTAATATCGTCATCTTTGATGTGGACAACACAAGGATGACCGCCCAGCAGGTGTCGGAGGGTATGAAAAAAGAAGGTGTGTTGGTCCATGCCGTCAATAAAAAGCTGATCCGTCTGGTTACCCATCTGGATGTTTCATCAGGGGATATTGAAAAAGTTTTGAAAATTTTCAAGAGTGTTCTTCATTTGTAAGAGTACCCGATAATGGGTGGCCGAATGGGTCCCTTGCCCTCACAAGCTTCACGGGAATGACGAATACGAAGTTTTCGGATCTTTTACGAACTTATCATTATTTAGCTCAGATATCCGCCTGCTGTGGCCCGATCCAACTTTCCCGAAGGGCTTCTAATTCCCCTTCCTGGATGGCTTGGCGGATCTCCTTCATCAGCAACTCCATAAAATGCAGGTTGTGATGAGCCGCTAAAACCACGGCCAAAGGCTCTTTGACCGAAAACAGATGTCTCAGATAGGCCCGCGAATGGTTTCGGCAGGTAGTGCAGCCGCAATCCTCTTCAACCGGACGGGGGTCATTTCTAAAGGCCTCGTTCAGGATATGCATCCTGAACCTCCGGCCTTTCTTGATGAAGAGGGTGCCGGTTCCGGCCATTCGCGTCGGGGCGATACAGTCAAAAAGATCGATGCCGTGGCGAACCATTTCAAAAACATCCTCCACCTGGCCGATACCCAGAAAGTGACGGGGTTTTTCCGGGCGTAGATAGGGAATGGTCCAATTCAGGATTTGAATCAGGTCCTCTCTGGAGTTACCGAGAAAGCCTCCCAGGGCATAACCGTCGAAGCCTTGGTGGGCGATGAATCGGGCGCTCTTCTCCCTTAGATCTTGATGGGTCCCACCCTGGATAATTCCGAAGAGGGACTGTCCGTTGGAGGGCTGACTATGGAATTCCGACAGGGCGGCTATGGCCCAGCGATGGGTGCGCTCCATGGCTTCCTGGGTCTCCCGGTAACTATGGACCGGTGAAGTGCATTCATCTAAGACCATGATCATATCCACACCGAGCCTTCGTCCGGTTTGCACCACCTGTTCCGGGGTAAAGAGGTGACGGGAGCCGTCCCGATAGGAAACAAATTCCACGCCATCCTCGGTCACGGTAACCAGGGTTTTCTTTTCCCCCGAACCGATGGGTCTTTTCCGCCTTTGACCTTCTGAAAAAAGGGAAGTGACCTTACTCCCCCCATGTTCCTTGGCCATCCCCAGACTGAAGACCTGAAATCCGCCCGAGTCCATGATGATCGGTCCCTCCCAACCCATGAAACGGTGAAGGCCCCCCATCTCTTGAATAATTTTCTCCCCCGGTTGCAGGTGCAGATGAAAGGCATTGGTGATGAGGACTTGTACGCCTATGGTGGAAAGATCGGCGACGGTGGTGGATCTCATAGCACCCCGGGTAGCTACGGGAACAAAGGCCGGTGTTTCGATAAGGCCATGGGAGGTCTTTATCCGGCCTCTCCGGGCCTGACCGTCCTGGGCTAATATTTCAAAAGCTGCTTTATCCAATGTTTATCAGGGGAGGCGGTCCATTATTGGTTCAATTAGGGTGCTGCCCTGAGCAGGATTTTCCAGGTCCACCGCGCCGGCGATGAAGCGCCCTTTTTGACCAAGCATCATCCCCTTGTGGAGCGGGTCAGGGGCGAAGAGCCTCCCCTCTTTGAGAAGAAGGATTCTGTCGGAGGGCACATTGGAGTCCTTCAAATAACGGACATACCGGTCCAATACTTCTTTGGCCGATTGGGCTGAATCTTCGATGATCACAAATATACGGAATTTTTTTCCATTCTGTGAGGCCAGGGCGATCAACCCTCGCCGAAAAAAAGAGTATCCCAAAAGACTTTCCGGAAAGTAGCGCTCTGTTTGGGGGATCAGGGCCGGGATCTTTAAAAGATTGAGTTCCGGGGGCTTCTTCGGCGGACCGGGCAAGGCCTTGGAAATGGACCGGGCGCAGGATTCGAAAACCGAACGGTCCAATTGGGCCGTTCCGGAAGCCGATAACTGTACGAAAAAGCGGTCCTGGTAGAACAACAACTGGGAAGGATTGACAAAACCCTCTCCCCCCATGGAGATGAACTCGGCTTCGGGTTTGCGATATTGGGAATAAATGCCGAAGGCGTCGAGCAGGGAACCCATTTGATAGATATCGGCCGCCACCCCGATCCCGGGATCTCCTCCCACCTTGGTATAAAAGGCCGTGGCCAGCCGTTCAAACCCATAGGGGAAATAAAGCTCCGCCTCTCCGTCGATATAGGTGAACAGATCATCTTTGGTATAGGTTTTAACCGGCCCGTCAAGACGCCATCCCCCGGAGAAACCCGGTGAGGGCAGCAGGCTTTCTACGGAAGGCTCCTTCGACCAGGAAACGGAAATCATGGTCAGGATGAGGAAAAGAACGATGCCTAAAATGACGAGTTTGTAAAAAGTCCGAGGTCGTCTACCTCCGTCATTCCCGTGAAGCTTGTCCCCGAATGTCTTAATCGGGGAATGGGAATCCTGTGGTTTTAACTGATTACGCCTGGCCTGGATTCCCGCTTGCGCGGGAATGACGGTTTTTAGGTGTTCATCAAAATTATTATTGTGGGGACGGGATATCATGAGAGAAAGGTTTGCTCCCTTTCGTCAAACAGCCGCCGGGCTTGAGACATCTTTCCTTCGATATCGATATCTCGCACACACCGGGCCACACAGGAAGAACAGGAAAGGCAGGCGGAGGCCGTAGCCCGGGTCGGGATCTCTTTGTAGGTTTCCTCGGCCAGTTCAGGTTCCCCGTAGGCCTCGGCGTACATCAGACAGCGGTTGATAACACTGATGGATACCCCCTGTGGACAGGTCCCTTCGCATTGGGCGCAAAGGTGACAGTAATAGGGATCAATTGATTTTCCATAAAGACCGAGGATTTTTTGATCCGCCGAGGTTAGTTTCATTCCCATGACCGATAAATCTTCTTTGAGCATGGTCATATCTTTCATGCCCGGAATGGCGGCTGTGATATTCGGGTCCTGAAGCACCCACTTGAGTGCCGCCTGGTGGGGGCTGAGGGGCCCCAGGGCCTCGGAATGGTAGCCTCCGGCCTGTGTTTTCATGGCCACAATACCGATTCCGGTTTTGGCCGCCCGGGCAATGGCCCTTTGTAACTCCGGCCCGCTTTTAAAATTATAACCGACCAGGATGGTGTCAAAGAATTTTTCCGGATCATCGGCTATGGCATTTACCACCATGGCCTGATCGGTATGGGTGGTAACCCCGAAAAATCTGACCTTGCCCTGCTTTTTAAGTTCTTTCAAGGCTTCCCGGACCTGGGGATCAAAGGCCCGGCCTTTGTCCTTGCTGGTCAGGTTGTGCAATTGGTAAACATCAACATAATCGGTGTCTAAGGCCTTAAGGCTTTTTTCCATATCTTGAAATATCTGTTCCCGGGTATCGCCTTTGGTTTTTGTGGCCAAAAATAATTTAGGACGGGATCCTTTAATGGCCCTGGCCACGATTTCTTCGTTCTTGCCGTTCATGTATCGGCGGGCCGTATCGATATAGTTGACCCCATAGTCAAGCGAGGCCCGGATAACCTCGGGTTCCGGCGTAAGCATGGCCCCAAAACTGACCATAGTTATCCTAAGACCCGTCCGGCCGAGGGTTCGATACACCGGGGTAATGCCCTCAGGGGAAGAGGGGTTCGTGGATGCCGCCAGCCTGGAAATTTGTCCTGTGCCGATGGCCGTAGCGGCCGCCCCGGCCAGGCCGAGTTTTAAAAACTTTCGCCGGTCCAATTGAGGATTAAAGGGGTGCTCTTTCATGGGGCCTCCTGATAATCATGGGTTTCATTATGCATGACAAGACTCCTATAAAGTCGAAGATCGCTCATTTTCGTCACGAGTTCATTGAGCCTGATTTTTTAAAAATGTCCGGTAAATATTTAGGGCCTCTTCTTCTTCCACGTCAAACCAATTTTTATAAGCATCGGCCACGGCAAATTGCCCTCCCTGCCGGATGTTGGCACAATACAGGACTTCCACCTTTCCGGATACCCTGAGGACCGAATTCCAACTGCCCGTAGGCACGGCCACAACGAGAGATCGGGCCCCGGCCTTACGGAGGGCTTCAACGGCTACCAGCAAGGTGAATCCCGAGGCCAGTCCATCGTCCACCAGTATCACGGTTTTTTGAGAAACATCCGGGAAGGGTCGGTCTTCCCGAAAGCTTTTTACCCGCCTCAAGACCTTACGGAAGGTTTTATCCTTCCCTTCTTCGATTTGTCTCTCGGTTAAGTTGAGGTATAGGAGAAGATCCTGATTCAATTGCATGGTGCCGTCAAAGGCCACGGCCCCATAACCGGCTTCCGTGTTCCAGGGCAGGGTGATTTTGCTGACCACGGCTACTTCGAGAGGGAGGTCGAGCTCTTTGGCAATCACCACGGCCACCGGAAGGCCGCCGGAAGGAATGGCCATGACGATAGTCTCGGTGCGACGGAAGGCCTGTAACATCCCGGCTAGTACTTCACCGGCCTGGGTCCGGTTCCGAAAGACACGGATCTTATCCCGAAGTTCCGATAATTCAACCATGTTGTCTTTGACGGCGCCAGTATTCATAAATTACCTTAGGGTCTGTAAAAAAATAACCTGACCATTTTAGAATTGGCAGAACCTGAATAAATCGCCAACTCCGTCACCCCGGCGAAAGCCGTGGTCCAGTTCCTCCAAGACGATCAATATTCCTGGATTCCGGCTTTCGCCGGAATGACTGCAAAAAACTTTTGGCAAGAAATCCAAGATTAGCGATTGTGCATATTGCAAACAGCTTAATTATTTTTTATCATAATATGGGTCTTCTGTCAAAAAGTTCCACCGTATTCAAAAGAGTCCAGAAAAGCAAAAGGGTTGAGAAAGAATTGGGAAGGACCATGGCGGCCGGCTGTCAGGTGGGCATTTATTAAAATTTGCTTGACATTGTCAGGGTGGCGCAATAGAAAATAGCGATCATTGCACTGAGAAATTCATCACAGGCAGTCTTCTCCCCCAGGGAAGGACTGCCTTTTAAACCATGGAGGACCCTATGACCATTACCAGAGAAGAGATCAAGAAAGCCATGGAGGAATGGAACCTGGCCTGGGACAACCATGACCTGGAAGGGGTGATGCAACTCTTTCATGATGAGGTGGTTTTTGAAAACTGGACCGGCGGAAAGGCCGTGGGCAAAGAGGCCCTCCGGAAGGCCTGGGCCCCCTGGTTTGCCGACCACGGGGGTTTTCGATTTCATGGGGAAGACCTTTTTATCGACGAGAAGGAACAAAAGGTCCTCTATCGCTGGGAGCTTTCCTGGCCTTCCCATGAAAAAGGCTACGAAGGAAAACCGGAAAAACGCCGGGGCCTGGATGTGATCCATTTTCAAGACGGGAAGATCATAAAAAAAATGTCTTATTCCAAAACCACCCTGGAAATAGATGGAAAAAGGATACCTCTTCATGCATAATAAATTTTAAAAGCATAGGCATTATTTCGGTGGATTCCGGGAGTCCTGAAGGGAGCCCCGGAGTTCGACCGGAAACATAAAGTGAAGCCATTTCCCGCGAAAAGAAGCCCCAACCCACACCTGGTTATGTAATCCATCATCAGTCTGACCGGACCAATCGTTTTTAGGCAATGATCAAAACTCGCCTTTCATTGGGGATAAAAATAATGAGGTTCCATGAGGAAGCGTTTCAAAACAGGTAATCCACCTAACGAAGCAAAGGCCATAGCGGAAAGGGCCGAGTACGGGCGGGCCGGTTCCCGCCCGAGATGGTCACTGCTCCTGCGGGCTTTTAAACACAGAAATTATCGCCTTTTCTTCGGCGGACAACTTATTTCCCTTATCGGAACCTGGATGCAGTCCATGGCCCAGTTGTGGCTGGTCTATAAGTTGACGGGCTCGGCGGTTTCCCTGGGATTGGTTGGGTTTTCAGGGCAAATTCCGGTCTTTTTGTTTTCCTCTATCGGCGGGGCGGTAGCCGACAGGACCAATCGTCACCGCATCCTGGTGGCCACCCAGACGGCCTCGATGCTTCTGGCTTTTGTCCTGGCTGCCCTGACCCTTACCCATCAGGTTCAGGTTGGGCATATCTACTTATTGGCCGCTCTGCTCGGCGTGGTGAATGCCTTTGATGTACCGGCCCGACAGGCCTTTGTGGTGGAGATGGTCGGTAAAGAAGATCTGGTCAATGCCATTGCCCTGAATTCTTCCGTGTTCAATAGTGCCCGTATCATCGGGCCGGCAATCGGAGGAGTGCTGGTGGCGGCCATTGGAGAAGGTTGGTGTTTCTTGGCCAATGCCCTCAGTTACCTGGCCGTAATCCTGGGCCTGCTATTGATGAAGATGGAACCCTGGAAAGAGGTGTTTCGATCCGGCTCGGCCTTGTCCAGTATCGTTGAGGGATTTGGCTATGTCTGGAAAACCGGACCGATTCGCGCCTTGCTGGTTTTGCTGGGATTGGTCAGCCTTTTGGGTCTGCCCTATCTGGTGCTCATGCCGATTTTTGCGGCCCAGATCCTCCACGGCGGGGCGAAAGGACTGGGAACATTGATGGGGGCTTCGGGGGTCGGTTCGCTGATCGCCGCTCTGATCCTGGCGGCCCGGCGTGGTGTGCGCGGTTTGGGACGGATGGTGGCCTTTTCCGCGGCAGGATTCGGGGTCTGTCTCATCCTGTTCTCCTGGTCCCGTTCCTTTTGGCTATCTGCCGCATTGCTCGTTCCGGTCGGGTTCTTCATGATAACCGAGATGGCCGCTTCAAACACCCTGATTCAAACCTTGGTGTCGGATAAGCTGCGCGGACGGGTCATGGCGGTTTATTCCATGATGTTATTAGGCATGGCCCCCTTCGGGGCCCTGGTGGCCGGGACGTTGGCCCATCATCTGGGTGCCCCGACTACCGTGACCCTTGGCGGTTCTGTCTGTATTCTGGCGGGGGCGGTGTTCGCCTGGCGTTTGCCGGGCCTCAGACAGCAAGCCCGAGAAATGATTCTGGCCCTGCAGCAAGAGACGGAAGGTCCTGAGAATTTTTAGGACTGAATAAAATGAACACCATTGACCCCAAGGATCCCCTGGCCCATTTTCATCCGCTAATCCGTAGATGGTTCAGGGAAAGGCTGGGTGCGCCAACGCCGATACAAGTGCAGGCCTGGCCGGAAATTGCCCAGGGCCGACACGCCCTGGTGACGGCACCCACGGGCAGCGGCAAGACGCTGGCGGCCTTTCTCTGGTCCATCAATCAACTGATCACCGGCGTCTGGGGCCAAGGCCAGACGCGGGTCCTCTATGTCTCGCCCTTGAAGGCGCTCAATAACGATATCCGACGAAACCTTACCCGGCCAATAGAAGAGCTCAAGTCCTATTTCCAGACAAGAAGGCGATGTCTTTCCCGCCCTCACCGTACTCACCCGCAGTGGCGACACACCGGCCGAAGAACGCCGACAGATGTTGCGCCGCCCCCCTGAAATCCTTATCACCACGCCGGAGAGCCTGAATATCCTCTTGAGCTCCCGAAGCGGACGGGCCATGCTCCTGGGGATTGCGACCGTCATACTGGATGAAATTCACGCCGTAGTCGGCACCAAGCGGGGAACCCATCTGATTACGGCCGTGGAACGCCTGGTCCGCCTTTCCGGTGAATTCCAGCGCATCGCCCTCTCGGCCACGGTAAAGCCCCTTTCGACGGTCGCCGAGTTTGTCGGCGGATTCATGTTGCAGGGCGATGCCCAAACCGGGCATTATGAAAGGCGAAAAGTCACTATTATAAAATCGAGGGACAAAAAGCGCACTCAGATAGAGGTCCGTTTTCCACCGGAAGCCAGGGAGCATCTGGTTGATGCCTCCTGGTGGCCGGTCCTGGTCGAATCCTTCAGAGAAGTTATCAAGGCCCATCGATCCACCCTGCTCTTTGCCAACAGCCGCCGGACGGCCGAAAAAGTTACCCGTTTGATCAACGAAGGGCAGGCCGAGGAGTTGGCCTATGCGCACCACGGCTCTCTCGCCCGGGAGATCCGTCTCACCGTGGAGCAACGATTAAAGAACGGCGAGTTGAAGGCCATCGTGGCCACCAGTTCCCTGGAACTCGGGATCGATATCGGCGAACTCGACCAGGTCATTCTCATCCAGACCCCGCCCTCCATATCCTCTGCCATTCAGCGGGTAGGCCGTTCCGGACACAGCGTCGGCCAAGTGAGCCGGGGCCTCCTCTTCCCCACCCATGGCCATGATTTTCTTTATGCCGCCGTCATGGCCAGAAGCGTCATGGATGGCGACATCGAATCCATCAAGCCTATCGAAGGCCCGCTGGATGTGTTGGCCCAGGTGATCCTCTCCATGACCGGCCTGGAAAGATGGGACCGGGATGAACTCTTCTCCTTTATCAAAACCAGCACCCCCTATCGCCACCTTTCCCGCCGACAGTTCGACCTGGTCCTGGAAATGCTGGCCGGCCGGTACGCCGATACAAGGCTGCGGGAACTCAAGCCCCGTGTCTCCTTAGATAAGATCGATAACATTGTCCACGGCAAGGAGGGAGTGCTGCGGTTGATCTATCTGGCAGGGGGGACCATTCCGAACCGGGGCTATTATGACCTGCGGGTGGAGGGTTCTTTGGCCAAGATAGGCGAGCTGGACGAAGAGTTCGTCTGGGAACGGAGCATCGGCGACACCTTTACCCTGGGGGCCCAGGTTTGGCGCATCCAAAAGGTGACCCATAACGCCGTGGAGGTCCTACCGGCCGAGGCCAAGCCCGGTATCATTCCCTTTCTGGAGGGCCGAAGACCTGAACCGGGATTTCCTTTTTTCGGAAAAGATCCTTCTCTTTTTGGAAAAATTCCATACCCGACTCGACGCACCTTCTTTGAAAAGGGAGCTGGTCCGGGAATATTTCATGGATGAGGCCGCGGCCGATGAGCTCATCCATTTTCTGAAAAGACAGCAGGAAGCCACCGGAACCAACCTGCCTCACCGTCATCATTTGCTGGTCGAACACTTTAACGATCCCCTGAATACGGCTGACAACAAACAGGTCATTCTCCATACCCTCTGGGGCGGCAAGATCAACCGGCCTTTCAGCCTGGCCCTGCAGGCGGCCTGGGAGGAGAGATATCACAATCACCTGGAAGTCATCGAGAATAACGATTGTATCCTGCTGATGCTGCCTCACGACTTTTCCACCGAAGATGTCTTGAACCTGGTCACCCCGGAAAACCTCGAAGGGCTGCTCAGGCAGACCCTGGAGAAGACCGCCTTCTTCGGGGCGAAATTCCGGGAAAATGCCGGCCGGGCCCTGTTGCTCCCGAGATCGGATTTCAAGAAACGCCTGCCCCTCTGGCTTAATCGGCTCAGGTCCAAAACGCTGATGGATGCCGTCATGGCCTATCCGGATTTCCCCATTCTTTTAGAGACTTGGCGCACCTGTCTTCAGGATGAATTCGACCTGGAGAATTTGAAGCGTCTTCTCGAAGAAATCCGCAGGGGCGAAATAAAAATCTCCGAGGTCGTGACCCAGACGGCCTCCCCCTTTGCCGACGGCCTGGTCTGGAAACAGACCAATACCTATATGTATGAAGACGACTCCCCCCTATCGGGGAAGGCCTCCCGTCTAAGCCAGGGGCTTTTAAAAGAGGTCCTCTTCTCCCAGCGACTCAGGCCGCGGATCCCCAGGACCTTAGTGGAAACACTTGAAGCCAAACTCCAGCGTACGGCCCCGGGCTATGCCCCCAGATCGGCAGAGGATTTGCTGGACTGGATCAAGGAGAGGCTTCTGATACCGGCCCTGGAGTGGCAGGAACTCCTAAAAGCCATTGCCCGTGATCATGAGATCACGGCAGATGAGGCAGTGGCCTCGATAAGGGAAAAGATCGTCTCCATTCAATTGCCCGGAACATCGGTCAAACTGTTCTGCGCCGTGGAAAATCTGGGCTCCATCGCCAGGGCCTTTAGGGTGCGCCCCGAAGCGTTAGGGGCCAGGGATGTGCTCTCCAATAAATCCCTCAGCGGTCGGGCCGCTATGCTGGTCGATTCTTTTCTTAAGAAATCCTTTTTAGAAAGGGACGAACAGAAAGAAAGCGTCCTGTCTGACCTCCTGGTCCAATGGCTTTCCTTCTATGGACCGGTTCGAAAATCCTCCCTGATAAATATTCTGGGCATCGATGAGCCCCTGCTGGATGAGATGGTGGCCGGTCTGGCGGAGTCACAGGATGTGCTGATCGACACCCTCATGGAAGATGCCGAAGAGATGGAAATCTGTGACCGGGAAAACCTGGAGATTTTGCTCAGAATGGCCAGAAGGTCCAGACAGCCCTCCTTCAAGCCCCTAAGCCTCGACCATCTCCCGTTGTTTCTGGCCTCCTATCAGGGCACTGACCCAACGGGGTGAATCAATCGATGCCCTGCAGAGCGCCCTGGATCAGCTCTTCGGGTTCCCGGCCGGCGCCGAGGCCTGGGAGAAGCACATCCTGCCGGCCCGGATGTCTCCGTATTATGGGTCCTGGCTTGACAGCCTCATCCAATCGAGCGATCTCCTCTGGTTCGGCTGCGGTAAGAGGAGAATCAGTTTTGCCTTCTCAAACGACCTGGATCTTTTTATCGACCAGGACAAGAAGGATGGGGATGGGCCGACCCCGAAAGAAACGGTATCGAGATATGGGCTGGCCAACCTGCTCCCGCAAAAAATCGGCCGGTACAGCTTCCTGGATATCGCCCAGCATTCAAAGCTCGACAGCCGTACCATTACCAATAAACTTTGGGACCTGGCCTGGCAGGGACGGGTGAGCAATGATGCCTTCGAGACCCTGCGCCGAGGGATAGTGACCGACTTCGCCCCCTTCAGTTTAAAGAGGGAAGGGGGCAGACCTTCCAGGTCGGCCTTTAACCGCTGGACCGCAACCCGTCCGCTTTCAGGGAACTGGTTCGCCCTCGACAGGGAAAGGTTTGAAAGAGATCCCATCGATGAAGCCGAACTGGTCAAAGACCGGGTCCGCCAGCTCTTCAGGCGTTACGGCCTCATCTTCAGAGAACTGTTGTCGGTGGAGATGCCCATGTTCCAGTGGGCTCGGGTATTTAAGGCCTTGAGGGTCATGGAACTATCTGGAGAGATTCTCTCGGGATATTTTTTTGAAGGGATTCCGGGTGCTCAATTCATCTCCCATGAGGCCTTCAGATTCTTGAATGAGCCCCTGCCCGATGGAACGATTTATTGGCTAAATGCAACGGACCCGGCCTCACTCTGCGGAATCAAATTGGAGGGCCTCAAAGGCCGGTTTCCCAGTCGCCTTGCCTCGACCCATCTAATCTATCACGGCAAACGTTTAGCCCTCATTTCCCGCCGAAACGGCCGGATCTTGGAATTTCTGGTACCTCCCGATTATCCGCACATCCTTGACTGTCTCCCCTTTTTTAAAATACTGTTGACCCGGGAATTCAGCCCGGAAAAAATCATCACTGGTGGAGTCGATCAACAAAAAGCCCGCCTTGGAAAGCGAATACGCCGGGCCCCTTACGGCCTTCGGCTTCAGCCGCTATTATAAGGGATTGGAGCTGGTCAAGAGGTATTAATCGGCAGGAGTTGACAATGCCGATAGGGGATAATTGGTACCACGGTCAGGGCCCTGGGCCTGCCCTTGGTTACCTCGGACCAGCAGATCAGGAGGACTATCGGAGTCGAGTGTATCTGTTGAGAGAATGAAAGCCTCCATATTTTCCTTTTGACGAAGCACTTCGAAGGTACTATGATTAACTAAAGTCCAGTTTATTAAAAAGCAGGCTCCAGGGGTATTTGTCCTTTGGAAATAGAGATGAATGCGTGAGATTTTTGAATGGTAACCATTACAATCTGTGTGGGTAGTTCCTGTTATATGCGGGGATCGGACGATCTGGCATCAGCCTTGGAAGGATTGATCGAAAAAGAGGCCTTGGACGCCAAAGTGGAACTCGTTGGATCTTTCTGTATGGGAGAGTGCTCTCCGGGGATTTCCATCCGGGTCGGTGAGCATCAATACCGGGATGTCCACTTCGAAGATGCTGAAATATTTTTTTATCGGGAAGTTTTTCCTACCACCGATGTGAAGAAATAAGATGCAACCATCATGGGTTATCAGTACCAACCTGGCTCGATGCCGCGACTGTTATCGATGCGTCCGGGCCTGCCCGGTCAAGGCCGTTCGAGTCAAGGAGGGACAAGCCCAGGTTGTTCCTGAACAGTGTATTGCCTGCGGGAATTGTGTCTGGGTTTGTCCTCAGAAAGCCAAACTCGTCCGCGATGATCGCCCTGAGGTAAAAGAGGCCCTTCTTTCCGGTCGAACCGTGGTGGCCAGTGTGGCTCCTTCTTTTCCGGCTTACTTCAACCTGGTCTCTTTTGTTCCCATGGAGAAATCCCTCCAGGCCCTGGGTTTCAAGGGGGCCGAAGAGACGGCTTTCGGAGCCCAGATGGTTGGAGCGGCTCACAAAGACTTTGTGGAACAAAACCCTGAAAAGTGGCCGGTCATCACCTCCTCCTGCCCGGCCATCGTTAATTATATTGAGAAATACTTTTCGGACTTGATCCCCCATTTGGCTCCGATTGTTTCTCCCATGATTGCTCACGGTCGCTGGCTCCGAAACCGCTATGGTCCAGAGACTTATATTGTCTTCATAGGGCCCTGTATAGCCAAGAAAGACGAGATGAAAGATGGGCCTGTTTCACAGGTCATCAACGCGGCACTCACCTTTGCGGAGTTAAGGGAGTGGTTTGAAGAACAGCAGGTTCAATTTCCGATAGAAGAAGCCGAGTATGGGTCCGACCGACCATCCATAGCCCGTCTCTTTCCAATCGAGGGGGGATTGGTCGGTACTGCCGCCATGGATACGGGCCGATTGGCCAGTCAGATTATCACGGCTACCGGGATTGAGGCCTGCCAGGACGTCCTGAGAAGTATGCAGAAAAATCAACTGAAGGCTCGTTTGGTCGAACTGATGGCCTGTGAAGGAGGGTGCATTAACGGACCGGTGATGAGAGGTCAGGAGAGCGCCTTTCTGGCCCGTCAGAAAGTGATGGAGTATTCTCTGAGAAATCAGCCCAAGATCCTGCCGGATCCGGAAGACTGGCCTGATCTGGAACGTAGCTTTCAGGACGAAAGGGTGCCGGTCCCGGAATACACGGAGGAACAAATCCGCGAGGTTTTGGAACTGGTTGAAAAATATACCCCTCAAGACGAATTGAACTGCAGCGCTTGCGGGTATCCTACTTGCAGAGACAAGGCCATAGCCACTCTTCGGGGAATGGCTGAGGCCACCATGTGCATCCCTTATATGCGCCGTCGAGCGGAATCGATTCGACAAGTTGTGATGGATGTTACTCCGGATGCCATCCTGATCGTCGACAAAGATTTAAATCTCCAAGATCTCTCTCCCTCGGCCGAAAAAATGTTTCACTGCCATCTACCCTCTATGATCGGTCAGCCTCTGAAGCAGGTGGTCCCTGAGACGGAAGGATTTGTTCACGTGCGGGATACGGGAAATTCCTTCGTCAGTCAGGCCATTCATCTCCGGGACGATTTGGTTGTGGAAGAAACGATTGTACCGGTAAAAGACCAGCGGCTCCTGGTGGGAATACTGCGGGACGTAACGGAAAGGGAACGGCAACACCAAGAGCTTGAACGGATCCGCAATGAAACCTTGAACCGAACCCAAGAGGTGATAAAAAATCAGATGCGGGTGGCCCAAGAAATCGCCCAACTACTCGGCGAATCCACGGCCGAAACCAAGATGATGCTTTCCCGTCTGGCCAAGTTGCTTAAAGAAGGACAGGACTCGTGAAACAGATTGTTGAAGTCGCTTGGGAAAGCCTGTCTAAAAACGGCGAAGAGTTGTGCGGTGATTGCGTCAAGATTGTTTCAACGCCGAATTCCTTCACCGCTGTGCTTTCCGACGGTCTTGGAAGCGGGGTCAAGGCCAATATCCTGGCCACCCTGACCGCTCAGATCGCCGCCTCCCTGTTCGAGCAAGGGGCTGCGATCCATGAGGTCATTGAGACCTTAATTGAAACCCTTCCGGAGTGCCGAGTCCGAAAGCTGGCCTATGCGACCTTTGCCATGCTCAAGGTCATTGAGGGCCGGGAGGCTTATCTGGTCGAATACGACAGCCCCCCTCTGATTCATATCCGGAATGGTGAGTTGGTGCCTCTTGAAGCCCGGGAGGAAATAGTGAATGGCCGAAAGATTCGAGAAGCTCACTTCACCCTTCAGGAAAAAGATTACATGATCATGTTAAGTGATGGCTATGTCCATGCAGGCGTCGGGGGATTGTATCGTCTTGGATGGGGCTGGCAAAACATTGTCACCTCCGTTAAACGATGGGCCGCTACTGGAGGGGACGCCTATGAACTGACCCAGGCCCTCTATCGAACTTGTAATAAACTCTACAATGGAAAACCAGGGGATGACGCCACTGCGGTTGCCATGCGTGTCCGGCCCTCTTTAAGGGTGACGGTCTGGACCGGTCCGCCGGCCAATCAAGATTTAGATGAGATGATAGTCCACAAGCTGATGAGCGCCGAAGGGATTAAGGTCATCTGCGGGGGTACAACCGCTCAGATTGCTTCTCGGGTTCTCGGGAAGGAGTTAATCGTCGAATGGGTTTCTCCCCGCAAGCGTCTGGGCCGCTCGTCTCGAAAAAAAGGGACCCCCCCTGTGGCCCGGCTACCGGGAGTTGACTTAGTGACTGAAGGCATCTTGACTCTGGGACAGGCGGCCGATCATCTGGAAAAAGCGGAGACCTACCGAGACCTTCCACCGGATGAAGATGCCGCCACGCGATTAGCCGCCATTTTACTCTCGGCCGACGAGATCCATTTCGTTATCGGTATGGCCCTCAATCCTTATCAAGTGGCCGATCAGGTGCGGGGAGAGCCGATGCGAATGGTCTACTTGAAAGAACTGGTCAGGGAACTGGAGCGCCGAAAGAAAATAGTCACCATGGAACGGGTTTAGATTTTACAAAGGTTCCCTTAAGGATTTATCTCTACGATGATATTCAACGAGCTTTATTATTTTGCAATGACAAGAATTCAGAAACAGAACCCAGAATAAAACTCAAATTTGTTTCCGTTTTTTTTCTATTTGGGCTCCTGGATTTTAAAATTTCAAATATCTGGGTTAGGTTTTTTTGAGGGTTTCGATTTACTATCGTCAAGACTAAGGAGGAATACCATATCATGAGAACAGATGCCATTATATTGAGTCCAGGCCTCCCCTGGACCGTTTTCATCCGAGGGGCCCTGGCCATCGGAGCCGGTCTTTTCATAACCAACCTGGGTCTTCCCCAGCCGATCACCGGTCCTTTGGTGAATGCCCTTTTGATCCTGACCGTGGAATGGGCCGGTCCAAGTCAAGCCATCCTGGTGGGGATGGTAACCCCGGTGGGTGCGGCGGTTAGGGGTATCTTACCTCTGCCCCTCATGATAATGATTCCTTTCATCAGTCTGGCCAATGCCATTCTGGTCGGTCTGTACGGTTTATTGCGAAAGAAGAACCGTTGGTTGGCCTTGGGAGCGGCTGCATCGGCCAAAGCCCTATTCCTTTATAGCATGATGCAGTTTTTCATTGCTAAACCGCTTCATCTCGAAATGGCCGGCAAGGAACAGGTAGTCGTAATAACAGACGCCTTCCTTACCATGATGAGTTGGCCCCAATTGGTCACCGCCATAGCCGGTGGGCTGTTGGCCTTTGGAGTTCTACGAATCGTGAAAAGAGGACGGCCAGTCAGTTAAATCAAAGGTAAAAGCCCGATCAAATAAAAGGAGTTCGGTTCTTACCCCTCCCCTAATTCGAGTTCCCGAGGATGTACTTATTCCTTTCGGTCAGCCTTTCAAAATCTATTCCCTTTTATCCAGATTTTCATTACGTCGGCTTGGTGAACCAGTTCATCCTGAAATTTCGGGTGGGCTATGCTGATGAGTGCCTCGGCTCTTTCCCAGGTTGATTTTCCTTTGAGTTGGACGATGCCATATTCAGTCGCCACATATTGAACTATGGAGCGCGGAACGGTAACAATGGATCCCGGCTGAATGGTCGGTGTAATACGGGAATGCAGTTTCCCTTCCTTGTCTTTAAAGGTCGAGCTCATAGAGATAATGCCTTTCCCACCCTTAGATTGAAACGCGCCGAAAATAAAATCAAGCTGACCGCCTGTTCCAGATTTCTGCGACGGGCCGACGGATTCGGAACACACCTGTCCGAAAAGATCCACTTCAATGGCATTGTTAATGGCCACAACTTTAGGATTGATTGAAATTATCCGCGGGTCGTTGATGTAATTAACCGAATAAGAAGCGCAGGTTGGATTCCGGTCGAGAAAATCGTAGAGCTTCTTTGTGCCCATGGCGAAGGTGTAAGACATCTTGAGGTGGTCAATCATTTTTTTCCGGCCAGTAATCCGTCCCTCGTTATACAGATCGACGAAGGAATCAACAAGCATTTCCGTATGGATGCCCAAGTCTTTGAGGTCGCTCTGCGCAATCATCTGCCCGATCAGATTCGGCAACCCTCCGATTCCTAATTGGAGGCAGGAACCATCTTCTATTTCTTTCATGATATGTTCGGCGATTCTTCGGTCCACGTCCTTGGGCGCCTGCGTTTTGACTTCCGCCAGCGGTGTATTGTTGCCTTCAACGATATAATCCACTCTGGAGATATGAATGGATTCTCGGTTGCCGCCGTAACAGTAGGGAACAGACTTGTTTACTTCAACAACAACCTTTTTAGCCTTGGACCGAACTGCGCCGGTCAGCGAATTGCATATGCCGTAATTGAAATAACCATTCTTATCCATTTCCGCAACCACGATGAAGACCAGGTCAAAGGTCAGGTATTTGCGAATCGTTCTGGGGCCCTGATGATAAGATAAAGGGATATAATTGCACATATTCATATCGTGGAGTCTACGCGAGACATTCCCGAAATGCCAATCATTCATTATGACGTGTTCGCGCCTGGGATCGGCTTCCACTATTTTGGGCACTTGGGTTGTGCAAACAGTTCTCAGGTCGATATTTTTAAGTTGGCGGATCCTTTTAGACAGCGCTTCATCAAGTGTTTCCGGAAAGAGCACAAATTCGCTATAAAATATTTTGTCTCCTGATTTGACAAAACTGGCTGCATCATCAGCGGAGACGAGCTTTTCTTTGTATTCTGTATAAACGTCTTTCATTATAAACCTTCCTTAATGATTGAGCTTGGCGCGGAGCCGAATTCCGAGCCTATTCTAAACTCCCCCGTTCCGGGTTTATATGGATCTTATTATACGCGGTTTTGGGAGTAGATACCCACGGGCTCACGCCCGTGGCACTAAATACCAAAATCAAACCTTAATTGGAGTTGGCCCTTATCGACCTTCTCATGATATTGAACATATCTCTTAATAACTCCAAGGCTGAGCCCCCGGCTACGCCGGGGAGAGTTGAAAAAGCTATGCTGTAGTATTTAATAAAAAAGCTCCTTTACGTAGGATTGTCCCGAACTATTTCCGTGGCTGATCGGTACGAAAGGTGCGAAGGTGAAAAAAAGTTTATCACATGCCGTTTGGGAATGTAAATACCATATTGTCTGGGTTCCCAAGTAACGAAGAAAATATCATGTTCCTTGGGGCGTCAATTAGCATGAATATTTTCCGAATTGTTCGTAGGGAGGATCCAAATTCCAGTTGCGGAATAGTCGCATTCTTTCTTCAGGATTCAATCCTGATCTTCCGTTGGCCTCTTTCCTTTCGTAATAAGCCCGGGTCATCGAGAATCCTCCCAACCAGGTTGACTTCGCTGGCCGGGACGGGATCGGGACCGGTGCTCATGGGGGTAGGGCCGAAGAAGATGGCCAGGGCCTGGCCCGGCGGCCAATAGCCGATATCGCCCGTCTTTACCTTCGTAGTGGCCGATTCGTCGAGGGGCATCCTGACGGGAATCTCAAAATAAAATTCGTCTCCCCATTCATTTGGACTGGTTTCGATGGGAAGGCTGGAAAAAACGGCTTGACCACAAGGTGAATCGAAAAGCTCACCATTCAACGTGGTTTTTCCAATAATAATCGTAATCCTTTTCGGCATAATCTGTCCTCTCTTTCTAAGGCGAGAAGAGTTTAAAAGCAACCCCCCCCAACTTTAAGGAAGTAAGGCATAACTACAGCGTTCGGCGATTTCAAGCAACACGACATCCGGTTTTTCCTGCTCGATCAGGGCGAAATTAAAGGCATGTTCATCCCAATGTCGCAGGATCGTTTTATCAAAGTGGTATTCCAAATAGACCTTCAAGGGGAAGACGAAAGAATCATGGAAGATAAGCGCCTTGGGGATTTTCCTCTCCTGAAGGGGTGAAGCGGACTTCAACATCAATTGAACCTGGCTGTCATGAAGCCAGCCATTCAGGGATAACATAACGGCCAGGTCTCCAAGACCCTTATTGGGATGAACCGAAAGGGTAAAATTGGAAAGCGTCAGGGGATATAATAAGGGAAACTTTTTGACTAACCTCTTCAACACCTCCTGATAGGCTATAAACGCCCCATAGTCGTTCCAATGGGTATCAGTGATGAAATAAACCAATCGATCCTTTTTGGCCTCTTTCAACTCCTTCCGGACATCGATGATCGTCTTCTTTTCTTCGGTACTCAAAGTCTCAAGGATTTGGTCCAATCGGGTCTTTTGATTCACCCGTTTAATGCCGTCAGGCAAATATTCCGGGTAGATCGTCTGCTTATTAGGGCATACCAGAATAAGGTAGGGGATGCCTTTACCTCGTAACCAGGTGGTCTGTTTTAGGATATTCCGCCGGATCATCTCCAACTGGTCCTGTGAGAAGGGGGCCAACCCCCTATAGTCGTTAAGGCTCTTATCCATGGGATAGTAGAGCCACCCTTCTTTGCCGACGAGAACACTCTTCAGGGGCGATACTTTAAACCCTTTCACCTGTATAAAATTATTTAGTCTTACCAGAAGGTTTCGGCCGCCAAAATGGTCATTGAAATAGCGCTCATAGTTTTTTGGAAAATCGGAGAGGGTGCTCCATTGAAGTTTCGGTGCTTGGGATAATTGACGTTTTTCGGTATTCTCCAATTTCGGCAAAAATGAAAAGGACAGGTCCACCAGAGGCATCCAGAGCAATAGACCAAATAGGCCTACGAATAAGATCTTGACGAAGGCTCCAGCGGAACCCCATGGGGTAGGGGTGGAGGAAGCCATTTTCGAAATGGGTGATAACGGTTTTTTCACAAGACCTTCAAAATTTAAAATAGATGAAGGGATTGTAAGTCCCGCCGGCCAGAGACATGGCCGAGGAGGCTAGAATTAAAACCAGAACAATCAGAGACCCGATAGATATTCCCCGGTCCACCCATCGGGCAAAATTATGACCGGAGTTTATGAACACCTTTTTCTTCAAGAGATCGACCTGACTCAGAAGAGGTCCGGAAAAGACCATACCGACACCAAGGGCCAGTTCGACTTTTCTGTTCAGAAAAAGGGCCAAGGGATATTCCAGCCTGCTGCCCAGGGAAAACCCGAACAAAGTATGGAAATAGGATAGGGCGTAGGCCAGGGATCCCGACCTGAAAAATACCCATCCGAAGATAACGATCAGCAAGACATACCCATGTCTCAGGGGGGGCCAGAGAGAGTCGACCAATCTACCGAATCGATATCTTTCCAGGACAAGAAAGAGCCCGTGCCATAGACCCCAGATGACGAAGGTCCAGTCCGCACCATGCCACAAGCCGCAGAGGAAGAAAACCAAAATCAGGTTGGTGTTCAACCGTAATGGCGAAACACGGTTTCCACCCAATGGAATATACAGATAATCCCGAAACCAGGTCGATAGAGAAATGTGCCACCTTCGCCAAAACTCCCTGACTGACCGGGCGATATAGGGATAATTGAAGTTCTCCATGAAGTCGAACCCGAGCATCTTTCCCAACCCGATGGCCATATCCGAGTATCCTGAAAAATCAAAATAGATTTGAATCGTGTACCCGATGATTCCAAGCCAAGCGACCTCGCATGGTAATTTCAAAGGAGACACGGCAAAAATATGATCGACCACAGAAGCCAGTGTGTCGGCAATGAGGCATTTCTTCCCCAAACCGAGGATAAAACGATTTATCCCGGACGAAAAGTTCTCCAGAGTCACGGTACGTTCCACAACCTGGGCAGCTATTTCTCGATATCGCACAATGGGACCGGCTATGAACAGAGGGAAAAGGGAGAGGAATAGGCTTAGGTCAATGAAATTTTTGGAGCAAGCCACTCTTCGATTGTAGACATCGATCACATAGGAGAGGGCTCGAAAAGTGAAGAAGGAGATACCCAGGAGGAGGGAGGGCGCCGCTAAGGTAAAAACATAAGAGAGGCCCATAAGGTGCATTGAAGCATTAAGATTGGCTATCAAAAAATCGGTGTATTTAAAGAAGATCAGAAGACCTAGATTAAAAATAACGGCCATTACCAATACCAACTTGGCTTCCTTACGTTTTTTTGCTTCCGGTTTCCGGAAGGTATCGATGAGGATCGCAAAGAGATAATTAAAAATAATGGAAAGGATCACAACGAAGACGACCTGCTTCCCCCCCCACATAATGAAGAAAAGGCCGGCCGCCAGGAGAAGAAAATTACGCCCTTTCTTCCAGATAAGAAAATGGATGGTTAAGACCATGGGTAAGAAAAAGAAAAGAAAAATTGGGGAGTTAAAAATCATTCTAAGAATTTTTTTTATAAGGCCACATTCACCTGATCCAACAGGACTGCCGGAAAGGTGCCGCCGTAGGTGGGATGGGCGATATTCTCCAGGGCCACCACCTCTTTCAAGGTTTCATAAATGTTCCCTGCGGCCATAGCGTCTTTGACCCTCCCGATAATCTCACCCTTTTCCACGTACATGGCCGGGGCCAGGCCGACGGAGAAGTCTCCGTTTAAGATATTGCCGCTGTGGGCGCCGAGTACTCCGGCCACCAGCACTCCCCGGTCCATGGATTTGACCAGGTCCCAGAATGACTTTTCCCCCGGTTTTAGATAAAGATATTCGAGGGCCGGTCTGGGTTTTAAGGCAATGGGTTCCCCGCCCCACATGGCGCTCTTATAGCCATGGCCGGTTGGCGAGACTTTCATCTTTCCGGCATAAAAAAGATCGTAATAAAGATTCATCAATACCCCCTGCTCAATAATGGGAAATAATCGGCAAGGGGTCCCCTCGTCGTCAAAGCCCCGGGCCTGGGGCCGCTGGTCGTTCAAAGGATCATCATAAAGGGTGATCGCGGAATCAAAAAGGGTACTCCCCATTTTGTCCACAAGGGGGGAGGTTTTTTCGTAAATATTTTTCCCATTGGCCGCGGACTGGATCCTCCAGATCAGGGCATAAAGGGTTTCCGGGAAAAAGAGGACCTTCATTTTACCTGGTTTTGGGCGGACTTCCTTTAAGGACAGATTGAAAAGCCTTTGAAGGAGATCCAGCTTTTCATCCGGAAAAGGCCTGAAACTTTTTTCCAGGATATGCCGGTCAAGTCCGGCCTGGGACCCGGGAAACAACAGGGAGGCATTTAGAAAATAGGAACTGCTGACCAGAGTTTGATCCAACCCCCGGCCGTTCTGCAACCGGATTTGTTGCCTGTCCCGCTGGATGGAGACATTGACTTGACCCCGGACCAAGGCGGTTAGAGTTTCGCAGACCCGGCTGCCTTCTTCCACCAGGGCGGAATTAGTGACTTCCTGAAGGTGGGGATCATCGGTTTTCAAGGAGGGCAGAAGCGCACTGGAGGGAAAATCAAATGGGGCTTCCACCTTCCCCTTAAGGGAATCCAGGGCCTGATGCAGAAGGCCTTCCGGGTTTAAAAGGTTTTTGGTATAGGCAAAACCCAGGCGGCCGTCTTTAATAATCCTCAGGCTGAAGCCCGACTGCATCTTGGATTCGATTTCCTTGAGCCGGCCGTTTTCAAATTGGATCTGGTCGCTCTGGTGCTCCAGAAAATAGAGCTCGGCTTGATCGGAGGCTTTCCCGGCCATTTTGAGTAATCGTTCCATCATCGGCCTCCCACCACCAAATCCCGGACCAGGCAATGGGGACCGCCATGACAAGACCGGATATTGGTCTGTCCTTTCCCGCAGCCTCCGAGTTGGCTCAATTCCAGGTCGTTGCCGATCCCTTCAATGTGCTGCAAGGTATGATACAGGTTCCCCGATATATTGATGTCCCGGATCATTTCTCCTTGGAGACCGTTTTTAATTTTAAATCCATATTCGGCCCCAAAGGTGAAGTTTTCCCCACTGGTTTGTCCACCCAGGGCATTGACTAAGTAGAGCCCGTCATCCAGCCGACTTAGAAGCTCATCGAAGGACGCGGTTCCCGGTTTAATAAAAATGGTACCCATGCGGATGATCGGGGCGTAGCGATAATCTTCGGCCACGCAGTGGCCGGTCAATGGCTCCCCAAAACGGGCGGCTGTGCGGCGGGAATGGAGGCGTCCGGTCAGGACCCCGTTGGTGATCAGGGGGACCGGTCGGCAGGCCACGCCTTCGTCATCGTATTTGTAAAAACCTAATTGACGGGGAAGGGTAGGGTCGTCGATGATCGATAAGTCGGGATGCCCGATCCGGGTTTTTAGCTGGAGTTTCTCCAGCATGGAAGGGGAATCTTCGATCAGGTCAGCCTCGGAATAATGGCCGAAGGCCTCATGGGTAAAGACCCCGGCCAGGTCGGAATTGAGAATCACCGGATAGGTTCCCCCGTCCACGGGTCTGGCCTTTAGGAGGTCGAGGGCGATGGCGGTTTTTTCGTCAAACATGGCTTCCTGGTTTCGGAGCAGGGCAAAGCCGGAACTCCCGCCCATGCCCACCCGGACCGACTGGGTCAAGGTGCCCTCCTGGCTGGTGATGGTGCCGCCCAACCGGGTGGTCACCAGCTCTTCCCGGATTTGGCTTCCTTCGGTACTGAGAAAATATTTTTCCCGGGCCACTTCCAGATATTGAATTTGGGTGGTGACGATTTTTTCTTTTTGTAAGGCCCGTTGATTGTAGCCACGGGTGATGGCCAATTTTTCCTCCATATCTACGGTTCTTGGATCTTCATCCAGGATCGGGGAAAAAGTATCCCGCACAACCGCGGTCCGGGCCAGGCGGACCGGCACCCCGATGTGGCGGCCGATGAGCAGGGCATTTTCTTCGGCCTTGCGGATAGCCATTTCGCCGTCCTTTTCCTGGGTGAAAACGCAATTGGAAAGGCCCCCGTTTTTCAAGACCCGAAGAACATAGCCGTCCGTGGTGGTGGCGCTGATTTGGGTTAGGTCCGGGCCGTTGAAGACGATCTGCACTTCTTTTTTGACCTCATAGCGCAGGTCGGCATAATCGGCCCGAACTTTGGATAAGAGCGAGGTAAGGGCTGAAAAATCCATAGCGATCCTTTTTCTTTCAGATTTATTAAAACCCAGCATATCAAATATTCATCGGCCAATCAAGAACTCATAGATTAAATTGACACAAGATAGTCGATTATGATAATTAAATTTATAAGTTAACCGCAAGCGGCCTCTTCGGCCGGTTAAAAAAGCAAGGAAGATTCATGACCACCGCCGTGAATGACAACAATCCCGAAATTGAAAAATGGAAACCCGGCGTTCCCAAGAGTGCCTTGTTGCTTATTGCCGGAATAATATGGTTGGCCATTGGGGTCATGATGGATGGGATGGCCTATTCCTGGTTAAGAACCGACCACCCCCATCAGGCCCTGTGGGTCTCGGCTTTCGGATTTGTTTTCGCCCTCTTTATTCATCACTTTGGGTTCCTGCGCCTTGTGGATAGAAATCTGGGACGCATTCTTCCGATGAAAGGCCGGCGGTGTGTATTCTCGTTTATGCCCTGGAAGAGCTATTTTCTGGTCGTGGTCATGATTTTTTTAGGGTCTTTGCTTCGACATTCAACCCTTCCCAAAATCTATTTAGCGATTCTCTATATGGCCATTGGGACGGCCTTGATTTTATCCAGTGTACGTTACCTGCGATATTTAATAATGGTCATTAAGAATAAGGAGTAACCCAAATGCCCCTGTGCCCCCGTTGTAGCCGAGAAATAGAGCCGGATAGTCTTTTTTGCCGTTACTGCGGAGAAAGGATTTCTCCCCTCAGCTTTCGATCCTTCCTATGATCGGGTTTATGAAGAAGACTATAGAACCTTTATCGGGAAGAAAGCCGATCAATATTTGAGCAAGTTCCGGAAATTTCATACCGACGGAAGGGATCATTTTGCCCTGTCCTGGAACTGGTCCGCTTTCTTTCTGGGATTTATCTGGATGCTCTATCGCAAAATGTACCTCTGGGCCTTGTTGGCCTTTTTGATTGCCCTTACCCCTGTCGGATTCCCGCTGACCATGATCGCTTGGGGAATTACCGGAAATTATCTCTACTATTTACAGGCCAGAAAAAAAATCTTAGACACCAAGTCCCAACCAATATCTTCATCTACGGCCCGCTCCCTGAGTGAATTGGGCGGCGTTAATCGCTGGGTCTGGTTCGTCGGAATCTTTTTCTTTTTATTCCTAATGGTCGTGGGGATCCTGGGGATCTTTTTTCTCCTTTATCTTCTGAAGTTCGGATATTTTTATCTGCCGAACCTGATTGAGATCTGATCAAAATATTTAAAATTTAGTTCCTCAAATTCGATCCACAAAAGATTTGAGGCTGATTAGAACTCATATCCGGGACCATTCTACAGGAATGTCGGTTGGGGGACCGTTGATGGCTGGGGCGCTCATCTCCAGTCTTCCCGTAGCCGTTGTTTATACTTTCTTCCTGGACCGGTTCATTTCCGGGTTTACCATGGGATCCATTAAGGTGGTTTTTTCAGTTATCTTTGGTTGACCTGCTAAAGACACTATGATAACTATAATATAATCAATTTTATTTCAATTTCTACAGGAGGAAGCCCATGGCAAAATCAAAGGATGCGAAGAAGGAAGACAAAAAGAAACCGGCTAAAACAGCCAAGGAAAAAAAGAAGGCTAAACAGGAAAAGAAAAAAGGAAAATAAAAGAAACCAGTCGATTCGGTTATATGACGTAAAGCCCGATTCTTAGGTGCTTGAAACAAAACGGGTCAGCCTGTATCGGCTGGCCCGTTTTGTTCTTCCCGGTCAGAGAGTCGTTCGTTCCCCCAATTAACCCAGATAGGCAGTGATGACTCGTTCGTCCTTCAGGAGTTCATTGGGTTTCCCCTGGATGACGATCCTACCCCGCTCCATCACATAAACATAATCCGCAACTTCCAAGGCCTTTTTGGCCATCTGTTCCACGAGCAGCAGGGGAATCCCGCTGTCCTTTAACCGCTGGATCGTTGCCAAGACCTCCTCGGCAATCACCGGTGCAAGCCCCATGGACGGTTCGTCCATCAAAATGACCTTGGGATCGGCCATGAGCGCGCGGCCAATGGCAAGCATCTGCTGTTCCCCGCCCGACAGTGTGCCTGCGGCCTGCCGCTTTCGCTCACGAAGACGGGGAAACAGCTCATACACCCGCTCCAGAGCGGGCGAGGCCTTCCGGGAAAAACCAAAGAGCTTGGGTAGCCGGCGATAAGCGCCCAGGAGCAGATTATCCACAACCGAGAGGGGTCCGAACACACGCCTCCCCTCGGGCACATGGGCCAGCCCGAGCCTGGCGATGTGGGACGCATCCATGCCCTGCACTGGCTTCCGGTCGAGTAACACCCGGCCTTTCGACGGTTTCACAATACCCGAGATTGCGCGCATGGTCGTGGTCTTGCCCGCTCCGTTCGGGCCGATCAGGGCAACGAGCGTTCCGGCCTTAACTTCGAGCGAGGTGCCGGTCAGCACTTCACTGTTGCCATATCCGGCATAAATATTTTCGATGATCAGCATACAGTCCTTATCCTATGCGGTAAACCTGAAGAATTCGACCGCTCGCCCGTGGTGAAGCGAGAATCACGGTTATGAGCCTTAGGCCGTCGCTCCCAGATAGGCGTCGATAACCTTAGGGTGTCGCCTTACTTCCTCGGGCTTCCCTTCGGCGATCACGAGACCGCCGTCCAAGACCGTCACCAGGTCGCAGATCTCGCTGACGACCTCCATATGGTGCTCGATCAAGATAGTCGTGATGCCGATGAGGTGAATGTTCCGAATGATCTCGATCAGTTTTTTGACGTCAGGATGGGCGAGTCCCGCAGCGGGCTCGTCAAGTATCAGCAGGTCCGGTTTGCGGGCCAGTGCCCGGGCAATCTCGAGATACCGCTGCGCGCCGTAAGGCAGATCTTTAGCCGGGGTCCGGACCACGCCACCGAGCCCGACCAGTTCCAGCAAGGCCAGGGCCTCAGATTGGGCGAATTGTTCCTCGCCGCGGGCGAGACCGAGCAGCACGAGCGGGAGGCTTTTATGGTAGGTGTCCTTCATGGCCACCATGACATTGTCGAGCGCACTCAGCTCCGTAAAGACCTGCAGGTTTTGGAAGGTTCGCGAGATTCCCTTCTGCGCCGCGTCGTAGAGGCTTCCCGCCGGCAGCGGCGCTCCCTTGAGCAGGATCGTTCCGCTGCTCGGTGTATACAGGCCCGAGATTACATTGACGAGCGTACTCTTGCCCGATCCGTTCGGACCGATCAGTCCGTGGATATGCCCGCGTCGAACGATCATAGAGACTCCGTCCACCGCCCGCACACCACCAAAGTCCCTCTTGATCTCCTTCAGTTCCAGCAGTGGTCTTCCGTCGCCTGCGGCTTTTTTCGGTAGCACGTTGGCCAGCAACGCAACCTCGGCCAGGGGCGCAGGCGCGATCCGGAAAAGCTTGGTTAGGAACTTCCCGGCAAATCCCATGAGCCCTTCGGGTAGTCCCACGACGACCGAGAACAGCATGAGCGCGAAGATGGCCTTGCGCAGGTCCTCGATGTTCTGGACCGCGAAGGCAACAACGACCAGCAGGCCCATGGCGACGATCGGAGCCAGGATCTGGAAGGGCTTCATGGTTTTTCGAAAATAGGCGCGGCCCCCTGCCGCCAGCGCGGTAACCAGACCGACAAGGGAGAAAACCTGGAACAGGAAACGGTTCGACAACAGGTTAGGCAGCAGAACGATAAACGTGGCGCCGACAAAGGCGCCCCAGAGGCTTTTCCTGCCACCCAGCACCACGCCGAGCAGCAGTATGACCATCAGTTCGTACCCGAAGCTGAGCGGCTGGAGATACTGGAAGTTGAATGCATAGAGACCTCCGGCGAGGCCTCCGAGGCCGGAGCCGAAGGTGAAGGCCGCCGCCTTGTGGCGGTACGTTCCCACACCCATGGCGTCGGTGGCTATAGGGCTGTCCCGGAGGGCTTCGAAAGCCCTCCCCCATTGGGAATCGAGCAGGTTCCGCATGGCCGCCCAGACGAAAATCAGCGTGATGAGGCAGAGCCAGTAGAAACCCTGCGCCTTTAGGGAGACACCAAAGAGCGGAGGCCGGACCAGTGAGAGCCCTTGGGCACCTTGAGTGACCGATTCCCATTCGTTGAGCGTCGTGGCCGCGAGAGCAGAAAAACTGAGCGTGGAGAGCGCGAACTGGGGGCCTTCGAGCCTAAGGGCCGGAAAGGCCAGCAACGCGCCGAACAGGAGGCCGACTATGAGGCTTGCGGCCAGCGCGCTCACCATATTGAAGCCGAAATACGTCACGGTGATGCCTGCCGTGTAGGCGCCAAGGCCGAGAAAGGCCGCCTGAGCGAGGTTGACCTGGCCGAGGTAGCCGACGGTCACGTCCAGCCCGATAAGCAGGATCCCGTATATGGCCAGGAGCGTGAGGAGCGCGAGGGCGAAGGAGTTCGTTACGAGCAGGGGAACGATGGCCAGCAGGAGCAGAACGATCAGCTCCGCGCCGTGGATGAACAATAATCGCTTTACCATCGTTGCCTCACACCTTCCGGATAACGGATTTGCCGAAGACGCCGGTAGGACGAACGGCAAGAGCAAAAATAAGGAGGACGAGGCCGGGGGCTTCGCGCCAACCGCTCCCGATGTAGAAGCTCGTGAGGCTTTCGAGGGCTCCCAGGAACAAACCCACGAGGACGACTCCGAAGCCGGATTCGAGTCCGGCGACGACCGCGACGGAGAAGGCCTTGAGCACCAGGACCGAGGCCATGGTCGGCCCCACCGTCGTGATCGGAGAGACCAGCAAACCGGCCACGGCGGCGACCATGCCGGACAGTCCATAGGAGAGCATGACCGTCCGCCTCGCCGAAACGCCCATGAGCTCTGCGGCATCGCGGTCCGCCGATACGGCTTCGAAAGCCTTGCCGAGAAGGGTCTTGCGCTTGAACAATTCGATGAGCCCCATGATCGCAAAGACGCCCACGGCCACGGAGATCTCCAGGGGAGTGATGCTGATGCCGAACACATGGACCGCGTCGGAAGAGATCGGGGTCGGGAAGGGTTGGTCATCCCGACCCCAGATGTTCTCCGCCGCTGAGAAGAAGAACAGGCCCAGGATGATCGACAGGAGGATCCAGCCTTCGCTTTTCTGCTCCAGCGCAAGGCGCACCGCCGCCCGTTCCACGAAGAGGCCGAGGAGCACGCCGAACAGCAGACCTCCCGGGACCATCAGCCAATAGGGAATCCCCATCTTGGTCAGGGTAAGGCTGAAGAAGGCGGAGACCATCACCAACTCACCCTGGCCGAAGTTGATGCTTTTACTCGTGGCGTAGGTGAGCTGGAACCCGTAAGCGACAAGGGCGTAGACCAAGCCCATCAATGCCCCGCTGACGATCAACTGGGGGACGATGGATCCCGTCATGCTACGCTCCTCCTGCCCGACCGATTATCCGGAACGGGCTCATTGGTCACCTTATTTACCTTTCGGCGCCGTGGAGCCCTTGATGAGGCGCTGGCGGTCCGCATCGTTGCCGAAGACAACGCGGCCGTCCTTCACCATGCCCATGACAACCTGGGAGCGGCGGAAGGCCTCGTGGGTATCCTCGTTGGCGGGGTTCCACTTGGAGAAGGGCTTCTTCCAGGTAGCGATAACGCCCTGGACCGGCTCTTTCAGGTCCTCGAGCGCCAGCTTGATCAGCTTCGTGTCGGTGCTCCGCGCCTGTTTTACCGCGGCGGCGAAGATATAGACCGCGTCGTAGCCCTGGGCAGCCGATACCGGCGAGGGAATGCGGGTCACATTGTAGGCCTTGTGGTAGGCCTCGATGAACTTCTTTGCCCGCGGCGTGATCGGCTCCTCAATGAAGGTCTGGGGCATGAGCGTTCCGTCGCCGTTTTTGCCGGCATTGTCAATGAAGTTGGACATGGAAAGCGGCCATCCGCCGATCAGCGGCTCTTTCATGCCGAGCTTGGCCATGCCGTTGGCGACCGCCGCCAGCTCAGGGCCAATACCCCAGATGAGGATGGCTTGGGCACCGCTCGATTTCGCTTTCATAAGCTGCGCGGTCATGTCCTTGTCGCCGATATTGAACTTCTCTTGGGCCACAATCTCAAGCTTGTTCCCCTGGGCCTTGATCTGGTTGAGCATGTCGTCGCGACCTGAAACACCATAGTTAGTTGCGTCGTAGAGAATGGCCACCTTGGTATATTTTCGGTTGATCGCCTCTTCCACAACCATGGCCGACTGGATCCCGTCATGAGCAGCGAACCGGAAGATGGACAGGTCCGGCACACCCGCCTTGCTCCACTGCGTCATGGACGCAGAACCAGCAGCCGGCGTGATGATCTTGGTGATACCTTTTTCCTGGAGGTGCTTGTCGCCGGCAAGGCAAACGCCCGTGTTCACCGTACCGATGACGCCGGACAGATTGCTCGTAGAGGCCAGTTCCTGAGCGATCAACGCGCCGCGCTCATTCTTTGCTTCGTCGTCCCGTTCGATGACCTCGAACTTCATCTTCTTTTTGCCGACCTGTACACCGCCGGCCGCATTGATCTCGGCGATAGCCAGCTTCGCGCCGTCCCTCATGGAGGCGCCCATGGGCGCCGATCCCCCGGTGAAAGGACCGGTGACCGCAATCTTGATCGTATCTGAAGCCAGCGCCTGTGTTACCATCAAACAGCTCAAAAGTAATGCAACCATAACCTTTTTCATAGCTTAACCTCCTGATGAAATTGTGGTTCGACCGTTTGGTAAATTAGCAGAAACAACATGACAACTCAATATTATTTTTGATATTATTTTTAATTGCAGCGGGTAAGGATTTTCACCTGAGCCATCCGGAAGGATCCTTAAATCCGGGTCATGGGGACACGATCTTCTCAATACGTTTGCCAGAGTTTAGCCGTATTACCAACCGCTTTAATGACCCGTCGATCAACAGCATGTAGCCCCGGAAGGACTCTCTGGATGTATACGATGGAAATCTGGGAGAAATGGTTGGACTACACTGACCTTACTTAACCTTCGGTATGTCATCGCTTCCTATAATCCTGGAAAGGATCTCACTCAAATCGTTGATCAGAAAAGGCTTCGAGAGAGCACCCATGAACCCGTACTGTTCATAATTCTGAACCACGGGATCATTATAGTAGCCGCTTAAAACAATGGCCTTCACCAAGGGATCTATCTTGATAAGTTCCTGAATCGTCTCTTTGCCTCCCATCCCCCCTCGAACCGTCAAGTCCAATATCACTGCATCAAATGATTGACCATGGGCCTTCGCCTGCCGATAACTCTCAAGGGCCTTCTCTCCGTCCTCCACAAGTTCTACCTCATAGCCCAGCCGAGGAAGTATCTCCCCGACCAGATTTCGTATCATCTCCACGTCGTCCATTACCAGGATCCTGCCACTCCCTGTAGAAACAGCAGGCACTACAGGTTCTTCCTCCTTCCCATTCCTCAAAGCAGGAAGATAAATCTGAATAGTCGTTCCTTTACTCGTCTTGGAATCTGCGGTGATTGATCCTCCATGTTTCTGGATGACCGAATGGCAAATCGTCAATCCCAGTCCCATTCCTTTCTGATCCCCCCGTTGTTTGGTTGAAAAATAAGGATCAAAGATCTTCGGCAGGATCTCCCCCGGAATGCCTCCGCCCTGATCCGTGATGCTTACCTTCACATAGTTCCCGGCCGGCAAAGATAAATCTGATGCTTCTCGTAGTTCCACATTTTCCGCCTTGACCGAGACCAGTCCGCCATCGGGCATCGCCTCCCGAGCATTTAAAACTATGTTCCGTACGACCTGGCCGATCTGACTTTCATCCACCTCCGTCAACCAGAGGTCGGAAGGTATGGTGAGGTTACACTCCACCGGGGACCCCCGCAAGGAAAAGATGACCTGTTCTCCAAGCAAGTCGGATAGGGTGATCAGCTTTTTGATCGGTTCTCCTCCTTTGGAAAAGGTGATCAGTTGATTAGCCAAATCCCTGGCCACCAAGGCGGCCTTTTGAGCAGCCCCCAAATAAGGAGTTACCTCTTCTGCATTCTGGGCGTTTAGTCTACTTATTTCCAGGTTCCCGAGAATGACGGACAAAAGATTATTGAAGTCATGGGCTATCCCCCCCGCCAATATTCCCATGGAATCCAGCTTGCTCAAAATAATCCGCTCTTCATCCATCCTCTTGCGCTCGGATATATCACGGAAGAAAAAAAGGGCACCTTTCTGGTTCTCATAGAGGAAGGGCACGGCTGAGACTTCTACATCAAAGGACGTGCCATCAAGTTTGAGGTATTTCTGTTCCAGACGTGTGACCTCTTTTCTCTCCTCATTGAGCAACCGGAGGCGTTCCCGAACTGCTTCGTGATAATCGGGGTGGAGTCGGTTCATAACGGGTTGGCCGAGGAGTTGGTCTGGGGATATTTTGCCAAATAGCTCCACGGCAGCCTTGTTCACATAAGCGAACTGTCCTTGGGTCTGAATAAAGATAGCATCTGGTGCGTTTTCCACCAGCGAGCGGAAGCGCTCCTCGCTCTCTAAAAGGGTCTGCTCCACCCGTTTGCGCTCCGAGATATCCTTGGTGATGGATATGACGTGGGGAATTTCCCCGAGCATAAGCAACCGGGCCGACATGAGGCCGGTACCGAGGCTCCCGTCCTTTCTGCGGAATTGGGCCTCCAGGTTTTCGTAATATCCCCGTTCCAGCAGACCTTGCACCAGTCGTTCCCGGTCGGCACGATCATGCCAGATATTTATTTCCAGAGTGGTCCGGCCGATCACCTCTTCCCGAGTGAAACCGGTCTGGTCCATGAATCCTTGGTTGATATCTACATACCGGCCGTCCTCCAAACGGTTGATGTTGATCGCGTCCGGGCTGGTCTGAAAGGCCAGTCTGAACTTATCTTCACTCTGTTGAAGAGCCTCCTCGACCTTTTTGCGCTCGCTTTCTGATTTTTCGAGTTCAGCGGTCCTCCTACGAAGATTTTCCACCTCTTGGATCAGTTGATCTTTCTTTTTTCCGTTATCCTTCATTCTATAAATCTCCGGTTGAGGCATCCACAATAAAAAAAACCCCACCTCTCGTTTGAGAAATAGGGCCTATTATTCTTCCATCAACACCCCTCTGATAAAGGTTGCCAGCAAGAAAACTTAGTTAAATTGTTTTAGGATTCCTATACTCAAATAGCGCAAAAGTCAATAAAATTTTCAGCCCTTTTTAACAACTATTATCTGAACGCTTCCGTCTTATCAAAAATGGGATTTGGAAGATTT
>CAWGEQ010000006.1:0-35274 GCA_963821645.1 uncultured delta proteobacterium | reverse complement strand
CGGCACCACGGTTTCTAAAAAAAGAAAAAGGCTTGGGTCCACCGGACCTGAGCCTTTTTTTATTCACCTTGGTGACACTTCTGGATTCATTAAAAATTCTTGTCCGAACGCCAAACGCCGAACGTTTTTTATTAACTTAGAGATCAGGCCTTAACACCCCGGCAGGCAATAATGGGGGTATACGTAAATCTTCTTGGGTCCCTGAAATATTTTGAAAACTCCTCAAAAAATCCCTGGTAAGACCCGCCATATTCCGGAAATCCGTATTGAATTTTTTGGGGGGCCACCTCCACCTTCAAGAGCCAGTTAAAGGCATCGCTTTCCTTCAAGGGGCCGTAAATCAAATTATGGGCCGAAACATCCACGGAAATGTCCTGGTATCCGAGATCATAAAGGAAGGAATATAATTTTCTTCCCGCCCAAAGGTCGAAATCGGCCTTTATCTTAAACAGGTCGGCCAGTTCGAAAAGGGTTTTTTCTAAACGTTCCGGGAGGGGATAATAGTTCAAACAATTATGATCCAGGTCGATCAGGCAGAGGATTCCGCCCGGTTTCAAAAGCCTGGAAATATTCTTGACGATCTCAAAACTACCCGCAAATAATATTCCAACAGGAAACGGACCCAGACAAAGTCAAAGGATCCCAGATCATCCAGGGGTTCCCGCACATCCCGGCAGAGGAATCGAATCCCCGAAGAGGCGTAGTGGCCCTGGGCAAATTCATATCGGCTTGGTGCGAAGTCGAGTCCCACCGCCTCTCCTTCGGGGAGAACCAGTTTATGGAGGACGGAAGTGGTTATTCCCGAACCGCAGCCCAGGTCGGCCAGGCGCATTCCCGGTCTTATCCCGGCCCAAAGGGCTTGACGTTCAACCACCTGGGGATCTGTTTTTTGGTCCAATCGAAGGGATTCTTCCTCGCCTTCCATCAAATAATCGTCCGAATTCATATTTTTTCCAATGCCTCCATTTCCAAGGCCGCCTCTTCCCAACGAGCGGTCAGCCTGTCTACTTCCTTTTGAATCAATGTATAGGACTGCATTAAGCCTTCAATGTTGGAACCATCCCCATAGGTCTCGGGATCGGCCAGGCTTTTTTCAATGGCTTCTTTCTCTTTAATCACCTTCGACAGGCCCTCTTCCAATTCCTGGAGTCGCTTTTTTATCGGGGCCTGTTGTTTGAAAAGGGCGTTCCTTTGTTCGGCCTCCTGACGTTTTTCCTCCGGGGTTTTTCGGTAAACGGGCTTGGCCGGTTGGGGCTCTCCCTTTTCCGTCCGGCCCCCGGGCAAGGTTTTGGAAGAAGAAAGACGCTCCTTCCAGATCTCTTCAAAATCCTGGTAATTACCGGGAAACAACTCCAGGGTACCTTCCCGGATATAAAGCACCTTGTTGGCCAGGGCATTGATTAAATGGCGGTCATGGGTGATGATACACAGGGTGCCGGTGAAGGATTTTAAGGCCTCCTCCAGGACCTCCCTGGAAGGGATATCCAGGTGGTTGGTCGGTTCATCGAACAAGAGAAAATTGGCCCCGGATAAAAGCATCTTGAGGATGACCAGACGGCTCTTTTCTCCTCCGGAGAGTATGGAGACCTTTTTTTCAATATCCTCCTCCCGAAAAAGAAAGGCGGCTAATAAGTTGCGTAAGGTCCCATAAGTCCGGTCTCCGGCTACGGAGGCCGCCTCCTGCCAGACACTGTGGGACCCTTCGAGTTGTTCTAATTGATGCTGGGCAAAATAACTGATTAAGATCTTGTGGCCTTGCCTTCGATGGCCCGAATCAGGGGACAGGATTCCGGCCATTATTTTTAACAAGGTGCTTTTCCCCGCGCCGTTCGGCCCCAGGATGGCTATCCGGTCCCCTCGGGTAACGGTCAGATCCATTCCTTGATAGAGACGGGTTGGACCAAAGGATTTTGAAATACCGGCCAGTTCCAGCACGACTTTCCCCGACCTTTCCGGCTCCGGAAAATGAAAGGAAATCCGTTTCTCGGCCGAGGGGGGCTGAATCCGCTCTATCTGTTCAAGGGTCTTGATCCGGGATTGGACTTGTTTGGCCCGATCTTTCCGCGAACGGTTGCGGGCAATGAAATCCTCCAACTGGCGTATCTTCTCCTGTTGGTTGGCAAAGGCGGCCTCCTGCAGTTCGAGACGTTTCTGTTTTTCAACCAGATACCGGCTGTAATTGCCGGCATAGGAAGTGAGGCCCCCCTTTTCGAGTTCAAAGGTTTTTTGGACGACCCGGTCCAGGAAGGCCCGGTCATGGGAAATCAGGAGCAAGGCGGAGGAGGTGTTTTGTAAAAAGGTCTCCAGCCAGATCAGGGAATCCAGGTCCAGATGGTTGGTGGGCTCATCTAAGAGCAGGAGGTCGGGTTGGCTGAAGAGGAGCCTGGCCAAGGCCACCCGCATGATCCAGCCCCCGCTCAAGGTCTCTATGGGGGCCAGAAAGGATTCCTCTTTAAACCCCAATCCAGCCAGGACCTGCTTGGCCCGGGACTCCCGATCATAGACCCCCAGGCGCTCCATTTCCGAAAGGAGATGGCTTTGTCGGGCAGCCAGGTGTTGGCTTTGGGCCGGATCGGTCGTGTTTTCCAGCTTATGAGATATTTTTTTGAATTCGGCCAGGGTTTGCTGAACCGAACATCCACATCCAATACCTGCTGCAGGACGCTTTTTCCCCTCAATTCGACGATATCCTGGGGGAGATAGCCAAGACGAAACCCTTTCTTCCGGTGGACCTGACCCTGGTCCGGTTCTATGTCTCCCAGGAGGATTTTAAAAAGGGTGGTCTTGCCGGCCCCATTGACCCCCACCAGGGCGATCCGTTCTCCGGGGTTGATAGACAAGGAAACATCTCGCAAGAGGTCCTGCCGCCCGTAAAATTTGCTGACGTGGCTAAGGGAGATCATGGTTGGGAAAAGCAGAGGCCGGATTTCGGATACTGGATGCCGGATAAAACCATAAAAAGAGGTGCCGGATAAAAAGGAAAAGCCGAGCCGGGTTCGGGACAAAATCCAATATCCAGCATCGGGCATCCAGCATCCGGGCGGCTATTTGTCATTATCTAAATATTCCCCCAACAATTCCCGGGAATGGATATCCTCGTGGCAATAGGCGCAAAGGTTCTCCCAATTGCTCCCGTCCGGGGGATTATTCAGGTGATTGCCGTCCTTGTGGTGGACCGTCAAAAGTTGTCTTTGAGCAGGGGGAAATTCCCGGCCGCATCGGGCGCAGATCAACCCATGAAGGGCCAGGGAGCGTTCACGATAATTCTCCTTGGACGGCGGCAGGCCCGCCCGGATTTCCTCAACGATTTCCTTGATACTCTTAGTGTTTTCCTGGCTGGGCTTGGTTTCCCGGCGGGACCGCCGGCTCGGTCCAAAAGACATCCTGGCCATAAGGCATTCTCCTCTCTGGGCATAGCCCAATTACCCTCCTTGTATATCAAAAAGAGGCGGAGATGGAAAGCCCCTTTTACAACCGCCCGGTTATTATCCGGATTGGCCGGAATGATTTAAGTTCGTTGACAGGGCAATGGCTTATTGATAAACTTTTTGCCAAAAGGCCCTTCATTATTTATTCTAAAGAATAGAGGGAGAAATGCTGAAAAAAGGAAAGACATACCAGGAAGTTTACGATTCCTTTCAATGGAAGGTCCCCAAGTTTTACAACATCGGCGTTGATGTCTGCGATAAATGGGCCGGTGAGCGCTACCGGCTGGCCTTGATTTATGAGGATGAAAAAGGGACGGTTGAGAAATATACCTTTTGGGACCTGAAGCAATTATCCAACCGGTTGGCCAATGCCTTCATGGCCTTCGGCCTCAAACCGGGGGATCGGGTGGGGATCCTGTTGCCCCAATGTCCGGAGACCGCCCTGTCCCATATCGCCCTCTATAAAATCGGGGCCGTGGCCATCCCCTTGTTCACCCTTTTCGGCCCGGAGGCCCTGGAATATCGTTTGAATAACAGCGGGGCCAAGGCCGTGATCACCGATGGGTTAAATGTGGAAAAAATCCTGGAGATCAAGGACCGGCTTCCGGAGCTGAAAACCGTGATCCTCACCCGAGGGAAACTCCCGGAAGGGGGCATCGATTTTTGGCAAGCCATCGAAAAAGGCTCTTCCTCCTTTTCCCCGGTCAGGACCAGGGCCGATGATCCGGCCCTGATCATCTATACATCCGGCACCACCGGTCCGCCGAAAGGGGCCTTGCATGCCCATCGGGTCGTTTTAGGCCATGTCCCCGGCGTGGAATTCTTTCACAACTTCTTCCCCAAAAAGGACGATCTTTATTGGACCCCGGCCGATTGGGCCTGGATCGGGGGGCTGATCGACGTCTTACTCCCCAGTTGGCACCACGGCGTCCCGGTGGTGGCCTTTCGGGCCAAAAAATTCGATCCGGAGCAGGCCTTTTATTTTATCGCCAAGTACGGAATCCGGAATGCCTTCATGCCCCCCACGGCCTTGAAGCTCATGCGTCAGGTCAAAGATCCCCGGAAACGCCACGATTATCAGATGCGGACCATCGGCTGCGGCGGAGAGACCCTGGGCGAGGAGCTTCTAAAGTGGGGCCGGGAGGTCATGGACCTGACCATCAACGAATTTTATGGCCAAACCGAAGTGAACCTGGTCCTGGGCAACTGCTCGGAGATCATGGAAAACAAACGGGGCTCCATGGGCCGGCCCATACCGGGCCATCGGGTGGAAGTGGTGGGGGGACAGGGGAGGTCCTGCCGCCGGGCCAGGTCGGTGAAGTGGCCATCCATCGTCCCGATCCGGTCATGTTCCTGGGTTACTTCGGCAATCCCCAGGCCACCGAAGAAAAATTTGTGGGCGATTGGTGTCTGACCGGGGACCTGGCCCGGAAAGATGAAAACGGCTATTTCTGGTTTGTGGGCCGGAAGGATGATTTGATCAGCAGCGCCGGCTACCGGATCGGCCCGGCCGAGATCGAAGACTGTCTGATCAAACATCCGGCCGTATCCATGGCCGGGGTGATCGGCAGCCCCGATCCCGTGCGGGGAGAAATCGTCAAGGCCTTTATCGTCTTGAAACCCGGGGTGGTCCCGGATGCCGCCTTGAAGGAAGACATCCAAAAATTTGTCAAGACCCGCCTGGCCGCCCATGAATATCCCCGGGAAATTGCCTTTATTAGCGAGCTGCCCCTGACCGCCACCGGGAAAATCATGCGCAAGGATTTGAGGAAGATCGATCTGGAAGAAAACAAAAATAATCGCCGTTAATCGGGAGGACATTCATGGAGACCGAAGAGATCTGGAGGCGTTTTCAAAAACACATGGGATACACGGATGAGGAGATGGGGATATTCCGCTCCGACCCGGAGAAGGTCAAGATGGTCACCGGGACGCCCGAATTCGTCAAGTGCCGGGTCATCGCCGAAGTGGTCGAGGCCCAGGGATGCCACGCCGGGCACAAAGTGGGAGACCAGTTCGTCATGACCGCCGGAGGTCAGCTCATCACCGAAAAATGCCCTAAGCGTATGTGCATGTTCGCCCTGGGACCCGTGGCCCGGGTGCTTCCGGCCGTTTATGAACGGCTCGTCACCAAGTCCGACCCCGACTTTGAACGCTTCAACATCGTCCAGTGCACCGACGTGGGCTTAGACAAAGGGGGCTGGGGCAAGATCCTCATGAAGGTCTATGTGGAGAAGCCTTAGAACGAGGTTCGAGGAAAGAGGATAAAGGACCGAGGATTGAGGTTCCCTTTTTCCTTTTACCGGCAGCACTAAGCCTAAAAAATGGGTTTTCCGAACTCCGAACTCTTGACTCTGAACTCTATTATCGAGTTAAATCACTGCCAGAGATTCGTTGGGCACATCGGTGATGAACATATGCCCCGGCGCATGGGTGATCACCATTTCGGGCCTGGCCGACAGGGCCGCCAAAGCGGAGGTAACCCCGCAGGCCCAGAAGACCGGGGTCTCCCCTTTTCGGATAGTCACCGGATCCCCGAAGTCCGGTTTCCCCAAGTCTCTGATCCCCAACTTTTTTTCATTCCCCAGGAAAATGGGGGCGCCGTGCACCGAGGCATAGCGGGCGGTGATCTGCACGGCCCGGGGCACCCATTCATCCCGGATGGGCCGCATGGACACCACCAAGGGAGCGGAAAAAGGACCGGCCGGATCGCACTTCCGGTTGGTGATATACATGGAGACGTTTTTGTTTTCCTCGATATTGCGTACCGGGATACCGGCTCCAACCAAGGCTTCTTCAAAGGAAAAGCTGCAGCCCAATAAAAAAGTGACCAGGTCGGCCTGAAAAAAATGGGTGATATCCTTGACCTCCCGAATTAATCGGCCCTTTTCCCAAATCCGGTATAAGGGAAGGTCTGTCCGGATGTCAGCCCCGGGAGCGGTCCTTCGGGGTTCGATCTGTCCCGGTTCAAGCACTTCCAGGACAGGACAGGGCCTGGGATTTCTTTGACAGAAGAGGAGAAAATCAAAGGCATACCTCCGGTCCAGGATGACCAGGTTGGCCTGGGCATAGCCCGGGGCCAGTCCGCTGGTGGGTTTATCCCACCGTCCTTTTCTGATCTCTAATCTGATTGTCTTGGGTGTGTCGAGCTTTCTCATTTCCATTTCTCCCTGAACCACGAATCACGAAATTGGGTTCCCTCGATCTTCTAAAGTTGAAAGCCGAACTCTATTTTCGTCGGGCACCATGGCCTTTTGGTCTGGTATTCTCGCCCACCTTGGCCGAAGATCGTTTGAGTCCTCTGATCAAATCATCGGCGTTCCTGCCCTCTTCCGGAGGGGCCAGGTGTTGGTATTTGACGAAAGCCTCGACGGCGGCTTTTTTTTCTTCGAGAAGAGCCAGGACGAGACCCAGGTTAAAATACAGGTTCGGGAAGGCGGGGTTGATTTGGGCCGCCAACTCATAATGCATCCTGGCCAGACGGAGGTCATCCTCCCCGAAGTAAAGGTTTCCCAGATTATAATGGGATTCAAAATGCCTCGAATCGTGCTCCAGGGATCTCGTAAAACAGTCAAAGGCCTTGGTCATCTTACCTGCTTGGGACTCGATGATGCCCAGGTTGCAATAGGCGTCGGCGGCCAGGTCGCCTTCCGCGATGGCCCTCCGGTATAACTCCCCGGCGCGGCGGTCATGGCGCTCGTCCAACAGCAAGGCTTCCTCAAAAGGGCTCAGGTTACTTGGAAGCCGTAGAATCCGCCCTGAGCCTGGAGAGGATAGTTTCAACTGCGCCGGATTATCTTTCCGGCGCTTTTTAACCCGCTCGAAACCGAACTTCGAGGGTTGTTTTGCCGGGAACGGTATAATTTTATCCATGATCCCTACATAAGGAACAGAAGGTACGAGGTTTAAGGTTTAAGGTTCAAGGTTCAAGGAAAAATCTTAAACCGCAGACCTTACACCTTATACCGGTATCTTTTGCCTGCTCCAATCCTTGAATCCTCGATCCCTATTTTCGTGTTAAGCCCACATGCGCCCTTTAGCGCGCCACGAAATATTAAAATATCCCCCCTCCCTCGCCCTCCCCCTCGGAGGGGGGAGGGAAGGGGTGGGGGTGGACAAAGGTTATTTTCGTACTAAGCCCTTCGACGAACGCCGAACTCTCAACGCCGAACTGTATTGGCCTTGGCTTCCTTTGAGACAACCGCTTTTTTCTTCCCCAGGGCTTTTTCCATCGGCTTCTTCCGCGATTTCGCCTGTTCGATGCTTTGCTTCAGTGCGGTCATGATGTCTACCACCGGCTTCTCTTCCTCTTCCACGGTGACGATCTCTTTCCCGGCGACCTTGGCCTCGATCATCGCCCTGAGAGCATCATGATACCTGTCGGTCAGATCAATCTTATCCAGCGTGGTGGTCATGGAATCGACCAGACTGCGCGCCAGCTTGAGCCCCGCCTGGTCTATGGACTTTCCATCAAGCTGAGGAATCTCCTGGATGTTTCTGATTTCCTCGGGCCATCGGAGTCTATAAAGTACCAGGGCATTCTCATAAGGGGCTATCAACACCACGTCTTCACGTTCATGCAAGACCACTTTGCCGATTCCCATCTTTCCGCTCTCTCTCAGCGCAGCCGCTAAAAGAGAGTAGGCCTGCACGGCGACCGGCCCGTCGGGTCCCGCATAATAGGGGGCTTCATACAAGGTGGGGGACACCTCTTTGGGATCGATGAATCCCGCAATTTCAATGATCTTGGTGCTTTTGAGGTTTAATTTTTCGAGGTCTTCTTTCTCGACCATCACGTACCGTTCGGGCTCATATTTGTAACCCTTGACAATCTCCTCGGAGGATACCACCCTGTTGCACTTCCTGCATCGCTTATCGTAGCCGATAGGTCCGTGGTCTTCCTTGTGCAAAAGATGAAAGCTGATGACCTGTTCCGTATTCACCGCATTGTACACCAGGACAGGAATAGTCACGAGTGAAAAACGAATGTGCCCTTTCCAAATGGATCTCATGTCTTACCTCCAGGAGTTGTTATGAACCGATACGCCGGTCAGGCGGCCAAGTCCGGCCGGAGCCTGAGAAACACCGCCTCGCGCAGCATCCCGTCCTTGGTCAGGGAAGCGAACTGCACTTCGCAGATCGCCCTGGGCTCGATCCAGACGGTCTGTTTGTCGTCAAGCGGTTTCTCTTTGATCGGTCTCTTTATCGGCTGAATGTTTTTTAAATGAGCAAAGATTGCCTTCATCGATTTTTCATCAAATCCCGTCCCCACTTTACCCAGATACCGGAGGCCGTCGCCTTCGCGCCGGGCCAAATGCAGGGCACCGAACAAGGCCCCCCGGTCGCCCTTTCCTTCCGTAAAGCCTATGATCAGACACTCCATGGTCTGCCGTTTCTTTATTTTCAGCCACTGGGCGCTGCGCATCCCGGGCCGGTAGGTACTGTTTCTTTCCTTGGCCATAATCCCTTCGAGTCCCATTTGTACCGTAGCCTTGAACAACTCGGCCCCTTCGCGAACCGCCTCACTGATCCGGTACGGGGTACCCGGTTTAATCGCATCCTCCAGCCAGGCCCGACGTCGGACCAGGGGTTCATTCACAATCGGGCGTCCGTCGAGGTAGAGGCAATCAAAGACATAGCACACCGCCGGATACTTGGCCCGGGCCCGCTCGATGGACCCCTCGCTGTTTTGCTGAAACCGGTGTATGACGTTCTGAAAAACGGGTTTCCCCTCCTCATCAAGGCAGACAATCTCGGCGTCGAATAAGGCCGACACCGCCCTGAAGCCCTGTTCGGGTAAAAGAAGTTCCGGAAACTTGGCGGTCAGGTCCTGCTGATTTCGACTGCGGATTCTGACTTCGCCTTCGTCCAGGGCAATCATGGCCCGCAGGCCATCCCATTTCAGTTCGTAGAGGTAGTCTTCCGAGGTCGGCGGCTCATCGGCTGATTGGGCCAGCATCGGCTCGACGGGATCACGCAGCCAATCGACCTGCGGCCGGTCCACCCGTTCAAGGAGCCATTCCTTTTCCCTGGTGTGATGGATCCGGTACTCGGCGCTGATCTCGCCGCTCTGGAGCCGAAAGTAGAATCCCTCCTTCTTCTCTTTGGTGATTTCGTATTTCCCCCGGGCGTAGATCCACATTTGGCCCGCGCCGTATTGTCCCTTGGGTATAGAGCCTTCGAAGTTGATATATTCCAGGGGATGATCTTCGGTCGAGACGGCCAGCCTTTTGATGCCCGGCCGGGGAGGAAGCCCCTTGGGCACTGCCCAGGACTTTAACAGGCCCCCTTGCTCCAGCCGGACATCATAATGGAGACGGGTGGCATGGTGCCGGTGCACGACAAAGGCATCGCCTTTTCCGACCACCCTGTCCGGCAACGGCTCGGGGGTTTTCTCGAAGTTTCGCTTTTCGGCGTATTCGCTAAGCCCCTTAGAAGCCTGGGGATTCAGCGGTGGCGCCGGTTCCTTCCGGGCTGTCGTTTTCTTTCGACCCGTGTGAAGGCCGACGGCATAGGCGGCAATCCCCTCCCAGGGGTCGCCGTTACGAATGACATACCCGGGCACAAGGCGCAGATTAAAGTCGCGGGCACTGCTGAGGCCTTCCAATTGATCCCAAGGCAAGGGCATCGACACGGGGGCCCCGGGGAGTCCGCGCAGGCTGTAGGCCGAAACGATACTCTGGGAGGGTCGGTTGCGATAGATGTCCACCAACACCCTCCCCTGGCGGGCCTCCTTCTTAATATGCAGGGTGGTCGACCGGCTGTGTGATTCAACGAACGGTTTGGCCACTTCCTGTGTCGCCTCAAAGACTTTATCGATGGTCCACTTCGGTTCGATAGGGACGAGGACGTGAAGACCCTTGCTCCCCGTGGTCTTGACAAAGGGGTGGTAGCCAAATGTTTCCAGGTGCTCTTTGAGGTCCAGGGCGATTTTGACCAGATCCTTAAAGGGGTAGTTCTCCGGCGGGTCCAGATCAAAGACGAAGTAATCCGGTTTATCCAGGTGCGGCGAGCGGCAAGGCATCTGGTGCAGCTCAATGCAGGCCAGGTTGGCCAGCCAAACGAGCGAAGCCTCCTCGGTGGCGATCACATAATCGACCTTTTCTTCCTTCCCCGACCCTCCCAGCACAACATGGGCAATCCACTCGGGTGCCCATTCGGGTTTGTTCTTCTGGAAGAATCGTTCGCCGTCAATGCCGTCCGGGTAGCGCACGAGCGAAAGGGGGCGTCCTTTCAGATGGGCGAGGATCGTCGGAGCGATCCGGAGATAATACTCGATCAGTTCCGCCTTCAGGATACGGTCGGCGGGATAGAGAACTTTCTCCAGATTGGAAAGTTCGATCTTCCGCTTGCCCACCTGGGCTGTTTGAATGGTCCTGGGCATCAGGCCTGCATTCTTAAGAAAAAGGATAAGTTTTATCGATCAACTGTTTATGCCGCTTCGAGGTTGAATCAATAAGCTCCCGGAAGCGGTTGGCCGTTTTGGGCCCAATGGCCTCTTCCTCGTGTTTGAAAAAAACGAACACTTTCTCCCATTTTTGCGAAAGAATTCTTTCCACCCATTTTGAAAGATCGGCCTCCGTATAATCAGAACGGCGCAGGCGCAGGTACCCCCAGGGCGCCGTCGGGATGATTTCGTCGGCCGGTTTCTCGTCAACATCGGCGGTGCACAGGCTGCAGCCCCTTTGATGAAGGAGTTCCAGGATCTTGTCATCGAGCCAGGAGGGACTGCGGAACTCGAAGGCACAGGACTGGTTGTCCGGGATCAGGTCGAAAAAATCTTTCAAGGCCGGGTAGTCTACGCGGAAACTTTTAGGAAACTGAAAGAGGACCGGCCCCAGTTTCCTGTCCAAAATCGGCAGGGCGCTGAAGAGATAATCCGTCTCCTCCCCCACGTTTTTCAACCGCTTTATGTGGGTAATGACCTGAGGCGCCTTGAGGGCGAAAACAAAATCGTCGGGGACCTGTTCGGCCCAGGAGGCGAGGACGCCTTTGGTGGGCAGGTGATAGAAGGTATTATTGATCTCGACCGCGTTGAAGCGTTGCGAATAGAAGCCAAGCATTTCCTGGGGCGAGATCTTTTCAGGATAGAATTTGCCTTTCCATTCCTTGTACCCATATCCGCTTGTGCCGACATATATTTTCATAATTTTACAATCCTTTGCCAGCGGTCCTTGGAATGCAGGCAGCGATCAGCTTTCAGCTTTTAGCAAAACGCTCAAAAATATCCGGTTGCACTGACAGCAAATGCTCCCGGTAATCATTTAAATCTACCAGTAGCCCTTGAGCGGGGAAATGGGGTGGAGGCTGTATTTTTGCAGTAATAATCCAGTATTATTCAACAAAGGATGGCTGATTTTGGACAATGGCCCTGAAACCCAAGAGTGTGAAAAACATTCAGAAAGTTTTGAAAGTCAGATCACCATCCCCATCTTCAGACGATGCCCAAGAATCCCCGTGCGAGCCTGAGGCAGGCTTCGAATCCTTCAGGACCGGTATCCGGATACGCTGGTCACGCTTCAGGAGGTCATCGACCGGGATCTCGTTGTCAAGGGGAAAGACTCCCTCAAATCCGTATTTCCGGTATAGTTCGTTCTTCTTCCTGGCAGCAACAAGAAGATCCGGAAGGAATACTTCCGGACCTGCCAAAACCATTTTCGGCCTGGACACTCTCACGCACCTCATGTCCGATCACGGCGGACTTCCCGAAGTTGATGCTACTGGGATGCAAGCGGATCATTTTTGATTTGGGATAATATTAGACCTTAGAAGAAGACGTTTTTTCTGGTCATATTCTCTTAGGAAATCGATTACTCCCTTAATAAAGTCGTTCTCAGGATTACCCATCTCTTCAACGACAAAGTCCATGCCTTTAATGTATTCCTCGGAAACCTCGCCAAGTTCTCCTTTTTGCGCATCAGCTTTCAATTCGGATAATACTTCTTTTGCTAACTCGAGATTAAATTTTGTCATACCTTATTATTTCTCCTTATTATTTCTCCTGTTGGTTTATCTTATATGCTTTTCATCCAAAAAGAAAGTCAATCCTGGTCCCGCCCCATGCTCAAGCCAGATGCGGTCAATCCTGTTAGAAAAATCAATCAGTACACATAGACCGTATAACGCCATTTAGACACAACATCTCCTTCGTATTTGAATAGTGGATTGCCCATCGAGGTGATCGGTTCCGTCACATCAGGTCCGGGGAACCACGGTGAAGACGATTGACTCGGCCCTCCAGAAGGTTGTGCTGAACCCTTTGGCCGCCTCGATGTCGAACTCTCGGCAGGAGAAGATGTTGATGTAGGCCGCCTGGAGCAGGGGGAGGGCATGACAAACCACATTACTGGTTTCGATGAATTGGACGGCAGATATCCCTTGAAGGTGGGGGATTCCGCTGTGGTCCTCCCAGAACAGGGGCTCGCCGTGCCTCTTCATCCGGATCAGTTCGCAAAGCTCTATGAAATATTCCGTCAGCTTCTCCCGTGACAGATCCCGGAGGTCGCAGCCTTTCAGGTCCAGTAATAACTCCAGGCCATACGGTTTAGCGGACACAACCTCCCCCATCGCTCAGGCAAAGTGGTTATCTGGCCTTTTGGTACGCCCTATGGAACATGCCGGCAACTTGTTCCAGTCGCTTATCCAATGTCCAGAGAGAGACCTCCGATAATACGGCGGAGGTAAGGAGATGGGCGTCTACATATCCCAACCCTTTCCCCATTAGCCGGTTTCCCTCAACGAACGCCAGCACTTCTTCGTGTTCGGCTTCAATACTCATGGGTAACGATTTCAGAAGCGAAAGTATCAGTGCCCTGTTCTTCAGGTTACCGCAGGCCAGCTCCCCGACCACAAAGGGATGGCTCACCACCTCTCCGTTTTGAAGGAGGTCGGCAAGATTGATATTTCCTTCTCGTAAATGGGAGACCCAAACCGAAGTATCGACGAGGACCATTTCTCAGACTGCGGCCTTTCGCCTCGGTATGGCCTTCAACTTTTTTTCTGTTCCACCCAGTCTGGCCAGCCTTTTACCGCTTTCTCTGGCGATCAAGGCTTCCAGCCCGAGTTTGACCAGCGTTGTTTTTTCCTTAACTCCTGTCATTTTGGAAGCTCTATCCATCAGGCTGTCGTCGATATTAAGGGTCGTTCTCATGGTGTCACCTCATGGGGTCGTATGCCTTAATATGTATCATTAATGCATACCTGTCAAGTCCTCTCCAGATAGCGTCTTACCGCTACCATCTTTTCACAAAGAAGGAATTGAAGATTCCCCGCACCAAGCTGCGGGGAATTCGCTCGCTATCCCTGTTAAAACCATCTACAGGGTCATCGAGGTATTCTTGAAGTAGCTGCTTGGCTATTCTTTCCGCCGAAATCCGTATCCCCTTTCTTTTTATTTCCCACGCCAGAAAATCTTCATCCACAAAGGTATCCGGCCTAAAGGGAACCGGTTCTATCCTGGAAATCGATGTCAGAAAAAATTTTGGTTAAACGAATCCTCTCTCTAATGCGGTCATAAGAAATATCCGAGGAAATAACAGCCACATCAATAACGCTCTACCCCTGTCCTCTCCCCTTGGCATATGAACCAAAAAGATAGGCGGTCTCTTCCAGAAAAAGGCATGGGAGATCTCTTGTCCGTCTTGCCAAGAACGCTTGCGGAAAGGAAACGATCAAATCAAGGGATTAGGCAGCAAGACGAGTAATCTTCTTGATGGCAGATTTATCTAATTGGCTTATTTCCCAGTTATTTTGTAAGTTCAACCAAAACTGGGGGCTGCCTCCCAGGGCTCTGGAGAGCTTTACAGCCATTTCCGCACTGATACCTCTTTTCCCTCGGCAGATTTCATTTATTGTTTTTGGGAGCACTCCAACATGGTTTGCCAGTGCGGACTGGGTAAGGTTTAATTCCTCTAATTCATCCCGGATGACTTCCCCGGGATGTATCGGAGTAAAATGATTTTCATTCATTGCTTTCCCCTTAATTTATGAGTGATAGTCGGTAATTTCGACATCCACTGCATTTTCTTTTTCCCATCTAAAGCAGATGCGATATTGGTCGTTAATTCGAATACTGAATTGATTTGAGCGATTTTTTTTTAATTTTTCAAATCGATTCCCACGTATTTCTTGCAGATCCCGTATCGAGGTTACGGCGCCTAAACGGGCGAGTTTTATTTGAGCCTTTTTATGCAATTCTTTGGGTATTGTCCGCAGTGCCTCTTTACTGATCCTCCCATAATTAATATCTTCAGTGCCTTTATTTTTAAAGTTTCTTATGGCCATTTTGAATCCTTGGAAGATATTTCTCATTATACCGGATACCGGTAATATGTCAATATTTATTTAATTAAAAGGCACGAAACCCTTCAACTTATTCGGCAGATTTTTTTGCACAAAAATTCGGGTAAACAGAAATCGTCTAAAGATTCAAATAAAAAAATGTGGATTACAAGTACCTGGGTGGGATTGAACGGGGCAAAAGAATCCTCTCTACAGAAAACCTGGTTAAAATTACCAGGGCCTTAGGAGTCAAGGTCCAGGAACTATTTTTTTTGAACATGAGATTGAGGATACCCGAGAACTTAAGAAAAGAATTGATGAGTTGTTAAAAGACGCCAGCAAAAAGGAATATAAAACCATCTATCAGGTCATCGAGGCCATTTTAAAGTAATCCGGTTGGCATTAACGTTCAGTTGAAATCCGTATCTCCCCTCTTTTTATTTCCCACACCAGCGGATCTTCATCCACAAAGGTATCCGGCCTAAAGGGAACCGGTTCTATCCTGGAATCGATGTCAGAAGAGATTTCGGTTAAACGAATCCCCTCCCGAAGACGGTCGCAACGATTAGCAACACTGCAGAAGGAATAGATTCATGAATAAAAAGCATATCGGTGAAAATTTTGATGATTTCCTGCATGAAGAAGGTCTCTTGGAAGAGGTGGAGGCTGTTGCGATCAAACGAGTGGTTTCCTTTCAGATCGCTCAGGAGATGAAGCGCCGCAAAGTAACCAAGACCGAGATGACTCACAGGATGAAGACCAGTCGCGCCGCGCTTGAGCGTCTACTGGACCCGGACAATCCATCCGTTACTTTATCCACTCTTGAACGGGCAGCCTCGGCATTAGGGAAAAAGCTTAGAGTAGAATTGGCTTAGAGCAGATCTATCCTGTCAGACTGGAAGTTTCCTTAAATTTAAACTGGTACAAAAAACCGCTTTATTCGATTTTCCCTTTCAATCAACAAGGTCTGAGCTTCCTCAATTTTGATGGCCTTAAAACGAACCCGATTGCCGGGTAAGGCCTGGGCTATGAGGGGCAGATCAATGGTGGCTGCGGTGGCGATCTTGACATACCCTCCGATGGTCTGGCGGTCGGCCATGAGGATGATCGGCTGTCCGCTTCCGGGAACCTGGATGGAACCGAAGGCCGTGGCGTCGGAGATGATGTCCGGCCCCTTTTTGTGCTTTATGGGGGGACCTGCCAAGAGGCAACCCATCCGGTCGCTCCGTTGGGTGACGCTATATTCAGCCGTCAAGAAGGTGGCCAGCCCTTCTTCGGTGATCTCATCATCCTGGGGACCGAGGACCACCCGCAGGATGATGGGTCCATGACTATAGTTAGGGATGAGTTCCGCTGGCAGGGAAGAAAAGATACCAGCGCCCATCGGTGGGCCTGATTCCAGGACATCTCCTTTTCGCAAAGCCCGTCCTTCCAGCCCTCCGAACCCGCCGCGCAGATAGGTGGACCGGCTGCCCATGACCAGAGGAACGTCAAACCCCCCGGCCACGGCCACATACCAGCGGGCCCCTTTTCGGCCGAAGTCCAAGGAAAGGACATCTCCTTTGACCGCCCGGTGAGCGGCCCAGGTCGGCATGACTTGGTTGTTCAGTCGGGCTTCCCGCTCGGCACCGGTAACGGCTACCCAGGTGTCTATCAAAAATTCGGCGGCAAATCCACCCACAATGATTTCCAGGGAGGCCGCTTTCCCAGCATTGCCGGTAAGGAGATTGCCGAGACGATAGGCGGCCTGGTCCATGGCCCCGGATACAGGCACACCCCGATCCTGAAAACCATACCGGCCCTGATCCTGGATCGTAGTCATCGGTCCCGGGCGTATGATCCTAAGGGTTTTCAAATTCTTCCTGACTTATGGGTTTAAATTTCACCCGGTCCCCGGGCTTCAGGTAAAAAGGCTCTTTCCGGCCCAGGTCAAAAAGCTTGACCGGGGTCCGGCCGATCAACTGCCAGCCACCCGGGCTGTCGAGGGGATAGATGCCGGTCTGCTGGTCGGCAATACCGACCGTCCCGGCGGGAACAAATTCCCGGGGGACTTTTTTCCGCGGCATGAACAACTTGGGGTCCAATCCCCCCATGTAGGGAAAGCCCGGGGTAAAACCGATCATGTAAACGTAATAAAGGACCTCGGAGTGGATTGCAATGACCTCCTCTTCGGTTAAATGAAGAAAGGCAGCCACCTCCTGCAGATCCGGCCCGAATTCTTTCCCGTAACAAACCGGGATTTCGACCAGGCGGCCTCCGGTTTCGACAACGCCTTTTGAAAGATCGTCAAAGGAGAAGACGCGTTTTTGAAGTTCATTAAAGGACAATACGGTTGGGTCGTACTGGACCAGGAGGGAGCGATAGGTGGGGACTAAATCGATCACTCCTTCCGGAGACTCGGCCTTCAGCTTAGTAAATAGGGCCTGGACCTGAAGGTTTATCAACGGATCGATGACTGATCCGAATTCGACGGACAGGGCCGAATCGCCGCAGGGAAGGATTTTGGGGTGACCCATGAGGAAAGCCTTTTTAACTCAGAGGCCCAGAAAGGCCTTTTGGACGGCATCGCTTTTCAGCAGCTCTTCCCCGGGCCCTTCCAGGATCGTCCGGCCCGTCTGCAGGATGTAGCCGCGATCACAAATCTCCAGGGCCTCGCGCACATTTTGTTCCACCAGCAGGATGGTCATCCCCTGATCTTTAAGTCGGCTGATGACCCGGAAGACTTCATCCACCAGCAGGGGGGCCAGGCCCAGCGAGGGTTCATCCAAAAGCAACAACTTCGGGTCGGACATGAGGCCCCGGCCGATGGCCAGCATCTGTTGTTCACCACCGGAAAGGGTGGCCGCGGCCTGAAGGCGTCTCTCCTCCAAGCGGGGGAAAAGGGTGTAAACCCGTTGTAAGAGTTCCTGGATGCGGACCTTGTCCTTGAGGACGTATGCCCCGAGAAAAAGGTTTTCCTCCACGGAAAGGGGCCGGAATAATTTTCGGTCTTCCGGGATACAGACAATGCCCCGGCGGACTATTTCAGCGGTATTCAAGCCCGTCAGACTGGCGCCGATAAAATGGATCCGGCCGCCGGTGGGACGCAGGACCCCCATGATGGCCTTAAAAAGGGTGGTCTTGCCGGCCCCGTTGCCGCCGACCACCGAGACCAGTTCCCCTTGGCTAACCCTAAGGGAAATGTCCTGGATGACCGGGAGACCGGTGTAGCGGACCTCGATGTTTTTAATTTCCAGCATAATATTCTTCGACAGGATTCACAGGATCTTTGTTCAGGCTCCGGAAGATCCTGAGCAAGCTCGGCCCGCCTTCAGCGAAGACTAAGGCTTCCCTCCAAAGGATGATTCTATTTTGCCTTTCTCCTGGAAAGGCAAAATAATCCCGGTAATCCGGTAAATCCTGTCTAAAAGGTTTCCATTTTAAAAACTAAAAACGAGACGAAATTATCAGATCTTTTTCGGCCGATTTTGTAAAAAACCCTCCCCCAGATAGGCCTTGATGACTTCCTCATCCTGGATCACCATCAGGGGTTCGCCTTCGGCGATCTTTTTACCGCTTTCCAAGACAATCACTTTTTTGCTTAAGCGCATCACCAACTCCATGACATGCTCGGTCAAAAAGAGGGTGATCTTCATTTCCTGGTTGATCCGTAAAAGAAGGGCGATCAATTCCTCGATCTCCGAGGGGTTCAGACCGGCGGCCACCTCATCCAAAAGGATCATTTTCGGCGCCGTGGCCAGGGCCGTGGCCAGGGTGACCCTTTTTTGGGCCGCCACCGGAATCTCGGTCATTCGGTCTTTTTCCTGGGCGCGAATACCCATAAAGGCCATCACTTCCCGGGCCTTCTCCATAGCCTTTCTTCTGGAAGAGGTCTTTAAAAAAGCGCCGATCATGATATTTTCCAGGATATTGAGGTCGCCGGTGGCCCCATAGACCTGAAAGGTCCGGGCCAAACCCAGACGGGAGATCTCGAAATCTTTTAGACGCGTTATGTCCTTACCCTGGAAAAAAACCTGTCCGGAAGTCAGGGAATAATAGCCGGCGATACAGTTAAAAAGGGTTGTCTTTCCGGCCCCGTTGGGGCCGATGAGTCCGACGATCTCCCCTTCCTCCACGTTAAAGGAGATCCGGTGGTTGGCCCGCAGTCCCCCAAAATATTTGGACACTTCCTTAACCTCAAGGAGGCTCATCGACCTTTCCTCCTTTTGAGCCTCACCTTTTCCACGATCCCCCAGATCCCCCGGGGCTCGAAGGCGGCCACGGCCATGATGATGGCGCTGTAAATGATCAGGTCTATCCCGACCAGACCGGCCGAAGCCCCCAGCCACTCTTTGAGATAGCTCTTCAGGGGGATAAGGATGGCCGCCCCGATGATCGGACCCCAGAGGGAGCCGGCCCCGCCCAGCATGGCCATCAAGGCGATCAAGACCGAAATGTCCAGGCTCATGGTATCTTCCGGTTCGATATTTTTAATATAACAGGCATGAAAAGAGCCGACCAGGCTGACAAAGGCCGTGGCCACGGCATAGGTCTTGATCTTGGCCCAGTGGACATCGATGCCCAGGGAGCGGGCCACCTCTTCGTTGTCCTTGATGGAGCGCAGTTGGAATCCCAGCCGGGACTTGCGAAACCAGTTCATATAAAAAAGGCCGATAAAAAAGAACCCCAGGATCAGGTAATAATAATAGACGTCTTCCTTAAAAATGAGCCGAAAGAAATCAGGCGGTGTATATTTGATGGGCGAAATCTCCAGGCCCCGGGCCGCCCCGACAAAATCCCAGACCTCAAAAATATCCTTGAGCACCAGGGAAGTGGCGATGGTGGCGATGGCAAAATAATGCCCCTTAAGACGAAAGAGCGGATAGCCGATGATAAAGGACCAGCCCACGGAAAAGGCCATACCGAGCGGCATGGAAAACCAAAAGGGGATATCCCAGCGGATCAACAACACGGCCGTGGTATAGGCCCCGATGCCCACATACTGGGCCTTGCCCAGATCCACCTGCCCCCCATAGCCGCCGATGGTGTTCCAGCCCATGCCGTAGACACTGAACATCAAAAACTGGATCAGGGTGGCCAGGGCAAAACTGGAGTGGGGAAACACGGGGAAGCTGAGCAGGAAAAGGCCAACCAGAACGGCCAGGGTCCGGTCCAAGCGGATGAAATCGGAAAAATCCAGGGCGTTTTTTATTGCTTCCATCCGAAAAGACCTCGGGGCCGAAAGACCATGATCAGGAAGTAGGCCAAATAAACCAGGGTATATTTAAAAGAGGTCATGGGGACCTTCTCCATCCACTTGACATGGAAGGTATAGGTAAAAAAATCCCAGATCCCCGGAAATTCGGTGATGATGCCCACCACCAGACCGGCCAAAAAGGCCCCGGGAACGCTCCCGAATCCTCCCAAAGCCACGATGGCAAAGGCGATCATGGTAAACAAAAGGCCCACAAAGGGATTGACCGACCAGAAGTTGACCAGCAAGGCCCCGGCCATGGTGGCCGTGGCCCCGCCCAAACCCCAGGCCAGGGCATTCATCCTTTCGGTCCGGATGCCCATGTAACGAGCCCCTTCGGCATTTAAGGACGTGGCCGTCAGGGCCCGGCCGACTTTGGTCCGGTTCATGAGCAGCCAGATGGCCACAAAGGCGGCAACGGATAAAAAAGCCGCGGCCAGTTTGGTGGCCGGAAGGACCACGCCCATGCCGATCTCAAAACTCTTCCCCACCAGGAGCCCTTTTTGGATGCCCCGGTCTTCGGAACCCATAAGCAACAAGGCCACGTTTCGCAAAAAAAGCATGAGTCCGAAGGTACCCAGGAGTTGGGCCACCATGGGGCCCCGCAAAAGGAACTTGGCCAGGCCGTAATAGCAAAGGAGCCCCAAAAGAAAGCCGATCAAGGCGGCGGCAGGCAGGGTGAACAAAGGGTCCAGGCCCGTGGCCTGGGCAATCAGAAGACCGGCGTACATGCCGACCATCAAATATTCGCCGTGGGCGAAATTGACCATATCCATGACCCCGAAGATGATGGTCAGTCCCAGGGCCACGATGGCCAGCACCATGCCCAACAGCAGACCGGATACCAGGGCGCTCAGTAAGATTTCCATGAACCGTGTTCCCTTATGAAAAGGTCCAAGGCGCCGGGTTCAAGGTTCAAGGAAAAACCATAAACCATAGCCCGGCACCTTACCGGAACCGTTACTCGAATTTCTTGAATCCTGTTTTCGTATCAAACCCCATGCCCCATGGGGGCCTCCACAGACCATGAAAATCCCCCCTCCCTCACCCTCCCCCTCGGAGGGGGGAGGGAAGGGGTGGGGTGGACAAAGTTATTTTGGTGCTAAAAACCCTTAAAAGGAAAAATCAGATTCGCGCTGGCCACGTCGAAGGGATAGGCGATTTCCAGGGTGATATTGCCGTCCTTGTCTTTCTGATACTGGCCGATCATCCCGGAGCCCAAGGCGTTCTGGCCCAGGTCAGGCCCGCTGGTATTGAATTTGATCCCGGCCCAAGGGACGATGAGTTGATTGCCGGGGATATGGATGGTATTGGCCGCCTTCTGGATATCGGCCGGCTTGGTCGATCCGGCCTTTTCCAAAACCTCCACCCAGGCCTGCAATCCGGTAAAGGACCGGGCCGAGGCCCCGCTTAAATCATGGCCGGTTTTCTTCTTGTAAAATTCATTGACCTGACCGGCCACCTTTTTGACCGTGGCCACCTTGGGCAGGAAGACCGTCCGGGTCAGGACCCCGACAATGTCATCGCCCAGAGTGCTTTTAAACTCCGGGGCCTCAAACCCGGCATCCTGTCCCCAAACGATCTTGGGTTGGGCCTTCTGGGCCTTTAAGGTCTTCATCATCAAGATGGCGTCCGAGGCATAGGAGGCAAAGAGCATGGCATCGGGTTTGACGGCCTTCAGGGAACCGATTTCACTGGAAAGATCGGTTGATTTGGCGGCATAGAGGATGGACTTTTTAACGGTGAATCCGTATTCTTTGGAAAAAGTTTCGATCAATTTGGAAACATTGGACCCCCATTCGGTCTTTTCGCAGGCCGAGGCCAGATTGGCGATCTCGGCCTTGGGGACGGCCTTGACCCCTTTGGCCTTCCCTTCCGACAGGCCCTTTAAAAATTCAAAGAGGTCTTTGGTAAAGGTCACATCATGGGGGGTGGTCCGCCAGAACCATTTGAAGCCCCGTTCGGTCAGATCCGGGGAGGTGGAAGAATCGTTGATCATCGGGATGCCGTATTGCTCACAAACGGCGCTGACGGTCTTGGTCACGGCGCTGTGATAACAGCCCAGGATACCCACCACCTTGTCGTCCAGTATCAGCTTTTTAGCCAGGTCGGCCCCAAGGGTCGGGTTGCCTTCGTGATCCTTGAAAATCAATTCGATCTTGGCCCCTCCCAAGCTTTTGATCCCCGAATTTTTGGCCATGGTCATGGCCATGCCGGGATAGACATTATTGGCAATATCCATGGCCAGCTCGGCCCCGGCCCGGAGTTCCCGGCCTTCGGCGGCCGCACCGCCGGTCAGCGGATAGATGACCCCGATCTTGATCGTATTGGCGGCAAAGGCCGTCCCCGCCGTAAACATAACGATCATGGACAAGACAAATAAAAATCCCCCCTTGTTTTTCATAAGCCCCTCCTTAATTTTGTGGATTCTTTTTTATTTTTTGATTCTCGAGGCGATTAAAACCATAAAAGAAAACCATGTTCCTGTCAAGAACCCATCTGAAAGATAAAATCGCTTCCATCACCCTCTCAGCGGAGAGAGGGGAGAGATGGGTTCGAGTTCCAACCGAATAATGCAATATTATTTGGATAGTCTTCAGGGCTGGCAGAAAATATGGGCAAAGACCTGGGCGTCTTTGATGAGATGAGAAAGCCGACAGAATTCATTAGGCTGGTGAGCCGATTCCGAAGAGGTGGACCAGACGGCAGCCGGAAGACCTGCTTTACGGAAAAAGGCGGCTACCGTGGCCCCCCCGATCCCCTTGGCAAAGGCCGGTTTATGATGCACCTTCAAAACAGCCGCCTTTAAGGCCTGAACCACCGGGGCATCGGCCACCGTGGCCGGAGGGGCCTGGACGGCATTGACCACCTCGATTTTGATCCGGACCCCTATTTTTTTCTCCACCTCGAAGGCCATCTCCTTTATTTTTTCAATGACCCTTTTGAGCGGATACTCGGGCAGGACCCGGCAATCCAAATAAAAAATATCCTGTCCGGGAATGGTGTTGACATTAAGGACATTGGCCTCTTTTTGCGTGGGCTCAAAGGTGCTTGTGGGCACGTCAAACCGGAGGTCTTTCTTATTGAAAAAACGGGACAGTTTTTCCAGGGCCATGATCAGGTAAGCCGTTCCCCGCATGGTATTGATTCCCAGGTCAGGACGGCTGGCATGACATTGTTTTCCCGAAAGGGTAAATTTCAGCCAGAGGAGACTCTTTTCAGCCACCTCGATCAGGGTCCCTTCCCGGTTTCCGGCATCGGGTACGATGATAAAGTCCTCGGCCTTGAAGAGATTCCTTTTATGCTTGAGGATATACTCCAACCCCTTTTGGCTGCCTGTTTCTTCATCGGAGACAAAAATAAGTCCGACAGAATAGGTTGGACGTATCCCTTCTTCCTGCAGGGCCTTAACCGCGAAATAAGAGGAAACGATCCCGTGATGATTATCTTCGACCCCCCGTCCATAAAGGAGGTCTCCTTTTTTTTCCAGGACATAGGGATCGGTTTTCCATAACCCCCTGTCCCCAATGGGGACCACATCCATGTGACTCAGGATCCAGATGGTTTTATCGGGGTGTTGGCCTTCAAAAAGGGCCAGGAGATTGGGGCGGAACCCCTGGACCGCTTCAAGATCCGGACAGGGGATGGAGAGAAGGGTTTTGGGAGATAAGGCCTTTAATTTTTTTTCCAGGTACAAGGCCTTGGCATATTCGCCCTGCCCTCCGTTTTGAGGACCCAAGGCCGGTATGGCCGTCAAATCCCGCTGAAGAGCGACTATTTGGTCTTTGTACCCGCTGATCCGCTTTACTGTTTTCGTCCAGGGATCCAGGGATTTTTTTTTAATGGGTAGTGGGAGAGGGGCCATTTTGAATCCCTTCGATTTGAGCGGATAAGAATCGGAGCTGTTTACCCGTTTCCGGATTTTTTTTAAGATCCTTTTCCACGGCGTTGACCGCATAGATGACCGAAGTCGAATCCCGGTTGAAGGCCTTGCCTATGGTCTCCAGGGTCTGGTTGGTATATTTTTTACTTAAAAAAATGGATAAGTTTCTGGGAAGGAGGTGGACCCGTTTCCTGGACCGTGAGGTCATCTCTTCCTGAGAAACCCGAAAATATTTTATGACCACATCCTTAATGGTTTGAATAGAGATTTCCTGTTTTTCAGAAAACTGTTCCCGGACGACCGATTCGGCCAAGGCCAGATCCGGCATTTGGTTCAACAAAGTGCCTTGGGCGGACATGCTGATCAAACACCCCTCCAACTGTCGCATATCTCTGAAAGGCTTGCCGGCCAAAAATTCCTTGACCTCGTTTTGAAGCTCCATGCCCAACAAACTCGATTTCTTGGTCACAATCCCCAGGCGGGTTTCAAAATCAGGGGGGTCGATGGAGCCCAGCAAGGCCGAACTCAACCGGGATTTCAATTGATTGCCCAGGCGGGGGATATCCTTCGGCGGCAGGGAACCGGTGAAGATAATTTTCTTGTCGTCGTTGAACAGGGCATCCAGGGTAAAGCCTAATTCAGACTGGGTTGTTTCCTTTCCGCTCAAAAATTGCATTTCTTCCAAAAGAAGAAAATCACAGTTTTTTCGGTATTTGTCTTTAAAGGAGCTCATAGCGTTGTTTTTTATGGAGAAGACCATCTCGTTGGTAAAATTCTCAACGGAAAGATACAAGACTTTGGCTTGAGGTTTATGTTTGATGATATAATTACCCACGGCCTGTGACAGGTGGGTTTTTCCCAGGCCGGTGGAAGAAAAGAGATACAGGGCATTATTGTGGAGGTTTTTTTCCGCAGCCAGGGCCATGGAAGCCAAGTAGGCAAAATGATTGCTGGGGCCGGTGACGAATTGATCGAAGGTGAAACCCCCATTAAATCGCAGCCGGTCTTTGCGGTCAAACCCCGGCAGCGAAAACTGCTGGGGTCTTACTGCCGGAGCAGGATTAGGTCTTGGGGCCGTAGAAACCTGTAAACCGACCTTGGGGGTATTCCCGTTCAGTTCCAAGGCCATTTTGACGATGGTCGGGTAATATTTTTCCATGACCCATTTCAAAAAGAAGGGGTTGGGACAACCTAAGAGGAGTTCCTGGTCGCCGGACTGGATCCGGTCCAAAGGTTCTATCCATATCCGGTATTGATTCACCGGGATTTCCCCCTTAAGACGCTCTTTAATCGTTTGCCAAATCGAATCCATCATAAAATCGACGCCATTTCTTGGTAAGCTTTAAACCACATTCACTTGAAAACCGGAAACAAACCCGAGTACGCCCCCCTTACCAAAACACCGTCAGGACTGGGGTTCTTCTTATGAACCTTTTAATCGATACGCCAAAAGGCGTATCGCGGAGACCAATTGACTAATTATTTATTTGACCCGCTGGGAACCCCTGACCCCTGGTCGGGAGCCCCTTGGCTGATGTTAAAGGCAATGATACCAAGGTCTTTTATTTTTGAATTCGCCTATACTCCGCACCTTGGGTGCGGAAAATTTTTTCAAAAAAAATCCCTGTTTAAGAAAGGTCCAAAATGAAGAACCCCGTAGGTTGGATGGTCGAATAGTTATCTCAGGATCAGAAGGATGTCAAACCCCAGGGAACAGGCTTTTTAGTTAGGCTTTAAGGGGCATCATAATGAATTTAAAAGGGGCTTCCATCCTAAGCCAATGAAGATCCTACGAGCTAACCGGTTAAAACCATTTTCTATTAGGTGAATTCAAAAAATAGACGGGAATCTATACGGTTATAAGATATTTGGCTGATGAAGGCCTTTTTCCCTCTCTCAGTGATCTTCTGTTTTCTTGCTTTTTCACCCTTTTTTAAAGGTCTCTTCCCGGAGAGTTTTAAAAATTCGTTATAGTCTTTACGGATTTAAAAAGGGATTTTACGAGTCAAGGGTTTTAAACATTCCCTGGCTCTTTGTAGGCATGGAAAGGGGACAATTCGAAAATAGAACCAAAAATAATTTAGATTTTAGCGGGTTGGCTGATCAAATTTTTCTTGAACTTGGCTGAGAACGTCCTCAATCAAAATCTGAATCTCCTTTAACCGTTCGGAAGACTGGGCTTCGAAACGAAGGACCAAGACCGGTTGGGTATTGGAGGCCCGGATCAAACCCCACCCATCCTGAAATAAGACCCGAACCCCGTCCACATCGATAATTGGAAATTTTTGGGCCAGTATGCTTTTAGCCGCTTCCACGATCTGAAATTTTTTTTCCTCCACGGTCTCAACACGAATCTCCGGCGTGGAAAAGGTCTTCGGCAATCCGGATAAAAGTTCGGGAATTTTTTTCCCTGTTTTTGATAAAATTTCCAAGAGCCGCATGGAAGCATAAATGGCATCATCATAGCCGAAATACCGGTCGGCAAAAAATAAATGGCCGCTCATCTCGCCGGCCAAGACCGCCTGGACCTCTTTCATCTTTTGCTTGATCAGGGAATGGCCGGTTTTCCACATGATCACCTTCCCTCCCTGTCTGGGGATATCCTCATAGAGATTCTGGGAACACTTAACCTCCCCGATAAAGGTCGTCCCCGGTCTTTTAGACAGGATATCCCTGGCGAAAAGGATCAGAAGCTGATCGCCCCAGATGATGTTCCCGGCATGATCGACCACTCCCAGACGGTCTCCGTCCCCGTCATAGGCCAGACCCACATCCAGATGTTCCCGCTCGACCAGGGCGCTTAATTCCTCTAAATTTTTGGGTACGGTCGGATCCGGTTGATGGTGAGGGAATGAGCCATCGACATCGCAATACAGGTCGAAGACCTGACAACCCATTCGGCGGATGATGGGCAGGGCCATCCAGCCTCCGGTGCCGTTTCCTCCGTCCATACCCACCCGCAAAGGACGGGGCAGATGAATATCGTTCAGGACCAAGGCCTGGTAATCCGGGAGGACATCTTTTTCAATAACAGACCCTTGGCCGGTTAAAAACTCCCCTTTCCGGGCGATCAAACCCACCTGTTGGATCTCGGCACCGAAGATGGTATCCGGCCCGCTGCAGATCTTAAAGCCGTTGTATTCCGGAGGATTGTGGCTGGCGGTAATCATGATCCCACCGTCGGTCTTCAGATGGCGGATGGAAAAATAAAGCAAGGGCGTGGGGCAAACACCGATGTCGATGACCTGGCAGCCGCTGGCTAATAAACCCTCCAGGAGGCGTTCCCGAAAGGCATTGGAACTGAGCCGGCCATCCCGTCCCAAGGTGATCCGTTTTTTCCCCTGTCGGCCCAGGTAGGTGCCCATAGCCTTACCCAGAATAACCACCTCATCCAAAGAGAGTTCCTTGTCGACAACGGCCCTTATATCGTATTCCCGAAATATTTGTGGATTCATCCTCTCCTCCAGGTGATGGATCAGAGCAATTCAAACTTTTCCTGAACTTCTAATAGTTGAACTATCTGCTTAACCTCTTGAGACCGCTCACGGGGACAAATCAGAAGGGCGTCCGGTGTTTCGACCACGATCAGATTTTCCACACCGATAAGGGCCACGGTTTTATCCGGACTGTGGACCAGACATCCTTTACTGTCCAGGACCAGGACCGGCCCGGTTAAACAATTGCCCTGCTCGTCCTTGGGCTTAAGTTGATAGACCGCCTCCCAGCTTCCCACATCGTTCCAACCGAAATCCCCTTCCAGCATGAGGACCTTGTCGGCCCTTTCCATGACAGCAAAATCGATAGAGATGTTCTCCATGGCCTCATAACCGGCTGTCAAGGTCTTTTCCCATTCCGGGCCTCTCAGGAATTTTTTGAGTTTCATCAATTCGTCGTACATGGCCGGCGTCAAACGTGACATTTGACCAAGGATGGACGAAACGGTCCAGACGAACATCCCGCTGTTCCAGAAAAATAGGCCGGTTTTCAGCATGGCCTCAGCCTTGGCCCGGTCTGGTTTTTCATGAAAGGCCTTTACCTCCCAGACTTGATGGCCACCAACTTCCATCACCTTTCCGCCTCTTTCCAGGTAACCATAACCGGTTTCCGGAAAGGTTGGGCGGATACCCAGGGTAATGAGAAAATCCCCGTTTTGGGCGGCCCGGGCTGCCTCCAGCAAGGTCTTCTGAAAAGACGGGACCTGGGAGATAAAGTGGTCGGCCGGCAGGACGGCCATGGTAGCCGATGGATCGATTTCGGCCAAGATCAAGGCCGCCAGTCCGATGCAAGGAGCCGTATTCCGGCCCAGGGGCTCGACAATCAGGCGGGCTTCCGGTAAGTCCGGGAGCAAGGCCCTGACGGCCTCGGCCTGGGATATTTCGGTAACGATAAAAATATGATCCCAATCGGTTATCGGAAGGAGGCGGTCTATGGTTTGTTCCAGGATGGTCTTGGAACCCACGATGTCCAGGAGTTGTTTGGGTCGCTTGGTCCTGCTCCTGGGCCAGAAACGGGTGCCCCGGCCCCCGGCCATGATGACGAAATATAAAGAGGCGTCCATTTCCTAACAGGCCCTGGCCTGGGGCGCCTTCCCCTCTTTCCAGAAAGGGGAAATCTCCCTCAGCCGGCTGATGATCGGAGGGAGGTGCTCCAGGACATAATCGATCTCTTCTTCGGTATTATAGATGCTCAGGCTGAAACGGATCGAGCCGTGAGCGGCGGTAAAAGGGACCCCCATGGCCCGGAGCACATGGGAGGGTTCCAGTGAACCGGAGGTGCAGGCCGACCCGGAAGAGGCACAGATCCCCAAGTTGCTCAAGAGGAGGAGAATGGACTCCCCTTCGATATATTCGAAGCTGATGTTCGAGGTATTGCCTAAGCGTTCATCAGGGTGGCCGTTGATCAGGACCTTGGGAACCGTGTTTATTATTCCCCGTTCCAGTCTGTCCCGAAGGGCCCGGACCCGATCATTTTCCAGGGCAAGATGTTTTTGGGCCAACTCGCAGGCCTTTCCCAGTCCGATTATGTAAGGGACGTTTTCCGTACCCCCTCGGCGCCCCCTTTCCTGGTGGCCTCCGATCATAAAAGGGGTAAAGCGGGTCCCCTTGCGGATGTAGAGGACCCCAATGCCCTTGGGGGCATGGAGTTTATGACCGGAAAAGGAAAGGAGGTCCACCGGGACCCTGGAAAGATCGATAGGGAGTTTACCCAGGGCCTGAACGGCGTCGGTATGAAAGACGACCCCCCGGGACTTGACCATCTGGGCAATCTTTTCTATGGGGAAAAGGACCCCGGTTTCATTATTGGCCCACATGATGCTGACCAGGGCCGTTTCCTCGGTGATGGCCGCGGACAACTGATCCGGATCCAGCCGGCCCTCCCGGTCGACCGGCAGGGTGGTTACCTTGTAGCCTTTTTTGGAGAGATAGGTGGCCAGGTTGCCCACGGCCGGGTGTTCCACCCGGGTGGTAATGATATGGTTTTTTTGGGGATAGGAATTGAGAGTCCCCCAGATGGCGGCATTATCGCTTTCGGTGCCGCAACTGGTAAAGACGATTTCCATGGGGTCGGCCCCGATCAGGGTGGCAACCTGTTCCCGGGCCGATTGAACCTGCCTGGCCACCTGCCCGCCAAAGGTATGCATACTGGAGGGGTTGCCGTAAAGGTCGGTGAAATAGGGCAGCATGGTGTCAACCACCTCGGGGGCCGTTTTAGTGGTGGCATTGTTGTCCAGATAGACCACCTTCATATCCTCACCTCCTCGACAACGATGTCAGGAGAAACAAATTCTTTGAATTTGGTCTCTACATAGTCTTTTAAGGTAACCTCGGCGGCCCGGCAGGAAGAACAAGCCCCCCGAAGGGCGACCAAAACCTTGTTTCCTTCGATGTCGATCAGTTCGATATCGCCGCCGTCGGCCTTCAAGGCCGGCTTGATCTCTCTTTCCAGGGTCTCTTCAATCAATCTCATTTTCCGGATATTGGTCAATCGGGCCGGGACTGGCGCCGCCTTGATCTCGACGGGTTTTTCTTCTTTGAGTATCCGGTTTAACAGGGCCTCGATCTTGTCGTGACAGGACTCGCAGCCGCCCCCGGCCTTGGTATAGTTGGTCACCTCTTCGCGGGTCTTGAGTCCGTTCTCCCTGATGACCCGCTCAATCTCCTTGTCCGTCACGCCAAAGCATTCACAGACGATTTCCCCTTCTTCTACTTTGGGTGCGGCCTGGCCCCGATAATTGGCGATGGCCGCCGCCAGGGCTTGCTCTCCCAAGACCGAGCAGTGCATCTTCTCTTTGGGGAGTCCCCCCAAGAATGCGGCGATGTCCTTATTGGTGATCTTTTGCGCTTCCTCCACCGTCTTTCCCTTGATCAATTCGGTCAGGGCCGAGGAAGAGGCGATGGCGCTGGCGCAGCCGAAGGTCTGAAATTTGGCCTCCTTGATCCGTTTATGCTCATCCAGTTTAAAGGAGAGCTTCAAGGCATCGCCGCAGGCCAGGGAGCCCACCTCACCGACTCCATCCGGGTTTTCTACCTCCCCGATGTTTTGGGGGTTTTCAAAATAAGCTTTTACCTTTTCCGTATAATCCCACATGACTGAACCTCACTGAACTCAAAAAATTGAAAATTAATAGCGATTAACAGCAGGCTGATCTTCGCTTTTTATGGCCCGTTTGTCCGCAGATTGTGGTTCGGAATGCCGTTCTTAATCCTTCTGAACTCCGAACTAAACCCTCATGCCCTGTGGGGCCCACGAAATATGAAAATGTCGCGTAGGGGCGGGTTTAAAACCCGCCTCTACAGAGCCCATACAGAGGCTAAGAGTGGTTAAAAATCTATTTTCGTCCTAAACACTTCTATTGTTCGTATTGGACCAATTCGATCAGGATACCGTTGGTGCCCTTGGGGTTCAGAAAGGCGATGCGGGCCTGATGGGCACCCGGCCGGGCCTGTTGATCGATCAAAGGGACTCCTTTGGCTTTTAGTTCTTCCAGGGCCTGATCGATATCTTCCACCTCGAAGGCGATGTGATGGATCCCTTCCCCCTTTTTTTCAATAAATCGATTCATAATCCCGTCGGGCTCGGTTGATTGCACCAACTCCACATTCGTCTGTCCTATGGGTACGAAGGCAATTTTGAGTTCTCCCAGGAGTTCTTCATGGGAAACCGGTAAAGAGAACATTTCCTGATAGAGGGTTTTGGCCTTATCCGTATCTTTTACACCCACCCCGATATGGGCAATCCTTTTGATCTTCATGAGTCCGATCCTCCTCGTTTATATTATCTATCTATAGTCATTTTTGGTTTTTATTTCAAGATAAAAGCCTGGAACAAGGGAAGGTGCTCTAGGAGACATTTGAGGGAGGGTCCTGCGACGGAATTGCCCGACCTGCCCGCCCAAAGGGACGGCCGGGCAATTTCAATCTTTGATTAGACCTCTTTCAAGAGGTTTAATTCATACTTCCGGGTCCCTAATCCGATTTCTTCGGCATATTGAAGCTGAATCTGCCAATCGATCTGGGGATAGACCCCCCGGAATTTATCTTCCCCGGATTTATAATTTTTGGTCAGGACAGAATCCTTATTGCCCGGTTCATTATTGACCAGGTCTACCGAGGCCTGGTCAATAGCCACGGGATCGTTCGAGGCCAGGATGCCGATATCCCGGACGATGGGCCGGTCGCTGTGACCGTAACAATCGCAGGCCGGGGAGATATCGGTCAAAAAATTGATAAAGATGGCCCGGCCCTCTTTGCCTTTCAGGACCCCAAGGGTGTATTCGACCATCTTTTGCTGGAAAACCGGTATGGATTCGTTCCACTGGATCTGGATGGCCCCATTCGGGCAGATGAGGATGCATTCTCCACAGCCGACACACTTTTCCGGGTTGATAATCGATTTTTCTTCCTCAAGCTCAATAGCCCCCTGGGCGCAGTGGATGGTGCACTCGCCGCAACCGATACATTTTTTCCGAGTCACCTTGGGGGCGATATTGGAATGCTGGCTGAGCTTGCCTTCCCGGGAAGCGCAACCCATACCCAAGTTTTTTAGCGTTCCTCCAAAACCGGCCAGTTCATGGCCTTTGAAGTGGGCCACACTGACCAGGGCATCGGCATCGACGACGTCGGCGGCAATGGAAACGGCCTTAAAAAGTTTTTGGTTAATCGGGACTCGAATCGTCGATTTGCCTTTGAGCCCATCGGCGATCACCAGAGGCGCCCCCACCGTGGTGAAAGAAAACCCATTCTCCAGGGCGGTCTGCAAATGGGAGACGCTGTTGCTGCGGGTCCCTACATAAAGGGTATTGGCGTCGGTCAAAAAGGGCGATCCGCCCCAGGCCCGGATCTTGTCGGTTATGGGACGGACGTAGATGGGCTTAACGTAAGCCGTGTTTCCCTTTTCACCGAAATGGATCTTGACGGCCACCAGATTTCTTTTGACTAAGGGCTTGGGGAAAGGAACCTGGTCTAACAAACGGCCGATTCGGGCCAGCCGGTTTTCTTTGGGTGAAGTTTTTAAATCTAAAAAATAAACGGGATTGGCCATGCTTCCTCCTTGTTTAAATAATCCCCATGCCCTTCAACACCGAAAGCATGACCGCGGCGGCCATAACTGAACCGACCTGGCCCCCGGCATTGGCCCCCATGGCGTGCATGAGCAAATAATTTTTCCGGTTATATTTAAACCCAACCTTTTGAACGACTCGGGCCGACATGGGGAAGGCCGAAATACCGGCCGCCCCGATCAAGGGATTCACCTTGCCGCCGGTCAAAAAACTGAGCGCTTTTCCAAAGAGGACCCCGCAGGCCGTGTCCAGACAAATGGCCAACAGACCCAGGGCCAGGATGATCAAGGTCTGGGGTTTGACGAATTCCGGTCCGCTCATGGTCGCCCCGATGGAAATCCCTAAAAGCAGGGTCACAATATTGGAGATCTCATTTTCCGAGGCCTTGGTCAGGCGGGCTACTGCCCCTGATTCTTTCATCAAATTACCGAGCATGATGGTGGCGAGTAAGGGCAGGCCTTTGGGGGCGATCAGGCCTCCCACTATGGTGATGACGACAGGAAAAAGGATCTTGGTGGTTTTGGAAACGGTCTTTTTGTGGGTCTTCATGATGATTTTGCGTTCTTTTTCCGAAGTCAGCATCCTCATGATCGGTGGCTGGAGCACCGGCACCAGAGACATATACGAATAGGCCGCCACCGAGACCGCCCCCAACAAATGAGGGGCATATTGGGAGGCCACATAAATGACCGTCGGGCCGTCGCAGGCCCCGATAATCCCGATGGTCACGGCATCCAATTTATTGAAACCCAGGGCCAGGGCCAGTACCAGGGTCAAAAATATCCCGCATTGGCCGGCAGCCCCCAGGAGAAAGGTATAAGGGTTTTCCAGAACGGGGCCGAAATCGGTCATGGCCCCGATGCCGACAAAAATCAGCAGAGGAAACAACTCGGTGATGACGCCGGCGTCATAGATGATGCGAAGAAAGCCGTCTTTCCCCATCAGGTCGGCCAGAGGAATGTTGACCATGATGGCTCCAAAGCCGATGGGCAGGAGCAGCAAAGGCTCAAAGTCCTTTTTTATTCCCAGATAAAGGAGAAGACAGCCGATGGTCATCATGATGAGGTTAGACCACTGGAGATGAGCAAATCCGGCCAGGAGGCCGGATAATCCACTTAATACGGCTTCGAGCATGACCTATTCCTCCTCTCCTTTTTTAATGGGAAATACTCTTTTCAAGGCACCCATAAGGGCACTCATAATCATCAAGGTCAGCAGCGTACCCCCCATGCCGACGATCAACATGCTGAGGCCAAAGGTCCAGTTATCCATGAGGGTCTCCTTTCATCCCTTTTCGCCGACCTCCATTTCAATGGAGGGGGAAGAGCAATGGGCTGTTTTCTCCACTAAGTTTAATAAACCAAATCCGCGGAATTTGATTGCCAAAAGCTTTTGTTCTTAATAACCGATAAAAAACCTATTACAACGAATATGAGATTGTCAAGAAAATATTAGCTATTTTATCTATAAGATGTGATTATATTTTAGCTACAAAATCGGCTTGACTCTACCTCCGGAAAAGGCTTTAATAAATGGGACTCAACGAATTAGACTTCCAGGAACGCACACATGACTGCCAACCAACAAAATTCACAACTCTTTAAAACCCACTGTTCCCGAATGGACCACGGAGGCTGCGGACTGATCGTCGAGGTCAAAGCCGGCCGGATCATTAAGATCAAAGGGGACCCGCAATGCCCGATCAGTTACGGCTATATCTGCCCTAAGGGCTTGGCTTCGGCGGAACGGTCGACCCACCCCGATCGATTAACGACACCCTTGCTCAGGCAGGGGGCACGCGGTGATGGCCGATTTAAACCGATCACCTGGCCCGAGGCCCTGCAATATGTCTCCGAACGCTTGAACCGCATACGCCAAGAATATGGGCCGCAGTCCGTGGTCTTTGCCCAAGGGGCACCCAAAGGTCTGGAGCATTTCGTCCTGATCCGCTTAGCCAACGTCTTTGGTTCTCCCAATGTCAGCGGTCCCCAGCATGTCTGCCATATGCCCCGGGAAATCGCCGGTCTGCTGACCTGTGGTTTTTTCCCGGTGCCGGATTATGAGACTCCGACGAGTCTTATTCTGAACTGGGGGAGTAACCTTCTTAAGACCAACGAAGAAGGGGTCATCTCCCTGCGCCTGCTGGACTCGATAAAAAAGGGGGCCGATCTGATCGTTGTTGATCCCCGGCGGACCCATCTGGCTTCCATCGCTCAGGCCCATCATCAAATAAAACCGGGCAGTGATTGCGCCCTGGCCCTGGGTCTGATCCATATCATCATTCGGGAAGGCCTATTCGACCGAGGATTCGTAGAAGAATGGACCGTGGGGTTTCGGGAACTGCAGGAACAGGTCAAGAGTTTTACCCCTGAACGGGTGGCCGAACTGACCTGGCTGACGCCGGAAGAAATTCAGCAGACCGCCTGGACATACGGCACTTCTCAACCGGCCATCATCCAATGGGGCAATGCCCTCGAGCACACGGCCAACAGCCTGCAAACCTGTCGGGCCCTTCTTTGTTTGATGGCCATTACCGGCAACTTGGATGTTCCCGGCGGAAACATGATGCCTTCTATGCCTCCGGTGGCCAGGCTGGCCGAATTCGTCAAAGCCGATCTGTTGCCGGGAAAAAGCCAAAAGATGCTCAGCCGGGCCTTTAACCTGGCCCCGAATTTTATGGTTGTACCCCCTCCGATGGTGATCCAGGCCATCCTGACCGAAAATCCTTATCCCATTAAGGCCATGGTCGCTCAAGTCACCAATCCCCTGATCACCAACAGCGATGCCCGTCAGACTTATGAGGCCTTGATGCGTTTGGAGCTTCTGGTGGTTTCGGACATCTTCATGACGCCCACCGCGGCCATAGCCGATATAATCCTTCCGGCGGCCA
>CAWGEQ010000005.1:0-83308 GCA_963821645.1 uncultured delta proteobacterium | reverse complement strand
ATAGAATCTTCCCGATCCGGAAGGAATCTATTTCCAAAGGCATTCGGTCTTTAATAGTGTTTTTCCCTAATCCTGTACTACCAAGGGTATTTAATCAGGGGATTTTAGCTGTAGGGAAAATCTGCAACCCGTAGGACAGACGGTTCAAACAAACTGGACTGGTCTGGTCAAAGGCTTTCGCGGCAGCATTCTTCAGCGTCAATATTACCAGCCAAATACTATACAAAAAAATTTTAAAAAATTCCATAAAAAAATTATCCCCTTGGTCATTTTTCTATTTTTCATTCTTGCTGAAAGATCTGATTAAAAATGGACCGGACCTTTTCCCTTATTTTTCTATAATGGTTCACAATATCCCAGGAAGGGATGCCGGCCTCTCCCAGGCCCATTAAATTCTGTTTGGCCGTCAGCATCAGTTCTTCCGGGCTGTAAGTCCGGGGGTCTCCTTTCCGGTCATAGAGGAGTTGGAGTCCATGGTCCAAAAGGGCCAGAAATTGAAAAGCCTCCCGCAATTGATATTGGAATTCATCGCTTAAATAGCCTTTATCCTTCAGGGCCGTTAATACTTTGAGGGTATTGGTTTGCCTGAACCCCGGATCGGCCTGGCCATAGATCCATTGGAGATACTGGGCGATAAATTCAATATCGGTCAGGCCGCCGTATCCCAATTTCGGATTGACCCGATCTTGATTTTCACCGGACCTCTCTTTTTCCATACGGGTCCGAAAATAGGCCATTTCCCCGCGGACCTGGGGTGAAGGCGCCTGATGATAGAGGACCTCTTCGATCGTCTCCTGAACCTGATGGCTGAGATGGGACGGTCCGAGGATAACCCGGGCCTTGAGTAAGGCCTGTTTTTCCCAATTTTGGGCCTGGTTCTGATAATAGTCGCGAAAGGCCTCTAAGGTGACAATCAAGGGTCCGAAACTTCCGGAAGGTCTGAGGCGGGTATCCACCGAATACCCGGGCCCTTCTTTCAGGGGCAGAGAAAGATAGGAAATAAGCCGTTGGGCCAGCCGGACCAGATATTCATGGTAGGTGACCCACTTTCTTCCTCCTTTGCGCATGGCCTGGGAAGAGGGTTTGGAGGACTCCGTTAAATAAGGGGCCTTCAGGGAATAGACAAAGATGAGGTCCAGGTCGGAAGCATAACCCAGTTCCTGTCCTCCGAGCTTTCCCAGCCCCAGGATACAAAAAGGCGAAGGCAGGGAAGAGGTCGAACGAACGGGTTGGATAGAATGAGCCAGTTCCTGATTAAGGGTCTCTTCGGCCAGACGGGTCGTTTCGACCAGAACCTGGTCGGCCAAAAGGGTCAGTTTCTTGGAAGCCTCGCAGGAACCGAGCTTTCCGGAGATTTCTTCCAGGGCCGTTCCCAGAAAATATCCGCTTTTCCATCGTCTAAGATCGATGAGTTGATCCTCCGGATCCTTTCTTCGTTCCCGGGTTTTTATAAAATTGAGGGAGCCTTCTTCCAACCTGGGCTGGCCGATGGTTTTTTGGAGGGCCAGGTGATCCATCATCTCCGGATTCTGGACGAATAATCGGCCCATCAGGGCACTTTGGGCGAACAGATCGACGATCTCTTTGGCCAGGGCGCTTCTTTCCAGGAGCATGGAAAGTATGGCTGTCCGACCGCCTATACTTTGTAAAAACCGGTCGATCAAAGACAAACTCTGATCCGGGTTAACCGACTGCAGGCAATACCCTAAGAGTAAGGGATATAGCTTGTTTAAGAAGTCCTTTTGCCGTACCGGCGATGAGGTTGACTTTCCGATCCATGTTTCTATGATTTCCCGGGCCCTGGTCCATTCTTGAAATCCTGCGGCCTTTAATTCCCGTTCCCAGTCCAGGGGGACCTTTGAAGATTGAAAAAAACCCACCAGCCGGTCCTGAGAAATCGGGGAGCTGGCTAATAAAAGATTCTCAAAGGCGATCCTCACTTTGGTTCGCACCCGATCCAATTCTTGAACCAATCCCTTTATGGGGCCCTCTTCCCTATGCCGTTTAAGAGGCATCACCCGGGCAATACCCTCCAGCGCCTCCGGCTGACTGGGAAGGCTGTGGGTTTGGCGCTGATGAACCATTTGTATCCGGTGTTCAAGGGTTCTTAAAAAAGTATAGGCTTGAGAAAGGAGGCGGCATTCTTCTTTCGGAATCACTTGGGCTCCCTTTAGTTTGACCAGGGCCTTTAAGGTATTCGGTTCCTGAATCGAGGGGACCTTCCCGCCGAAGATCATCTGCAAGGTTTGAACGATAAATTCGATTTCTCGAATTCCCCCGGGGCCGAGTTTGATATCATCTCCCTTAAGGAGGTGAGACGCGGTTTCGGTCAGGATCTTTTGTTTCATCGAACGGATTTCAGCCAGGACCGTATAATCGATAAATTTTCGGTAAACAATAGGCCGGATCTCCTTTAAAAAAGCCTTTCCCAGGTTTATATTTCCGGCCAGGGGACGGGCCTTGATCAAGGCCATCCGTTCCCAGGTCCTGGCTGAAGCCTGATAATATTCCAGGGCCGAATCCAGGGAAATGACCAGGTCCGAGTCTTTGCCACCGGGCCGGATACCCAGGTCTACCCTGAAGACATGATCTCCCTCCAGGGATGCCCCCATGGCTTGAATAATCCGGCGGGTGACGACCTGAAGATATTCTTTTTGCTCCAGGGGAGGAACCAAACTCGCGGGGGAAGGCCGATAGAGGAAGATCAGGTCGATATCCGAACTGAAGTTCAACTCCCGACCGCCCAACTTTCCCAGGGCCAGGACAACCAGGCCTTCTTCAAGATCGGAAGGGAAGGGGGTGTTCTTAAAACCGGACTGGTCATGAAGACAAAAGTTCACGGCGGCCTGAAGACAAATCCTGGCCAGGGCGGAAAGGTTCTCGGTGGTTTCTTTCAGACCGGCCAATCCTTCCAGGTCACGAACGGCGATGTGAAATATGGATTCCTGTTTGAAATGACGCAAAAGGAGGCAGAAGGTTTGAAAGTTTTTAATCCCGGCCAGCTTCTCTTTAAGGCCTTCGGCAACCCGGGCCGGCGATTTCTTTTCCAGGTATCCACCCTGGTCCAGGACCTGCTTGACCAACAAAGGGTGCCGGCCCATGATGTGGCTGAGATAGGGAGAAAAGGCCTCTATCTTTTTTTGGAGTCGTTGACCTTCTTCAGACATCAGGTTTAAGGTTCAAGGTTCAAGGTTCAAGGTTCAAGGAAAACCGTATACCATGCACCGTGCACCTTATACCAGGTCTTCCTTGAATCCTTGAACCCTGGTTTATTGTTGTCAAGTTTTTTTTACGAGAATCTTTAGTTAGTCTTAGTCGTTAAACCTTACCCAACCCTGGTAATTAGAGAGTTCTCTTAGAGCTCTGACCTTGCTTAATAGGGGTTAAGGTTTTAAGTGGGGAGTTATTGAAGCTTTTTCAGAAGGTCGATTAAATCGCCTTAAAGGATTCAATGATAATCTCCCCACCTCACAAAAATTACACTTAAGCAGCCTTCTTTAAAGAAATTAAATTCGAATAATCGACGATAAATTCACTATGATCCCTGGCCAAGGCAAAAAGAATCCCCAACAGTTTTCGTTCAACAGCGACCAAAGCCTTCATTCTGGGCATTCCTTTTCCCAGATGCCTTTGATACGTAGCATACATAACTCCACCCTTACGCACCGTATTGAGAGCCGCAAAAAAAAGGATTTTTCTCAGAAGCGATCGGCCTCGTTTGGATATATGACGATTCCCTTTGTGTTTTCCGGAACTGATCTCAAAGAGGTTCAGTCCAGCCAACTTCATGATCTCAGAAAGAGTATGGAATTTACCAAAATCTCCGACCTCTCCGATCAGCCCGGCTGCCGTAACTTCGCCTATCCCTTTCAACGACAGAATCGAATGACTATAAGGGATCTCTGGAAGGAGAGAGGCCATCTCCCGTTCTACCTTCAAAATAAACTTATCCGCAGATTCGATCCCAGAAAGAATCTCTTGCATTTCGAGGAGAATCGCCCGGCGACCTTCCTGAAGACCCACGGAGTGCAAAGCTGCCGCATAAAGGGCCTGAACCTTCTCTTTTTTCAGCTTCCCGCGACTAATCCGCCTCAGTATGGAACCCAAGGTCTCAAGACCACATTGGACAATATCTTCTGGACACGGATAATGCCGCAACAGATATTGGGCACTGCGGGTTTTAATATCCTTCATGACTTGCAGAAATTCGGGAAAAATAATAAAGACCAAATCCTGAATCTGATTAAAAAGGGCCGTTCGTCTTCGACTAACCCTTTCCCTGGCATGGGTCAGTCGGCGAAGTTCGGCTGCAACCCCTTCGGGAATGACCACGGTCAGGGCATGGCCAAGCTCAATAATATCCGCAATGACCTTGGGATCCTTCCGATCCGTCTTGTTCGGCGAGTTACCCTGGAGCTCTTTCAGCCTCTTAGTATGCATCGGATTAACCTGGACCAGGGCGACGGACCGTTTCATCAGAAAATGTTGCAAGGGTTCTCCATAAGATCCGGTAGATTCAAAACCAACAACGATTTCTTCCAAGTGATTGGCTTCTTTAGCCTGAACCATACGGTCCCAAAATTTTTTAAATCCTTGGCCATTATTGAAAAACTCAAAAGGCTTGATTTCCGCCCGGTTAGGACAGCGGCCATATCCCGTATTGGTCGTTTTGCCTATGTCCACTGTAACTATAAGGGTTTTTTCATTGACCTTCTTAAACTTTTTTGTTTCAATCTTACTCACGGCTATACTCCTTCCCTTGGTTTGGGTTTAACCAACTCGCAAATTGGACCTCAAATCAAGAAAGAGTATAGCCTTTTTTGGTACGGCTTAACTACTTTCTAAAATATAGCAAGCTTTATCTTTTTTGGTTAAATATCAAAGTACAGCATAAATTCATGCGGATGGGGTCTTAACCGCACGGGATTGACCTCGGACTCGGTTTTATACTCAATCCATTTTTCAATGACATCCGGGGTAAAGACGTCCCCTCGGAGCAAGAACTCATGGTCCGCCTTAAGGGCATTTAAAGACTCTTCCAGAGAACCTGGGGCAGAAGGGACATTGGCCAATTCTTCCGGGCTCAGACCGTAAATATCCTTATCCAATGGTTCCCCGGGATCAATCCGGTTTTCGATCCCGTCGATGACCGCCATCAAGACGGCGGAAAAGGCCATATAGCCGTTGCAGGAGGGGTCAGGCGTTCTGAATTCCAGCCGCTTGGCCTTAGGAGAGGCCGAATACATGGGGATGCGGATAGCGGCACTGCGATTCCGGCTGGAATAGGCCAGATTCACCGGGGCCTCAAAACCGGGGACCAGGCGTTTATAGGAATTGGTGGTGGGATTGCAAAAGGCACACAAGGCCCGGGCGTGTTTTAAGATGCCGCCGGCCCCATAAAGGGCGTCCTGGCTCAACCCGGCGTATTTATCACCGGCGAAGAGCGGTTTTCCACCTTTCCAGAGGCTGACGTGGGTATGCATGCCGGAACCATTGTCTTCAAACAAAGGCTTGGGCATAAAGGTGACCGTCTTATTATTTTTTTTGGCCACGTTTTTTAAAACGTATTTAAACCACATAAGCTGGTCGCCCATCTTGACCAGGGGCCGGAATTTCATGTCGATCTCCGCCTGGCCGGCCGTAGCCACCTCGTGATGCTGGGCCTCTATTTCTATCCCCAATTGTTCCAGGGCCATGACCATATCGGTCCGCAGGTCCTGCTGGCTGTCTGTTGGGGAAACGGGGAAATAGCCTTCCTTGTGTCTTGGTTTGTAGCCCAGGTTGGGAGATTCCACCCGGCCGCTGTTCCAGATCCCTTCCACCGAATCGATCTCGTAAAAGGCAAAATTGGACCCGCCGTCAAAACGGATATCGTCAAAGATAAAGAATTCGGCTTCAGGGCCGAAAAAAGCCGTATCGGCCAGACCGGTGAACTTAAGATAGTTTTCCGCTTTGCGGGCGATGTTTCTGGGGTCCCGGCTGTAGGCCTCCTTGGTAATCGGGTCGACAATATTACAGATCAGACTCAAGGTGGGAATGGCCATGAAAGGGTCCATTACCGCCGTATCCGGGTCCGGGATTACCAGCATGTCGCTGGCGTGGATGGGCTGCCAGCCACGGATGCTCGAGCCGTCGAAGCCGAAGCCGCCTTCAAAGGAATCCTCATCCAGTTCGTGCAGAGGGACGCTGAAATGCTGCCAGATCCCGGGAAAATCCAGAAATTTTAAATCCACCATTTTAGCCTTGTTTTTCTGGGCAAAAGCCAGTACTTCTTTTGGGGTCATTAGTCCTTCCTCCTTATGCTTATGTTGATTTTAAGGCAAATAGGATTGCCTTTTGTATTTCCTCTAATTGTTCTCGGTCGTAAATCTTCTGACCATCCAGGTCGGCCACATAAAAGACATCCACCACCTGGTCCACTTTGGTTGAAATCTTGGCAAAATGGATATTCAACTCGGCCTCCGAAAGGGTCTTGGTAATGGTATAGAGTAGACCCAGCCGGTCCTGGGTATAGATTTCCAGGATGGTATAAAAATCCGATCCATGGTTGTCGATCAGGACCCGGTTTTCAGGGGCCATGATCGGCCCGGAAGAGATCTTAAGCATTGGTTTTTTCTGGGCCAGACGATAATCCAGGGACAGTTTGCCTTCAATGGCCTTGGATAATTGTTCATAAACCTTATCCCAGGTCTCTCCTGCGAACAGGGGATCCAAAGGAGGGTTGACCTGAAAAATATCCAAGGCGATCTTATCCGACCGGGTAAAAATATGGGCCCCCAGGATGTTGATATTATTTAAGGCCAATACCCCGGTCAATCGGGAAAAGAGTCCCGGCCGATCATGACAACAGATAAAAATTTCGTAAATTTCTTCTTTCTTTTCCACCTGCCAGAGGAACGGTTTTCCGTCCAACTGGCGGAGTAATCGCAGGTGCTGGGAGATTGATTCCGGGGAGAGGGAAAGGATGTAGGAATGGGGCATCCCCTCCAGGAAGGCCAGGGCCTCCTTGGCGGGGATCTCTTTTTCGACCAATTCCAGGATCTGTCGCTTGGAAGCCTCTATCGCTACTCCGGAGGCCAGATCTCCTTTTTCGAGGATATGGAGGAGCTTAAAAAACAGCTCCCTGAGCAGCATGGATTTCCAGTTGTTCCAGGCTTGGTGGCTGGTCGCCAACGAATCGGCATAACTCAATAAATAGAGCATCTTTAAGGTTTGAGAGTCCTGGATCATCTGGGCGCAGCGAACGATCAGATCTTCATCATTCAAATCCCGGAGCAAGGCCGTCTCAACCAACAGGAGGTGGTTCTTGATCAGGAAGGAAATGGTGTCAGCCGTTCGGGAAGGCAGTTTGAGCCTTTCGGCGATCCCGGGGATCATCAAGGCCCCTTGTTGGGCGTGGTTTTTACCCTGTCCTTTGCCCAGATCATGGAGCAATCCGGCTAAATAAAGGGCGGGGAAATCTTCGACCTCTCCCCAGATGCCGTATAGTAATGGTTCTTCTTTGACGTAATATTGTTGGCCGATCCTTTTCAATTCCACCAGGGTCAGGAGAAGATGAATATCCACGGTGTAAACATGATAGGAATCAAACTGGGTCCGGCAGACGGTCGCTTTAAGCTCCGGGATGTAACCGGTCAATAGCCCGGTCTGTAGCATGGTCTCCAATAACTCCCGGGAAGTTTTTAAGTCGCCGATGATCTCCAAGAATAACCGGCTGACTTCCTCTGATCGTTGGAAATTTTCATCCGCTAAAAACAGGCATTGCTTGATCAGACGGATGGTCTCCTGGCTCAGGCGGGCCTCTTTCTTCAGGGCATACCAGAAGATTTTCATTAAAAGAGGCGGGTTGTCCGTCAGGACCTTGGCCGAATCCAGATAGAGCCTTCCCTCAACCAGATAGATCCCCGGCTCCAGGATCTCCCGGTGCTTTTCTCCCTTCTGTCCCCGCTCGGCCATGTGTTCAAAAAAGTTTTGATGGATGGTCCGGATCCCCTGCAAGTGCTGATAAACTTCCTGCATGAAGACTTCAACGGGCAGGATATCCCCCTTGGCCTTGACCCCGGACCATTCGGCCATGGCTTCCTGGAATTCGAAAGAGAGCCGGTCATCTTTTCTTCCGGCCAGGAAATGCAATTGATTACGGAGCCGATGGAGATAATCATGAGAATCGGAAAGGACTTTTCTGTCCTCTTCGGACAAGAGGCCGATCTTTTCCAGGGAATAGAGATCAGGGGCTTCAAAAAGGGCTTTCCCAATCCAAAGAAGGACATGGATATCCCGGAGTCCCCCAAGGCCTTCTTTTAAATGAGGTTCCAGGAAAAAAGCCGAATCCCCATAACGCAAATGTCTTTTTTCCTGTTCCGCAAGAAGCCATTCCTGCCAGAGACGGCCCTGCCCTTGCCTAATGAGGGAGCCGATCTCTTTTTGAAGGGAGGAAGCCAGGGGTGGGCTGCCGGTGATCCGTCGGGCATCCAGCAGGGCGGTAAGAAAAGATGAATCGGAAGAGGCCATGCTAAGACATTCCTTAAAGGATTGAACGGTATAGCCCAACTCATAGCCCACATCCCAAAGGGGATAAAGGATCTTCCGGATGGCCTCTTCCACCTGGGGGTCATTCTTGCTTGAACAAAGGAAAAGTAAATCGATATCCGAAAAAGGAGCGAGTTCTTTCCGCCCATACCCTCCCAGCCCCAAAACCACACAAGCCTGTTCCTTCCCTCCCAGTCCCAGGAAGGCCCGGCCCTCCAGACTATTAAAAATCGAGATGATGAACACATCGATAAAGGAGGCATGCCAGCCGGCGACCTTAAGACCGGCCTCTCCCTGGTCATGGCGCTCCTTCAGTTTTTGGCGCTGATCGAGGAGATATTTTTTGTGAAGGGTATCGGGCATAAATAATCAATCAGATTTCGGATATTGGATGCTTGATACTGGATAAAAAAATCAGGACAGAATTGACGGAATTGTAATAAGTCCGAAATCCCCCATTTCCGTTATTCCAGTGAAAACGGGAATCCAGCGTTTTTGATTGGCTATGCTTAGTCTGGATTCCCGCCTGCGCGGGGATGACGAGTTTTTACGAATTTATCAGGATTAATTCCTGAATCTTTTTAAATTTGACTTAGTCCAGCATCTGGTATCCAGAATCGGTTTTTCTAAATCGCTTCCTTCCCCCGTTCTCCGGTCCGGATGCGGATGACATCTTCTACCGGAAGAACAAATATTTTCCCGTCTCCGATCTTTCCGGTTTTGGCCGCTTTTTGAATCACCTCGACGACCTTTCCGGCCATCTCCGTTTCAACCACGATTTCGACCTTGACCTTGGGCAAAAAATCAATCACATATTCCGCACCCCGATAAATCTCGGTGTGCCCTTTCTGCCGGCCGAAGCCTTTTACCTCGGATATGGTCATTCCTTTTATACCCAGATCGTTTAAGGCGTCTTTGACCTCATCCAACTTAAAAGGCTTGATAACTGCTTCTATTTTTTTAAGCATCCGATCCTCCCCGCCAAGCATTAAGCTTCTTATTCATTTTAATTGTTTGCAATGGATATGCCATGAAGGGCTTTTTTATTGTTATGTTTTTTCAATTAGTTAAGAAAACCTTCTGCCGGGCTGTCAAAATAAACAACATTTTTGTCTAAAATTAAAAAAAATTTATTGCAAAATTGTATGATTCATTTTACCGCAAACGGCCTTTTTCCACAAGGGATAAATAACCGGAGAAAAATCGATGGGCCTGGGCCTGAAGACGATCCAGGTAGATATGGGCATCCTCAAAGATTTCCCTGGCCGTCAGCGGCTGGGGCTTGGCCTCCTTGATTTCATCGGACCAGGCGGACAGCCAGGTCTCGATCATCGGTTCTGTGACCTCCAGATGAAATTGTAACCCGTACATCAACTCCCCGACCCGGAAGGCTTGATTGGGATAGGCCATATTCCCCGCCAGCCCGACAGCCCCCGGCGGGAGATCAAAGGTCTCCCCATGCCACTGAAAAACCAAAAAATGGGGGTCCAACCGGGAAAAAGTCGGGTCGGACCTGGCTGACGGGGTTTGGCTGAGCCAGTACCAGCCGATTTCTTTATGAGGGCCGGAATAGACCCTGGCCCCAAGGGCCTTGGCCATGAGCTGGGCCCCGAGACAGACCCCTAAAACCGGATGGCCTATTTTGAGGGCCTTGCGAATAAAGGGAATTTCATTTTTCAAAAAGGGATGACTCTCTCCATCGTTGGCACTCATGGGTCCTCCCAAGACTAGAGTCATCCCGAATTCTTCGATCGAAGGGGGCAAAGGGGATCCTGAAAACAGGGGCAAAACCTCTAACTTCCATCCTTGTTCAAGAAGGATCTCCTCGAAGAGCCCCCCCCGCTCTTCCTGGGTATGCTGTATTATAAGGGCGGTTTTTGTCATAGATCTCTTGCTTGGTTCAAATATACGGTAACCCCCTAAAAATTATAGCCTACTTCGCTATGTTGGCTGAGGTCCAAACCGGATTCCTCGTCTTCATGTTCAACTCGGAGGCCCATGGTCCAATCCAGAACCTTAAGGATAATCAAGGTCACCACAAAGGAATAAACCAGGGTAACTCCGACGGCCACGGCCTGGATGCCCAGCTGGGAGGGGTTTCCGAAAAACAAGCCGTTATTCCCGGCGTCATTAATGACCTTGCTGGCGAAAAGCCCGGTGGCCAGGGCCCCGAAGGTCCCGCCGACCCCGTGAACACCGACCACGTCAAGGGCATCGTCATAGCCGAATTTGTGTTTCAGAAAAATGGCAAAATAACAAAGAATGCCTGCAACCAACCCAATAATCAGGGCCGACAGGGGACCCACAAACCCGGCGGCCGGGGTTATGGCCACCAGCCCGGCCACGCTACCGCTGGCCGCCCCTAAAGTAGTGGGTTTGCCGCGGTACAGCCACTCAGTGAAGACCCAGGAGAAGGTGGCCGCCGCCGCCGCGATGTGGGTGGCCGTGAAGGCCGAAACAGCCAGGCCATTGGCGGCCAGGGCACTGCCGGCATTGAAGCCGAACCAGCCGAACCAGAGGATGGCCGCTCCGGTAATGGTCATGGGAAGGTTGTGGGGATGAAAGGGCTCATGGCCGTATCCCTTGCGTTTGCCAATGACTAAAGCGGCCGCCAGGGCGGCTATCCCGGAATTGATATGGACCACGGTACCGCCGGCGAAATCCAGGGCCCCCAGGTCGCGGATCCAACCGCCGATCCCCCAGACCCAATGGGCTACCGGATTATAAACCAAAGTACACCAGAGTAAGGTAAAGACCACAAATGAAGAAAATTTCATCCTTTCGGCAAAGGTCCCGGAGATCAGGGCCGGGGTGATAATGGCAAACATCATCTGATAGACCATAAATAATTGATGGGGGATGGTGGCGGCATAGTCTTTAAAGGGTGCGGCCCCGACCCCGCCAAGTCCGAACCAGTTCAGGCTGCCGATAATGCCCCCCAAGTCAGGACCGAAGGCATTGCTGTAGCCCCAGAGGACCCACTCGACGGTGACCAGTCCCAGGATAAAAAAGCTGTGCATGATGGTCCCCAGGACATTTTTGTTCCGGACCATCCCGCCGTAAAAAAAGGCCAACCCTGGGGTCATAAACATGACCAGGGCGGCTGAAATTAAAACGAAGGCCGTATCCCCAGCGTTAATTGCATTCATGGCTATTTCCTCCCCCTGCTAATAGAAATTTCTTAAAATCGTTGCCTATTATAAAGGCAGGAAATGTGCCAAAAGGGGCTAAATTAAATTTTTATTACAATTTCATTAGATTATATAAATAGAGCACAAGCCATAATGGTTTATTTTAATCCATAATTGTAATCTACAAATTTTTTTTTAACAATTTTGTAATATAATAAATCATATTTTATTCCCAAATTGAATGATCATGCCGCCCGAGATGATAACGATCAATCCTATCCACGTGGCCATTGGTATTTCTTCTTGGAAGACGAATCGTCCGAACAAAATGTTTATCAGTGCAAAGACGGCCACATAAACGCCAAGCAATTTTGAAAAATCCCATCTCACCATGTTGACCACCAGACCATAACACCCCAACATGGCGCATCCTGTCAATATGATGATGAGGCCGCTCCCTCGGAGTCCTTTACGCACAACGGCATCACCGCCGACTTCCAGAATGGCCGCACCGATGAAAATGATCCAGGCAAGTGGGATCATTCTTTCACCTCGAGCAATCCCGCTCCAGCAGATGTCGTCGGACTTAATACCATGGAGGGTCTTCCTTTCTCCATTGTAATTTATACCTAACAGTTTGCACGGGAGACGATCCCCTTACAAACTCTCCTTCGTCAGATGAAGAGGTAATATCTTACACCCATATAACCCGTTGAAACAATGACGGTCATCATTATAACAAGCAACCTATAAATCATAAACCTTGAAATTAAGAATATTTTTTCTTCCCAACTTCTCGGACTTGCCCCTCCATTTCGACGGACGAACTACCCCGTCTGGGAAGACAGGGTAGTTCGTCCTGACCAAGCGCATCAAGGGCTTGTACGCCCGTCAGATCGCAGCCTCTCCCGTCTCGCCGGTTCGAATCCGGATGACTTCCTCAACCGGCAGTACAAATATTTTTCCATCCCCGATTTTTCCGGTCCTGACCGACTCCTGGATAGCTTTGAGGGCCTGAGGTACCTGGGCATCATCCAAAATCAGTTCCAGTTTGACCTTTGGGATAAAATCAATAACGTATTCTGCCCCACGATAAATTTCAGTATGTCCTTTCTGTCTGCCGAACCCTTTGACTTCCGTAATAGTCATCCCTTTAATATTTATCTGTTGTAAAGCATCCTTCACATCATCCAGTTTAAAGGGCTTGATGATGGCTTCTATCTTTTTCATAATCGACTCCTCTTCGTTATCGGTGTGATTTGGGTAAGCTGAAATCAGGATAAGCCGTGACCGCCACTTCAGCCTGATCAAGTCCTTCCATTTCGATCTCTTCACTGACCCTGAGACCAACGACTTTGTCGAGAATCTTGAAGAAAACGTAGGCCACGACGAACACATAAATAATGTTGGTCAGCGTGCCGATACACTGGGCGGCAAACTGGGAGGCGTCTCCGTAGAAAAGTCCCTTCACCGTCCCGGCAACACCATTCAGACCGTCGCCGTAAGTCCCATCGGCGAAAAGTCCCAGGGAAATGACGCCCCAAGCGCCGTTTACCCCATGGACGGAAAAGGCGCCTACCGGATCATCAACCTTGAGCTTTTGGTCCACAAACAAGACCGAGATACAAACCAGAAAGCCGGCGATGAGTCCGATCAACACCGCCACCGGTGCGGTAACGAAAGCACAAGGGGCCGTTATGGCCACCAGCCCGGCCAGCATGCCGTTACATATCATGCTGATGTCAGGCTTGCCATAACGTATCCACATGTAGAGCATGGAGGAAAAGGACCCGGCGGCCGAAGCCAGCATGGTATTGGTGGCAATGATACCGATACGCAGGTCGGTACCGGCCAGGGAAGAGCCGGCGTTGAACCCGAACCAGCCGAAGGCCAGGATAAAGGTACCCACCACGGCCATGGGGATGTGGTGGCCGGGTATGGAATGGACCTTCCCGCCTTTATACTTTCCGAGTCTCGGCCCTATGACGATCGCGCCGGCCAAAGCGGCCACTCCCCCCACCATGTGGACAACCGATGAACCTGCAAAATCCACATGGCCATGCCCGAGGCCGAAATTCTTTCCGAGTTGAGACAGCCAGCCGCCGCCCCAGACCCAGTTGGCAAATAACGGATAAAGAATGCCGCCCACAAAAAAGGCATAGGGAACGAAGGACTTGAAGTTCCAGCGCTCGGCCATGGACCCGGTAGGGATGGTGGCCGTGGTGTCCATGAAGACCATTTGAAACAGGAAGAGTGTGAAAATCGCGGCATCATAGCTCACGCCGGAGAGGAAAAACCCCGATGTACCGAAGAGGCCGAAGTCCTTTCCGAAAAGGTTGATGGTGAATTCGTTGGTGAGGAGCGCGGTTCCTCCACTGAGAGGGCCGGCGCCGACCCCACCCATTTGAAGGGCAAAGCCGCAGACCCAGTAACCGAGCATTCCGAGACCATAGACCATGAAGTTCATGGCCATGGTGTGCCCGGCATTTTTTGCCTGGGTGAAACCGGTCTCAACCATGGCAAACCCGGCCTGCATAAACATAACCAGAAAGCCGGCAATAAGGGTCCAGACAAAATTGATAGCGATCCGGTTATGGCCGATGACATCGGCCAGTTTGGCCGCCAAAGGTTCATTCGGTGCCAATTTCTTCATATCCTCCGCCGTCGGAGCGCCCGCTGAGGCACCGATAACATCCGCCGCACCCCCGGTATTCACCCCGGAAGGGTCGGGTTTAGGGGCCGGGGCTGGTGCAGGAGCAGCCGCAGGGGCGGCTGGGGTTGTCGCTGCCGGAGTAGCCGGTTGGGTTTGGTCGGTAACCCCTGAAGCCGGTTTTTCCTCGGCCAGACTGAGTCCGTCCCAATATAAAGCCCCCATGGTTACAAACAGGCTGATCATGGCTAAAATAAGTATTATTCGTTTCATTGTTTCCTCCTATTAATTTAATAATTCCTCGAGAGTCGTTTTCTAAAATCTGTTGCTCTTTGAAAAACAGTTTATGGTTGGTGCTTATTGGGACTGCCAGGTATACAAAACATCTGCCATGGTCTACTTAACAATCGCTTTCTCATTCTCCTTTTTCCTTTCTTCGCTCATGATGAATTATTGGTTTCTAAATCCAGTCAATTTGCCTTTAAGCTAAAGCAGATATCGTGCCATCAAGTTTCAATAGTATTTTATTAAATTAATTCATTATGTTATATAATAAAAACCAGTTTTGGTGGGAACAACTTAAATAAACAAAATTGTAATTTATTTATAAATAATTCCATTTTTGTTTATTATTTTTTTTCTTTTCCTGCCATCGTCCTTTTCCAGTGCTGAACAATGAGCACCTAATGATCATCAGTCGATCAAATAAGTCTGGGCCGGTTTCCCTTCTTCCAGGGCCTCGATGATCTCATCGATGGCCGATTCACTTTCAACCCGGCCGTACCACCAGTTCTCCGGATAAACGACCATGGAAGGTCCTGTATCACAGATCTTGAGACATCCGGTGCCGGAGACCACCACCTCCGTTAGACCGCGATCCGAGAGTTCCTGCTCAAGATACTGGAGCAGATCCAGAGAATTTTTTTTATGGCAAATCCCCTGCGGATCCCCTTTGACCCTGAAACTTCCGCAGACAAAGATATGATGTTTAGGCTTTTTCATTTTTTCCTCCGTTCATTAGATTTGATGAACTCATATAAAGTATCGCTGGTCGTCACCCCGGAGAAAGCCGGGGGGAGAGAAACCGTTTATCCCATCATTCCGGCTTTCGCCGGAATGATGGGAAAGACCACGTTTTGACTTCTTACGAGTCCATCAAAATTGATCAAATCGAAAATATTTCAAGCATCGCAAAGCGCTCGCGACGTATAAAATTGGGTCTCGCCGAACGCCGAACACTTAACGCCGAACGTTCTTTTCCTCATCCGCACCCCGTGCCGCTGCCGCTGCACGACTGACCGAATCCGCATCGCCCCGGTGTGCGCAGGAGTATTTTAGGAATCGCCTTGCCCAACAGCATGGCCTCCACCCCTTCTTTGGCCAGCCCTTCCATAACCACGACCCGGATGTCGGCCCTCTCCAGGACCTGCTGCGGAGAAGGACCGATGCCGCTGACCAGAAGGGAGTTACAATCATAAAGCACCTTGACCATCTCCGGCCAACGGTCCGTACCGCTCCCCGAGGGAGGCGTAAAACGCCGTTCCAGCAATTCGGCCTTTCCGTCACGAATCCCGAATATCCACAGTTCCGTCGCCTCACCGAGATGCTGATTGACGAAGATGCCCTCCATGCTGGCCACGGCCGCATAAGGCCGATCGGACGCCACTTTTTGTTCCGCAGCCCTTTTCAGCAACGCCACTATTTCCTTGCCCTGCGTCTGCCCGATCAGCCCGGCGGCGTCGGCCCGGCAGCGATTGCAGTGGCCCATGAGCGGCAAAATAGCCTTGACCTTTTCTTTAATCGCCTCCATCTCCACCATTGACGGAGGTTTCCGATCCGCAAAAGGGGTCCCGGCCACATGATAAAGAGGTATGCAATTCATGATATCGGCCCTCAAGTCCGCCATCTTCCGGGCGATTGCCTCGACATGGCCGTCATTGATGCCGGGGATGATAACCGTGTTGATCTTCACCACGATCCCCTTGTCTTTGAGGAGTTTTATACCCTCAAGCTGCTTTTCGAGGATGATCCGGGCGGCCTCCAGGCCCCGGTACATCTTCTTGTTTACCCTGGCCCAGTCGTAGATATGACGGCTGATTTCCGGGTCCACGGCATTGACGGTAACGGTCACGTGACTGATCTTTAGTGTGCCGAGATCGTCGATGTGGTCGGCCAGTGCCAGACCGTTAGTGGCTAAACAGAGCATCATCTCCGGATGTCTTTCCCGCACCAGCCGCAGGGTCTCCATGGTCTCCTTCCCGTTGGCAAAGGGGTCACCGGGTCCGGCAATACCGACGACGGCGATATTTTCGATTTTCTCCAAAACCGCGTCTAAATAATCGGCCGCCTGTCGGGGGGTAAGAAGGGTACTGGTCACACCGGGACGGGATTCGTTGACGCATTCAAAATCACGGTTGCAGTAATTGCATTGCATATTACATTTCGGCGCTACGGGCAGATGGATCCTTCCATACTTGTGCTTGGCCCCTTCGCTGAAACAGGGATGATGTTCGAGATTCATGTCTGCCTCCGTCAAAAATGATAGACCCAAAAAGTTAAAGAAGTCTTATTTCCGTCATTTCCGTGAAAACGGGAATCCAGTGTCTTTGACCGGTTCTGGATTATCTGGATTCCCGCTTGCGCGGGAATGACGAGTTCTTATGAAGCCGTCAAATATAGCTGTATCCGACTGCTGATCGTTCCTGGCTTGTCTCGATAAGGGCATTGACCACCAGGTCGAAGAGTTGCTGTGTCCCCCGGTAGCCCACATGAAGGATGCGCTGTCCGCCGATCCGGTCATGGATGGGAAACCCTACCCGTACTAAAGGGATTCCGAGTTTTCTGGAGAGGAAATACCCTTTGCTGTGGCCCATGACGAGATCGATCCCGATGTTTTGGCAGATCTCCAGCATGGCGGCAAAATCGGTATCTTCGCAAATCAACGGTTCTTCCCGGCAATTTTTAAGACCGGACCGGACAAGCTCTTTAAATTTTCCCGTGCAGGCCCCGGTGGCGCACAAAACGGGAATGATACCGATCTCGTCGAGCCATGAGGCCATGGCAGCCACAAAGTCCGCTTCTCCGTAAATAACGGCCCGTTTCCCGGAGACATACTTGTGTCCGTCGATATAGGCATCGATCAAACGACCCCGTTCTTTTTCGTATTTCTGCGGTGTTGCCTGACCGGTCACTTCCTTAAGGGCGCCCATGAACAGGTCCGTCTCCCTGATGCCCATTGGGATTCCCAGGGTCTTGGCCGGCACCTTAAATTTTTCTTCCAAATAAGCCGCTGCGGTTTTAAGTCCGCTAAGGCTCCTGCCGAATTGGATGGTTGCCTGGGCCCTTCCCATATCCCTGATGGCCTTAATCGGCGTACCGCCTGCGGAAAGCTTTTGGTAATCGGCCCACGACTCTCCGTCTAAGGTCTCCGAGTAATCGGGAAGCAGGGTATAGGCCAGACCGAAATCGGAGAGGATCTCCTTGAGATGGCGCAAATCCTCGGCCGAGAGAAAACCGGGAAGGATATTGAGGTTGTTGCCCCGGGGTCCCCCCGCGGCCAGGGCCTTCACGGTGGCCCGCACGGCCTCATGAAACCCCTCCATGTGCGTCCCCCGGTAACTGGGCGTGGGGGCATGGATGAGGACCGGGAGAATTTCGTCTTTTCTCCCCCTGCCATATTCATTGATATAAAGACCGACGTCATCCCCGATGGTCTCCGAAAGACAGGTGGTAGCGATACCGACGGCTTCCGGCCGGTATTGACGAATAAGGTTGTCCAGGGCGGTTTTCAAATTATCGCCTCCGCCGAAGATGGCGCTCTGCTCGCTGAAGTTGGAAGAGGCAATATCAATGGGCTCCTTGAAATGGCTGATGACGTAGCGCCGGATATAGGTGGAACAGCCCTGGGAGCCGTGGATCAAGGGGATGCAGCCCTCGATCCCCCTGAAGGCGATGCTGGCTCCAAGGGGTGCGCAGAGCTTGCAGGCATTCCTGGTGGCCGTAAAATTTCGCGAGCTTATTTCAGGATAGGGCGACTCTTTTATTTCCTTCATTTCTATCATCTTCCACCTTCCTAAGGGATGACCGCTTTTGCCGGGCCGGAGAAAATTGCCAGACCGGACTCATTATGGAGGCATGGACTTCCCGGCAAAAATGGAGCATGCCCTCAAACCCGGCCAGGGCGGTCTTCCGTTCATGGTTATGGTCGCAGAAGGCCACAACCATTTTATAAGCGATGGGTCTTTCCTTGACGCCGCCGATCAAAAGATCCACATCTTTCTCCATCATGAACCGTGACAATTCCAGTGGGTTGGTATCATCGACGATGATGGTGCCCTCATCGCATATTTCCTTCAGATACTCATAATCTTCCGGATTGCCGGTCTGGGAGCCGACGATGGCCGTTTGGATACCCAGATGGCGCAGGGCCTTGACTAAGGAGAAGGCCTTGAAAGAGCCGCCCACATAAATGGCCGCCTTTTTTCCTTCCAGGACTTCTCGATAACGCTGCACCTCGGGATAGATGCGGTTTACTTCGGTCCTGACCAGCTCTTCCGTCTTTCTCATCACATTAGGATCGTTAAAATGACGGGCCACGCCGTAGAGGGCCTCGGCCGTATCCTCAATGCCGAAATAGGAGACCCTCTTGAAGGGAACGCCGTAAGACTCTTCCATCATCTTGGCCAATTGGGTCATGGACCCGGAACACTGGACCACATTAAGACCGGCCCGGGAGGACTCCCGTATTTCATCGACCCGGCCATCCCCGGTGATACAGGAGACGACCGATATCCCCATCTGCCGGTAGTATTCTTTAATCAGCCAGGTCTCACCGGCCAAATTAAAATCTCCGAGGATGTTGATGCTCAGGGGAAGCCTGGGCTGTTCACCTTTTTCACTGACTAATCGGAAAAGGGCTTCACAGGCGGCCTTGTAGCCGTCTTTTTTGGTCCCCCTGAACCCTTCGGAATGCACGGGGATGACCGGAATACCCTGCTCGGCCTGCACCTTTTTACAGACCGCCTGCACATCGTCGCCGATAAGCCCGATGATACAAGTGGCATAGACAAAGGCCGCCTTGGGCTTATAGGCCTCGATCAGCTCCGTAAGGGCGGCATAAAGTTTTTTCTCCCCACCGTAGATGACTTCTTCCTCCCGGAGGTCCGTGGAAAAACTCAGACGGTGGAGTTCCGGTCCGGAAGAAAGAGAGCCCCGGATGTCCCAGGTATAGGCTGCACATCCCACGGGGCCGTGGACCAAGTGGAGGGCGTCGGCTATGGGATAAAGGACCACCCGGGAGCCGCAAAAGACACAGGCCCGTTGGCTCACCGAGCCGGCCAGACTGGGCTTTTCACAGACAATGCCCCGGTCTTCTTTTTCCGCCCCTTTTTGAAAGACCTGCTTTTTTCTATCCTTCAGAATCTCGATCAAGGTGAATCTCCTAAAGGCAGGCTATGGGCAACGGGCTATAGGCAATAGACAAAACCCTTTTTGCTCCATACCAATCCCTTTATTCCTGTCTGATCATCATTGCATTTCTTCTACCAGGCTTTTCCTATCGCCTATAGCCTGGTTTTACATCACCAATTCAAAACTCTCCTCCGGGGCATCGCGATCCTGTTTGTCCAAGAGGGCGTTGAGGATCTTTTCAAGGAGCCGCAAGGCCCCGCGGTATCCGGTGATCGGGAAATACTGGTGCCCCACCCGGTCATAGATGGGAAAACCCATGCGGATCAGGGGAATGTCCTCATCCCGGGCAATATACTTGACATAGGTATTGCCGAAGAGGAGGTCCGGCTTCTTCTGTTTGACGAGCTGATGGAACTGGAACATATCGACCCCCAGGCCGTCCTTGACCACCGTGTTCTCTCCGACGAGTTCCCGGATGCGCCGGACAAACTTCGGCCCGGCAGGCGTTCCCGTTATGACTATGCTTACCTCCATATCCAAATCGGTCAAAAATTGGGTAAGCGATATCAGATGATCCGGGTCACCGATCAGGGCCGCCTTTTTTCGGTAAAAATACTGATGCATGTCGGTGAGCACATCTACCACCTGGCCCCGCTCGGCCATGATGCTCTCCGGCACGCTGACCCCGGCCCTTTTCCTTAATTGATCGACAAAGGTGTCGGTGGCCCGCAGCCCGATAGGCAGATCAAGGCACTCAAAAGGGACCTTGCACCTCGTATCTAAGAGTTTGGCCGCCGGAAGCGAAGCGGTCCTTCCCAGGGCGAAGGTAAAAAAACTGTCCCCGGCGCTTTTGATCTCTTCCGTTGTGGCCCCGCCCTTGGGATACATGTGGAATTTGCCGTCCAACGGCGCATTCACCACCCCGGAGGTATCGGGAAAGAGAATGGATTTAACCCCCATTTCCGAGGCGATCCGTCTGATCTCGGCCATATCGGAAGGCTCCACATATCCAGGGATGATATTGACCTGGTTGATCTTCTTACCCGTATTTTCCGAAAAATACTGGACCATGGCCGAAGTCATGTTGGCAAACCCGGTCACGTGAGAACCCTTGAAACTGGGGGTGTTGGCGTGGATGACCGTTTTCCCCGGGGGAATTTTTCCATCGGCCCGGGCCTTGTTGATGATCTGGGGCAGGTCGTCGCCGATGACCTCCGAAAGACAGGCGGTATTCACGGCAATCACCTCAGGACCGTAGATGGTGAAGATATTATTGATCGATTCCACCAGATTGGCCTGGCCGCCGAAGACAGAGGCCCCTTCCGTGAAGGAACTGGTCGTGGCCATAACGGGGTCCTTATAGTGCCTGGTCAGGGCGCTGCGGTGGTAGGCACAGCACCCCTGCGAACCATGACTGTGGGGAAGGCAATTATGGATACCCAGGGCCGCATACATGGCCCCTACGGGTTGACAGGTCTTGGCCGGGTTGACGGTCAGGGCCGTTCTCTCCACCATTTCTTCCGAAGTATGTCGTAACAGCATTAACGTTCTCCTTTCCTTATTCATTCCATCCGTAGGAGCCGGCCAGTTCGGGATTTTCTTGCCAGGGGGCCTTGATCAACCGAAAAACCTTGGAATTGACCATGCGATCCATTTCCCGGTAAAAATTGACGGCCCCTTTGAAACCGGCATAGGGCCCGCTGTAATCATAGCTGTGGAGCTGTTTGAGCGGGATGCCGGCCTTCTGGATGACGTACTTTTCCTTTATGCCGGCGCAGAAGATATCCGGTTTGTATTTCTCGATGAGCACCTCAGTTTCATAATGGTTCAGGTCATCGATTACCAGGCTGTTGTCGGCCATGAGGGGCATCATGCCTTCATAATCATTAAAGTGGATCCCCTCCTGGCGCAGCCTTTCGATCTCGGCCTCCCCTTTACGGGGCCGGAAGCGGGCGTCGTCGGGCCCGACGGTCAACTCTTCTATATTGCGCGTATCGGCATCGACGGTAATGTTGGGGATAACCTTCCGGCCTTCATAGTCGTCCCGGTGGCCGAATTCGTATCCGGCCGAAACGGTTCTCATGCCGATCTCTTCGAAGAGCTCCTGATAGTGATGGGCCCGGGAACCTCCGACGAAGAGCATGGCCAGTTTGCCCTCACAGCGCGCTTTGATCTCCAGACGGACCTTCTCCACCTCGGCCATCTCTTCAGTGATGACCGTTTCCACCCTTTCAATCAGGGTCCGGTCCCCGAAGTAAGCGGCGATCTTGCGCAGGGATTTGGCCGTGGCCTTGGCCCCCACAAAATTGACCTTGAACCAGGGGATGCCGTAGCGCTTCTCCATCATTCCGGCCAAATAGTTGATGGACCGGTGGCACATAACCACGTTCAGGTCGGCCGTATGGGCGCTGGCGAACTCGTCATATTCCGAATTGCCGCTGAAGGTGGAGTGGACGGTGAGCCCGCATTTCTCGGTGATCCGCTCGATCTCAAAGGCGTCGCCCCCAATGTTGTACTCGCCTAGGATATTGAGCCGGAAGGCTCCCTCCTTGGGGGCTTCAATCTGGCCCACCACATCGGTGAAGACTTTGTTGTTGGCGATATGATGGCCGGCCGACTGGCTCACCCCTTTATAGCCCTCGCAACTGAAGCCGAAGATGTTGACGCCTGGATATTTTTCTTCCATCTCCCGGGCCACGGCATGGACATCGTCGCCGATGAGGCCCACGGGACAGGTGGAGAATATGCCGATGGCCTTGGGGTGGAAGAGCTCGATGGCCTCCTGGATGGCCTTTTTCAGCTTTTTCTCGCCGCCGAAGATGATCTCTTCTTCCTGCATATCAGTGGACAGGGCATAGGGCATATAGTTCGGATCATTGGCGGTTTTCGGTCTGGTCTGATTCCGCCGGGTGAGCCAACTGTAAAAACCGCAGCCGATGGGACCGTGGGTGATCTGAAGGATATCCCGGGTGGGTCCGAGTACCACGCCCTTACACCCGGCATAGGCGCACCCCCGCATGGTCAGGATCCCGGGGATCGTCCGGGTATTGGCCTGGATCTCCGGCACCTCCTCCCCCTGTTCGACATTGTTGATCACAATCTGTCTGGCCCGTTTGCGGGCCACCTTGACCGGATATTTTTTGAGTATCTCCCTTTTGACCTCGTTTGGGTCTATGGGAAGCTCAACCGCATTATTCCCTGTGACGGCCATTTGTTCCTCCTTTTTATTACTTTACAATCCGATTATTCTTCTTTAATTCTTTGATTCCGCACTCCGCACTCCCTATTCGGATCATCCTTCATCCAGGGTGTCATCACCGGTCTCCCCGGTCCGAATACGAACCACATCGAAAACAGGCAGGACAAAGATCTTGCCGTCCCCCGGCTTGTTGCTGCGATTCACCATCATGATTACTGAAACAGTTTTTTCAACCAGCTTGTCGGGTACGATGATCGATATCATTCTCTTGGGAATCAGCTTCTGGCTGTTCCCGAGCTGGGCGATGGCCTCTTCATAACCCTGCTCCGCCCCTTTGAGCAGGTCGAGGTCCACCAGCCCTTTGCCGCGGCCAAGGCATTCCCGGGCATGCATGGAGGATATCCCGGCTTCGACCAGAGATTTTTTGGTTTGATTGACCTTATTCATCCGGATAATGGCCATGACCTCTTTCATAGCTTGACCTCCTCCGCCCCGGCCGCCGTCTCCTTGATCCCGGAGCTGACGGTGTAGACTTCATCCACCGGAGACACAAACACCTTGCCATCGCCGAAAGCACCCTTATCGCCGGTGCGGGCGGCGGTTAAAACGGTTCGGATCACCAGATCCTTGTCGGTCTCCGGAACGACCATCATCAATAATTCCTTGGGTATTTCGTCATAGGTGATGTCGCCGATCTTGATTCCTCGCTGTTTGCCCCGGCCGGAAACACTCATCCGGGTTACGGCCGGGAAACCTTCGGCCATCAAATGTTCCAGAACGGTATCCACTCTCTCGGGTCTGACTATCGCTCTTATCATCAACATGGTTTATTCCTCCTTACGGTTAACCTTTATGTGTTCTTCGTATCAATTTAGTTGTTCGAAAAAGGTATTATAAATCCCTCCCGGCCTCCCTTTTTCAAAGGGAGGAGAAAAGACCTCCCCCTTGGAAAAAGGGGGATTGAGGGAGATTGGCTGTCCTTCTTACTGGTCGACCCCGTACTTGATGAGAATCGCCTCGAGTTCATCGGTGGTCATCGGCTTGGGAATTACGAACAACTGGTTTTCATCGATGGCCTTGGCCAGCTTGCGGTATTCATCGGCCTGAGCCGTTGAGGAATCAAAATCGATAACCGTTTTCCTGTTGATTTCAGCCCGCTGGACCACATTATCTCTGGGGATAAAATGGATCATCTGGGTACCCAATCGTTCGGCCAGCATTTGAATTAACTCGTCTTCATGATCCACTTTGCGGCTGTTGCAGATCAGACCGCCGAGGCGCACACCGCCTGATTCGGCAAATTTGACGATCCCCCTGCAGATGTTATTGGCCGCATACATGGCCATCATCTCCCCGGAGACGACGATATAGATCTCCTTGGCCTTGCCGTCGCGGATGGGCATGGCAAAACCGCCGCAGACCACGTCGCCCAGCACATCGTAAAAGGCATAATCGAGTCCGATAGATTCGGAGTAGGCCCCGAGTTGTTCCAGCAGGTTGATGGAGGTGATAATCCCCCTTCCGGCGCAGCCTACGCCAGGCTCAGGTCCGCCGGACTCTACGCAGCGGGTCCCTTTAAAACCGACCTTCAAGACATCCTCAAGGTCCAGGTCTTCCCCTTCGGCCCTGAGTGTGTCCAGGACCGTCTTTTGAGACAGTCCGCCTAACAACAACCGGGTTGAATCCGCCTTGGGGTCGCATCCCACCACCATAATCTTCTTGCCCATTTCAGCCAGGGCCGCGACCGTATTCTGGGTGGTGGTCGATTTCCCGATCCCGCCTTTCCCATAAATGGCTATTTTTCTCATTGCCTTTCTCCTTTCGACACATCAATCAGTCGCAACTCTATAGGGCAAGGAACATGCCAACCTATAAATGTGCTTGGAATAAGAGATGGGGATAGAGAGAAAACTATTTTGAAAACCAAGGGATAGGGTGATTTTTTTTCTAAAGGTGATGGTGTGGGGAGCGATTAAAGCGCTAATGTTGCCGAGAAAAAAGCTACCTAAAGGTAGGATAATTGATTAAGACCTTCCGAATGGTAGGGTTGCAGTGGTTAGTGTAAATGCCGTTCAACGTTCAATGTTGATGGACTCGCAAAAAGCTAAAAATTGCCCTCCTCCATCATTCCCGTGAAAACGGGAATCCCGTGTCTTTAATAGGTTATGCATAGTTTGGATTCCCGCCTGCGCGGGAATGACGACTTTTTACGAGATCATCATTGTTCGGATGAACCCATTTCATGTTTCGTGGCGTCCGTCGCAAACGGGCATGAGGGTTTGGTTTGTCGTCGCGAAGAATGGGGCGTAGGGGCGGGTTTCAAACCAGCCCTTACAAAAAACAGTGGTTTGCCGAAGCGATGAAATTATTGGGCGACTATTCTGAGATCATCATAAAAGAGGCCAAAACATAAAGGATTTCAGCGGAGGGAAATTAGGACTTATTTAAACTGTCTGGGCTCGATGCCGTATTTGGCGACGCGCAGTCCGATCATGCGCTCGGTCATCCCCAGGGCCCGGGCCGCCTTGGTCAGGTTGCCCCGGGACCGTTTCAACTCTTCGGCGATGATCTCCCGTTCCATGCCGGTCATCATCGCTTTAAAGGGGCCGCTTCTCTCCCCGCCCCCGCTCACATCGCCTCTTTGCAGGTTCGGCGGGAGAAGATAGCCGTGAATAACCCCGTCGGTGCATAAAATAATCGCCCGTTCCAGGCAATTTTCCATCTCCCGCACATTGCCCGGCCAGTGATAATTCATCAGCATATCGGTGGCCTTCGTCGAAATCCGGGTTATTTTCTTCCCATGCTCCTTGCCGTATTTTTCGAGAAAATAATCGGCCAGGAGCATAATATCGGTCTTCCTCTGCCGAAGGGGCGGGACCATGATGGGAAAGGTGTTCAGCCGGTAATAGAGGTCCTCCCGGAATTTCCCTTTGCCCATGAGTTCTTCCAGATTCCGGTTGGTGGCGGCAATGATGCGCACATCGACCTTGATGGTGGTGTTTCCCCCGATGCGCTCAAATTCCTTTTCCTGAAGGACCCGCAAGAGTTTGGTCTGGACCAAGGGTGGCAGATCGCCGATCTCGTCAAGAAAAATCGTCCCCTCGTGGGCCAGTTCAAACCGTCCCTGACGCGCCCCGGTCGCCCCGGTGAAGGCCCCTTTTTCATGGCCGAACAGCTCGCTTTCCGCCAGGGATTCCGGCAGGACCGCACAATTGACTTTCACAAAGGGTTTATCGGCCCGGTTGGAGTTGTAATGGATGGCATGGGCCACCCGTTCTTTGCCTACCCCGCTTTCACCAAGAATCAGCACCGTGGCATTGGTCCGGCAGACTTGTTCGATGAGGGAATAGACGTTCTGCATGGCCTTGGAATTCCCCACAATGGTCTTCGGTTTATACCTGCTTTTTAACTCATCCTGGAGCCGTTGATTTTCCTCCCTGACTTTTTCGAGTTCTTCCTGGGCCTGTTGACGTAACCTTACGGCTTGAGAAATACTGGAAGCTATGATCGTCAGAAGACGGGCATCCTCTTCAAGGGCCGTCTCTTCTTTGGACAAGCGGTCCGCCGAAAGGGTCCCGATCACCTCGCTCCCGATCTTTATGGGTACGCAGATAAAGGCGATGTCTTTTTTGTCGAGTCTTTTTCTTGAACCGGTCCGGTCGAGAAACAGAGGCTCTTCGGAAATCCTGGGAATGATGGCCGGTTGTCCGGTCTCGAAGACCTTTCCCGTTATCCCTTCTCCCCGGCGGTACTTTCCCTTGGCCTGTTCTTCCGGCCGCAGGCCGTAGGCCTCTTCGATAACGATCTCCCCCTTTTTCCGGTTCAGAATGGTCAGGGTGCTCCGGAGTATCCCCATATATTCGGTGGTCATCTGGAGAATGGGTTGCAGGACCGTCTTGAGGTCGAGGGTCTCACTCAGCTTGGTGCTGATTTCAAAAAGAAGGGTGAGCTCTTTTAGTTCTCGGGATGCTTTTGTCTCCGGCATCATGGTCCCTTCAAGTTCCTACCCCTAAACCGGGATGTTCCGCGCATTCAAACGCATCAATGGAAATTACTTCTTCTATGGACAGAACGGATATCTTACCTTCCTTGTCCCGACCGCCTCCATCGGCTTTTTGGATGGTTTTGATGACCCTTTCGGCCATTTCCTGATCCACTACCATTTCGAGCCTTATTTCGGACAGAAAATCGCCGGCCTGTTTCTTTCCCCGGAAAATCATGTCAGGACCTTTATGATGGCCGAAATTTTTGCATTTCGAAATGGTCACTCCTTTAATACCCAACTCCTCCAAGGCCTCTTTGACTTCATCCAGATGAAGGGGTTCGATCATGGCCTTTATTTTTTTAAACATGGCATTCTCCCGGGTCAAATGACTTTCGCGACCCTGCTAATTATTGGAAAAAATGATTTTGTTGTTCTTGCCGTAAATTTTTTCTAAGAGTCTTAGATACCCCAAAAAGAAAAGCCTGGCCTGGGCATGGAGCCTGTCTAAATAAATGCGGGCATCCAGAAGAATATCCTCGGGTGTCAGGGACTGAGGGTCGGCCGATTTGATCTCCTGGACCCGGCTGGAGAGCCAGGTCTTTATCATGGGCTCAGTGACTTCTAAGTGAAACTGGAGCCCGTACGATAAGGATTCATCAAGGCGAAAGGCTTGGTTGGGGTAGGCCCGATTCCCGGCCAGGCCGTCGGCCTCTGACGGGAGGTCGAAGGTCTCTCCGTGCCACTCAAAGACCAGTAAGTAAGGATCGAGACTGGAAAACAAGGGATCCGATCGGGCCAGGGGAGTTTGATTGATCCAATACCAGCCGATCTCTTTAAAAGGTCCTGGACATACCGCCGCCCCTAAGGCCTTGGCCATAAGCTGGGCACCAAGACCGATCCCTAAAAGCGGAGGGCCGACTTTCAGGACCTGGCGAATAAAAGGGATTTCTTTTTTCAAAAAGGGATGGACCCCTTCGTCATTGGCGCTCATGGGTCCTCCCAGAGCCAAAACCATCCCAAATTCTTTTGAAGAAGAGGGCAACCCGGATCCTAAAAACAGGGGCAGGACCTCTAATTCCCATCCCTGTTCAAGAAGGATCTCTTCGAAAAGCCCCCCTCGGACTTCAGGGCTGTGTTGGAGGACGAGGGCCGTTTTAGACATAAGTCACGAAAATCCCGTTCGTCGTTTAGCGTTCGGTGTTCGGCGAAATTAATTTCCATGCTTCGTGGCGCCACCATGATGCATGAAAATTAGTACGAGAATAATGTCCCCTGGGTTTAAGGATTAAGGTATGCGGTATAAGAGGGTTTCTTGAACCTCACGCCTTAGACCTTGAACCGTGCACCTTGAATTTATTATATCGCTCCCGCACCGGTTTCGCCGGTCCGGATACGAATAACCTCTTCCTCGGGCATGACAAAAATCTTTCCATCCCCTATCTTTCCGGTTCGTGCCGATTCCTGGAGGACTTTAAGAACTCGAGGGACCTGGGCGTCTTCCAGGATCAATTCCAATTGGATCTTAGGCGTAAAATCTATGGTATACTCGGCCCCACGGAAAAATTCATTATGTCCCTTCTGGCGGCCAAAACCTTTAACCTCCGTTATGGTCATCCCTTTGATATCCAATTCCTGTAAAGCCTCCTTGACATCGTCGAGCTTAAAAGGCTTTATGATCGCTTCAACCCTTTTCATAATCTCTCCTTTAACTTTCTTGTGAACTCGCGGCGGGGTTATTGGGTCAATGGGGCCGGTTGTGCTATTTTTGCTGCCGGCACGGCGGACGCAGCCAACAGAGTTTGTTCGGTTGCTCCGGGGGCGGGATCCTCCTCAGCCAACCCGAGCCCCGCCCGATATAAAGCCCCGATCATGACGACCAGGCCAATGATGGCGAAAATGAGTACGATTTTTTTCATTGCTTTTCCTTAACGACTCCCCGGAGAATTGGGTTATGAAGAAAACGGACCATCCTCCGGGGAACCGATTTAAGATTGGTTTTTTTGATTACCAGGTATACATGACGCCCAGGGAGATGGTATGCTGGTTTTTATCTTTGCTGCCGTTGAAGCTGTTCTGGTCCGACCAGTCATAGCGGTATTCGGGCCGAAGGATCAACCCCTTGGCTATCCGAAATTCCGGGGTAAAGGTGATTTCCTTCAGCGCCTGGGCCGTTCCCGTCCTGGCCCCGTCCGGGTCATTGAAATATTCACCCCTCAAAGCCAGGCTGAAAAGATCATTGAAATCGTATTTGACAATACCGGCTACCCCGTACCATTTCGAATCCGTACCATTGGCATTGGGGTCCTGTTGTTCGGTGCCGTAATCCGTGTTCAGGATGAAGCTTAGGTTCTTGACCGGCTTGATGGTCCCCACCCAATCAAAGAGAAACCGATTGTTGCTGTTGTTGTTTTTCTGCTCCGGCCCGTACATGAGGTTGAAATTCATGGCCAACTGCTCGAAGGGTGTCCAGGCAAAACCGAGCCCAAAGGTTTTACCGGTGTTGTTGTCATCGGTATTGTCCCAGCCGTTGACGATGTATCCGGTCGCCGTAAAAGCATCCGAAAAAGGATAGGCCACTGACAGCCCGGTATGGGTAAAGGGGATGGCGAAGTTAAATAAAAAGGACCTCGAATAATTCGGGTTGTCCCTGGCCTCGATGACTTCGGCCCCGTGGTAGGTGGCAAACTTACCGAAGGTAAACTTCAGTCCCTTGCCCAGAGGGGCGTTGTATTGCAGATAGGCCTCGGTCAGGTCGAAGGCCTCGGTATCGGCCGGGGCCTGTCCGTCCTTGATACCCAACCCGCGGGAGTGGATAAACTTGGCGGTCTCTCCGGCCGAGACCTTCAGTTTGTAGCCCATGCCCCCTATCGGGGCATCTTTTAAAAACTGAATCTGGGCCAAATCTAAAGTGAAGGCGTTCGATTTATGGTCAAAGATCCTCAGCTCATTTTCCTGGGAGTCGGGGTTCCGGAAGTTATAGGTATAGCCCCCCTGCAGATAGATACTCATCCCCAGGAGTTCCTTTATTTGATCGATGGTCATGCCCGCCGGCTTGGCGGCCTCGGCTTTGGTCTCCTCAGGTTTGGGTGTCTCGGGCTTGGCTTCATCGGCCATGGCCGTCAGGCCAAGCCCCAAAAACATAAAAACAGCCATGGTCACACTCAACAATCTCTTTTTCATTCTCCTTTTCCTTTCTTGCCTTGGTGATTAACGGTTGATAATTGGATCCAATCCGTTTTGCCCTTATGAATAAGCAGAATTCATGCCAATGAAGGTTAATAACATTTTTGCGTAGTATTTCAGGATGTTATATAAATGCAGCGGGGTGTTGGCGGAAACCAAAAATATAACAAAAGAGTATATTATTCTATTTTTATTTCATTTTTGTAATATTTAAAAAGACGAAGCATTTCCCTAAATGTTCGGGGGATCAGCGGAAGCCCTGAACCCTTGATTAAAAATTTCCTCATAGAAATGAATCCGGGAATCCGAGTGATCTATCAGATGCTCAATGGATTTAGGTTCGGGATTGGGGGCTGTTGTTGGTTTGCCATAAACCGGAAAGGTCGAAGGGCGGAGGAACAATGAAATCGTATTACTTGGCAACCAGGATCAGGGGCGGGACGGGTCCTTTATTCAGAACGATAAGTCGACTGCCGGTTGATGAAATCACAATCTTTTTTGAAAAGGTGTTTATTGGTGCCTATGGGTTCTGAGAATTCCAGGTTAAGGTCGTCCTTGCTTTTGTAATGCCGGCCAATTAGCAAGGCCCTGTCCGTTGGGGTTGCACGGTCAGCCAGCGTGTTTTACTAAGAATTTTCTTTTGGATGGAAAGAATATAGGCTGAGAAAAAGACAGCATCAAGGAGAAAGACAGGCCGAACAGCAAGGGAACAAGGGGGTCTTCTTAAGAAACAGGGCTATGGGAGCTGGACTTTAGTGATAGAAGGTGATAAAGGGTAAAAAAAGGGCAAAGCCCGCCTGGCAGATTATAGGAGTTCAGCTTTGAAGTCTCATAACTTTCTTATCCACCTTTTTATCTGGTCCCTTTTCTCTCTCATGTTTATTCCGTCAACTCTTGCCCAATCGAAATTCTCCCCCTTTTTTCTGATGGGGGACGGCCGGATCCATATTCAAAACGTACAGACCAAAAAGGAAGCCGATGTGGATCTCCTCAACCCGGATGGCTCCCTCAATGAACCGGCCCTGGACCGGATCGATGCCGTCTTCGGCTTTTCCGGACAGATCAAAGGGGAGCACATTTCACCTCGATTGATTTTTATGCTGAATTATTTTTCCAACCTGGTGGCCCCCGGCCGGACCATTTTTATGACTTCCGGCTACCGGAGCCCGGAATACAACACCGGTTTAAGAAACGGGGGGAAGCTGGCGGCCAAGACCAGCACCCACATGGACGGACTGGCCCTGGATTTTTACATCGAGGGAATAAAGGGCAAGGAACTCTGGGAGATGATCCGCCAAAAAGATTGTTGCGGCGTCGGCCATTACGGGGGAAAGGAAATCCATCTGGATGCCGGCCGGCCCAGATTCTGGGAGGCGGCCACTTCCAAAGTAGGTACCAACGAGAGTGATTATAACCGGCGGATTTATCTGTCCACCGAATTCGACCGCTACGGGGCCGGTCAAAGGGTCCGCCTGAGCTTTTCTTCGGTGAGCGATTTCGGATTCGGGATCCGCAGGAAAGCGGTTTTGACGGCCGAGTCGGCAGGAAATGATTTTCAAACAGAAATTGACATCCAGACCTCGGACCCTTCGGAGTGTCTTCCCATTCAGGATCGGTCGGCTTCCCATGCCATCTATCTCTTTCTTCCCGAAGGTTTAAAAAAAGGGAGATACCGCTTGGGCCTGGATTTTTGCCAAAGACCTTTTGAACAGATGCCCATTAAAGTCCTTTCCAATGAAATCGAGATCGTCGTCCAATTTAATCAAAACGTAATCCAGCGATAAAACATAATATTTATTGAAAAAACTCAGGAATGGCCTATAAACATTGGGTAAAATGATGATGACCGAGAGAAGGCCATTTCATGAAACAAGTGGTAACAGAGGTGTCGGAGCGACCTCGAAAAGGAATTCCCCTGTCTATACGAAAGGGTCACATTGTGCGATTGGAAGTGACTCAGAAACCTTTGACCGAATACTTTTGACTTTGTATCTAATTTTGTTTAGATTGACCTGTTTGTATAAGTCAAATGACCTGATTTTTGTTATTAAGGAAAAATATGATTCCTATTATGGAGCCATGGCTCGATCATCAGGAGATCGACCGGGTTATGGATTGTCTTAATACCGGCTGGATATCTTCCCAGGGTGCGTATATTCCGGAGTTTGAAAAGGCTTTCTCCGGCTTTTGCCAGTCCAGATACGGGGTGGCTACCTCCAATGGAACTACGGCCCTTCACTTGGCTTTAGTTACTTTGGGGGTCGGTCCCGGGGATGAGGTGATCGTCCCGGCCTTAAGTTTTGTGGCCACCGCCAATGTGGTGATTTATACCGGTGCCCGGCCCGTTTTTGCCGATGTCGATGAAGAATCCTGGACCTTAAATCCTTCCTTGCTAAGACCTTTGATCACCGAGCGAACCAAGGCCATTATCCCCGTTCATCTCTACGGCCACCCCGCCGATATGGCGCCTATTTTGGATCTGGCCAAGGAGTATGGCCTCTGGGTCATCGAGGATGCCGCCGAGGCCCATGGGGCGGAATACCAAGGACATAAGGTCGGCTCTTTGGGGGATATGGGTTGTTTTAGTTTTTATGGGAACAAGATTATTTCCACCGGTGAAGGAGGGATGCTCGTAACCGACCATGAGGGGTGGATGGAAAAATCTCACCTACTCCGAGACCATGGGATGTCCAAAGAGCGGAAATATTGGCATCCGGTTGTAGGGTATAATTTCCGGATGACCAATATTCAAGCGGCTATCGGCTTGGGGCAGATGACTAAAATCGATAAGCTGATCGACCAGAAGAGAAAAATGGCCGACTACTACACGGAGAAGTTGAAAAAAATCCCGGGAATCATCCTGCCATCGGAAAAAAGGTGGGCTAAGTCGGTCTTCTGGCTCTACAGCCTCCTTTTGAAACCGGAAGGAAATAAGAACCGGGATGACCTGATCTCCCGGCTTTCCCAGGCCGGAGTGGAAAGCCGTCCTGTTTTTTACCCCATCCCCAGTATGCCCCCTTATCAGGATCAGGGGATTTACCCCGTGGCCGAAGGGATTTCAAAAGGTGGGATCTCCCTTCCCTCGGGGTTCAGTTTGACCCAGGCTCACCAAGACCATATCGTTGAGATAATCCAAAAATTTCTCGAGGAATAAAGGAGCCCGGCCATCGAAGTCTCCATCATTTTACCCACCTATAATGAAAAAGAAAACATCGTTGAATTGATCCAAACGATCTTGGGAGTCTTAAGGCCTCTATCGGTTAAGACCCAAATTGTCGTGGTGGATGATAACAGCCCTGACGGAACGGCGGACCTGGTCAGGGAAAATTTTTCTTCTCAACCGGAAGTCTTTCTGATCCTCAGGAAAGGCGAACGAGGTCTGGCCACGGCCATTGCCGCGGGCATTGAGCAGTCCCGGGCGGACGTTGTCGTCGTCATGGATACGGATTTCAATCACCATCCGAAGGATCTCCCCAGGTTATTGGAGCAACTGCCGGAAGCGGATATGGTCATCGGGTCCCGATATATTTCCGGGGGGGGAATGAAGACCTCCCGCCTCAGGTATCTGGGGAGCTGGGTTTTTAATGTGTTTATTCGTGGGGTGTTGGGTTCCCCGATAAAAGATAATCTGAGCGGCTTCCTGGTCCTTAAAAAAGAGGTGGTGTCTCGATTGAAAAGTTACCGTATCTTTTACGGCTATGGCGATTATTGTATCCGCCTGATCCACTATGCCCGTAAAGAAGGCCTTATCATCCGGGAAGTCCCGGTTGTTTATGAGTTCCGGTTAGGAGGTGAAAGCAAGACCCACTTTGTAAAATATCTGGTGGACTACATCAAGGCTACCCTGGCCCTTCGATTCGGAAGACCGTGATAATCGTATCGGTGGTCCTTCCCACCTATAATGAAGCCGGGAATATCGGCCCTTTGATCGAGGCCCTTTTGATTCGCCTGCCCGAGGCCAGTGAGATCATCGTGGTAGACGATGATTCTCCGGACCTGACCTGGCAGGTCGTGGAAGGGTTAAACCGAAAGGATTCACGAATCCGCTTGATTCGCCGAATCGGCCGGCGTGGGTTGACCACAGCCCTTCAGGAAGGCATTGAAGCCTCGGAGGGGAGGTATGTCTTCTGGATGGATTGTGATTTTTCGCAGCCGCCGGAAAAGATATCCGAATTGTTAAAGGCCCTGGAAGATCACGATATCGTGGTGGCCTCCCGCTATGTTCCCGGAGGAGAAGAAAAAGGGCATTCCCGATTAGGGTCCTTTTTGAGTAAAATGATCTGCCTGTTTGCTTCCTGGGTATTGAGTCCGGCCATCAAAGATTACACCAGCGGTTATGTGGGCGCTCGAAAGGAGATTTTGAAGGCCATTCCCTTACAAGGCGATTATGGGGAATATTGTATCGGATTTTTATATCGGGCCCATAAGAAGGGATACCGCATTTTGGAAATACCCTATACTTGTCTGCCCCGGCGTTCCGGGGAATCCAAGACGGCCACCAATTTGCGGGGATACCTCCAAAGGGGGCGAAAATATATCATGACCGTATTGAAACTTCGTTTTCAAGGATAATCGGCAGGAGAAGGAAGAGATGGAATCCAGCGAAAAGATCGAGGCAGATGGGAAACCCATTGCCATTATTGTCCGGAAAGAATTTAATCAGCCCGGCGTTCATTTTTTCAGCCCTTTCGAGTTTTCCCAACAATTAGGAATACTGGTTCACCCCATCGGCCATGAAGTCAAAGCCCATGTTCATAATCTCATTGCCCGAGATGTGCGGGTTACCCAGGAGGTCCTTCATGTCATTGAGGGAAAAGTAGAAATCACCCTATTTGCGGAAAATAAAAAATACGTTACTTCCCGCCTTCTGTCCACAGGAGATACTATTTTGCTGGCTTATGGCGGCCATGGGATAAAAATCCTGGAACCCAGCAAGATCCTGGAAGTCAAACAAGGCCCTTATGTCGGGATGGAAGATAAGGAGTTTTTTTAAGACCATGATACCCGTTAACGAGCCCTGGTTAGGGAAGGAAGAATTCCAAAAGGTTGTTGCTTGTTTGAAAAGCAACTGGATTTCTTCTCAGGGTAAATATTTAACCGAATTTGAAGAAAAATTTGCCCATTACTGTGGGGTCGGGTACGGGATCAGTACGACCAGCGGGACCACGGCCCTCCATCTGGCCCTGGTGGTCTTGGGGGTCGGTCCCGGCGATGAAGTCCTGATTCCGACCTTTACCATGGCGGCTACGGCCTTTGCCGTGGCTTACTGTGGGGCCAAGCCTGTTTTTATCGATTCCGAACCGGAAACCTTTAATCTCGATTTGGACCGGGTTTCTTCTTACCTTCGTCTTCAGGAAAGGCGGGGAAAACTCGAAGGTCAAAGCCATCCTCCCCGTTCATATGTACGGCCACCCGGTGGATATGGCCCCGCTTTTAGAAACGGCTGAAAAATTTTCCATCGCCGTTATTGAAGATGCGGCCGAGGCCCATGGAGCGGAATATAAGGGGAAGCGCTGCGGAAGCTTTGGGTCTTTAGGGTGCTTTAGCTTTTATGCCAACAAAATAATTACCACCGGAGAAGGCGGGATGGTGGTCACAGACGACCCCCTTTTGGCCGACAAAGCCAGACGGTTAAAGGACCTGGCCCATGCCCCCGGAAAGCGGTTTCTCCATACCGAACTGGGGTTCAATTATCGGATGACCAATCTTCAGGCCGCTTTGGGGGTCGCCCAATTAAAAAAGATCAATACCCACATCAAAAAGAAACGATGGATCGCCCGGGAATATGAAAAGGGTTTGAAAGGGGTCTCGGGACTCAGGTTGCCCATAGAAAAATCCTGGGCCAAAAATGTCTATTGGATGTATGGGGTCTTGGTCGAGCCGGCTTTCGGCCTGGGCCGGGATGAACTTATGGACCGATTGAAACAGCGGGGGATTGAGACCCGTTCTTTTTTTATTCCCATGCACCTCCAACCTGTTTTTAACGCCAGTGCCAAAAATTCCCGGCACTATGGACCTTATCCGGTAGCGGAAACCATTGCCCAACAAGGTTTTTATCTTCCATCGGGACTGACCCTTTCCAGAGATCAAATCCAGCATATATGCCTTCAAATCAAAAAGCTGGTCCCGTGAATTCTGACCATTTTCAACCGAGGTGATTATGGGGAAACGGAGTTATTGGATCGGGCTGGTTCTGAGTCTTATTTTTTTATTTTTATTCTTTAGGAAGATTGACTTAAGAGGAGTTTGGGAAATCTTCAAAAGTGTAGAATATGTTTATACCCTTCCTTTAATGGTCATCAATTTATTGGCGATTTTGGTCCGGGCCAAGCGCTGGGATTATTTTTTAAGTCCCATCAAAAAGGTCCCCATGAAAGAACTGTATAATGCCACGGCCATCGGTTTCATGGCCAACAATATTTTCCCGGCCCGGGTAGGGGAATTCGTCCGGGCCATTGTTCTGGGTCATCGGGCGAGAATCAGTAAAACCGCTTCCTTTGCGACCATTGTCGTCGAGCGGTTGTTCGACGGTTTTACGGTCCTGTTCCTTTTTTTATTGGTGATTTTTTTTATGACCTTCCCCCCGGAGCACTCTTCCCTTCTCAGTCAGGGGACTCTTAAGAGTGTCGCTTTATTAAGTTTTGTCTTTTATTCCCTGGTCCTGGGCATTTTGTTGTTACTAAGGTTTCAGAACCAGGTGACTTACCGGATTATCTCCTTTTTTTTACAAAAGCTCCCGGAAAAGCTCTCCCATAAAATTACCCAAAAAATCGACTCCTTTGTCTCCGGCCTGGCCGTTTTGAAACAATGGAAGGATCTATTATTAATCATTTTCTATTCTTTCTTCCTCTGGCTGATGATGTCTTTTGCGGTGTACCTCCTTTTCCTGGGGTTTCATTTCCCCTTGTCCCTCTGGGCGGCCATTTTTTTGGAAGTGATTTTGGTTTTTGGGGTGACCCTTCCTTCGGCGCCGGGATACATCGGGACTTTTCATTGGGCCTGCGCCGCCGGGTTGATGTTTTTGGGCGTTGAAGGGAATTCGGCCAAAGGGTTCGCCGTCGTCCTCTGGTTTGTCAGTTTTATTCCGGTGACGGTTTTGGGACTGTTTTTACTCTGGAAAGAGGGGATATCTCTAAACTTTTTGAATAAGGATAAGTTGCCGAATGACTAAGGTCACACCGTTAAGTCCGCCCCGACTTTAAAGGCGGAAATATTTTCTTTCTGGAATTTCGGAGGAGATAATTGGATTATAGCCTCAACATATTTCTCCAAAGAAAATCCAAGGCCGCTACGTTTAGCCACATATCCCAAAAATAACATATTCCCCGAACGGGAGAGCCCCATATTTTTGGCCAACCCCTGGGCGTCGATCCTGTCCTTTCCTTCCTCTTTGGAATTGATGATCTTTTTCCCTTTGGGTTTGAGATAGTAGGCATATAGTCCGGCCTCCTGGTCGGTTAAGCCCAGAAGGAGATCGGCTTGACCTTGTTCAATGGCCGGCGACAGGTAGCGACCTATCTTGATCTGGGAAAAGACCGAACCCCCGCGCATGGCCATGCCGTGGGTTTCGGAAGAAATGACCGGGTAACCGGAAAGAAAGGCCGTTTCCACCAAGGCCCGGGTGACAAACAAGACCCCTTGCCCGCCGGTCCCAACGATGACGATTTGTTTTTTCATCAGCCTTCCCTCCGGATATGTTTTTTAGGGCAAACATCAATACAGATGCCGCAATGGGTGCACAATTCTTCGATAATACGGACCGGCATTTTTTCCTTTTCCTGGACCATGGCCGGGCAGTCAAATTGGGTGACACAAAAACCGCAGCCGTCACATTCATCCTGGGGCAGGACCACCTTTAAAGGAGCGTCTTTGGGCAGGAGGTGTCTCCCGTAGACCAGACAAGGGTGGCGGGCTATAATGACCGCTACTCCACCACCTTCCTGCTGAATATATTTCCCGGCTTTTTTCAATAATTGGGTCGTCTTCGGAAAGTCGTAAGGGTCTGTTTCTTCGAGAAAGGCCACTCCGCAGGCGGTTATCATTTTTTTTAGCTCAACCGGCTGGGCCGGACTTCCGTCGGAAAGGGTGTTAAAAAAGGGAGTGGGTTGTCCACCGGTCATGGCCACGGTGGAATTGTCCAGAACGACCAGGATAAACCTGGCCTTTTGGTGGACGGCCTGGACCAGGGCCGGGATCCCAGAATGAAAAAAGGTGGAATCGCCGATGGTGGCCACGATAGGCGGAACTGGTTGCCCCGAGGCTTGGAATCCCTGAAACAATCCGGTGGCCATGGAGATGCTGGCGCCCATGCACAGGCAGGTATCCACCACCCCCATATTCATCCCAAGGGTATAACAGCCGATATCACTCGGAAAGATCCCCTTGGGGAAGGTCTTTTTGATGGCCCAAAAGGCCGAACGGTGGGGGCAGCCGGGGCAAAGGCTCGGCCTTCTCCCTTTGGGTTCGGAGACCGGTTCCCCTTGAATTTTCCACTTCAATAGCCGGGCCAGAAGATGGTGAATATGATCTGGCGTTAATTCCCCTTCGGCTGGAACAGAGCCGTCCCGGCGTCCCAGCAATTTCAGCCCGGCGGCTAATTGCATCTCGATCAAAGGATAGGTTTCTTCCAAGACCAGGATTGTTTTGTATCTTTTTAGAAATTTTTTTAATTCTTCCACCGGCAGGGGAAAGGGCTGGTCCACCTTGAATAAAGGGACCTGCCCGGACATTTTGGTATCCAAGAGAATATCGTGGGCCAAGGCATAAGGGACTCCCGAGGCGACGATGGCCAGTGGCGATGTCCCGCTTTTTTTCACCCAGTTTTTGGGAGCAGGATTTTCTTTGGCGATGGCTTGGAGTTTTTGGTTCAACTCACGGTGGAGCAGATAACGAAAGTTAGGGGTGGCGGCCCAGCGTCCCGGATTCCGTTCAAAAAAGGCCTTTTTATCCGGTTCCGGTAGGGGATAGAGGGGGACTGGTTGCCGGGCATGGCAGACCCGGGTAGTAGGGCGGATCAAAACCGGAAGGGCATATTTTTCGGAAAGCTCGAAGGCTCGAGAAACCATCTCCTTGGCTTCAAGGGGTGAGGAAGGATCGAAAACCGGGATTTTGGCAAAAAAGGCTTGAAATCGGCTGTCCTGCTCGGTCTGAGAGCTCTTAGGACCGGGATCATCGGCGGCAATGATGACAAAACCTCCTTTGACGCCGATATAAGCGGCACTCATCAAGGGGTCAGCGGCCACATTCAATCCGACCTGTTTCATGGAAACGGCGGCCCGACGCCCTAAATAACTTTGGGCCAGGGCTGTTTCAAAGGCGATTTTCTCGTTGATGGCCCATTCGGCAAAAACCGAAAGGTGTTCCTGTTTCTTGAATCGGAGGACCGCTTCCAGGATTTCGGAGGCCGGTGTGCCTGGGTAGGAAGTGGCACATTGGACCCCGGCTTCCAGCAATCCCCGGGCCATGGCCTCGTTGCCCATCATGATGACTTGGCCGATCTTTTTTTTCTTGGTCATATGATCGATCCTCCTAATTAATTTGGAGATGAAGATCATATAATATTAGCCTATTTGTTTGGGGGAGTAAAGAGGATATCTATTTTCCCGGTTTACCTGGACCAGAAAAAAGGTTATAAGTCAATATAGGTTATCTGTTTGGATTTAGATTATTGAGGAGTCTTGTTATGCGTCCCTTAGGGGAATATATTGAAAACCCGGATCGGATCATATCATTCCTGGAGGCCTTGAGAAAGGGCCTGTTACAACTCATCGCCGTCATTTTGATTTTTTCCGTTGTCGGGTATGGCTTTTCCAAAACAATTCTGAATTTTTTGCAAAAAAATACCGGGGTTACCCTGGCTTATTACGGCCTTTCCGAGACCTTCTTGTCTCTGCTCAATATCGCCTTTTTTTCGTCTTTATTCATTACCATGCCTTTTTTATTGTTTAAGCTGTTGGGGGCCATACGGGCCGTCTATCCTTCCTTCTCCCGGATCATGATGGTTGGATTCTGGCTCGGGGCGATTTTTCTTTTTTATTTGGGGGCCGGTTTCTGTCTTTTTGTCACGCTTCCTTACGGAGTTAAATTTTTATTAAGCTATCAAGGGGCCCATATTGAGGCCCTTATTTCGGTAAAAAAATTCGTGTCTTTTTGCCTCCTCTTTGTCTTCGCCTTCGGGATCATCTTTGAACTGCCCCTGACCATGATTCTACTGGGACGGATCGGTCTGGTGAAGGTAAGTTTTTTGACCCACTATCGCAGCTACGCCATTCTTGTGATTGCCATACTGGCCGCGGTCCTGACCCCAACACCCGATGCCTTTAATATGATGCTGATGGCCGTTCCCCTCTACTTGCTCTTTGAGATCGGGATAATCGGGATGCGTATCTGGGGGAAAAAATAAAGTGAGGGAGAAGCCCACGAGTTTAACCCCGTGGGCCTTTAAGTTGTTGTAGTCAGGGGATATAAATAAAAAATCCCAATTATTTTCTTTTGATCTCTTCTTCCTCCCGCAGAATCTTACGCAGGACCTTGCCGACGGCTGATTTGGGCAGAGATTCCCTAAACTCGACTATTTTGGGGACCTTATAGGCAGCCAGCTTTTCCCGGCAAAAGGTGACGATCTCTTCTTCGGTGGCGGTCTCTCCGGTCTTTAAGACGATGCAGGCCTTGACGGTTTCCCCGCGGTATTGGTCGGAAATCCCCACGGAAACGGCGTCCTGGATTTTGGGGTGCTGGAAGAGCACTTCATCGATCTCCCGGGGATAGATATTAAAACCGCCGGCAATGATCATGTCTTTTTTACGATCGACAATAAAGAGGAAACCGTCTTCATCTCTTACGGCGATATCGCCGGTAGACAGCCATCCATCCTTTAATTGACCGGCTGTTTCCTCCGGCTCCTCCCAATAGCCCTTCATAATCAGGGGGCTCTTGATGATCATTTCGCCCGGTTCCCCTTGGGGAACATCTTCTTTTCCTTCCTGCAGATCCACGAGTCGCAAATCCGTATCCGGAAAGGGGATACCGATACTGCCGGTTTTTTTCAAACCCAAAATAGGGTTGGATGTGCCCAGCGAGGTGGTTTCGCTCATGCCCCAGCCTTCCCCGAAATAAATCCCCATATCTTTAACCTGCTCGATGAGCTCCACCGGCATGGGAGCGCCGCCGGAATTCAAAAGACCGAGCTTTCTGTCCAACTGGAGTTCCGAGGCCCTGGGATGATTGATCAGGGCGGTAATCAAGGTCGGCACCGTGGGAAAGAAGGTTATCTTTTCAAATTTGGTCAAAAGGTCCATCAGCTCATCGATTTGAAAACGGGGTACCAGGATCTGGGTGGCGCAATTCAAGAGAGCATTGTTCATGACCACGATATTGCCGTAGACATGGAAAAAGGGGAGCACGGCCAGGAATACTCTCCGTTCCGGGGGCGTGAGATCCATGGTCGGGGTCCCCCAGAGAGAACATTGCAGAGTGGCCGCTATGACGTTGGCATGGGTCAGGATCGCCCCTTTGGGTAGGCCGGTCGTACCGCCGGTAAACTGGATCAGGGCCGGGTCTTCCGGACTCACTTGTACTTTCGGGCGCTTGGTGCTGGAACAGTTTTCAATCAAAAGCGAGAAATGGTGCCACCCTTCTTCCAGGTCCAGGTCTTTCGGAGTGCTTTGGCCAAACCCATTAATAAAATCGGTCACCCTGGTCACAATGACCCGTGGGATGGAGACGGCCTGACAAAGGGCCCTGATATGGGGAAGGACCATATCAAAGGTAATCAGGGTGGTGATCCCGGTTTTGGACGCCAGGGCCTTTAATTCATCGGGAGTATACATGGGATTGAGGTTGACCACAATCGCCCCCAGAGACAAGGCGGCATAATAGGCTATGGGGTATTGGGGGCAATTGGGCAGATGGATCCCCACCCGCTCTCCTTTGGAGACCCCTAATGCCCCCAAGGCGTTGGCCATGCGCAGAACATTGTTCCGCAGCTCATAGAAGGTCATTTCCGTGCCGTAAAAATTGAAAGCCGCTTTATCCGGATAGGCATTGGCCGGAAGTTGCAGTAATTCATGGACCGGTAAACGGGGATAACGGATCGTCGTGGGTACGTTGTAATCATAGTGTTTGTGCCAGGGGCGTTCTTCGGTCATTTTTTCCTCCTAATGATTATTATATTCGTGTCCCATGAAGAGAGGCTGTCTTTCTGAAATAAATTGATCGGGTAGGGACACGCTCAAAGTTTAGAAAGAGATAATATAGGTAGGAAAAGAAAGTCAATATTTTTTTCTAAAAACATCTTGATGTTGACAGATAAGCGGAAAACTGATAGAAAAGGTCAGTATTGAAATTTGCACTTTGGACGCCGATGAACGCAGATTGACAGGATTTTCAATATAAAAAGTAATAGGATAGTTGTCTGCCTATATCGGCGAAAATCTGCGTCCTAATTCAAGGAGGGATGGCCGAGCGGTTTAAGGCGGCGGTCTTGAAAACCGCTTTCCCTCCGGGGAACGGGGGTTCGAATCCCTCTCCCTCCGCCATGAATCAGGCAAGGTTTAAGGCCAAACCATGAATCAGAAGGGTTTATGGCTTGGCCGGAATAACCTTTGGTTCATGGAAATCCCGGGAACGGACCATGGTTCATGACCATCCTGATCCAATATCGTTTAGGGCGCCGCTGAAAGCGATGTGTGTGAATCGGATCTCCAAGTGCCCACTGCTATCCGGAGAGATGACCGAGAAGGCTTAAGGTGCTCGCCTGCTAAGCGAGTGTAGGGGGAAACCTCTACCGAGGGTTCGAATCCCTCTCTCTCCGCCAGTTTATCCCCTCAAAGTTATTGCCAAGGTTATTTGAAATTTGTGTTCTTAAATTCCGAGAAGGTTGACGAGGGCTCCAATAAGGGTGCATATCGGAATAGGGGAGTGATGGAATAATACTCCCATACCCCATTACTCAAAATGGGGAGATAAGATTTCAAAAGATTAGAGTGTTCCTAAGGGGTTTTGGCCTTCTGCGACTGGGTTCGAGCCAGTTGCTCCTTGCAGATCCGGATGTAATCATCCAATTTGGGCGGTGGGGGTGTGTCGGGAAACTGGCGAAGGATACCTTCAAATCTTCCCAGGGCGGCCTCGTATTTTTTCCCTTTAAAATAAAATTCCCCAATGTTAAATTCATGGGAGACTAAATTTTTCTTGGCGATTATCAGATTCGTCTGAGCTTGAGAAATATATTCACTCTTGGGGAAACTTTTAATCAATCGCCCGAATTCTTGTATAGCCGAGGAAGCGTAGCTCTGATCCCGGTCGATGGTCGGCATTTGTTTAAAGTAACACATGGCTAATTGAAAAATTACATAAGGAATGACTTCATTGGCCGGATGCAGTTTTTCAAATTCCTTATAGGCAACGGCGGCCAGTTCATAATCCTTATTTAAAAAATAACTATCGGCCAGTTTAAGCTCGGCCACGATGGCATACTGGTTATAGGGAAAACGATCCTTCAGCTTCTGGAAGGCTTCGATGGCCCGTTCATACTTTTTTTGTTGGTAGTTATCCAAACCCTCCGATAATCAAGGAATCCGGGGTCCGTTCTAATTCTTTGGAGGCCTCGCTTTTAAATAATCCGCAGCCGCCAAGCAGGAAAATGAGACCTCCGGCTATAAAAAAAATCAAGCTATACCATGAATAAGAGGCCAGGGAAGTTTTTTTCATAGGGTCTCCAGGTAGGTCTCGACGGAAAAAACCGCCGTGGCCCCGTCCCCCACCGCAGTGGAAATCTGTCTTAATTGTTTATGACGGACATCCCCGGCGGCGAAGATTCCCCGGACAGAAGTGGCCAGTCGATCATTGGTTCGAATAAATCCCTGGGTGTCCATGGCCAAGGCCCCTTTCAACCAACCGGTATTGGGCAGGGTGCCGACAAAAATAAATATCCCATTGACCGGCAGGGTCTGACCAGGGGAACCGTCCATCTTTTTGATCCGGACACCTTCTACTGCGTCGGTCCCCAGGATGGATTCCACCTGGGCATTCCAAATGGGTTGGATGATGGCGTTGTCCAAGGCCTTTTCCTGCAGGATCTTGCAGGCCCGAAGTTGGTCCCTTCGGTGGATGAGATATAATTTTTTGGCGAACCTTGTTAAATAAATAGACTCTTGAACGGCCGTGTCTCCGCCTCCGACTACGGCGATTTCCTGATCCCTGTAAAAAGGACCGTCACAGGTGCCGCAATAAGAGACTCCTTTGCCGATTAGCAATTCTTCTCCGGGGATCCCCAATTTTTTATAGGCGGCGCCACTGGCGATGATCAAGGCCTTGGCCTTATAGGTTCCTTGAGTGCCAATGATTGTTTTTTCAGGACCATTAAGGGACAGGGAGATGATCTCATCGTTGATGATCGGCAACTCAAACCGTTCGGCGTGCAGGCGCATCCTTTCGACCAAATCAAAACCGGAGATTCCTTCAGGAAACCCCGGGTAATTTTCCACCCAGTCGGTAGTCAATACCTGGCCACCCGGTATAAGTTTTTCAATGAGCAGAGTTTTAAGCCGGGAGCGCCTGGCATAAAGTCCGGCGGTCAGTCCGGCAGGACCTCCACCCACAATGATGAGTTCGTAAACAGGATTTTCCACGGGATGACTTAAAGGGTCTTTTTAATAGCGGTTTCCAGAGTGCTTTTGGAAACCGCTCCGGTGATCTGCTCGACCACGGCCCCGTTTTTAAAGAGGATCAAGGTGGGGATGGCTCGTATCCCGTATTGTCCCGGTATTTTAGGATTTTCGTCTACATTTAATTTGACAACTTTGATCTGGCCTTGAAACTGAACGGCTAATTCCTCCACTACCGGGGCAATAGCCCTGCAGGGACCGCACCAAGCCGCCCAAAAGTCAACCAGTGCCGGGGTTGAGGCTTCCAATACTTCATTTTGAAAATTTTCATCGGTTACTTCGGTGATATTTTTTTCAACCATGATTTCTCCCTTCTGTATATTATATTGGGTAAACAGGTTGGCCAATAAACATAAATTTTAATTCTATTTCTCTCCAATGTCAACACTTACCCAAATTTGCCGAGGAAAAATTTTGACTTTAGAGGTATTTTTAGTTTAATGTCCTATAGTACCCCTAATGGGGGAAAGGAGATCGTTATGGAAGAATTTAGACGTATGAATCGCCTGCCACCCTATGTTTTTGCAACCGTCAACGCCCTGAAAATGGAACTTCGGCGGCAGGGTGAAGATATTGTCGATCTGGGAATGGGAAATCCGGACTTGCCGACCCCCAGGCATATCGTGGATAAGCTTAGGGAAGCTGCCCTTAAATCGCATAATCACCGTTATTCGGCCTCCAAAGGGATCACCCGATTGAGATCGGCTATTTGCGACTGGTATAAAAGGCGTTACCAAGTGGAACTGGATCCAGAAACGGAAGCCATTGTGACCATTGGGGCCAAGGAAGGAATTTCACACTTGGTCTTGGCCACCACCAGCCCGGGCGATGTGGTCTTTGCTCCCGATCCCACTTATCCGATTCACCCTTTTTCAGTCATTATTGCCGGAGGGGACCTGAGGAGCATCCCTTTGAGTCATGATCGGGACTTCTTCGAAGATCTGTTAACGGCCACCAAGCAAACTTGGCCCAATCCGAAGATGTTGATCATCTCCTTTCCCCACAATCCGACCACTATGGTTGTCGACCTGGATTTTTTTAAAAATATTGTCGCCTTCGCCAAAGAGCACAATCTGATGGTCATCCATGATTTTGCCTATGCCGATCTGACCTTTGATGGTTATAAGGCCCCCAGTTTTATGCAGGTTAAAGGGGCCAAGGATGTGGGGGTAGAACTTTTTTCCCTGTCTAAGAGTTATAGTATGGCCGGCTGGCGGGTGGGGTTTGCCGTGGGGAACCCTCAATTGATTCACGCCTTGACCCGCATCAAAAGTTATTTGGACTACGGGGTTTTTCAGCCCATCCAGATAGCCGCCATTATTGCCTTAAACGGACCCCAGGAATGTGTCCAAGAGATTGTGGGGACCTATAAGGAACGGAGGGATACCTTGATTCGGGGGCTGAATCGGATCGGTTGGAAAATGGAAAAGCCCAAAGGGACCATGTTCGTCTGGTCCAAAATACCAGAGCCTTTTCGTAAAATGGGTTCCGTTGAATTTTCTAAGTTTTTGATTCGGGAGGGGAAGGTGGCTGTATCACCCGGTCGGGGCTTTGGGGAGTACGGAGATGACTATGTGCGTTTTGCCTTGGTCGAGAATCCCCATCGGATTAAGCAGGCCATTCGGGGAATCAAAAAGGCTTTAAACAAAGGGTGAGGAAGAACCATAGCTATTTGAATCTGTTGAGAAGACACCGGATTCTGGATGCTTGATACCGGATAAATTCTTTAAGATCGTCTACTCAGGTCTAATCTAATAAAAATTATCTAGTATCCATCCGGAAACGATCCTCTTCCGGATGGAGCATTAAGCCATCAGCTTTTAGCTTTCAGCAAAATCCTTCATCATTGGAGAGTTGGGCTAACTGCTGAAAGCTATCCGGAAATCTTGGATTTCCGGATGAAAATTATCTAACATCCAGTATCCAGTATCGAGAAACAGTCAATCAGAGGGGGCACATGAAAGAAATTCAGATCGGGTTGATCGGTTTTGGTACGGTAGGCACCGGGGTGGTTAAGATTTTGCTTGAAAAGGAAGCGCTTCTTGCTTCCCTGGTGGGAACCCCCTTGAAATTGAAAAGAATCGCCGACCTGGACATAAAACGGGACCGGGGGATCTTGGTTCCTCAAGGAATTTTAGTGGATCAGGCCGATCAGATCCTGGAAGATCCGGAAATCTCCATTGTCATTGAACTGGTCGGAGGCCTGGAACCGGCCCGGAGTTTTATTCTAAAGGCCCTGGAAAAAGGGAAACACGTGGTGACGGCCAATAAGGCCTTGTTGGCCCACAAAGGGGATGAAATCTTTCAAAAGGCCGGGGACTGCAAATTGGATATCGGCTTTGAGGCCAGTGTCTGCGGCGGCATCCCGGTCATCCTGGCCCTTCAACAAGGGATAGTGGCCAATGAAATCGAAAGCATCCTGGGGATTTTTAACGGGACTTCCAATTTTATCCTGACTCAGATGACCGAAGGAGAACTGCCCTACTCTGAGGCTTTAAAAGAGGCGCAACAAAGGGGATTTGCCGAGGCCGACCCGACTCTGGATGTGGAAGGCCTGGATACAGCTCATAAACTTTCCATCTTGATGCATCTGGCTTACGGGACCCCATTAGACCCTAAGGGGTTTTTTGTGGAAGGCATCACTCGAATTGGCCCTTTGGATATTGCCTTTGCCAGGGAATTCGGCTATTGCATCAAACTTTTAGCCATCTGCCGGAAGGAAGGAAAGTTGCTGGAAGCCCGCATCCACCCGACCATGATCCCTAAAGCTCATATGTTGGCTAATGTCAAGGGGGCCTATAATGCCCTTTATATTTGTGGAGATTCGGTGGGAGATATCTTGCTCTACGGCCAGGGGGCCGGAATGATGCCTACAGGAAGTGCCGTAGTCAGCGACCTGGTCAATATCGGAAGGAATATCAATAAAGAGATTACCCAAAGGATTCCCCCGGACCTTGCGGCCCGGGGTTTTAAAGAAAAAGGGTTGGCCTTAAAGCCCTTTTCGGAGTTGGTTACCCATTATTATTTTCGGTTTTCCGCCCTGGATCATCCGGGGGTCTTATCTAAAATAGCCGGTATTCTTGGTGCCCATAAGATCAGTATTGCTTCCGTAATCCAAAAGGGGAGAAAGCTTGATGGGCCGGTGGCCATAGTCATGATGACTCATGAGGCCCAAGAGTCGGACGTCCAAAAGGCCGTCCAGGAAATTGATCATCTTAAAGAAATTACGGATCAGACCGTAATCATTCGAGTAGAAAATTAAAACCCTTTGCAGTCCAGGGCCGTGTAAATGGATGAGGGAATAAGCTTACTCCAATATGGATGAAAATAGAAAATATTGCATTTTAGTGGGCGACGGGATGGGGGATTACCCTCAAGAGACCCTGGATGGGAAGACCCCTTTGGAATCGGCCCAGACGCCTCAAATGGACAGGGTCGCCTCTCAGGGGATTTTGGGATGGGCCCAGACCATACCCCCTGACTGTGAACCGGGGAGTGATGTGGCCAATCTCGCCCTCCTTGGCTATGATCCGCTGGTCTACCATACGGGCCGCGCCCCCTTGGAAGCCGTTAGTATGGGGGTCCGATTAAAGGAAGAGGATGTGGCTTTTCGGTGTAATCTGGTCAGCCTGGATCAAAGGACCGCTGGTCGGATGGTGATGAACTCTTACAGCGCCGGGCAGATCACCACCGAAGAGGCCCGGGTTTTAATCAAGGACCTCAACGCATTCTTGTCTTCTTCGGGTTTATGTTTCTATCCGGGGGTCAGTTATCGGCATATCCTGGTCTGGAGCGGGGCCGAGCCATCGGTCAAAACCCTTCCCCCCCATGATCTAACCGGTCAGGATGTGACTGGCTATTTGAATTCCCAGGGGAATTTGGAACCGGTCGTGGACCTGATACGCCGATCCTGGTCTTTTTTAGGGCAGCACCCGGTTAACCGGGCCAGAGAAGGCCGCGGCCTTCCTCCGGCCAACTCTATCTGGTTGTGGGGTCAGGGAAAGGCCCCGGCAATGCCTTCTTTCCTCAATCGATTCGGCCTTCGAGGGGGAGTGATCTCGGCCGTAGATCTCTTGAAGGGGATCGGGTTGTCAGTCGGCATGGAATCCATCTTTGTGGAAGGGATCACCGGGTATTTAGACACCAATTACCGGGGAAAGGCCGAAAGGGCCTTGAACTTCCTGACTGAAAAAGACCTGGTTTATGTTCATGTGGAGGCCTCGGATGAGGCCTCTCATGAGGGAAGCCTGGAGAAAAAAATCCAGGCCCTGGAGGCCTTTGATCGAGAAGTGGTCGGGCCGGTCCTCGAAGGACTGGGCCGGTTTAAAAGCTATTCCCTGATGATCGTAACCGATCATTTTACACCGATTCGGATAATGACCCATACTCGGGAACCCGTTCCTTTTACGGTTCTCCATTCCGAAGATCGATTCCGGCCCTTGCGGAAAAGGGGTTTTTCAGAGAAATCGGCTTATGAGGGAGAGGTTTTCTTTCCCAAGGGGGACCAGTTGATGCCTTGGTTTCTGGGGATAAAAGAATGAAATTTTTCCAAACGACCTATCGGGTGATCTATGGCGATGTGGATTCTATGAAGGTGGCCTATTATGCCAATTACCTGCGCTGGTTTGAGATCGGGCGGACGGAATTGATTCGCCATATGGGACTCCCCTATGCTGAAATAGAGGCCCAGGGGTATTTGTTGCCAGTGACCGAAACCTACTGCAAGTATGTAAAATCAGCCCGTTATGATGAAATTTTATTGATTAACACCGGGGTCGGGTTTGTCCGTAAGGCCTCTATCCGTTTTGACTACCGGATTTTAAATCCCGAAAAGGATCTCCTGGTTCGGGGATACACCGTCCACGCCTGTGTGGACCTGGAGGGAAAATTAGTTCGGCTTCCCGAAACCCTTTTCCCCCTTTTGGAAAATTGGAAATAAAGTCTATTTTCTGATTGACAAAAATTATTTTTAAAGTTAATTTAAATATTTTAAAATTTTTGAAGAGGGAATAGCCATGTATGCCATCATTAAGACCGGGGGGAAACAGTATCAAGTAACTCCGGGCGACGTGATTCGAATCGAATCTCTACAAGGCCAAAAAGGGGATACGGTCTCGATACCCGAGGTTTTATTTGTCGCCCGTGATCAGGATATTTTAGTGGGTAAACCCAATTTGGAAGGGGTCTCCGTGATCGGGGAAATTCTTCACCAGGGTCGCGACCGAAAGGTTTTGATTTTTAAACACAAACGAAGAAAAGGGTATCGGAAATTGGTCGGACATCGGCAACCGTATACTCAGTTCAAAATTAAAGAAATTCAAGGAATATAGAGGGGTTTTATGGCACATAAAAAAGCCGGCGGCAGTTCCAGAAACGGCAGGGACAGCGAGGGGCAACGTTTTGGGGTCAAGCGTTATGCAGGGCAAATAGTCAAGGCCGGGAATATCCTGGTCAGGCAGGTCGGCACCAGGTTCCATCCCGGAGAAAACGTAGGGTTGGGAAAGGATTTCACCCTCTTTGCCCTAAAAAATGGGGTGGTGACCTTTGAGCGGTGGGGGAAGGACCGAAAAAGAGTCAGCGTCTATTAGTTTCTCCGCCCGCACCGGAAGAAAATATCCCAACTCCCCCATTCCAATCTTTCCAATCCACCCGATCGACCGGCCCTAAAGGGTAGGGGAAAAGCTCACCGGAAATCTTTGAAATTCTTTGACGAGGCCAAAATTTTTGTCAAGTCCGGAGACGGAGGCAGCGGGTGTTTAAGCTTCCGCCGGGAACGATTTAGGCCCTTGGGAGGGCCGGACGGCGGCGATGGGGGCAAGGGCGGCGACGTCCTGATTACGGCCACATCCAAGGTCCAGTCTCTCCTGGATTATCACTTTAAACAGCATTTTAAGGCCCCCAAAGGGGGCCATGGTCAGGGCAATGATCGAAACGGCAGAAAGGGTGGGGACATTCGCCTGCTGGTTCCCCTGGGTACCCTGATCCGAGAGGACGAGACCCGACAGATCATAGCGGATTTGACCGAGGAAGGGCAGACCATAGTCGTCGCTCAGGGGGGGAGAGGGGGCAAGGGGAATAAGCACTTTGCCACGGCCACCCACAGAACTCCAAGATTCGCCCAAAAAGGAGAGCCGGGCCAAGAGGCCTGGTTGTTCCTGGAATTAAAAGTATTGGCCCATGTGGGGTTGGTGGGCCTGCCCAATGCCGGGAAATCCACCCTTCTTTCCCAACTTTCCGCCGCCAGGCCTAAAATATCCGACTATCCTTTTACCACCCTGACCCCCAATCTGGGGATCCTTGAAAACGACCGGGGTCTTCGACTGACCATAGCGGATATCCCGGGGATCATCTCCGGTGCCAGTCAGGGGGCCGGGTTAGGGCTGAAATTCCTCAAACATATTGAACGAACCCAGATTCTGGTCTTTCTTATTGACGGGTCGTTGGAAGGAGAAGACCCTTATCTTTCCTTTCAGACCCTGATAAAGGAAATGAACGGCTTATAATCCGTGCCTTTTGGAAAAACCCCGAATGGTGGTAGTCAATAAAATGGACCTGCCCTCGGCCAAGACCAATTTTGCCAGGCTTAAAAAAATTTTCAAAAAAGAACAAACGGAGGTGATACCCCTCTCGGCCAAAACCGGAGAAGGCATCCCCCTATTAATCGAACATCTTTTTAATACCGTTGTGCCGAAAGAGCATGGAAGCGCAGAGTGAATTAACCGAACAGCGAAAGTCCTTCATTAAGGGCATAAAAAAGATCGTTATCAAGATCGGCAGCGCCGTATTGACCGATGATGGCCTCTTGCATCGTCCGGCCATTACCCGTTTAGCCGATGATATTTCGGTGTTGAGAAAGAAAGGGTATCAGGTAACGATCGTCAGTTCCGGTGCCATTGCTTCGGGGGTGGGCAAGCTGGGGATGGGACGAAAACCAGAAACCATTCCCCAAAAGCAAGCCGTAGCGGCCATAGGTCAAGGGAGCCTGATGTATGCCTATGAGGAGGCCTTTGATTTTCATCAATTGTTAGTGGCCCAGGTCCTTTTGACCCGTGAAGACCTGACCAACCGTCAACGATACCTCAATGCCAGGAATACCCTGATCACTCTCTTGGATTGGGGAATCATCCCCATCATCAACGAGAACGATACGGTGGCCGTGGATGAGATCAAGTTCGGAGACAACGATAATCTTTCGGCCTTGATCACCCATTTAATCGACGGCGAGTTGTTGATCGTTTTGACCGATACGGAAGGATTGTATGAGCGGGACCCGCGGGAAGATCCCCTGGCCCGTCTGATTCCCGTGGTAGAACATATCGACAGGCAGGTCCTTGACTATACCTCGAAGTACTCAGGGCAATGGGGGCTTGGGGGGATGCGTTCTAAGATTATGGCCGCCCGGAAGGTCACGGCCAGTGGCATCCCGGTTATTGTGGCCAACGGAAGAAAAGAGGGGATCTTAGCCGAGATCATAAAAGGAAAACCCCTGGGCACTCTCTTTCTTCCTCAAAGGTCGGTCTTAAGCCGTAAAAAACACTGGATTGCCTTTACCCTTAAACCCAAGGGTGATATCATCATCGATGAAGGGGCCCAAAAGGCCTTGACGGAAAAGGGGAAGAGCTTATTGCCTTCGGGGATTCTGGAGGTCAAGGGGCGTTTTGGGGTCGGGGCTTGCGTTCGCCTTCTGGATCAAAAGGCCAAGGTCATCGGGCAAGGGCTGGTCAATTATTCTTCTTCGGATATCGCTAAAATAAAGGGTTTGAAGACGACAGAAATCGAGCCACGACTGGAATACAAAAATTCCGATGAAGTGATCCATCGGGATAATATGGTCATCACCAAAGAGTAGGTCCAAGGTTTAAGGCGCAAGGTGCAAGGAAAACCTTTCACCCAATAAATCTTTTTTGGTATTTTGGCTTTCCTTAGACCTTGCACCTTGGACCTTAGACCCAGTCTTTTATTTCAAGGGGATCTTTCATGGATTAAAAACACAAGTCATTCAAATCGCCCAACAGGCGCAGGGACGCCTGCCCGGTCCTGGCCAATCTTAATTCCGGCCAAAAGAATCAGGCCTTGGAGCACATGGCCCAAGCCCTGATAAAACGGACCGGAAATATCCTGAAAGAAAATAAAAAGGACCTGGAACAGGCCGAAAAAGCCGGCCATCCCAGGGCTTTTCTGGAACGCCTCAGCCTGACCGAAGGGACTTTGGAAGAAATGGCCAGGGGGCTTCAGGAAGTGGCCCGGCTGGCTGATCCGGTTGGAGAGGTGACCGGCATGTGGCTCCGCCCCAATGGTTTACAGGTGGGCCGGATGCGTATTCCCCTGGGGGTCATCGGGTTCATTTACGAATCGCGTCCTAATGTGACGGTGGATGCGGCCGGGCTTTGCTTGAAATCAGGCAATGCCGTTATCCTAAAAGGAGGAAGCGAGGCCATTCGGTCGAACTTGATTTTGACCAAAATACTTCAGGAGGTCCTCCATCGGGAAGGGATTCCCCAAGGGGCGGTCCAGGCCATACCGACCACCGACCGGGAAGCCACGGCCGAACTGTTGAAATTAGAGGAATACATCGACCTGGTCATTCCGCGGGGCGGAGAGGGACTGATCCGGGCGGTGACGGCCCAGGCCCGGATGCCGGTCTTGAAACACTATAAAGGCGTTTGCCATGTCTTCGTGGATAAAGGGGCGGATATGTCAATGGCCTATCAGATTTGCCTGAATGCCAAGGTCCAGCGCCCCGGGGTCTGCAACGCCATGGAGACCCTTTTGGTCCATAAGGACATGGCTAAAACGTTTCTCCCTGGCATGGTGCAGCGGTTCCGAAAAGCAGGAGTGGAAATCCGGGGCTGTCCTCAAACGCTGAAGATCATCGGAAAGGGCAAAGGCATCCGAGAGGCCGGTGAAGAGGACTGGCAGGCCGAGTATCTGGACCTGATTCTGGCCGTCCGAGTCGTCGGAGATTTTCAAGAGGCCGTGAATCATATCCATCGATACGGTTCCCGCCATACGGAAGCCATCATCACCCAGGATTACGACCGGGCCAGGGAATTTTTAAAATCGGTGGATGCTTCGGTCGTTCTGGTCAACGCCTCTACCCGGTTCAATGACGGGAATCAATTGGGTCTGGGAGCGGAAATCGGCATCAGTACCTCCAAGTTGCATGCCTTCGGTCCCATGGGGCTTACCGAATTGACCACCACCAAATTTATCGTCTTCGGGCAGGGACAGGTGAGGGGTTGATGGATCTTGGAGAAAAAAATCGAACTCCGAACTCCGAACTCCGAACTCCGAACTTAAAACGGTTTGGTTTATTCGGCGGTACCTTTAATCCGATCCATTTGGGTCACTTGAGGGCCGGAATTGAGATCCGGGAGGCCTTTTCTTTGGACCGGGTCTTATTCATCCCTACGGCGATTCCACCCCACAAAAAAACCCGGAACCTGCTCCCTTTTGCCCATCGCTTGAAGATGGTTCGTTTAGCCATAGCCGGTTATCCTTTTTTTAAGGCTTCGGATGTGGAAAAAAAAAGAAAAGGGAAATCCTATTCGATCCAGACCCTGCGGTTTTTTAAAAGGACCTATGGGAGCAAAGCCGAACTCTACTTTATCGTTGGGATGGATGCCTTTTTGGAGATCAATACCTGGAAAAATTTTCAAGACCTCTTTGCCTTGAGTCATTTCGTGGTCATGGACCGACCGGGATACCGAAGGAGCCATGTCAAGGAATTTCTCCAACAAGAAATATCTCCGGAGATTATTTTTTACCCCAGGGAAAATCGTTTCCTGCTTCCCTGGGGGTTCTCGGTCTTTCTATTTCCCATAACCCTGATGGATATTTCTTCAACCCGAATCCGGACCCTCAGACAGAAAAAACAGTCTGTCCGATATCTGCTTCCCTATGAGGTTGAAGACTATATCGAAGAGAAAAATTTTTATGCCAATTAAAAAACGTCCTTCAAAGCTATCCGACCCGGAAAAGGCCCTGTTGATAGCCAGGGTGGCCCTTCAAAAAAAACCCATAGAGCCCCTCTTGCTCGACGTCGGGGAAAGCTGCTCCTTCGCCGATTTCTTTTTAATCCTGAGCGGCAGCTCGACCCGTCAGACCCAGGCCATGGCCGGTCATTTGAAAGAGACCTTGAGTAAACTCGGGATCCACCCTCGAGGGTTGGAAGGGGTAGAAGCCGGGCAGTGGATCCTGATGGATTATGGCGAAATCATCGTTCATATTTTTTATGAGCCGGTCAGAGGGTTTTACGACCTGGAAGGATTGTGGATAGAGGCCCCCCGCCTGCCCATTCCTTCGGAAGATTCAAAGGTCAAAGTTTCATAATGTCTTCCCGCCTTTTCCTCCTTATTATCCTGGACGGATGGGGAATCGGCCCTTCTTATCCGGGGAATGCCCTGACCCTGGCCCGAACACCGGTCATAGACCATTTATTTAAAACCTGGCCCAAAGCCCAATTAAAATGTTGGGGAGAGTCCGTGGGCCTGCCCGAAGGCCAGATGGGTAATTCCGAGGTCGGCCATCTTAACCTTGGGGCCGGCCGTATCGTCTATCAGGATATAACCCGCATCGACCGGGCTATTCGAAAGGGAGACTTTTTCCATCATCCGGATTTTCTGGAAACGATCCGGCACTGCCGGGATGAGGGAAAGACCCTCCATCTTCTGGGTCTGGTTTCGGACGGCGGGGTTCACAGCCATATCAATCATCTGTTGGCCTTAGTTGAGTTGGCCAAAAAAGAAAAATTGGAACGGGTCATGATTCAGGTCATTACCGACGGAAGGGACACCCCTCCCAAAATGGGCCTGGAGTTCATAGGCCGACTGCAGAAACGTATTCAGGAAATCGGCGTGGGCCGGATCGCCACCATTTGCGGACGATTTTATGCCCTGGACCGGGACAACCGTTGGGAGCGGGTGGAAAAGGCTTTCCGAGCCCTGACGGAAGGCCAGGGGATCCCTTTTCAGGACCCCTTGATAACCATGGAAGAGGCCTATCAAAAGGGGGAAACCGATGAATTTATCTCCCCCCGCATTTGAGTAGGGGCAGACGGCCGACCGATAGGGACCATCCAGGATGGGGATAGGGTCCTTTTTTTTAACTTTCGGGCCGACCGGGCCAGGGAGATCACCAGGGCCTTTATCGACCGGGATTTTTCTTCCTTTGTGGTTGAAGGACGCCCCAGGCTTTCAGGGTTCATGACCATGACCGAATATGATCCCCGATTTTATCCTTTGGTGAAAGTGGCCTATCCACCGCATAACCTGGTCCATACCTTGGGAGAGACCATCAGCCGTCAAGGGATCCGCCAACTCCGGATTGCCGAGACGGAAAAATATGCCCATGTGACCTATTTTTTCAATGGGGGGATAGAGACTCCTTTTCCATTGGAGGAACGCTGTTTGATTTCTTCCACCAGGGAGGTCCCTACCTATGATTTAAAACCATCCATGAGCGCCCCGGAAGTAACCCAGGAGGTCTTAAAGAGGATAAAATCGAATCGCTATGGATTAATGGTTTTAAATTATGCTAATCTCGACATGGTCGGCCACACCGGGAAATTGGATGCAGCCGTTAAGGCCTGTGAGGTGGTTGATTCCTGTCTGGGACAGGTGGTTTCGACTGCGGTCGATCGGGGGGGGATTGTTTTGATAACCGGGGATCACGGTAACGCCGAGGAGATGATCGACCGCCGCCATGGGGGTCCTTATACCGCCCACACTTCAACCAATCCGGTCCCTGTTTTATTGGTCGATCCGGGATGGCCCAAGGCGCGTTTGAGAGACGGAATACTGGCTGATGTGGCCCCAACGGTTTTGACACTCTTAAATATCCCGATCCCCGAAGAGATGACCGGAACGTGTCTGATTGAGTGATGACTCAATTGGACACGGGAACCATGAAGGAGTTGGATGAGGAAAAATTTTCTTAAAATTATTTTTGGACTGACCGCTTTCCTCTTGTTCATTCTACCTAATCCCTGGATGCTGCCTAAAAACGGGCACCTTTTTGCTCTGACCATTGAAGAGGAACGAAAATTGGGCGATCAAGTGGTCAGGGAGGTGGAAAGCAAATTTCAATTGATCCGGGATCCCCTGATCCTGGGATATCTTAATAAGCTCGGCCAGGAGATTCTCAAGCAGGCCGGGCCCCAGCCCTATCCTTTCCATTTTTACCTTTTGAAAGATCCCCAACTGAATGCCTTTTCGGTCCCGGGCGGACATGTGTTTGTCACCACCGGTATTGTCGGAATGATGGACTCGGAGGGTGAATTGGCCGGCCTGCTCGGCCATGAAATCACCCATGTCACCCATCACCACATTGCCAAGCAGATGGAACAGCAAAAAAAGATCGGCCTGGCCACCTTGGCCGCGGCCTTGCTCGGGGTCCTGGCCGGGGATCCGAGGATAGCCAGCGCGGCCATATCCGGCTCCATGGCCACTGCCCAGACCCTGGCCCTTAAATACAGCCGGGAAGACGAGGAAGATGCCGATAATTTCGGGTTTAAATACATGACCAAGGACGGGTTCGATCCCAAGCAGATGATCGACCTGCTGGATAAACTTCGACGCTGGGGATCTTTCGGTTCCGAAGGGGTCCCGGCTTATATGCAGACCCACCCGCTGACCGGAGACCGCATGTCCCACGTGGAAGACTTAATGCACCAGTATGAGGGCCAAGGCCCCTGGGTTCGGAAGAGTTCCGATGAATTTCGCCGCTTCCAGATTATCATCCTGGCAAAATATGGTGACTTACAAAGGGCCCAAAATCATTTTCAATCCTGGTCCAAAGACGCCCAATCTTTATTCTGGGTCCATTATGGTCAGGGTTGGGTTTATATCCGGGAAGGGAAATTTGAAGCCGCCGTCGAACAATTCCAAAAAGCCTTAAGTTTAAGACCGCAGGACCCATATCTCCTGAAAGACCTGGGGCAGGCCTTATTCTTAAAAGGGGACCTGGAGCAGGCCATACAAAAATTGAGTCAGGCCTCCATCCTCGACCCCAAAGACGGAAATGCCGCCTTTTTTCTTGGCCGGGCCTACCAGGAAAAAGGGGAAAATCTCCTGGCCCTGGAAAACTTTCAAAGGGCGCAGAAGCTCGGCACGGAAGGAGAGGACCTTTACCATTATTTAGGGATTGTCTATGGAAACTTGAACGATCTCGGGCAGGCCCATTATAATTTTGGTAAATCGTTTAACCTGAAGGGGGATAAGGGAAAGGCCTTGTTTCATTTTCGAACCGCCTTAAAATATGCCGGTAACGATCCTTTGCAAAAAGAGCTGATTGAAAAGGAAATCAAGTCGCTTGAACCGGGAAAGACCAAGGAAAAGAAAGCCGATCATCCTTAACCGGAAGGGCTTATCTTTTCCCCCGGATGGCTCAGACGCACTTTATTCTTTTCAGGTAATCTTTTAAGGTCTTGTAAGGGGCCAGGGCCGGGCAGGAATTACGGACCGTTTCCCAATTGGGCTGGTCGGTCAGCATGGGCCTCAAGAAAGGCCATTTCCGGCAGGGACTCGGCTTGACCGTATGAATGCTGCATTTTCCTTCCCTGGAAAAATGACAATAGCCATCTTTCCGGATATGAATATAGACCCTCCCGTTTTTTTCAAGACAGAATTTCTTCAGGAAATCCCGGGGAGAAAAATTCAAAAAATCAGAGATGCGGTCGATCTCTTCGGGGGTAAGATGGATCCCCCCCTCTCCCCGGCAACAGGTCCCGCATTGGGTACATTCAAACAGGTCCATGGCCTGTTTGAATAAAAGTTCCCGGGCCTGAAGCGGTGCCTTTACATCCATGGTCCTCCTCCATAAATATTGAATAAAGGGAAAACCGTCCCCTTTATGGCCTTGACCGCCCGGCGGGCGTCCAAAAAGGCCCGTTCCTTCTTGGCCGGTTCTTCCTGAAAATCTTCATCCTTCAACCATTGTTCCTGATAATCCAACTGACGGACGGTATCCTGAAAAAGGGCGGGAAGTTTTTCCTGGCCCATTTCCTGGTCCGTCATAATGGCCCAGGCCAGGGTCCAGGCCCGGGCCACATTGACCTGATGATAACCGCCTCCGCCCAGGGCAACCCAGGGAAGATTCAATCCTTTAAAAAACTTAACGGCCGAACAGAATCCTTTAGTGGTCAAGGAGAGATTGGCTAAGGGATCGTTATAAAAGCTGTCCACCCCCAATTGGGTCACGATGATATCCGGGGCATAGGCTTCCAGGATCGGGGGAACCACTTCCATAAAGGCCCAGTTGAAGATTTCATCGTCGGTCCAGGGGTAAAGGGGGCAATTGACCGCATAGCCTACCCCTTCACCGGCCCCGATTTCCTGGACAAATCCGGTACTGGGAAAGAGGGTCATGCCGTTTTGATGAAAAGATATGGTTAAGACCTTACTCGTCCGGTAAAAAGCCTCCTGGACCCCATCACCGTGGTGGGCGTCGATATCGATATAAGCCACCTTTTTCCCCTGGGAGAGCAGATAGAGGATTACCAGCACCGGGTCGTTGATATAACAGAAACCGGAGGCCATGTTTTTGTGGGCGTGATGCATGCCGCCGCCTATATGGAAGGCGATATTCCCTTGACCGGAGTGGACCCATTCCCCGGCCTGAATGGCCCCTCCTCCGCAAAAACGTCCCCAATCTAAAATACCCGGGAAAATGGGATTATCTCCAGGGCCTAATCCATAAGCAGACAAGTCGAGATCGCTATGTCCCGAGTTCGCCTTCTCCAATGTCTGCCAGTAGTCGTGGGTGTGGAAAGACAGGACCTCTTCTTTGGTGGCCATCCGGGTTTTCTTAAGGCCGGTCTTTCCCGTGGGCAACAGCCCGTAAGCCTGAATCAGGGCCATGGTCAGTTTGAGCCTTCCTACCTGAAGCGGGTGATGGGGGCCGTAATCGAATTTCTGGTAATCCTCGTTGTAAATTAGAAGATGGGATTGGTCATGAGGGATCATATTATCTCCAACCGGTTTTAATGATTTTTTATCGGCCCCGTTATCCGGGTTTTTTTGACGAAGCCGAAGGAGAGGTCAAAGGTTCAACCTTGAGGACCGTTGACACCCTCCTCTGTTCTGTCTTCTTTCAAAAATAATTGGTGGTATTCCTCTTCCTTTAAATGGGTTTTGAGGAGCCGGGAGATAAGGATGAAAATTTCTTGAATTTCGTCTTCGGTCAGGCGCGGGAGCAGGGTCTTCAGGAGGGCATCATCGGAGAATTTTTGCAGATAGACCTTTAGAGATTTCTCGTCAGTCTCCCGGTCCAGGCCAAAGCCGACCAGTCCCTGATATTCATTGACAAAATTATGAGAATGATGTCCCGGTTTCATGCCTCTTTTTCCCCTTCCGAATTTATCGGATAATGGATTGATGGCTTCCCTTTCCGGAAAGCTGATACCGGGCAACCGCCCGGTTGTGATCCTTTAGATTTTTTGAAAAATAATGGCTGCCGTCGTTTTTAGAGACAAAATAAAGGTAATCGCTCTGGGCCGGACGAAGGACCGCCTCAAGGGAATCTTTTCCCGGATTGGCGATCGGTCCGGGGGGTAATCCGGGGTTAACATAGGTGTTATAGGCCGTGGGGGTCAGCAAATCTTTTTTGGTCAAGTCGCCGTTGAAATCCCTGATCCCATATTTGACCGTGGGATCGCTTTGCAAGGCCATTCCTTTTTTGAGACGATTATAAAAAACCGAGGCCACCCAAGGCCGCTCGCTGTGAAGGGCGCTTTCTTTTTCCACCATGGAGGCCAGAGTAACCATTTTTTTCAGATTGAGGGGGTCCTTGATTTCCTCCTCTTGCCGGAGACCGTCCAAGACCTCTTTGAACCTCTGGACCATTTTTTTCTGGATGGCCTGGACACTCATGCCCCGGTGAAAAACATAGGTGTCCGGAAAAAGATACCCTTCCAGAGACGGCCCTTCAATCTCCAACTGGTCTAACCATTGGGGGTCCCTGGCAGAAGCCAAAAAGACCTTTTCCTCGACCAGGTTATTTTCGGACAGTCGCCGGGCGATCTGTTGGAGGGTAAAGCCTTCGGGAAAGGTTACCCGTTTCAGCATGGAATTTCCAGTAGTCAAATATTCCAAAAGTATCCTTGGGGGCATTCCGACATGCAATTCAAAATCCCCCCATTGGATCTTCTTCCCCAGCCCTTTCCCCCAGGCCAGGAGCATGAATTTATAGGGGGCGTCAATGATCCCCTCCTGGGCCAACCGATGGGCGATAGTCTGAAGTCCCATCCCCGGCTCGATCCGGACTATCCGGGCAGGAGGGTTGGTGACCGGGGGGGGTGAGAGGAAGCGAGAAAAACTGTCCCACAGGAGGGTCCCCAGGATAAGAAAACCGAAAAGAAAAAGAACCCGGTAGGGCTTCAAAGGGTCCGTCCTTTTTCCCGGGGACGGCTGTCGAGATAACCCTGAAGGATATAGGCCGCGGCCAATCGGTCGATGACCTTCCGTCTTTTTTTCCGGCTCAGGTCCCCTTCCAGGAGGATCCTTTCTGCGGCCACGGTGGAAAGGCGTTCATCCCAGGGGATGATCTTTATGGGGATAAGGAGGCGAAGGTTCCCGATGAATTCTTCGGCCCCCAGGGCCGACGCCCCCTTGGTGCCATCCATATTGATAGGCAGCCCGACCACTATTTCTTCAACACTGTATTCTTCCACCAAATTGCCGATAACCGTCAGGTCTTTTTCCAGGGTAGTCCGTTTGATGGAGGTCAAGACCTGGGCCGTAATAAGCAGGTCATCACTCATGGCCACCCCGATGGTCTTGCTGCCCAGGTCCAATCCTAAGATTCTCATGGGTTAGACCTGCCCTGGAATCCCGGAAAAAAGGCCTGCCAGGTCAGTCGGTCGGGGGAGTAATTCGGGACCACCAAAAAAACCGTCGTCATAGGCCAGGCCGGCAGCCAAAAGGACCGGGACTAATGAGCCAGTCAAAAAAGACAGACCCAGGGCTCGAATATAAACATTCATTTTGGTCTCCTTCGGCGTTATTGGGGTATGATTAAAAGTATAGTAAGGCCCTTTCCGGTGTCAAGCTGTAAATTGAAGGATTCAATGTTGATGGTCCTTTTTCTCCAGGAATCATATCCGGGCCCCTTCCCCCGGCAGCCTTTTCTCCGGCCTTTAGGAAACGGTCCTCCTGTCCCCAAAAGATATGCACCCGGTCGGGCAAACCAGACTGCAGGCCGGCCGCTGGTCCCGGGTAAGTCGGTCGATGCACATATCGCACTTGACGGCCAGCCCTATTTCTTCTTCAAACTGCATGGCCCCGAAGGGGCAGGCTTCGACACAGGCCTGACAGCCGATGCACAGTTCTTTATCGATGAGTACCACGCCCTGAGTTGTCCTGCTGATGGCCCCGGCCGGGCAGGCCTCCTTGCAGGGGGCCTTGGCGCAGTGGTGACAGTAGACCGGGACGAAATCGCAACCCTTTTCCTCCACCCGGACCAGCCGCGGCCCTACGCCGAGTTCGTGTTCTTGTTTACAGGCCACTTCACAGGCATGACAGCCCATACAATCCTTTTTGAAAAATATCAAAGAGACTTTCCCCATCTCATTTCCTCCTGTTGTCTATTTTCCCGGACCTCGCACACAACGCACCTGATAGGCGTTGCCCTTGGAATAACTCAGCACGTAAGCGCCGTCGAACATGACGATCCAGGCGTTTTTAGTGGCCGGACCGAAGGTCGTTGACGACCAGTAACTTTGTGTGTCCTGGAAAGGAACCTCTGGACGGAAGACCGGCCGATACCGGCTCCGGTCCAGCAGGGTCTCAAGCTCGAAAACGCCGGGCAGGCGCCAATCCTGCTTGCCTGCCAATATCAGCTCTCCGGCATAGTCCATGGCTTTATCCCAGGTCATCTCGCCGACCGATTCCCTTTGCCATTCCAGATGGGTTTCGGGGTCTATCCAGGTAGCCATTACCCTTTTTCGCTAATCCTCCACCCGGGCGATGTTGCAGAGACAATTCCTCAGATTGGTGGCCCCCATGGCCGGGTCCATGGTCCGGTGAGCATTGTCCATCAGGATGTTGATGTTGGATATATCCCAACCGTGGCCGGGGTCTTTTATTTCGGGGAACCACCAGCCATGTTCGGCCACGATCACCCTGGGGTCGATCCCGTCGTAGATCTTGGCCCGCTCCTTGACCCGGCCCCGGGGGGATTCGATATAAACCCAATCCCCCTCCTTTATCCCGTGTTTCTTGGCCGTTTCCGAATGGATCTCGACGATCGGATCGGGACGGATCTCCCTCAGCCAGGGCTGCCAGCGGTTGGCCGAATGGAAAAAGGTGGGCGTGCGCAGGCCGGCATTAAGGATATAGGGATATTGGCCCAGGAGTTCGGGGGTGGAAACCGGGCTTTCCGGCAGTTCCACATATTTGGGCAGGGGATCGAATCCCCACTTCTCCAAAGTGGTGGACCAGAGCTCCACCTTCCGGGTCGGTGTGGAAAATCCCCTTTCCTTGTACTTGTGATAGACCATTTCTCCCTGAAGACAGCCGATCTGTTTAAATTCCTCCCAGGTCACTCCGGCCGGTTCGAGCAGATAATCGAGGGCCTCTTCCACGGTGCCCCACCATTGCTGGCCCATCCTTTTGCCCAGCTCCATGAAAATTTTGTGATCCGGCCAGGCCTCCCCGATCTCGACGCACTTCTGCCTGGCCACCACAAAGCCGTGTCGTTTCCAGTTGTCGGCCACGTGGTTCGTTTCGAGCCAGGTAGCCGCGGGCAGAAAGATGTCGGCCAGTTCGGCCGTGGGGGTGAGGAAGAAATCGATGGCTACCAGGAAATCCAGGGCCTTTAAGGCCTGGTAGGCTTCGCGGGCGTTGGCCCGGGTGATCACCGGGTTGGTCCCGCACAAAAGCCCGGCTTTGAGCTGATAGGGCTTTCCTTCCAAAATGGATTCCCAGGCAACCTTGGGGGTAATAAAGGCCACCCTGGCCCCCAGCTTGTACTGCTCCCCTCCCAACCTCTTGGCCCTTTGTTCCGGAGTGAGGTCCTTGTGCCGGGCGAATTCAGCCACCGTTCGGGTCGGCGGGTTGACATAAAGGACGTTGCCCCCGGGTGCGTCTAAGTTGCCCGTGGCCGCCATGAGCCCGGTGGCCGCCCGGGTGAAGTCGGTGCAATTGTTGGTCTGCTCGGTCGGCACACCCCAGTGGATACAGGCCGGTTTGGTCGTGGCGTATTGCCTGGCCGCCTCCCGGATGAGTTCCTTGTCCACCCAGGTAATCTCCTCCACCCGTTCCAGGGGATAGTCCTTCATCACCCTCTCCCTGAAGGCCTCCCAGCCATGAATATAACCGGCCACAAATTCCCGGTCGTAAAGCGCTTCCTCCATGATCACCCGGTGGAACCCCATGGCCAGGGCCGCGTCCGTTCCCGGCCGAAGCTGAAGCCAGAGGTCGGCCCTTTTGGCCACAAAGCCCTTTCGGGGGTCGATGCAGATGAGCTTGGCTCCCTTTCTTGTATGCCCTCCAGAAATCGACTCCCTTGTACTCATCCGGGTTGGTCCATTGGGGGTTGCAGGCCCACATGACAATGAGCTTGGGCTCGCCCCGGTAGTCGCAGATAGGCAGGTTGCCGCAGGTGATCAGGGTCGAGGCCACCCTGGAGACATAGCACATGTGGCCGGCGGTCAGGACGTTGGGCGTGCCTAACATATTAGCGAACCGGTAAAGGTGGCTCTCGTAGTCCCGGCCGGTTCCCTGGCCGATGACGATGGCCTCAGGTCCGTGGGCGGCGATCACTTCCTTGAATTTAGCGGCAATCGTGTTCAGGGCCTCGTCCCAGGAAATCCGTTCCCATTTTCCATCGACCTTTTTCATTGGGTGCAGTATCCTGTCGGGATGGTAGGCCAATTGGGTGATGGCCAGCCCTTTACTGCACAGGGTCCCATAACTGATGGGAGATTCAGGATCTCCCTCCACCCTGATCACCTTGCCGTTCTGAACGGTGGCAATCACCCCGCAGCCTCCATGGCAATTCCGGCAGGCGGTTCTGATTTTCTTAACCTCTCCCATGTGTGACCTCCTTATTGGGTTATTGAGTCATTCGTCATTGGCTAATAACCTAATGACTCAATGAGTTGATGACTTTGTTTTGTGTTTTTTTCTAAGCGATTTTACAAATATCCATTCTCATTGACCCAGCTCGGCTATATCCGAGATGCCGAACTTCAGGGCATGAATAAAGCTCATCATGGCCCGAACATTTTTCTCGACCACCGGCATCTCCCCGCCCAGTTTCTTCAGATCGAGCAAGCGCCCTTCAATCTGGTCGATGATTTCTTTCATTTTTTCGAAGTCCCTTTGTCCCACCTTTCCCATCGTTTCAACCATTGTCTTTTCCCTCTCTAAGATCTTTGAACCTTTTTGATTTCAAGGTGTAGCGGGGGAGACCGCCGGGGGCCACCATCTCGATCCGGAATCTCAGATTGGTCCTGGTCTTAAGTCTTTCCGAGAGTTGACGGCAAAAATCCTTGGTTGTTTCGGTCCCCATTTCCTCCTGGGGCTCCACCCGGAGGCAGATTTCATCCATCAGGCTTTTTCGCTCGACCACGATTTCATATTCCACTATTTGGTGGAATTCTTTCCGGACTACCTCTTCGACGGTGACCGGGGTAAAGAGGACCCCCCGGATTTTTCTTAAATCATCGGTCCGGCCTTCGACCCCGGAAATCATCTTGGAGGTCCGGCCACAGGGGCATCCGTTTTCTCCCCGGCGGACCACATCCTTGGTGTTGAAGCGGATCAAGGGAAAGGAGTGCCTCCCCAGGGGAGTGACCACGGCCACGCCCAATTCCCCGGGGCCGACTTCCCGGGTCATGGTCTCCATATCCAGGATCTCCACCAGAAAGAAAGGCTCCATGATGTGCAGACCCTTTCTCTGCCCGCACATGGCCGCCCAGGCGCAGGGCTCCGTTCCTCCGATGTGGTCATAAACCTCGGCGCCCCAGATTTGCTCCAGCCGGTTCCGGGTGGCCGGCGGCAACGGTTCTCCGGCGCAAAGCATTCTTTTTATCCCCAGGTTTTTGGGGTCAAGCCCCATCTTGACGACTTCTTCGGCCAGGTGAAGACCGTAAGTCGGGGTGTTCAGCAGGGCCGTGGCTTTGACTTCCATTATTTTGCTGATCCGGCCCCGGGTGTCGAGGGCGCCCCCGGGGACAACTTCACAACCCAGCTTTTCGGCCGCATAATGGCCCTCCCAGAAGGCCACATAGACATTGTAGCCAAAGGGAATAAAGACGCGGTCGGTTTCCCGGAATCCGGCCATCCAGAGGATGTGGCACCAGACTTCGATTCGCCACTGCCAGCTCTCATAGGACTCAGGGACATAGACCGGTCTTCCCGTAGTACCCGAAGTCTGACGGAAATCGGTCACCTCCTTCAAGTCCACGCCCAGCATTTCTCCGTAAGGAAAAGGGGGCTTGCCCTCCTGGGCTTTTCTTAAATCCTCTTTGTCGATCAGGGGAAGCCGAGCGGGCCGCTTCGAGTGTGACGATTTCCTCGGGGATGATGTCCTTGTACTTCTCCTGATAAAAAACCGAATTTTTTTTGGCGTATTGAACCAACTTGCGAAGATTCTTGAGTTCCAGGGCCAGATGCCGGTCGGAAGCCAAAGTTTCCAGCACAGGATTCCAGTATTTCCTGCCGTCTTCAACCATAAGGATCCTCCTCACAAAGAGAATTGGGCCTCGATCCGGGCCCCTATTTTTTTTAGAAAGTTCCTGTACTCGATAATCTTTTCATCGGCCACCTGACTTTTCAGGCCCACCACCCAGATGGCCGCCTGCAAATCCGGCCGGCCGACGTTTAAGGGGATAGCCAGGGCGCGGATCCCTTCGATATATTCTTCATCATCCAGGGCAAAACCTTCCAGGCGGACTTTCTTGACCTTGTTTTTGAATTGCCTCGGGTCGGTTACGGTCGAAGAGGTAAATTTTTTCAGCTTGTCCTCTTTAAGGATTTTATCGATTTGGCTTTCCGGGAGTTGGGACAACAACACCTGGCCCCCGGCACCGGCGGTCAGGGGAATCTTCATGCCCAATCTCAGAGGATACCTTGATGTCATAAGGCGAGTCCACCTTATCGACGATCACGGCCTTCCGTTCGTGACGAAGTCCCAAAAAGACGGAGAGTTTTGTTTTTTGATTAATCTCTTCCAGGAAAGGACGTATCTTTGGAATGAGGTTGAGTCTGCACCGGCTTCCCGGCCCAGGGCATAGAGTTTGCTGCCCAACCGCACTTTGTTTTCCGGGGACGTTTCCAGAAAACCCTAAGTCCACCAGGGTGTAAATGATATTAAAGACCGTGCTTTTATGGTACCCCAGGCCATGAGACAGGTCGGTGACCCCCAGAGGGCGTTTTGCTTCAGCCAGGAACTCCAGGATCCTGAAGCACTTGTCCACGGCCGGGACTCTTTTTAATTTGGCCTTTGTTTTCTTGCTGGTGGGGGGCATTCTTAATTCTCCATAGAGAACATCTGTCTTCTATGTAGAACAATGAAGACGATGTGTCAAGAAAATAAGTCAGTGGACTAAAGGACGGCCGTCATGGCCCGGAAGGTCTCGACCACCTGCCCGGCAAAGGCAGGTGAATGGAGGTCCTCATCCCCCGCTATAACGGATGAGTGCCCGATTAAATCTCCCCTGTTTTTAAAGAAATCCCCCCGGGGACGCCATTTTTTTTCTTCCCTTAAAGTACTTTATTTTTACCGGATTGGCTGATAAGATAAGCCCGCTTTGCACTGTCAACCCGGACTATTTACCAATTCATCCAAGAGAGAAGAAGGAGATCCATCCATGAAAAGAAAACAGCTCCTCATACCCTTGCTCGTTTTCCTCTGGCTGTTGGCCCCTATGAATGCTTCCTTTGCCCTGACCACGGTGAAGGTGGGGTTGCTCAAGCTCTCCAGTTCGGCTCCGGTCTTTGTCGGTCTGGACAAAGGATTTTTCGAGGCCGAGGGGATCAAGGTCGAGCCGGTCTGGTTCAAGTCGGCCCAGCCCATAGCCGTGGCCCTGGCCAGCGGAGATATCGAGGTAGGGGCCACCGGGCTGACCGCCGGACTATACAATTCAGTGGCCCAGGGAATGAAGATCATGGTGGTGGCCGATAAAGGACGGGAATGGCCGGGCTATAAATTGACGGCTTTGATTGTGGACACCGAGCAATGGAAGGCCGGGGTCAGGGACCTGAAAGATCTAAAAGGCAAACGGGTGGGTGTCACCCAAATCGGTTCGACCTTTCACTACATCCTGGGAAACCTTCTGGAGAAAAAAGGGATGTCCTTAAGTGACGTCAAGGTCGTCCCCTTAGGCAGTGTGGCCAGCATGCGCGATACGGTCGTCTCCCATCAGATCGAATCGGCCTTCCTGGTTCAGCCCCATGTAGCCCCCCTGGAAAAGGATCAGACCGCCAGGGTCCTGCTCTGGGTAGGCGATCAATTGCCTTATCAGATCGCCGCCATTTTTTATGGTGAAAAATTCATGAAGAACCGGGCCCTGGCCGTTGCCTTTATGAAGGGCTACATCAGGAGCTGCCGCTATTATTACGAACAGGGATTGACCAAAAAGGAAGGTCCGGGCCATCAGGAAATCCTGGGTATCATTTCCCGATATACGGGGCAAAAACCCGAGGCCGTGGCCCTGGCCCTGCCCTATATCGACCGCAACGGGGAGTTGTATGCCGAGGATATCCAGAAACAGTTGGACTGGTATTTTAAGCATGGGCTGGTCTCGAAAAAGATGCCGGGTTCCGAACTGGTGGATCTGTCCATCTGGAAGGAGGCCATGCAGGCCCTGGGGAAATAAATGTGAGGGTCGAGGGGGAAAGGGTCCGAGGATTCAAAGTTTTGAATCTGTATTTCCCAAGTCCAAGCATTTCACTTGAATCCTGGAACCCTCGAATCCTTGGAACCCTGTTTTTAATCATGAAAGTTCTAATCGAGCATCTCTCCAAGACCTATAGGGACCGGAAGGGTGAAACCATTGCCGCCCTTAACGATATCAACCTCCTTGTTCAAGAGAATGAATTTTTGGTGGTGGTCGGTCCCAGCGGCTGCGGCAAATCCACCTTATTGAACATCATCGCCGGACTCCTCGCTCCCACTTCGGGGCAAGTGGTCTTTGAAGGGGCCGGCGGAAATGATCAACCCCAGACGGCCGTGGTCTTTCAGGAGTTTGCCCTTTTTCCCTGGAGGACCGTTTTCAAAAACATTGTCTATGGCCTGGAGGAGCGAAAGGTCACCAAGGCCGAACAATCGGCCGTGGCCCAAAAATACATCCGGATGGTCGGCCTTCAGGGCTTTGAACAAAAATATCCCCACCAGCTTTCCGGGGGTATGAAACAACGGGTCTCCATCGCCCGGGCCTTGGCCAATGATCCGATGCTGCTGCTCATGGACGAGCCCTTCTCGGCCCTGGATGCCCAGACCCGGACCCTGATGCAATATGAGCTTTCCCGGATCTGGGAAGAGACCCGCAAGAGCTTTCTTTACATTACCCACAATATTCAGGAGGCGGTCTTTTTAGGGGACCGGGTGGTGATCCTTTCCCGGAGACCGGGGAGAATCCTGGATATCATCGCCATTGACCTGCCCCGGCCCCGGGGAGAACATTTGATCCTGGAGAAATCCTATCTGGAATATGTGGACCGGATTTGGGGATCCATAAAAGATCAGGCCAGGGAGGCCATGGAGGAAAAAAGTTGAACATATTTGCAGGGTCGCCGGAAAGAGATTTCACCGGACCCGGGTCTTCAGCCAGGGCCGTGGTTCAGGACAAGACCTATTTCTTGCAGAAAAAGGAGCACCCCTGGCTCAGCCTGTTCTCTTTTCTGGCCATTTTGCTCTGCTGGGAATTGGTCAGCCGGCGGCAATGGGTCACTCCCTTGTTCCTCCCGGCCCCCAGCGCCATCCTGGCCGAAGGGTGGGAGATGGTCAAGACCGGTTTGATCTTTAAGCATATCCTGGCCAGTCTCTCCCGGATCCTTTGGGGATTTCTCCTGGCCTGCTCCCTGGGCATCATCGTCGGGATCCTGATCGGCTTCTTCAGCATCCCCGAGGCCCTGGGAAACCCGATTATCGCCGCCACCTTTCCCATCCCCAAGATCGCCATACTCCCCTTGCTCATCCTCTGGTTGGGCATCGGCGAGGCCTCCAAGGTAGCGGTGATCTTTTTAGGGGTGTTTTTCCCGGTGGTGATCAACGTCTATACCGGGGTAAAAAATGTCGATCCCCTTTTGATCAAGGCGGCTTTGAGTTTAGGGTTCGAACCGGGTGCGGATCATCCGCAAGGTCGTCTTACCGAGCATCCTGCCCATGATTTTTGCCGGCATGAAACTGGGGATGGGGATCGCCCTGTTGCTGGTGGTGGCCGCTGAAATGGTGGCCGCCGATGCCGGCATCGGTTTCATGATCTTAAATGCCGCCGACCTGATGGAGACCAAGAAATTGATGGTCGGCCTGATCATCCTTTCCCTGCTGGGGATTTTTTTTAACTGGTTGTTTCAGCGCCTGGAGCAGGTGTTTATTCCCTGGAAAAAATAGGAGGAAAAAAGATGGATTTTTTAGTTTCCCCTTCCAACCTTAAAGGTGAGGCCCGCATCCCCGGTTCCAAATCCAATACCACCCGGGCGGTGATCATCGCCAGCCTGGCCGAGGGGACCTCGATCATTCACAATCCGGTGGCCAGTACCGACTGTCTGACCACGGTTCGGGTCTGCCGACAGATCGGGGCCGAAATAGAATTGGGTGAGTCCTGGAAGGTGATTGGACAGGGCAAAAGGCCCAAGGTGCCGGACGATGTCCTGCACATGGGCAACTCCGGGACTACTTATTATATCATGACGGCCACGGCCTGTCTGATCGATGGTTATACGGTGATCACCGGCGATTATCAGATCCGTCGGAGACCGGCCCAGCCTTTGATCGAGGCCTTGAACAACCTGGGCGCCCAGGTCTTCTCCACCCGGGACGGCGGCACGGCCCCCTTGGTTTGCAAGGGGATCTTGAAGGGGGGGAAGGCCCACCTTCCGGGGATCAATTCCCAGTGGTTAAGCCCTCTTTTGATCAATGCCCCGCTGGGAGAGGGGGATACGGAGGTGGTAGTGGACAACCTCCAGGAAAGGCCCTACATCGAGATGACCCTGGGCTGGCTGAGCCGTCAGGGGATCGATTTCAGCCAGGAAAACTTTGAACGTTTTTCCCTCCGCGGCGGTCAGGCCTTCCGCCCTTTTGAAGAGACCCTGCCCAGTGACTGGGAATCGGCCTGTTTCCCCCTGGTGGCCGCGGCTATCACCGATTCGGACATCACCCTTTTGGGCATGGACACCCGGGACTATCAGGGGGATAAAGCCATTATCGATATTTTGAAGGCCATGGGAGCCGATGTGGAGGTCAAGGATTTCGGGAAGGGGGGGATCCGTGTGCGCGGTGGGCGTCCCCTGAAAGGTCTTGAGATTGATTGCGGCCATATTCCCGATGCCCCGCCCATTCTGTCCGTCTTGGGCTGCCGGGCCGAAGGAAAGACCGTCCTCCGGAATCTGGGGGCTTCAAGGCTTAAAGAGACCGACCGGTCCAGAAGCATCTACGAGGAATTGAGCAAGATGGGGGCCAGGATGGAGGAGAAGCGAGATTCCCTGACCATCTATCCGAGCACACTTAAGGGGGCCCGGATAGACAGCCGCCATGACCACCGGATCGTCATGGCCACGGCCGTGGCCGGGCTGATTGCCCAGGGACCGACCCGGATCGACCATGCCGAATTTGCCAAGATCTCCTTCCCGACCTTCTATGAAGTGATGAAAGGGTTGGGGGCTCAGATTGAATTGGTCGAGCCGGAAAGATAAGGGAAGGTTTCAAGGTTCGAGGTATTAGGTTCAAGGCGTAAGGCATGAGGCGCAAGGCACAAGGAAAAAGTAAGAACCTGAACCCTATTGCTTTTATTCGCGATTAAGCCCTTTTAGGATCTTCGTAGGGGCCGGTTTTAAACCGGCCCTTATGCGGAATTCTTACGGGTTCTGGAGCCCGGCAAGATCATAATAGGTCAGGCATCCTGCCTGACTTTTTCCAAAGCCTTTATCTCTTCCTGTTTCCGGCTGATTTCTTCTTCCAACTCTTCGATGATCAAAAGTTGGTGCGGCCGGATGGAATGGGCCGGCAGGGCCGCTTCCCGGTCGGCCTTTTCCTCTTTCAACCGGCGGATCTCTTCCTGAAGTTGTTCAATTTTTGAGTGCATGAGTGCTCTTATCCATTATAATGACAAGATCATTAACTTCTAATACTCAGCATTTCCTTTATTTTGATTAGCTCAAGGCGATGCTATAGTATAATCCAAATTTTTGAAACACTTTTCTTTCGATTGACCATTCGTGGGTCATAGTGATATCATTTAATCATTAACGATATCATAGAGGTATTATGGTCAGGACTCAAATTCAATTAAAGGCCGAGCAGGCCAGGGATCTCAAGAAGATGGCCCTCTCCCGCCGGGAATCGGTTTCCAACCTGATCCGAAAAGCGGTGGATGATCTCATCAAATCCAACACCAGGGCCGATGCCGAAGAAATGAAAGAAAGGGCCTTGGCAGTGGTCGGGAAATATCATTCCGGGGAAAAAGATATTTCCAGAAAACATGATGCCTATCTGGCAGAAGCCTTTGGAAATAAGAATCTTCATTGACAGCTTGCCTATCTTCCAAGATCCTCCTAAAAAATGATCACATTCAATCTATTATTAGTGGGTTTCCTGGCCGTCTATTTCCTTCAGCTTATTTTTTCTCTCTGGTTAGAGAAAGTAAACCGGCGACACTTAGAACGTCAAGGGGACCATGTCCCCAGGCTTTTCGAAGGATTTATCGACGGGCAGAAGCTTACCCGGATCGTGGCCTACACCCAGGAGAACAGTCGCTTCGCCTCCTTTCAACAAATCATCTCGGACCTTATCCTCCTGGTCATTCTCCTTTCGGGTTTTCTCCCTTTTTTAGATGATCTGGCCCGAAGATGGGGGTTCCCTTTCATTCTCTCCGGTCTGTTTTTCTGGCTGGTCCCCGGATTTATATCATCCTTGTGCGATCTTCCCTTTGATTATTATCACAGCTTTGTGATCGAAGAAAAATATGGTTTTAATAAGTCCAACTTGAAGACCTGGATCGACGATCAACTCAAGGGTGCGGCCCTGTCGCTGGTCCTGTTTTCCTTGATCCTGTCTCTCATTCTCTGGATGATTCGCATTTCTCCGGTCCACTGGTGGCTGTGGGGATTTTTGATCCTGTTTTTTATTCAACTCCTGATGGCCATACTCTACCCGATAGTGATCGCCCCGATCTTCAATAAATTTGAACCTCTCCAGGATCAGGAGTTGGCCGAAAAGATTTCCCATCTGATGCAGGAGGCCGGGATCCGCATCAAGGGCCTCTTCCAGATGGATGCCGGCAAACGAAGCGGCCATACCAACGCCTATTTTACCGGCCTGGGCAGGACCAAACGGATCGTCCTCTTTGATACCCTGATTCAGAGCCATCCCCAGGAAGAGATCCTGGCCGTGCTGGCCCATGAAGTGGGCCATTTTAAGGGCCGGCACATCTGGAAACAGTTTTTGCTCTTTGCCTTGTCCATGCTGGGGGCCTTTTATCTGGCCTATCTTCTGATGGACTGGCCGCTGCTCTACCGGACCTTTGGTTTCCGACACTTCCCGCCCTATGTGGGCCTGTTTCTGGTGGCCATCCTGGGACAAAAGGCCGGGTTTTTTCTTTCCCCTTTTTATATGGCCCTATCCAGACGATTCGAACGTCAGGCCGACCGGTTCGCCGTCAAGCTGCTCAAGTCTTCTTCAACCATGGTGACGGTTTTAAAAAGGTTGGCGGCCGACAACTTGAGCAATCTATTCCCCCATCCGCTCTATGTCCGCTTCCATTATTCCCATCCGCCTTTGTTGGAGAGAATTTCTCTGCTTGAGACCAGCCCCGGAGACGGAAGATCATAACCGGCCTAAATCCGCCATCTGATTTTTCGGCTTAATTTTTGAGTTGATCATTATCAGATAATATGTTAAACAATTATCGTATAATAATCGAAATTAGGGGGGCGAGATGCGCTTTATATCAGTCAGAGAACTAAGTACCAAGCCAAAAAAGATCTGGGGGCAAATTCAAGAAGAGGAAATAATCATTACTTCAAACGGCAAGCCCGTTGCTCTGCTTTCGGGAGTGACGGAAAAAAACCTGGAAAGGACTCTCCAATCCATACGCCGCACCCGGGCTCTTATGGCCTTGGAAGAGATGCAAAAAAAATCTTTGAAATTGGGATTGAATAATCTATCCGAAACTGAAATCGAGGAGGAAATCAGAACCGTTCGCAAGGGCCGGAATCGATGATTATTGTCCTTGATACCAATGTAGTTGTTTCGGGTATCTTCTGGCCCTATGGTAAGGCGGCCGCAATTCTCCGCCTTGTGGTCAGCGGCCTGATTACTCCGGCGTACGATCAACGAATACTGGCGGAATATCGAGAGGTTTTAACGCGGCCCAAGTTTAACTTTTCGGATGAATCGATCAGGGACTTCCTGGCTCAAATTGAGGATGAAGGAATGCTGATTTCTTCTAAACCTCTTCCTTTTTCTCTCCCGGATCCTGATGATGAACCTTTCCTGGAAATAGCCCTCTCATCCCAAGCCATCGCCCTTATTACCGGAAATAAACGCCACTTTCCTAAGAAGGTCTATGGGAAAACAAAAATCCTTTCCCCCGCGGAATTCTTCGAGACATTCGCCAACAGATTTTAAGGTTGGCCTTTCGTCGCGGTCCGGCAATCCCTGGCCCCTGGCGGCCTTATTTGCCGGGGCCGTGGCCATCGCCTTTGCCCCCATCTTTGTCCGCCTCAGTCCGGTAGGTCCCAGTGCCACGGCCTTCTGGCGCATTTTGTTGGCCCTGCCGCCCTTGTGGGTCTGGATGGCGATGAAGAGGGAAGGGCTTAATCCGAAACGCACACCTTCTTCCTTGTCGGACTATTTCCATTTAAGTCTGGCGGGCCTCTTTTTTGCCGGGGACCTGTCCATCTGGCATTGGTCGATCAAACTGACCTCGGTGGCCAATGCCACCTTACTGGTCAATTTCGCCCCGGTTTTTGTCACCCTGGGGAGTTGGCTGATTTTTGGCCTCCGGGTGCGGCTGATTTTCCTCTTCGGCATGGGCCTGGCCTTATTGGGCATGACCCTGATCGCCGGCCATAGTTTCCAGGTGAGTCTCCATCATTTCCTTGGGGATACCTTAAGTTTTACGGCCGCTCTTTTTTACGCCGGATATCTCCTGTCCGTTAAATCGCTCCGGGAGCGCTTTCCCACGGCCACCCTGATGGCCTGGAGCGGACTGGTCACCGCTGCTGCCTTGCTTCCGATCACTCTGTTATCCGGAGAAAGTTTATCTATCCACACCCTTCAGGGCTGGACAATCCTGATCGGCCTGGCCTTGATCTCCCAGGTGGCCGGACAAAGTCTGATCGCCTTTGCCCTGGCCCACCTCCAGGCCTCCTTCTCCTCGGTGGCCCTGCTGGTCCAGCCGGTAACCGCGGCCTTGCTCGCCTGGCTCTTATTGAATGAAGCCATCGGGGCCTGGCAGCTCTTCGGCGGCCTGATGGTCTTGTTCGGAATCCTGGTGGCCAAACGGGGGAGTACGACATAGGGAAGTGGAGTACTCCCTGCTTGTGAGTTCATTTGTGAAAAATCCGAATAGGACAAATTATAATCTGTGAAAAATCGTTTCAAAATTATTGACATTATGATAAATTTATATTTTAGGAATTCTTAAATCAGTTAGTTCAGTTTCTTTGCTGGTAACCCTTAAGGAATTCCAATGGGAGAATAATGGATCCCAATTTTAAACCGAGACGAGGGTTTTTTATTGCAGTGGTTTTGGGAATATTCAACCCATTCTTCGGAATTTGAATTGTAATGAAAGTTCGGGACATAATCAAATTGATTGAAAAAGATGGCTGGTATAAAGTCGAGACAGAAGGTAGCCATCGGCAATACAAACATCCAGAAAAATGGGGAAGAGTGACTATCGCCGGTCATCCGGGTGATGATCTGGCACAGGGAACTTTGAACAGTATCTTAAAACAGGCCAATTTGAAGGAGGTAAAATAGATGTATCGTTTCCTTATCGTAATTGAGAAGGCAGAAAGGAACTATTCTGCTTATTCACCCGATTTGCCAGGTTGTGTAGCCACCGGTCCGACTCGTGAGGAGACAGAAAGGAATATGTATGAAGCAATAGAATTACATGTTCGTGGTTTATTGGAAGATAAGTTACCTGTTCCTGAGTCCAACTCCTTTGCAGAATATGTTGCTGTCCATTAAAATAACTTATAACACTCCTTATAACATAGCACAAACGGTTTACATCTTTCATATAGACCTGTTTAGTGCAAACTAAATCCAATCAAATTGTTATCCAACTCAGGGAACGGGATGATGGCCGGGTAGAAGAAGTAATGGATGCCATCCATAAATGCTTGTGTATTCCCGGAAACGATAAAGTGGTAGCTGAAAGAGAAATCGGCTATTTTAGAGAAAATATGGAACGTATGCGGTATGCGGATTTCGGGGAAAGAGGTCTTTTTGTAGGATCTGGCGTTTTGGAGGCTGGGTGCCGAACGGTCATTGGGCAACGGCTAAAACAGTCAGGAATGCACTGGACGGTCAGGGGAGCAAACAGCATTATTGCCCTGCGTTGCTGTATTATGAGCAACCGCTGGGAAGATTTTTGGGAGAATCGAGCGGCGGCATGATTATTTTACCCATAAATTTGTCGTACACCCTACCGCAAGTCGGCCCTTTACAAGACCTTTCAACACCTGAACAACATTCTGGTTCAGTGGGCCTCTCGGAAATACAAAAGATTGAGGGAGCACAAGCGCCGGGCTTTTCTTTGGTTGCAGGGCATAATGAATAGGCAACCGGGACTTTTTGCCCATTGGCAGCTTTCTCTGGTTAAGGCTGGGCAATAGGAGCTGGACGACGGGAGACTGTCACGTCCAGTTCTCGGAGAGCGCAGGGGTGAGATTTCCTCGCGCCACTCAACTCAACAAAAAGGTGATTGAAATTTATTGACTTTTTGGCAATTAAAGGGTAGGAAATCTTAGTCAAATTAACCATTTTTTGTTGGCAACCTTTTAACCAAGGGAATGTCGATGGAACACTAATAGGCCCCATTTCTCAAAAAAAGAGGTGGGGTTTTTTATTTGGTGCCAAACCACCCCAACTAATTTTGTTGGATATCGATATGCCTGAGATGGACGGATTCGAAGTTTGCCGGCGGCTTAAATGGAAGAAACTCGCGACATACCCGTACCCAGTGATTCCTCATAGGAAAAAATTTCCATGCTCATCAATTTTAAATCCAGGATGAACAATATGTTTTATTTCAAAACACACTTTTGGTCGGTTTTCTTTTCTCTCACCATCCTTGCAATCCTCCTCCATTCGGGAACAGGGTGCGGGCCTTCGCAAAAGCAGACCGGTCCGCCGGAAAAGGTCACTATTGCCTATTCCACGGCATTCAATGCGGCGCTTGTACATATCGCCTTTGCGAAGGGATATTTTAAGGAAGAAGGCCTGGAGGCAACGCCTCAGCCCCATGCCTATGGGAAGGCTGCGCTCCAGGCGGTGATCGAGGGTAAAGCCGATTTGGCAACCGTGGCCGATACGCCGATCATGTTTGCCATCATGGACGGCAAAAAGATTGCAATCGTTGCGACCATCCAGACGTCAAGCCAGGATAATGCCGTTGTGGCCAGGAAGGATCGGGGAATTATAAAGCCCTCGGATCTCAATGGGAAAACCATTGCTATGACGGCGGGTACAACCAGTGATTTTTTTACGGAAATTTTCCTGCTTGCCTACGGCATAGACCGAAAGCGGGTCACCATCGTCTCCCTGAAACCCGACGAGCTGGTCTCCGCCCTTAGCGCGGGTAAGGTGGATGCTGCCACATCATGGAATCCCGTAGTGATACAAATGCAAAAAGCCCTGGGAAATAAGGGATGCACTTTTTACGGCGAAAAACTTTATACCGAGACCTTTTGCCTGACGGCCAAACAGGATTTTACCAAATCCCATCCTGAAACGATCAAAAAGGTTCTGCGGGCGATAACCAGGGCCGAGACTTTTGCCCTCCGACACCCCAAAGATGCCCGGCGCCTGGTGGCCGAATTCAGCAAATCGGACCAGGCCCTTCTTGATTCATTATGGGATATTTATACCTTCAAGGTCACCCTGGACCAGGCCCTTCTGGTAGACCTTGAGGACCAGACCCGGTGGGCCATGAAATACCGAATGACTACGCTCCGGGACATGCCCAATTATCTTGATTACATATATGTAGACGGCCTCAAGGCGGTCGCGCCTGAGGCGGTCAGAGTCATCCGGTAGGGGGATAGCTCTATGAGAATCAAGACAAAACTGAGACTCAATACCTGGATTTCTTTGGCCGTGGTCATTCTCGTGTTGCTTTCCCTGGTTTGGGCTTTCCGAGAGGCCTATCGGGCAGACCGGAATGTGCTCCGGAGTCATGAAATAGAGAAAGCGGCCTTTGATAGAATCCTATTGAGGGATGATTACCTTCTGCATCGGGAAGAACGGGCCAAAGCCCAATGGATTGCCAAGTCCGAAGTTCTTCGGGGATTACTGAAATCAGCCTCAAACCGGTTTACAAGGAAGGAAGAAAAAAAATTGTTGCAGGATGCGCAAGGGGACTTTGAGGCGACATTTTCCATTTTCTCCACTTTATTGGAGAAACATAAACGGGCGGAAGGAATTACAAAGAAAACAAATGCTTTTGATGAAGCCGATTCAAGAATGATCAATCAGGTGTTTCTGAAGGCCTATGCTTTAAACGACGACCTTGGCCGGCTGCATGAGTTATCACGAAGGGCAGCGATAACGGCCAGAAACCGAGGGGTCATTTTTGTTATCTTCTTTATTGCGAGCGGCGTTGTTGCCATCGTCATCAACTCAATCGTCGTCAACAGACTTGTCGCCAAACGGGTGGCTATTCTCCATGAGGGAGCGGGGATCATCGGGGCCGGCAATCTCGATTACCGCATCGACGAGGAAGGTGACGATGAGCTCTCGGACCTGGCCCGGGCCAGCAATGAGATGGTTGCCAAACTGCAGAAATCCCATGTCTCCGTGGAGAATCTCCAGAGAGAAGTTTCCGAGCGCAAACAAGCGGAGGAACGCGAGCGGCACCTCAGCGGTTTGCTGCGGGCGATTCGCAACGTGAACCAGCTTATTGTCCGCGAAAAAGAGGCCGCAACGCTCATCCGGCATGCTTGCGAGTTGTTGATCGAGACCCGACAGTTTTACAGCGCATGGGTCGCGTTGTTTGATCCGGAAGGTCACTTCCTGGACGGTGCGGAGGCGGGAATCGGGGGGCGCTTCAATGCCTTGCTCACGCGGATCAAGGAAGGGGGCAACCCCCAATGTAGCGCTGCGCTGCAGCGATCGGAAGTCTATGTATTTAACGATCCAGAAAAAGAGTGCCCGGATTGTCCAATTCACGACCTCTATGAGAACCGGTCCGCCCTCGGCATCCGCCTGGAGCATGGGGGGCGCGTCTATGGATTGCTGGTCGTTTCCATGCCCACCGGCTATGCCTCCATGAATGAAGAACAGAGTCTGGTGGTCGAAATAGCAGGGGACATCGGTCTTGCGCTTCACGGCATCGAGATGAACAACCAGCGCAAGCGGACGCAAGAGGAACTGCAGGAGAGTGAAGAAAAATACAGGCTGATCGTCGAAAACAGCAGGGACCTGATATATACCCTCAGCCCGGAAGGAAAAATTCTTTTTATGTCACCCGCTGTCACCAATTTACTGGGATATGATGAGGTAGCACTGGTCGGCCGCCCCTTTCGGGCCATTGTCCATCCCAATGATGTGGCTGCCTGCATGGAAAACATCAAGCAAGTCATCAGAGGGGGCATCAGAATTTCAGGATTTCGGTACCGTGTTAAGCATGCTTCAGGGGAATGGCGTTGGCATAGTTCGAGCCTAAATACAGTGTATGATGAGCATGGACATTTAGTTCATTTGGAGGGGGTCGCCCGGGATATCACCGACCAATTTAGACTTGAAGAGCAGCTCATCCAGGCCCAGAAGATGGAGGCGGTAGGGAGGCTGGCCGGGGGGGTGGCCCACGATTTCAACAACCTTCTGACCGTTATCCTCGGGAATGCCCAACTCGCGCTCATGGATATGGGCAACAATGATCCCTTTTATGCGATCCTGAACGAGATCAAAGAGGCGGGGGACAGGGCGGCCAGATTGACCGGACAGTTGTTGGCTTTCAGCCGAAAACAGGTATTTCAACCCGAAGTGCTGAACCTCAATGAGGTGGTGCGGGAAATAAATAAGATGCTTCGGCGTCTCATCGGCGAGGATATCGATCTGCAAACGAACCTGTCTCCCACACTTGGCTTAGTTGAGACCGATGTAGGGCAGATTGAGCAGGTGATCATGAATCTGGCGGTGAACGCCAGGGATTCCATGCCCGGCGGCGGAAAATTGACCATCGAAACGGCCAATATTGAACTGGACGAGGAATACGCGACCCATCATGTGTCCGTAATTCCGGGATCTTATGTGGTATTAAGTATTAGTGATAACGGGATCGGCATGACCCCTGAGGTCCAAGCCCAGATATTTGACCCCTTTTTTACGACCAAGGAAAGAGACAAAGGGACCGGACTGGGTCTTTCCACGGTCTACGGCATTGTTAAACAAAGCAAGGGGAATATCTGGGTTTATAGTGAGGTGGGCAAAGGAACCACCTTTAAGATCTATCTGCCCAGGCTGGATAAGGCCGTCGAAGGGGAAAAGGGTGCAGTTCTCAGGGGAGAAGCCTGTCGAGGTTCGGAGACGATTCTGGTAGTTGAAGACGATGAAAGTGTTCGTAATCTGGCCGTCAAGGTTCTCGAACGATTTGGCTACCGGGTCTTAAAGGCCAAGACCGGGCAGGAAGCCATAGAAATTTTTGAAGGTTATGAAGGACCCGTTCACTTGTTGCTGACGGATGTCATTATGCCTTTGATGAACGGAAAAGAACTGGCTGAAAAGTTGGAAGTTTTGCAACCAGACCTGAAGGTTCTTTTTATGTCCGGCTATACGGACAATGCCATTGTTCACCACGGTATCCTGGATAAGGGAATCGCCTTTATCCAGAAGCCCTTTTTGCCGGAGGACCTGGGCAGGAAGGTGAGGGAAACGCTGGAGGGATAAACATGGATAAGGAAACAAGTCGTAGTAAAGTCCTTATTGTGGATGATGAGGCCCCCGTCGGCCGTACCTTGGGACGTATCCTTAATAGGATGGATCGGGAATATTCCGTGGCGTCCAGTGCAGAAGAGGCCCGTCTCTTCCTTAAGGCGGAAGCCTTTGCTCTCATCCTGTGTGATATCCGTCTGCCCGGGGAATCCGGGTTAGATCTGATTCAATACGTTATCTCCGAGTTTCCGGAAACGGCCGTGATTATAGTCAGCGGGGTGGATGATCCGGATACCGTTGAAAAGGCCATAGAGATAGGGGCCTACGGCTACATCGTCAAACCCTTCAAGGTCAGTGAGGTGAGCATCAATGTCTCCAGCGCCCTTCAGAGGCAGAAACTGGGGCTTCAGAATAAGTCTTATCAAAAAAATCTTGAACAAATGGTGGCCGACCGAACGGACCAACTTCAGCAGATGCTTAACGGGGTCATCCAGGTCCTCGCCTTAAGCGTCGAAACCCGCGATCCTTACACGGCCGGCCATCAGCGTAGAGTGGCTCAGTTGTCCGAGAAAATGGCCAAGGAGTTGGGATTTTCATCCGAAAAAATAGAGTCCATCCGCATGGCCGGTATTATTCATGACCTGGGGAAATTAGCCATTCCGACGGAAATCCTCAGCATGCCCCGCCCTTTGACCGACATAGAATACCAACTGATAAAAACCCATGTCCAAGTGGGCTATGATATTCTTAAAGATATTCAATTCCCCTGTCCCATCGCTCAGATCGTTCTTCAGCATCACGAACGAATGGACGGATCAGGCTATCCCTTTGGTCTAAAAGACGAAGAGATCCTTCCTGAGGCTCGCATTTTGGCCGTGGCCGATGTGGTCGAGGCTATATCCTCTTATCGTCCCTATCGCCCGGCTTTGGGGGTTGATGTGGCTCTGGAAGAAATCACCAAAAATAAGGGTAGGCTTTATGATCCGCAGGTGGTCGATGCCTGTCTGAGGCTTTTTAAGGAGAAGGGGTTTAAGTTGGAGTAAAATGTTTCATTTTAGGCTTCATTTTAATCATAATCTTCCCTTTTAAAATAGCCATCAACCGTGTATAGGTAGGTGAACTGAGCACTTGATTAATGGCAATGAGGCCGATCCGGATTCTTTCACCGCCCCCACCCCACACGCCACCGACGCCTTCCCATAGGTGGGCCGCCTCATCATAATCGAGCCCGGCGCTCTGATTGGTATCCACCCCTAATGGGGGGTCGGGCCATATGAACTAATTGGATTAGTAAGGAATATCATCGTCCGGGCCGTTTGGCCCGTCTGATTATGAAAGCCTGGCCATCCGGGACCTTGGTACGGATAGGACCAGGGCTATGTAGACAAATCAAAACAGAAGGTTCCCTTTGTTGGAATAATAAATTTATATCTTATGGAATAGCCCACCCTTAAAAATACAGCATCTTTTTCTTCAAAATACATTCTTGCCTATATTCCCTTATTGACCTAATTTGAGCAAAGATAATTTTTAATTTCTTTTTTCAATCAATAACTTGGTATCTTTTATTTCATTAGGCTTTACACTGGGCAGATTTATTAAGAAAAAAGGCTAATAATGAATACTCCAATTAAAATCCTGCACATCGACCCCGAATTTAAAGTTACCTATTTTATTAAACATCCCGGAAGTATAATCCGTTCCCCTATTCCACTCGAACAGGCCATACAACTCCTGAAAACTGAGGAATTTGATTTGATTCTTTCAGAACCCCACAATAAGGCGATCATGAAACCTCAAGCTAATTCTTTAACCACGGATAACAAGATCCGCATCCTAATCGTCGATGATAATCCCATTCTCCGGGAGGGATTAAAGTCCGTTCTTTCCCATTCCCCGATGTTCGATATCGTTGGTGAAGCCGGTGATGGTCTTGAAGCCATTGATTCCGTCAAAAAATTTCATCCCGACCTGGTTTTGATGGATCTATCCATGCCCCGGATGGACGGTATGGCCGCTACCAGAGAAATCAAGAAGAAATGGCCTGGGACTGGAATTCTGGCTTTCACCATTCACAAAGACCCTGAATACCGAACTGCCACCTTGAAAGCCGGTGCAGACGGGTATCTTTTAAAAGATTCTTCCCAGACCGAGTTGATTCAATCCATCCAAGATATCCTGGATGGAAAGCAAGGACATCATTCGATCATCACGGAAGAGGCCCCCCACTGATCATTTTCATTATCTCCTTGCCCATCTTTGGGCTTCTTTTCATATTCCCTTCATCCG
>CAWGEQ010000004.1:0-67638 GCA_963821645.1 uncultured delta proteobacterium | reverse complement strand
TATTTGCTCGCGTAGATGGCGAGATATCTCCATTTCTCCTTCGAGTTCAAGTAAATTCATGTCCTGGTTTTCAGGATGGGGGATTTCCCCTGCCATAAGGAGATCAGGATTTACTTGGAGCTGAGTAGCTAATTGGCGAATTCTTTCCTCAGTCTGGGAGAGACTCTGCGAAAGGATACGTTTCTGGCGTTCAATGGCATCCTGAAGAACCGGAAGCACCTTCTGTGGTTCAGGGGTGATTATCTCAATTTTCTCCATAAGATTCTATTCCTTTTAAGAATAATACTTTTTTTGTCGAGGTCACTTTAACCATTTTATTGATCTCCAGACACATTTTATTATATTATAATATTTTTCTCGATAACAATACAGAAAAAAAACCATGAAACTTGTCCTCATCCAGCCGCCCATCCAGGATTTTTATGATACGACCATAAGGCTCCAGCCCATCGGCCTGGCCTATTTAAAGGCGGCGGTGAAAAAGCACCTGCCGGAATGGGAAGTGGTCATCAAGGACTTTCATCAGGGGTGGGGCCGGCGGACCATCGCCCTGCCCAAAGAGCTGACCTATCTGAAGGCGTATTACCCCTGGCCGGACCGAAGCCCTTTCTCTTTGTTCCATCACTATTATCATTTCGGGGCCTCTTTTGAAACCATCGCCCAAGAAGTGGCTCAGGAAAAGCCTGATCTGGTGGGGATCTCCTCTCTTTTTTCACCTTATTATCGGGAGGTGCTGCACTGTGTCGATGCCATTAAAAAGCGAAGGAACTGCCCGGTGGTCATCGGCGGGTCCCATGTTTCGGCCATGCCTGAAATGATGCTCCGACATCCGGCCGTCGATTGGGTGATTCGGGGAGAAGGGGAACGGGCCTTGGTGGAATTATTAAAGGCCTGGCAGGAAGGTAAAGGGTTTGAACGGGTTCCGGGGCTCGGTTACAAACAGGATGGCCGGCTGATCCTGAATCCTCTTGGATCTCCTTATCCCATTGAAGAACTTCCCCTTCCGGATCTTTCGGATTTGGCTCCGGAAACCTATACATATGAAAAGCGGCCTTTGTGTTTTATCATTACCTCCAGGGGCTGTCCTTATCATTGTTCTTTTTGTTCGGTCCATCGCACCTTTCCCGGTTACCGAAGAAGATCGGCCCAGGATGTGTTTGAAGAAATCCGCCGTCGTTATCAGGAGGGCTACCGGGTCTTTGATTTTGAAGACGACAATCTTACCTTTGATCAGGGGGAGATGAAAATCCTCTGTGAGAAATTGAGCCGGTATTTTTTACCCGGAGAAATCGAATTGCTGGCCATGAACGGGATCTCTTATCAAAGCCTGGATTTGGAATTGTTGGTATCGATGAAAGAGGCCGGGTTCACCCATTTGAATCTTTCATTGGTCAGTTCCAATGCGGCAATCCGGAGAGAGGCCTTTCGACCTCAAGGGATGGATCGCTATCTGGAGGTCGTCAACGAGGCTTTCCGGTTAGGATATCGGATTATTTCCTATCAAATACTGGGTCTGCCGGATGAGACCTTGGATTCGATGATCCTGACCCTGTGTCTGAATGCCCGGCTCCCGGTCCTGTTGGGTGCTTCCCCTTTTTATTTGACCCCCGGTACACCGATCGCTGAAAATTTTCCGGAACCGACCGAGGCCGACATCTATAAATCCCGCCTGACGGCCATGGCCGTTGAAACCGCTGACTTCAAGCGAGAGGAACTCTATACCCTTTTTGTCGCTACCAGGATCATCAATTTTTTTAAGGGGCTGCGGTTTGAAGAAGATCAGATCAGCCTGGAAGAAGCGATCGGGATGGCCCGGAAGGGGGGAAAGAGACCGGCCCTGGGGGCCGATCTTTTCGAAAGGATTTTTGCCGAAAGCCGTTTATATGCCGCCACCAAAGAAGGGTATCGAGAGTTGCCGCGATTTAAATCAGAGGTCTTTTTCGATCTCTGGTCCCGATTGGATCATATTAAAACTCAGGAAGGAAAAATAATCAAGACAACCTGAAAAATACGGTCTTCCGAGAGTCAATATACAGTTAATACCCTATATCTCCTCTACCGGTTGCTTCTATAAAATAATTTCAGAACCATAGGAAGAAACTATGAGAGAAAGGAGGTGGATCGGGATGAGTAATAAGCCAAGCCTCAAAGTAATGGCCAAAGAGGCAGCCTACTGGGAAAGAATGAAGAAGGTATTGAAAGAAAATCCTGGCAAGGTATGTCACAAGTGAAAGAGTTGAAAATCATAGACGTTGCTTGGATAGCAACGAAACCCGGTGGCGGATGAGCAGGTTGCAATACTGCTTATCCGCCATTTTTCACATTAAAGGTCTTGATTCAAATGATCTCCCACCAAGCGTTCAAAAGGGCTGGTGACCGATGTTAACCGATACTTCTTTAGATTTTTTTGTCCAGTGGCACCTCACCGAGCGGTGTAACCTTCGATGTCGGCATTGTTATCAGGAAGGGAAGACCTCCCAGGAGATGTCTTTGTCTGAGATCAAGCCGGTGGTGGAAGAAATCGCCGCAATGGTCCAGGCCTGGTCGGATGCTTATGATATTTCTTTTACTCCGAGTTTTAATGTTACCGGCGGAGAGCCCTTTTTGCGGCCGGACCTCTTCGAGATCCTGGAGACCATGGGCGAAAAGGGCTTTGATCTCTATCTGCTGACCAACGGGATTTTGATAGACCGGAAAAAGGCCGAGCGGCTCTCCCGGCTGGCGGTGAAGGGGGTTCAGGTCAGTCTGGAAGGGCCGGAAAAGATCCACGAATCGATCAGAGGGAAAGGGAGTTTTGCCGCCTCATTGAAAGGGATCGATCATCTTCTAAGTGCGGGCCTTAAAGTCACTTTGAATATGACCTTATCTGAAATCAACGCCCCGTACCTGGAAGAAATGGCGGGCCTGGCTGCTTCTCTCAAGGTGGACCGACTTGGTTTTTCGCGGCTGGTCCCTTCCGGTCAAGGGGCGGGATTTTTACCCCACATGCTGAGTCGGGAAGAACTAAAGGACCTTTACCGGAAGATATTTTCGCTCCGCTTTCCTGGACTGGAAATAGTCACCGGCGATCCGGTGGCTTCCCAGATGGACAGCTTCGCGGAATTGACTGACCTCGGGGATGTGCCTATGGGCGGGTGTGCGGCCGGGTTCTCCGGGCTAACCATTTTACCCGATGGTACGGTTACGCCCTGTAGAAGGCTTCCGGTCCCGATTGGAAATGTCAAGGAGAATTCTCTGCGCGAATTGTGGGTTTCTTCGCCGGTGTTGGAAAGGCTCAGAGATAAGAGTCAGTACCAGGGCAAGTGCGGCTCTTGTAACCGCTGGGCCCATTGCCGGGGATGCCGGGCTATTGCTTATGCCTGTTCCCAATCCAGAGGGGAGAACGATTATTTGGCCGAAGATCCCCAGTGTTTTCTTTAGTTCGACGATAGGGTTCAAGGATTCCAGGATTCGAGGATTCAAGGGTTTTATCTTCCTGGCCTTTCATTGAATCCTTGTCCCCTCGACCTCTTGAATTTTATGATTCGTGACAAATCACCAGAGCCGGATAAATTTCTTTCCCTCTCTTAACTCCGCCCGTATCTTTTCCATGTGCCTCAAAGCGGCCAGCTCCCTTTCCAGATCGGCGGGCTTGATTTGAAGCCGTTCAACGATCCAGGGAAATTCGGCACCGCCGGATTCCCGTAAATACTCCAAAATCTTTGTCTGCAGGGGACTGATCTGTGCCCCGGTTTCCTTTTGAAAAGACTTGGCCGAATGGACGGCCCAGGGGTCGCAGCTGCGGGCCGGGGACATAGCATCCATATAACAATCTTCGCACAGGACCCGGCCGTGCATTTCTCTTTCATCACCCGGTTCGATTTGATCTCGACATTTTTCGCATTCCATCTTTATTCCTCCACATTAAACCCTCATGCCCGCTTGAAGAGGGCACCACGAAATAATGAAAATCCATCCCTGCCTCACCTCCCCCTCGGAGGGGGGGCCTGATGAAGAGGGGTGGACAAAAGGTTATTTTAGAACAAGCCTTCATGCCCCCTTAGGGCGCCACGGAACATGAAAACAGGTTCAAGGTTCAAGAAAAAACACGTACCCCTTTCTTAAAGCTAAGTGGTTGCTAAGAATCTAATAGCAGCCTGATAAAAAATCAAATGATTTTTAATGGGCCCCCAAATCCCCTATGTCTGATCTTCTTCTTCCTACCGGATTTCCCTTGACTATTCCGTCGCCTTGAATTTTAATAGGATCAATTTGTTCAGCTTCCCGTAAGGATCAAGAGACATTTCCCGGTAAACTTTTTCCCCCTTTTGGTGAAGGGAGTTAACTTTGATCATGGCCCTGTCAATGAGGTCAAATCAAGTTTCCCAGCCTGATGATGAGCGAAGACACCTCATCCGCCCTGACCAAGACCCCGCCCGGCGGGTTTATTAGGATGTTTTTTTAGGGAACCAGGAGGAAGCCCGTGGACCGACCCATAGAACGGCGCCGTCTGATACGGGAAGAGTTAAATCCCCCGGAAATCGCGATTCTCTTTTATCCCCAAAAAGGTTCAACGCTTGATGCAGCATCGCCCCTTCAATGGTTTCCTTATTTTGTGGACATCACCGATAAAAGTCCAAAGGGGATGCGAGCCTCCTCCGGAATGGCCCTGGAGGCCAAGACCCCCATATATTTGGAACTCTATTCCCCACACAATAAATCCTGGAGCGCCTATCAAGGCAAGGTCGTCTGGTGCGCTCCGGAAATGAAAAAGGGCCGGTTGTTCCATCTGGGGCTGGACCTTTATTCGAGGGAGCAGGGGGTGCCGATTCCTAAATCCAGAGAGGTGACCCACCATCATCGGCCCCTGGGAGAAGACTACGAGTTTTTCATCCGGACCAAACTACTGCGCGCCATTCCCCGGTCCGCCGTCTGCCAGGTATTGAACACCATTTTCCATCAGTCAGTACGGGCCGGAGAGCGGTTCATCACCCAGGGGACTCCTGGGAATTCTTTCTTCATCATTCAGCGGGGAACTTGTGCCGTCATCCTGGAGAAAGGAAAAGAGCCGTTATTAATCACCCGACTCAAAGAAGGGGATGTGGTGGGTGAGATGGCCGTCCTGACCGGCGAACCGCGGAACGCCCATGTGGAAGCCGAGACCGACATGGATCTGTGGGGCCTGACCAAGGATCAGTTCGATGCCCTCTCTGAAGAACAACCGGACCTGGGGGACTTCCTCACCGAGCTGGTGGCCCACCGCTTCGCCACCTCACGGACCACGGCCGATCGGGTCATCGGCAAGTACTTGATCACCGACATCATCGGCCAGGGGGGCTACAGCATCGTCTACAAAGGGCGTCATCTGGACCTGGAAATGCCGGTGGCCATCAAAATGATGAAACATGATATGGCCATGGACCCGGATTTCATCCACAACTTCCGCCAGGAGGCCAAAACAGTAGCCTCTCTGAATCACCCGCACATCGTTCAGGTTTATGATTTCGAGGAGCGTTATCGTACCCTGTTTATCATCACCGAGTATTTGGAAGGGATGCCCTTAGATAGCCTGCTGGAAAGGGTGGGGCGTCTGCCGGCCCACCAGATTATGGGGTTTCTTCTCCAAATCGCCACCGGCCTGAGTTATGCCCATGAAAAAGGACTGTTCCATTTAGACATCAAGCCGGCCAATATCTTTTTGTTATCCAACGACCGGATCAAAATCCTGGATTTCGGGCTGGCCTGCCCGCCGGGTTCCGAAGGTTTGTGCGGGTTGGGAACACTCCATTATGTTTCGCCGGAGCAGATAGAAGGCGAGATGGTGGATGGTCGGGCGGACCTTTACTCCCTGGGTATCATGACTTTCGAGCTGCTTACCGGGGTCCGGCCTTTTCCCGAAGAGGACCCTTCCACCTTGATGGCCGCGCACCTTACCGGCCCACTTCCAGACCCCCGTAACTGGGTGGCCGACCTGCCGGACGGCCTCTGCCAGTTCATCAAAAAGGCCACCCAAAAAAATCCCGATGACCGGTTTCGGGACATGAAAGAAACCCTGGCCGTCCTTGAGCAACTAGCGCGGGACATGGGCCTGACCGGCCTGTCCGGGCTCCGGGAGAATCGAAAGATGATGAGTCTGTTCCTCTTCTATCGGGAGGACCATCGTTTGGGATTAAATAATTTACTGGAAGGGTTTTCCAGGGACCTCAAAGAGCTGGGAATCCATTTAAAAGCCGCCGATTTTAAGGATATCGGCTGAGGCCTGTCCCGCTTGGAGATGATAGGTACAGCGGCCTCCGATGTCTTGCCGCTTCGATTGGCACCCAAATCCAGCCCGACTGTCAAGTTAAATTTTAATCTCCTGGCCGTCTTCCAGAATTTCCCAGGAAACTCCTTTTATTGATTTCAATTCTTTTTCGATCGTCTTTTCATAGGGAGTTTTGGGATGGGTAATGAAAATCTTCTCGGGAAGAACGGGCATTTTCCGGATCTCCCCTTGAAGAAGGGCAGGGGTCAGGTGCCCTGAAAGAAGGGCCAGTTTTTTAAGGGCATTGGGAAAGGACACTTCAACGATCAAACCCTTAACCCGATGGCCCTTCATGCGTTCCCAAATTTTTTCCGTGGGGCCTGAATCCCCGGAATAGACCAGGGCATTCCCGTCAGCATCTTCAATTAAATAACCATAGGCCGGTACCGTGTGATTGACCCTATTGGCATAAATGCGATAACGGCCGATCGAGATAGACCCGGCAGTCGAAACAGGGTGATACCGGATGATCCCATGTCCTGGAGAAGGGATATTCGAGAAGTCCGGCCAGATCCGGTTGTTAAAAATGTGTTTTTTTAAATCTTGAATTACCGGTCGTCCGCTATAAATGGAAATGAATTTTTTTGAGTTGTTCATGGCCCGATTTTCTACCAGGAAAGGGACGCCCTTTATGTGATCCAGATGGGCGTGGGTGAGGAAGATATGGGTTATCCGGGATAGACCTTCATTGGTTAGAGAACGGGAGATGGTTCCCGCATCTAAAAGCATAAAGTCGTCAATGAGAAAAGCAGCGGTATTCTTCCCGTGGGCCACTGTCCCCGATGATCCCAAGACCTTGATCTTCATAACATCAACCTATGCGGAAGCCCTTTGGATTACCTCATTGAGGGAAAGAGAATAGAATGGCGAGAGGAGGAAAGTCAAGGGGAAAAGAAAGAGAAAAGAAAAGAAGGGGAACCCTTATCTTTGTGGGCTGAGTCGATAGGCCTTTTTTTAAGCTATTGCCAAAATCAATTTTATTATGCTATGGTAAAATCGAATTTTTTATATTTAAAATCTAATGGTTAAAGGAGGAGCTAAAAATGCGACAGAAACAATTTATTGTTAAAATATTGGGCTTAGTCTTTTTCATTATGATCGGCCTGCATTGCTCTACGGTTTACTCGGCAATATCCACGCCTCCGCCTCCGGGGACTATACTGCCTAAGTTTCAATTGATGGGGCCTGGTTCGTCAGAAACAAAAGCGTACTTAGGTCTTAAAGATGAAAAACCATTTTCTTTATCGCAAGTCAAGACGAAACTCGTGATCGTCGAATTCTTTGATGTTTTCTGACCCATTTGTCAAAAAAACGCCCCTGTGGTCAACAGGGTTTATAATGTCATTAAGGAAGACAAAAACCTGGGTAAAGATATCAAAATGATCGGCATAGCCCTTGGGGTCCAGCCCAAGGACCTGGAAGTGTACAAAAAAACCTTTAAAGTTGAATTTCCATTGTTTCGCAGATCCCAAGAAAGAGATCCAGGACAAGGTGAAAGAAAAAGTAAAATTCGTTCCTCTTCTCCTTCTGTTGGACAAGAACGGTAAAGTCCTCATGAGTCACGGCGGACCAATAGGGAACTTCGACGCCTTATTAGCCGAGATCAGAAAAATTTCCATGGCCCAAAAATAAGGTCTCAGTGATTCATTGAGGTTTCAGTCCTTACGGCCCGTAATCGGGGATAACGATCGTGAACGAAGACCGAGTGGACATTCTTTCAAGAAGTCCGGTTTTTAAAGAGCTGCCCGGAGAGGTATTGGAGGCCATCGCCCAGGCGGTTGAACCGCTGGTGGTGCCGGGTCATTCCATTATTTTTCGAGAAGGTGATCCCGGGGACAGTCTCTACATCATTAGTTCAGGATCGGCAAGGATCTTCCGGAAAAACGAAGCGGGAATGGACATGGACCTCTCCATTAAGGGGCCTGGTGAGACTTTTGGAGAAATGGCCCTCCTCACCGGCGAGTCCAGGACAGCCGACGTCGAAGCATTGGAAGAGACTCACCTGATGGTCCTCACCAAAGATCATTTTGACCGCCTGATGAGGGACTTTCCCGATATCCACAGGGCCTTCGTCAAAGAGATGAGGAGCTGGCTTCTTAGAGACGAAAAGCGCCTCGAAATACAGGCCCAGGAGGCCTACAAATCCTTGCGGATGACCTGGGTTGATTTTTCTCTGATTATCGCAATCAGCCTTATCCTGGCGACGATTTTCAATTACTCCAATCCCAATGGGATACCCCTTTTCCCGGAATTTCCGGACAGAAACTCTTTCCCCACGATCAGTCCATCCGCTCTTAGGGAAGAGGCCCTTCACCAGAAAACGCTCATTTTAGATGCCAGCCCGGCCAACTTTTATAAAAAACGCCATATCAAGGGGGCGGTCAGTGTTCCCCTGGCCATTTTTGATATCGTTTACCTGATGACCTTCACCAAAGAAAGCAAGGAAAAGAAAATCGTCGTCTATGGCGGAACGATCAGTAAATTTTACGACTTGGAGCTGGCCAACAAATTGCTCCTCCGCGGTTACGAGAATATCAGAATTCTGGATGGGGGATTGGCCGCCTGGGAGGCAAAAGGCTACCCGGTGGAGGAAAAGGCAAAGGAATGACCCGGTCGTTTCTCAGAGAAGTGGTGACGAGCAGGTATCTGGCGCTGGCCTTCAGGATAGTCGTGGGGGGGGTCTTTCTCTATGCCAGCATGAGCAAGATTCCCTATCCTGCTCAGTTTGCCGAAGCAACGGCGGACTACCGACTCGTGCCCTACTGGCTTCTCAATCCGGGTGCGGTTTTTCTGCCCTGGGTCGAGTTTGTCTGTGGGCTGTTCCTGATCATCGGGTTCGTCCTCGAGGGCTTCCGCGGTCCTCATGGGACTGATGCTGATCATGTTCGATGTCATGGTCCTGATCAATATGTACTGGGGTGCCCCCATCTCCTGCGGGTGTTACGATACGGTGGGTGAGCCCATCGGCTGGCATAAAATCCTTGAAAATGCCCTGATGCTGATCTTAATCATCCACATCTACTTTTTTGACCGACTCTTCCTCTTTCGCCGGGGGGGCCTGACCGATCCCACAAAAATCACTAAACTTTCGCCTAAACCTTGACGATAGGTTGATCACATGCCGATAGAACAAAAACCTTTTATCCTTTACGGCTGCTGCCCATCTTCACTGCTTTTGGTCCTCTTAGTTTCATGCGGGTCAAAAGACAGGCTGGCCGGCGTCTACAAAGCGGTGGAAAAAGACTTGCCCAAACAGGTCGAAACCCTGGTAGAGCTCAAGCCCAATGGAGACGGGGCCTGGAAGGTAGGCGACGAAGAAGTCCCTTTCTCCTGGTATATCAAGGGCGGTGAGCTTAGAATCAACACCAAGGGGGGCGGGGTCATTGTAGGCACCATTGAAAGGGATATCATTCAGATGACCCTCCCGGGCACCAAGAAAATGGCTTTTAAGAAAATCCAATAAGGTGTCTGAGATTATTTGGTTTCACCGGATTTTTAACTGTTGGCCCGGGAGGGTTCTCAACGAACCTAAGACAAAGCGTTTGAGTTAGCCCTTTTTCACCCCTCACCGCCTCCAAGACCTCATCAAGAAACGACTTGCAGTCGCCCCTCGTTGATTTTTAAGATTCGGTCCGCTAACCGCCTGGTCTGGTCCTGATCGTGGGTGGCCATGATGATGGTGGTGCGGCCTTCCTTCTTGATCTTCAGCAGGATGGTCTCGATGATTTCGGAGTTTTTCTGGTCCACTGAAGCGGTGGGCTCATCTAAAAAGAGGATTTCCGGTTCGATGACCAAAGCCCGCGCCAGTCCCAATCGCTGGGTTTCCCCGCTGGACAGGGTGAGGGCATTCTGGTTTTTTTTGTGGCCGAGCCCCACAAACTCCAGGATTTGCTCCACCCTGCCCCTGGCCTGTTTTCTTTTTAGGCCTCTGATGAACAACCCATAACCCGTGTTCTTAAAAACAGTGGTGTTAAAAATACCCGCCCTCGGAAGGACCAGGGTGATCCTGCGTCTCAGGTGGATGTCGGCGGTCAGGGGGGTATGATCCGCCAGGTAGGTGACTTCGCCCTGGTCCGCCTCCTCTAAGAGGGCGCAGATCCGAAGGAGGGTGGACTTGCCGCATCCGTTGGGTCCGATGAGAGTATAAATTCCCTGGTCTTCAAAGGCATAGGAGCAATCCTGGAGGACCGGATTTCCCTCATAGTTTTTTCGGATATTGGTTATGTTCAGACGGAGGCCCATTTTATTTTAGATGATCAAATCTTCTTTTTTTGAACCCAATGAAGCAAAAAATTGATTATTAATGAAATGGCCAGAAGGATTATTCCCAGAGCGAGGGCCAGTTCAAAATTACCCTTGTCGGTTTCCAGGGCGATGGTCGTGGTCATGACCCGGGTATACCCGGCAATATTTCCGCCGACGATCAGGATAGACCCCACCTCGGCCATGACTCGGCCGAATCCGGCGATCACCCCGGACATGATGCCATAACGGGCTTCTTTGATAATGGTCAAGGCCGCTTGAAATGGAGTGGCCCCCAGGCTGACGGCCGCTAATCGAATGTTAGGATTTACATTGACGATGGCGGAATGGCCGAGGGAACTGACAATCGGGAAGGCCAGTATGGTCTGGGCGATGATCATGGCCGTCGGGGTGTAGAGAAGTCCCATAAAACCCAGCGGCCCGCTTCTGGAAAGAAGCAGATAAATAAACAGACCGACCACCACCGGCGGCAATCCCATAAAGGTATTCAGAAGGGTGACCAGGACCCCACGAGCCGGGAATTTTTTCAATCCCATAAGTGCGGCTAAAGGCAATCCCAATAAGGCCGAAAGGACAAGGGCCAGGCCGGAGACCTCCAGGGATAAAAGGATGATCCCCAGTAGTTCCTGATTTAGACCGGCTATCAGATAAAAGGCGGCTTGAAATCCGCTTATGATCGATTCCATAATGGTTGGGAATTTTTCAAAGTAGGGTAGGTTATTTTATTACAGGATTCATGGCATTATGTCAAGATTGACATATAAAAAATAATCAATAAATCCCTGACCCGACAAGATTCCTTAAATTTGACTTAACCTTCTAAATTATGATAATATTTTGATCATTAAATCCCAGAGGAGATATTCCAAAATTCAAAGAGATGGCCGAGGATTTGTAATCCATCCTTTGGGGTAATAAGCTGGTGAATAAATCGAGGAGGCGGCAATGACCGAAATAGAAACCATCCGGGATAACTGCTGCTCGGACAAAGAAGGTCTGGCCGGGGTTGCGTTAAACAAAACCATGAAGACCCTGCCGATGTTTACTCCTCAAAAGGAGGAGGATGTCGAGGTATGCTGCGGGCCGAAGCCAGCACCCAGAAGCCATCCCCTGGAGAAACCGGGATATCGCATCATGCCCTTTGTGGAAGATTTTATCACCACGGCCACCGGTCCTGTCCCCAGGGTTAAAACCGACCTGGACTTCTCGGACAGGATGGGGACCATACTGGTCCGCCTGGGGATCAACCGCAATAACTATAAGGTCTCACCGGGGTTATATGCCATTGGCCGTCCCGATTCGGATTCCGTCGTCTTGATTACGGCCAATTACAAGCTGAGTTTTGATACCCTTCGCCAGGAATTGAGCGGCCTGAACGCCTGGTTGTTGGTGCTGGATACCAGGGGCGTCAATGTCTGGTGTGCGGCCGGGAAAAAGAATTTTTCCAGTGAAGAAGTGATCCGTCAGGCAAAAAGGAATAATCTGGAAAAGATCGTTACCCATAGAAAACTCATCCTGCCCCAATTAGCGGCTACCGGCGTTTCTGCCCTTAAAGTAAAAAAGGGATGCGGTTTCGAAGTGATCTGGGGACCGATTCGGGCCAAGGACATTAAACCCTTCCTGGCCGCTGGACTCAAGGCCGAAAAGAGTATGCGCCAGGTGACCTTTAAAATGTCCGAGAGGTTGGTTTTGACCCCGGTGGAGATTTCTCAAACCTTGAAGGTCCTCATCTGGCTTGTGCCCCTTATCTTCCTTTTATCCGGTTTCGGTCCGGCTATTTTTTCCGTCTCGGGCCTGTTGCACAGGGGGGTGCCGGCGGCGCTGGCGGTTGTCTTGGGGGTCATCAGCGGTGCCTTGCTTACCCCGGTATTTTTACCCTGGATCCCCTTCCGGGCCTTTTCCTTAAAAGGGGCCCTGGCCGGTTTGATTGTTGGGCTTGGGCTAAGCCTACTCTATTTAAAGCCCTTTGTTTTTATGCCGACCCTGGCCTTAATCCTTTTAACCGGCACCCTCAGTTCCTATCTGGCCATGAACTTTACCGGCTGTACGCCCTTCACTTCCCCTTCAGGGGTGGAAAAAGAGATGCGCAAGGCCATCCCGTTACAATCGGCGGCCGCCGGTCTCGGCCTGATCCTCTGGTTAATATCAGCCTTTATTAGTACCGCTATTTAAGAGGAGTTTTCCATGGAAAAGTTCAGATATATGGCCAATGTTTCTACCCTCAAACTGGATGAGTCCGTCTGTGTCGGATGTGGTTCCTGCACCCAGGTTTGTCCTCATAGCGTCTTTGAGCTAAACGGCCATAAAGCCCGGATTGTGGATTTAAATGGTTGTATGGAATGTGGGGCCTGTATGAATAATTGCCCGGCGGAGGCCATTAATCTTCATCCGGGAGTGGGCTGTGCCGAATATATCATCAGGTCCTGGTTGAAGGGCAAAAACAGGGGTTCTTGCGGAACCGAAGTCTGCTGCTAAACTCATAACCCCCACGGGCACTACGAAACATGAAATAGATTTCTCCGAACTCCGAACTTTTTTATCGTATTAATGGTTAAGATTCGGGGTTTGATTTCCGGACATTAAAACGGTTCATGGCCGTTGTTACCCCTTGTCCGATGATGACCTCGACTGCCTCACAGGCGAGGTCGGTCAGCGAAGGGAGGGCCTTCTTTTCTTCGGCCGAGAAGGTCTCCAGGACATAGGACTCTGGGGGAATTTCCTCTTCCGGCCGACCGATTCCCATCCGTATCCGGATAAATTCCTGGGTCTTTAATTGGGCAATAATAGACAGGATGCCTTTATGACCGGCCGCCCCTCCCCTGGGACTGATGCGGATGCGAGTCCAGGAAAGGTCCAGGTCGTCGTGGATCACGATCAGATGCTCGGGGAGGAGTTGGTAATATCGCAGGAAGGAGCCGACGGCTTGACCGCTCAGGTTCATATAGGTCATGGGGGTCAGGAGAATGACCTTTTCCCGAAGGATTTCTCCCAACCCGTATAGGCCTTCGAATTTCTTTTTTTCGACGGGGATTTGATGCCGGCCGGCCAGGGCCTGAAGGGTCAAGAAACCCAGATTGTGGCGCGTATATTGGTACTTCCTGCCCGGGTTCCCTAAGCCGGCAATCAGGTACACCGGGAAGGTTACCCTTCTGCCTCGGCTTTGACCTTGCCTTTTTTGGTGACCACCTCCACTTCGGATTCGGGAGCCGCCTCGGCCGGCGCGGCCTTTTCTTCAACCGGCGGCACCACGGTAATCAGGGTCAGGTGGGCATCGGAGAGGACCTCGATCCCCTCGGGCAATTTCAGGTCCCGGACGTGCATGGAATCTCCGATTTCCAAGGTACTGACATCCACTTCAATATAATTCGGAATAAGAGTCGGCAGGCAGCGGACTTCCAGTTCCCTGGAAATTTCCTGAAGGAATCCTCCGTTTTCCACTCCGGGGGCCTTCCCAACGACCTTCAAGCCGACCATGATAGCGATCTTTTTGGTCAAGGAGACCTCAAAAAAATCGGCGTGGAGGATTTCCCGATCAAGGGGGGTCTTCTGTAATTCTTTAATCATGACCGTTTTTACCAGCTCTTGGTTGTTCCCTTTGATGGTCAATTGATAAAGGGTGTTTTCACCGATCTGCTTTTTTAAAATTTTTTCCAGAGGGGCCCTGGATACGAAAATAGGAATTGCCTCGGTCTCCGGACCGTAAAAAACGGCCGGGATGTTCCCAGCCCGCCGTAAAGTTCGAGCCGGACCCTTGCCGGATGATTCCCTTAAAAAACCTTCTAAGTTTACCTGTTCCATAATATGATTTATTCCTTTCCTTAGACAAACAATGAACTGACGGAGTCTTCGTCGTGAATCCTTCGAATGGCCTCCCCGAACAGAGGGGCTACGGACAGGACCTTGATCTTGGAACAGTCTTGGGCCTTGTCCCGTAAGGGTATGGTGTCGGTGACGACTAATTGATCCATGGGGGATTTCATAATCAAATCCAGGGCCGGTCCGGAAAGCACCGGGTGAGTGGCGCAGGCATAGATCTTGGCCGCCCCCTGGTCGGCCAGGGCCACGGCGGCCTTGGTCAGGGTCCCGGCGGTGTCCACCATATCATCCAATAGGACGACGGTGCAGCCTTCCACATTGCCGACAATATGCATGACCTCGGAGGAATTGGGACGATCTCTCCGTTTATCGATTATGGCGATCTGGGCGTTAAGCCTTTTGGCAAAGGCCCTGGCCCGTTCCACTCCACCCACATCAGGAGAGACGATGACCAGATTGTTTTGAAAATTTTCTTTGATGTAATTCAGCAATACCGGTGCGGCGTAGAGGTTGTCCACCGGGATATTAAAAAAACCTTGAATCTGTCCGGCGTGGAGGTCCATGGTCAAGACCCTCCTGGCTCCGGCCGCGGTGATCAAGTCGGCCACTAATTTGGCCGTAATGGGGACCCTCGGGGCCACCTTGCGGTCCTGACGGGCATAGCCATAATAAGGCATGACCGCGGTAATACGTCGGGCCGAAGCCCGGCGAAGGGCGTCCATGATGATGAGTAGTTCCATCAGGTTGTCATTGACCGGAGAGCAAGTGGATTGCATGACAAAGATGTCTTTGCCCCGGACGTTTTCGCCGATCTCCACGAAGATCTCGCCGTCGCTGAATCGCCTGACCTGAATTGCGCCCAAGTCCATCTCCAAATAGTCGCAGATCCTCTGGGCTAACTGGGGGTTGGAATTGCCGGTAAAAAATTTTAATTGATTGTCCATCTTTCACGTCTTGTTATGAATTTAAATTCGAATATAGGGTTCAAGGATTCCAGGATTCAAGGGTTTTAATTTCAACGCCCTTCACTTGAATCCTTGAACCCTGGACCCCCTCAATCCTTCGTCTTCTTGGCTGGGGTGGGAGGATTCGAACCTCCGAATGCGGGTTCCAAAGACCCGTGTCTTACCGCTTGACGACACCCCAATTTTGTAATATCGAATCGGTGAAACGGAGAGGGGGCGAAGCGGTGATTCCCTCTCCCCTTCGCCGATTCACCGTTTCGCCCTGTCGCTTTTACTTCAACCCCCGGGCTATAAAGACCTTGCCCCAGCCTTGTCTTTTTAACTGCTTAAAAGCCTCACCAGCCTTTTGCTTGTCCTGCCAAATTCCGAAAACGGTAGAACCGCTGCCGCTCATGAGGGCCTGACAGCACCCTTGTTCCAGCAAGGCCTGTTTGATTTTTCCAAGTATCGGAAAGGAGGGCCGGATGAATTCTTCCAGGTCGTTTTTGAATCCCTCTTTCCCAGGTATTTTTCCTTGTTCCAGTAAATTTTCTATATTAATTGTTTTTTTATTTTGTGTCAATGGGATTTTTACTTGGCCGTAGGCCCAGGGAGTGGAAATGGAAAATCCAGGAAAGATCAAGATATACCACCAGGTTGGGAAAGAAGGCCAGGGTTCTATCCGCTCCCCTCTGCCGAAGGCCAAGGCCGTCCCCTTATTCAAGAAAAAAGGGATGTCCGAACCCAATTGGGCGGCTAAATTCCTTAATCGCTCCGGCTCAACAGGGTTTCCCAAGAGATGGTTCAGCCCGGATAAGACGGCAGCGGCGTCGCTGCTCCCACCTCCCAATCCGCCTCCCGGAGGGATCCTTTTGATCAGCCGGATAAATAAGTTCAAGGGACGGGCCGTTTCTTTTTCCAAAAGATGAACAGCCCGAATGATCAGATTGTCTTCATTCTCCAGTTCCGGATACCCGGGACATTGGATGACCGTATCTCCGCGACCGGCCTCGACCCGGATAATGTCGAACAAGCCGATCGGCTGCATCAAGGAACGGATTTCATGATACCCGTCGGGCCTTTTCCCTAAAATTTCAAGAAAAAGATTTATTTTGGCCGGGGCCAGGATTTTAAATCCTTCGGCTGGAATTATCATAAACGCCCCTTAGTACGAAAAAATCGATTAAAGTTCGGAGTTTAAGAGAAACCCATTTTCATGATTCGTGGTGCTCCCCTCGGGGCATGATGGTTTAATATCAAAGACGGATCAAAAAGGATTTGTAAAGCCCGGCATTTTTTGTAGCTCCCATTAATACCAGATCCTGGAAATAAAAAAGGGGGCGATGCGATCGCCCCCCAGCAACTTCCTAAGCTTATCTACTCACTCAGGCGAACGAAGGCCGACAAAGAGGTTCATCCCGTTCCGTTTGATCCGGAAAAGAAGATTGCCCCCTTTTTTAAGGCCCCCGATCAGATTTTGATAGGTTTTCATGTCTTTGACCGGTTTTCGATTCACTTCTTTTATCAGGTCCCCTTCCTGGAGGCCGGCTTCCTCGGCCGGGCTTCCCTCTTGAACCTGAGCGATGATGATCCCCGGTTCATAATCCATCCTTAGCCGGCGAGCCAGTTCAGGGGTGAATTCCTGGGCATTGATTCCTAAGGTCTCTTTGGTTTGGGAACCCATGGAGGCCATTTTTTTGTCTTCCATTTCCTGGATCTGGACCTTGAATACCAGAGGCTTCCCTTCGCGTAAGACCTTCACCTCAACCGTCTTGCCCACGGGAACGGAGGCTACCAACCGAGGCAGCTCGTTCATTTCCTTGATCGTTTTCCCCTCGAATTCGATTATGATATCCCCGGGTTTGATGCCCGCCTTTTCAGCCGGACTGCCGGCGGTGACATCACCCACCAAGGCACCGGATTCTTCTTTAAGATTGAAGGCCTTGGCCAGATCGGGGGTGACCTTCTGAATCATGACCCCCAACCAGCCACGGGTGACCTTCCCTTTATCTTTTAGTTGAGAGATCAGGTCCTTGGCTGTATTGATGGGTATGGCGAACCCGATTCCCTGCCCACCGGCAAAGATGGCGGTATTGATCCCGACCACCTCGCCTTTGAGATTAATCAAGGGGCCTCCGCTATTTCCAGGGTTGATGGAGGCATCGGTTTGGATAAAATTATCATAGGGCCCGGCGCCGATGACCCGGCCCTTGGCGCTAACGATGCCGGCGGTAACGGTATTTTCCAGGCCAAAAGGATTTCCAATGGCCATTACCCAATCGCCGACCCGGAGTTCGTCTGAATCCCCGAGTTTGATCATTTGAAGCCCCTTCCAGGATTTGATCTTGATCAGGGCTATGTCGGTTTTTGGATCCCTCCCGACCACTTTAGCCTCATACTCCTTGTGGTCTTTCAGGATGACTTTTATTTCATCGGCATCATCGACTACGTGGTTATTGGTCAGGATATATCCATCGGCATCAATAATGAATCCAGAACCTAGACTTTTTTGTTTGTATTCCTTGGGGTGAGGGGTATCCCCACCAAAAAATTTCTCAAAGAAATCGTCCATGGGGTTCCTTCGATCTTTCGGGCCCATAAAGAAATCAAAGACCCGGCCTCCGCCCTTCACCCTTTTAGTCGTACTGATATTGACCACGGCGGGGGCAGTCGCTTGGGCCAAATCGGCAAAAGAGGGAAAGCCTCCGATGGTTGGCACTTCCGATTTAGCTGAAAGGGGATTGGTCCAGTTTAGATTGGCGGCAATAATCAGTCCGGCAATCAAGGAGAGGAGCGAAACCCCTATTAAGGTGGTCAAATATCGATGTTTTTTCCAAAGTTCTGCCATAAAAACTGCCTCCTGATATTTACGGTACAAGGTATAAGGTCTAGGGTTTAAGGTTTTGGTCCTAAAGACTCACCCTTAAACCATGCACCTTAGACCGTATACCTGATTTTATTTTGCCCGGATGAAGGCCATCCGTAGGTCGTATAACATCCCTTCCATGAGTTTTTGTTCTTCTTCGGTCAGATTTCCCTGGGTTTTTTCTTTGAGCATCGATAGGGTATCAATGACATGCTTGGCAAAGGCTAAATCCTTTATTTTCTCTCCCGAAACCGGATGGGGGAATTCTCCAAGATGGAATAAAACCTCGGTGCTCAACGAGACGATAAAGGTGGAAAAGTTCGCCTCAGGCATGGGAGGGGGGGAGGGGACTCATTCTGTTCAACTTTTTCCTGAACAGGTTCCTCCTGGGGAGCTGCTTTTTTCTGCTCGGGTTCTTTTTCTGATTCTGAAAAGATCTTCCGGCGGTCCTTAAATACAAAACCTTTGTCTTCATTCTCGGACATGGTCCGTTTCCCTCCTTGACGCTCTCTAATTTTAGGGTTTTCAGTTCAATGATATAATAAGAAAGAATTGATAAAAAATCAACACTTCTCTTAGAGCTTATTGACTCTTTACCGGGCAAGAAGTTAAAATAGGATAACTTTTTACACTTTCGGAAGGCAGGGGAATACCGTGCAATCTTTTGAGGGATTGGGGAAAGGCCTCATCTTGTTGGGCCTGATTTTGATCATCGTCGGGGGGGTCCTGTTGCTTTGGCCCAAGATTCCCTGGATCGGAAAATTGCCCGGAGATTTCTTCCTTAAAGGGGAGAAGGTTACCTTTTATTTTCCGATCACTACCTGTATCGTGATCAGTATTATCCTGACGATCCTGTTTTCACTCTTTAGGCGTTAAGTGAACTATTGACACCCCGTGATCGGTTGGGTTGTCTTTTCTTGTTCTCTGCCATCGGCCGCAGGGCAGACCACACTCAACGCCCATCTTGCCGGCCTCCGTACCTGGAAAGGATCCTATTGATAATTTCAGAAGTGGAAATCGATGGGACCAATTCCACCCTTCGAACTTCTCCTCCATAAGAATGAACCAAATCCGCTCCGACAATCTTGTCCATGGGCCAGTCGGCCCCTTTTGCCAGCACGTCGGGTCTGATTTCCTTAATCAACTCTAAGGGATCGTCCTCGTCAAAGAGGATTACGTAATCGATGCATTCCAGGGCGGCCAAAACTTCGGCCCGTTGATCTTCCGGTATCAGGGGACGGTGAGGGTCTTTGATCGACCTGACCGATTGGTCGCTGTTTAATCCGATGATCAGACGGTTTCCCAGGGCCCTGGCCTCCTGAAGGTAGCGGACATGACCGACATGGAGGAGATCAAAACAGCCGTTGGTAAAGACGATTTTTTGTCCCTGATTTTTTAGATCGCCTATTAAATTTTTGATCCGGGTACGGGGGATAATTTTATTTTTCATCGGGCTCCTACCCGGGCCAGGGTCAGAACAAAGACTTGCCTGGCTCCAGATTTTTTTAAGACCTTGGCGCATTCATTGACCGTGGCCCCGGTGGTAAAGACATCATCCACCAATAGAAGATTTTTATCCTTTATTTCCTGTTGCCGGCTGACGGCGAAGGCCCCGCGGACGTTTCTCTCCCGTTCGTGATGGTCCAATTGGACTTGGGGGATGGTATTCCGAATCCGCCGGAGTGCCCGGGGAAAGACCTTTTTGTTGGTGGTCCTGCCGAAAATTTTTCCCAACAGAAGGGCCTGATTAAAGCCCCTTTTCCGCAGCCGGGCGGGATGGAGCGGGACGGGGATTATAGCCTCGAAAGAAAGGTCCTCTAAATCCATCTTTTCCCAGAGGCGGCTCAGGGGTGCGGTCAGTTTGATGTCGCCATGGTACTTAAACCGTTGGATGGCCTCGGCCATTATGCCTTCATAGAAGACCGCCGACCGGCTTTGATCAAAGGCATGTTTTTCTTGGAGGCAGTCGGAGCACAGGTGCGCGGTCGCTCCCGTGGGAAACGGCTTCCCGCAACGGGAACAATAGGGGGTTGTGATCCATTCAACCGCCTCGACACAAGCCCGGCAAAGACCGGCCTTTTCCTCCCCCTCTAAAGTTACCAGGGACTGGCAAAAGGGACATTTCTCCGGGAAGAAAAGGGAGATAAAGCCGGACCGCCAGATGTGTTATCCCATGTGCTCGATCAGGGACCGTCCAAATTGGGAACATGACACCTCTTGGGCCTGGGCCATCTGGCGAGCCAGGTCATAGGTGACGATCTTGTCGGAGATAGTCCTTTGAAGGGCCGTGTAAATCAGGTCGGCTGCTTCCTGCCAATTTAAATGCTCCAATAACAGGGCACCGGAAAGGATGAGGGAACCTGGATTGACCTTGTCCAAACCGGCATATTGAGGGGCCGATCCATGAGTGGCTTCGAAGACAGCACAGCCGTCCCCCAGGTTGGCCCCCGGGGCCATGCCCAGGCCTCCGACCTGGGCAGCCAGGGCATCGGAAAGGTAATCGCCGTTCAGGTTGGTGGTGGCGATAACCGAATATTCTTCCGGACGTAAGAGACATTGTTGAAACATCATATCGGCGATCCGGTCTTTGATGATCACCTTCCCAAAGGCTGGGTTCTTCCCCCGGTTGATCTTTAAGCTCTGCTTCGGTTATTGTTTGAACAGGAAATTCTTTCCGGGCCAGGTCATAACCCCATTGGCGGAAGGCCCCTTCGGTGAATTTCATGATATTGCCTTTATGAACCAGGGTGACACTGTTTTTTTGGCGCCGCAGGGCGTATTCGATGGCCCGGCGAACCAGACGTTGGCTGCCCGAACGACTGATCGGTTTGATCCCGATCCCGGAATCGTTGTTCAATCTTTTTCCGGTCTTGTTCGCGATCCATTCAGCAAGTTCATTGGATTCAGGACTTCCAGCCGGCCATTCAATCCCGGCGTAGACATCCTCGGTATTTTCCCGGAAGATGACCATATCCACCTTTTCCGGATGGCGCATGGGGCTGGGAACTCCGGAAAAATAACGGACCGGCCGGAGACAGACATAGAGGTCCAGGATCTGTCTGAGCTGAACGTTGAGGCTTCGAATCCCTTTTCCCACCGGCGTGGTCAAAGGGCCTTTCAAAGCCAATCCATATTGACGAATAGCGTCCAGGGTTTTCTCAGGCAACCCGTTTCCTGTCAGTGAATAGGCCTTTTCTCCGGCCAGGACTTCCAGCCATTCAATTTTGCGCTGCCCGAATGTATGCCAGTCGGACCGCCGCTTCCAAAACCGGTCGGGAGGCCCGCCAGATATCCGGTCCGGTCCCGTCCCCTTCGATATAAGGGACGACAACTTGATCGGGGGTATCAGTTCTCCAAAAGGGCATTAACTAATTTCCTATTTTCTGGTGACAAGTTCGCAAAAAATCCAAACCCACTCATTTTTGTCATTCCCGTGGAAACGGGAATCCAGTGTTTTTTTGATTCGTTACACTTAACCTGGATTCCCGCTTACGAGAGAATGACGACTTTTTACGACTCCATCTGTTTTAATGAAGGCGGAGTTTTGATATTATATTTTTCGAGCAACATAACAAAACCGGACGATCAAGGCAACCGAAAAGCACAACCCGGTTGCAACGGTTATTCCGGGAGTTTTTTATTAAAAATCGGTTTTCGTTTATTCAAGAAGGCGTCCAGGCCTTCCTGAAAGTCATCGGATAAAATCGTTAAGGCGAATTGGTCGGCATCCATGTGGCCGATGGATTGAGGGGCGGCAGTGAGGGCATTGACGGTTTGTTTGGTCATAAAGACCGGGGCCTGAGGTTTTTCGGCCATGGTTTGGGCCTGTTCAAGGGCTTTTTGAAGAGATTGACCATCCGGGACGGTCCATTGGGCAAAGCCGGATTGGAAGGCTTCGGGGCACTCTACCTTTTCGGCTAAAATAACCCATTGCTTGGTTTTGGCCGGGCCGACCAGATTGACCAGGCGGGGCAGGGACCCCCAGCTATAATTCATCCCCAGGTTGATCTCCGGAATTTGAAGAAAGGCCTTTTCGGACATGATCCGAAAATCGCAGGCCAGGGCCAGCGAAACCGCACCCCCCACGCAAAAGCCTTCCAACGCAACAATGGTCACCTGGGGCAGGTCCTGCCAGACCTGGCACATCCGGGGACCCAGTTCCAGCAATAAGCGCCGTCGCACGGACAAAGGTTCCTGAAAGACACAGATGCTCTCCGGGTCTTTCAGGTCAACGCCGGCGCTGAAGAATTCGGCCTGGCCATATAATATGACAACCCCGGCGGCCATATCCTTTTTGATCCGATCGGTCACTTCAATCAGTTCCCTGATCAGACCGACACATAAGGCATTCCGTTCCTTCGGTCTATTTATCTGAACGATAAGGACCCGGGCCTGTTTGGTGATTTTTAGAAATTGATAGTCCATGGTGCTCCTTATTTGGGAAAGCCAGGGGTTTAATTTTGAGATATCATTAACGGCAAAGTGATAATTGTCAAGGAAATCTAAAGGATAAAGATAACGGCTCGAATCATGGCCCTTGGCAAGGATTTCGGGGTTTCAGCAGATCATCGCCCCGTTTTTCTCCTTGACCATATCTTCTTCGTTTCTTTTAAGTTGACACAAAAGCCCAATTTCCCGATACTTACTCTTAGAAAAAATAATGTTTAAGGGTTAGAATTTAGGATAAGAGAAGGTATTTTTCTGTTATTGAGAACGATTCCATAACCAATTTCTTATTACCAGATGGGGAGAGGATAACATGATTTGTTCAAAAATAGGAGGAGAATGTCCGCATCCTGTGATCCCTGACAATAAATATATCTTTGTAAAGGTGCCTTTTAAGGTTCGGATAATATTTACGACGCTATCAAGACGGCGGTGGAAGGAATCGACGGAAAGCGTTTCAAGTGCGAGTGGGCAGACGAAAAATATACAAACCTCTCTATCTGGTGCAAAAAGGACATGCTCAAAATCGGCATGACCAAGAATAAGGTGTCCAGACAGGAATCGTCAAATCCTTCACCGATATAACGTCCGGTGGCCAGGAGGATTCTCTCTTCTCCATCGGGGATGGCTTTCATCCGGCCTCCGTAGTCCTGAGATCATTCCTTCTCATAAATAGACAGAGCCCGCCATAGCTGAGATCCTTCTTCTCCCCGCCGGGGCAGGTATTATCCGCCCAGGGTTTCTGAAGATTCCAGAAAGGTTGAAAGCTACGGTTTTTCGACATAAGCTGTAGGGAAGAGTGCGGTTCCCGTTAAGAATATAATGGTCGCACCTATTGGCGTGGGCGGAGTGGCGGGATTCCGGACTTCTTTTGAAGCCGTCGGCTTACAGATTTTTCACGGGGAGTCGTCGGGCTCACTTTACCGGTTTCAGCCGCAGGCCCCGCGGCACGACGATCCGTTCCAGCAGCTCAAATGCGCCTTGCACGAGCAAAGCCAGCGCGGCTGCCGGTACGGCGCCCTGAAGGATCAGACCCATGTCGTCCAGGCGAATGCCCGTGAGGATGGGTTGACCGTAGCCGCCCGCGCCGATGAGCGCGCCCAGGGTAGCGGTTCCCACGTTGATTACGGCCGATGTCTTGATCCCAGCCAGAATGGAAGGCGATGCCAGAGGAAGCTCGATCAGCCGAAGCCGGGCTCCCGGAGGGAGGCCGAGCGCTTCGGCGGATTCGCGAAGGGAGGGCGGGATGTCGCGGAGCCCCGTGCAGGTGTTCTGCACGATGGGAAGAAGGCTGTACAGGAACAGCGCCGCGACAGCGGGCGGTCCGCCGATACCCAGAAGCGGTATCATAAAGACGAGCAGGGCGAGTGAAGGGATGGTTTGGATGATACCCAAGGTGCCCAGAATGAATTGTCCCGTTGCCGGGAATCTTTCCGCGGCGATGCCGAGCGGCACGGCCATGAGGATAGCGGCCAGGAGGGAGATGGCAACGAGTATGAGGTGTTCCTTCGTACGCTGCCACACCCGTTTGGCGACGGTTTCCACCGGCGCCGCGGTTTTCAGGTATAGCTTCTCCGCCAGAAAATCAGCGGCAACGTTGCCCTCCGGCACCCTCTCAACTTTGACCCGCTCGTTCATTCGGATCATAGCGGGTTCGCTTATCGTTCCTTCGAGCTTCGCCAGAGCGGAAACGGCCTGCGGAGCGCGCTTCTCCAGATCCTTGCGGAAGAGCAGTACGGCGGTATAGATCGGGAAATACCGCAGATCGTCTTCGAGCACGCGCAGGTCGTAGTAAGCGATCTCGGCATCCGTGGTATAGAGGTCCGTGGCATCGATCGAGCCACTGGCAAGAGCCCGGTAGGCAAGGTCGTGCTCCAGGCCGAACACGTTTTTCTGCGGAAGCCGGTACTTCGTCTGAAGCCCGGGCCAACCGTCCGCCCTGGCCATGAACTCGTTGCTGAAGCCGAAGGCGAGGCCGGGGCGGTTCCTGAGGTCCGAGACGGTACGAATGCCGAATTTCCGGCAGGTTTCCTTCCTCATCCCGATGGCGTAATTGTCGTTGAATCCGAGCGACCGGGTCATCCCGACGCCGCTGCGGGAAAGGGCCTCACGAATCGCGGCTTCTCCCCGTGCGTCCATACGGGCGAAAATTTCTTCGGTGATGGTGCCGGTGTATTCCGGGTAGACGTCGATCTCGCCCTTTATTAGGGCGTTCCAGAGCACACGCGTACCGCCCAGTTCTTTCCGGTGCAGGGTACGGTATCCCGCCTGCTTTACCAGACCCGTGGCCAGCTCCCCCAGGATCACGGACTCGGTGAACTTCTTCGAACCGATCGCCACCTCCGCCGGTTCTTCCCAAGCCGGGGGAGGGAAGCACCACCAGCCCACTGTGCAGAGGACAATGAAGACCAACGATCGGCAAGCGGTTTTCATTTCGTCTTCCTTGGGGCTGTGCGGTTGCGGGTCATGTTTCCCGGGCCGTTCTACCCCGTGCGGGGTTCGCCCGGGGCAGGGGATTTCGCTGGGCGTTGATGAAATGGGCGACAAAGGGGTCCGCCGGCGCATCGATGAGTTCGGCAAGGGTGCCCGACTGCATGATCCGCCCCTCACGCAGCAAGACGATCTGATCACCGAAGAACGCCGCTTCTCCCATGTCGTGGGTAACGAGCACGACCGTTTTCTCCAACTTCCGGAATATTTGTTTTAGATCGGTCTGGAGATCCGCCCGTATCAGGGGATCGAGGGAGCCGAGCGGTTCATCGAGCAGGAGTACGTCGGGGTCGAGCATGAGTGCGCGCATGAGGCTCACCCGCTGGCGTTGGCCGCCGGAGAGCTGTGCGGGGAAGCGGAGGAGGTTGTCGGGTGGTAGTCGCGTTACGTCGGTGAGTTCGCGCATGCGCTTGGCGATGCGTTCCCGATCCCACTTGAGGAAGCGCGCCATGAGCGCGACGTTTTCTCCGGCGGAGAGGTGCGGGAACAGGCCGCCCTCCTGGATCACGTAGCCCATTTTCGTGCGCAGCGAGGGGGCCGAGTGGCGTGATATCCTCATCCCCTTGAACGAGATGGTGCCGCTGTCCGCCTCGATCAGGCCGACGATCAACCGGAGTAGGGTTGATTTCCCGCAGCCGCTCGGTCCGATTAAGACCGTCGTCCTTCCCTCTTCAAAAACCAGGTCAACCACGCCCACCGCTTGCGTTGATTCATAGCTCTTGGTGATATTTGACAGGCGTATCACAGTGTTCGTCCCCTCCGCGTTCGAGAGCCGCCCTGTCCCATTTGCCGTGTATTGCCGCAGCCTCGTAGGTGCTTTCGAGGAAAGAGAGCAGTTTCGCATCGGGCGATGGAGCCGTCCGCACGGCGTCGTACGGGAGGATGAACTCGCCGAAATCCCCGTTGTAAGAGGCCTCCTCCGGTTGAACCAGATGTTCCTTGAACCCTTTCGGTTCGGGGTAGGCATAGGCGTAGAATGCCGGTCTCCCCAAGCCGGTTCCGGGCCAGAATCCGCAACTGCTGACCTCGTGCGAGTAGGCTTCCACCATTACGAAACGGCTTACATTCGGCCCGCCGGGGTGCTCCGGGGCGCGTCGCCCCGAGAAACGGGTTGCCGCCATGTCGAAGCTGCCCCAGAAGAATTGCACGGGGCTTGCCTTGCCGATGTAACGGCCGCGAAAGGCTTTCAGCACGCGGTCTGTCTGCACGAGAACCTTCCAGAACCGGTGCGCGTAGTCGGGATCGTAGGATGCGTGCACATGGTCCCGCTCGAAGGGGGTGCGCTCCGGGATCTCGACCGGCGTCGTCCAGATGTCTACGGTCAAGCCCAGCGATTTGAGCACAGATATGGTTTCCCCATAGAAGTCGGCTACCGATCGGGGTTTGAGCGCGAGGGAACGCGTATCGCCGCTGTCGGTTGTAACGAGCAATTCGTGGGTGATGAAATCAAAATCGATCTGGAATGCGCGCGATCCGTAGGGCATCGGCGAGGTCGTGAGACCGCGGGATGTGACCGACAATGACACCTGCCACCAGTGATTGGTCATGGGGGCGCGCTTCAACCGTATCTTTCCGACGATCTGTGTCCACCGGTGGAGGGTCTCGCAGGTTTCCTGCCAGGCCTCCAAGGGTAAGGCCGGCCAGATATCCTCTGTTTTGCCCGTGCCGTCCAAGGGCCGATTCACGTTTGTCATACCACCTCCTTATAAATCCTTTGGCGGTGTCTCCCGATTGGTTCGTTCACACCTCGACTTCGTCGATGAAACACCAGCGCCAGTTTTCCCCGGGTTCGAAAGACCGGATGATCGGATGCCCCGCGTCATGGGCGTGTTTGCGCGCATGACGGTTGGGCGATGAATCGCAGCAGCCGACGTGGCCGCAGGAAAGGCAGAGCCGAAGGTGCACCCATCGACTCCCGGTCTTCAGGCAGTCTTCGCAGCCCTCCAGCGTCCTCGGCGTGACCTTGCGGACCTGGTCCAGGTGCGTGCATTTTGCCTGCGAGGTGATCGGCCGGTTCCCGTCTCCTGAATTACTGTTCATTTCTCCCTCCCGTTTTTGAGGAAATTATCAACATTGCCTCCCCGGGGAAAAATCCGTTCCCGGAGCCGTCATCGTTATCTTAATATCATATTCTACTATTCATCAAAATCATATTTCTTTATTTTTTAATTGCTTTTCTTTTCAATCCGATACCCAATGGACTTATAGCCTTTAATTCGTTTTTTATACATCCTCATAAGCATCGGCACTTGGGTATCAACATAGTCATAAACTTGAACGACTCGTTTGTTCTCGTGGAGGCGATGGAGGCGTCCTACATATTGTTCGAGTGTTCCACGCCAGGAAATCGGCATGACCAAGAACAGGGTGTCCAGGCGGGAATCGTCAAATCCTTCACCGATATAACGCCCTGTGGCCAAGATAATCCGCTCTTCCCCGTCGGGGATGGCTTTCATCTGTTCCTCTATTTGTTGCCTTTGTTTTTTTCCGAGTCCCCCTCTAAGGACAATAACATTAAGGGCAAATCCTTCAAGGCGGGAAGCCAAATGGGTTAAATGTTCCTTACGTTCGGTTAATAACAATGGAGATCTGCCGGCTTCCAGGGCGGACAAAAGGTCATCAAAAATAAGGTCGTTGCGATTTTGGTCCATAATCAGGGCACTGTAAATCTCCTGAATAGTCGTTTCTTTGACAACTTCTGAAAATTTGAAAGTGGTTTCTCTTGGTATCACAACATGTTCAAAAGGCTGGGTTGCTGAGTCCTTTTGAGGATTTCCCTTGAACCGGATGGGACCGCATTGCATTATAATGATAGGGTGGTGTCCGTCTTTACGTATCGGTGTGGCTGTTAATCCCAACACATAGCGGGCCTTACATTTTTTTAAGACCTGTTCGAAAGAAAAGGCAGGGATATGATGACACTCATCCACAAAAACCTGCCCATAGTCGGCTACTAAGTCTTTTACAATCCCTTTTCTGTTCAGGCTTTGAAGTATGCCAACATCAATAAACCCGGTAACTTGTTCCTTTCCCCCGCCTATTTGGCCTATCCGGTCCATTGAAAGATCGAGAAAAAAGGCTAACTGTTTTCGCCATTGGTTTAAAAGCTCTTTGCGATGGACCAAAATCAGGGTGCTTACTTTTCGGGCACCGATAAGCCAGGCGGCCATTACTGTTTTCCCAAAGGCGGTCGGTGCGGAAAGGATTCCATTATCAAAGCTTGATATCGCTCGGGCTGCTTTTTCTTGTGGGGGGCGTAGGTCTCCCTTAAAATTGACTTCTATCGGTGTTCCCTCGAATCTCGCATCAACGGTTTTAATATTTATTCCCTGAGCTTGTAGAAGGGCCAGGACCTCATCTAAACACCCTCGGGGTAGACCAATATGCCTTGGAAAGTCTTCTGCGCAACAGATAATACGGGGTTTGTTATAGGTCGGTAAACGCATGGCCTGAGCCCGAAAGAATTCCGGATTTTGGAAAGCGGCCAGACGGAGTAATCGGGTTATTAAGGACGAAGGCATTCCAGCCTTTTCAACGTAGATCAAGTCCCCATGTACAATTTCAACTTCTTCAGGCAAGGGGTCGGTAATGGTCCTTTCCAAACTTTTTTGTGATGGCGGTAAGGTCCAGGGATCTTCGTCACTTGTTTCGTCGGTCAGGCACATACGTATATTGATGATCCGACCTTCCCGAAAGGCCTCTTGGACAATGGTTTCCAATCTCTCATAGGAGAGTTTTTGGATATTGGAGAGGAAAAGCCATTGGTCAGGATAGGGAATCGTTTCATGATTAATAAATACGCTATTTCCCTTTTCTCTGGATGTCCATTGGAGAGGCAAGGCGATAAGATTTCCAAATCCACCTTTAGGTAACGTGTCCTGATTGGGAAAGAAGCGGTCATAGGAATCCATCCCAAGTTGATGCCGATCTTCAAGGGTTCGGGTTAAGATAGTACATCCGAGCTTCCGGGCAAGAGAGGCTGGAACAGGGCGGTCAAAGAAAATCCAGATATGCCCTCCTGTCCCGGAGCGGGACCGTTCCAGGGCCGCGGGTATTCCTATTTGCCGGCAGGTGTGAAGGAAAGCCCCGGTGTCTTCCCGCCAGGTTTTTTTGTCGAAATCAACGGCCAAGAACCAGCAGGTTTCGTCGGAAAGCAAGGGATAAACCCCGATGGTCTGTTTTCCAAGCAGATGGTTCTGGATGATTTCATCGATTAAAGGCAGGAATTTTCTGTTTTCACAGTTGGCACATTTTACTGCCGGTTTGCTGCACAGAGGTCTCTTCCATTCAAAGGCACAGGCCGGAGAATAACCGGACCGTCCATCTTTTCGTTCCCAACGAACCGGATAAACGTCTTCCCGACCGCGGAATAGATTTTTGAACAAAGCTATTTTGGCTTTCGGTGGAGAGTTGTTGGTGACAGGAGTATCCGATGGAGAATAAGGAATCGGAGGTTCTGCAAAGGTAATTTTTAGGGAAGACGGGGTTTCTTCTAATGGAAGATCAAGAAGGTTTTTTAAATGGGCATTCTCAGCCTTCAAACGGTCACATTCGTTTAGAGCGTCATTTAATTGTTTTTGAAGATTCTCGAAACTATCCATTATTTTGGATAAATTATAATTTTTCTAATAAACGGAAATATTCTTCCCTGGAAATTCCTGAGGTCTTTAAATTGTTCCTAATGATTGAAACGGCGACTTCTTCATGAGTAGGTATTACAACCGGTCGAGAAATCCCTTTTTTGGTATAAGATCGGTGGCTACCTTCTTGACGAGCGAACCTAAATCCATTAGCCAAAAAGATCTTTTCCAATTCTTTCCAGTTGATTGGCTTTATTTTGGGCATTCTTAGGCGCCAATAACCGCGGAATGTTTCTCAATAGCTACCCAAGGAGGACTGAACCAAATTTGGTCAGCTTGTTGATACCCCACCTCTTCAAGGATTTCATCCAAGGTTCCCATATCAATTGCTGTTCTAAGGAAAAGACGGACTGCTTCATCAAGAGCTTTTCGGGCCTCTTCGGGCGTTAGACCACTGCTCATGACATCCAGTGGCATGGCGTGGGCTACATACTGATTCCCTTCCTTCCAAATTTGAACAGTGTATTCTATTTCATAAGCCTTTGACATACTAACCTCTCTCCCGGCCGTGGAGGCCGCTTTTCGAATCATTTCTTCCTAATCCAAGGGCATTCTTAAGCTTACCGGCATAAAACTTCTTCCTTATTTGTATCTTTTTATCGAAATTGTATCGCAAACTAATACTTAGAGCAAGAGGGTTATTCAGCCTAAAATTAAGGAAAGAATCTTGTATATTTTCCTATGGGTTCTGTAGGAGCGGGTTTTAAACCCGCTCCTACGAGGGATTTTTATGATTCATGTCATCTCATGGGCATACGAGGTTCGCTTAGAATGAGACTAAAAGGGGAGGGGTTTTCAACTAAAAAACGGATTATACCTTCGCTCCTGTCCGATGGTTGTGGCCGGGCCATGGCCGGGAAAGACCCGGACGTCATCACCCAGGACAAAAAGACGGGTGCGTACGCCGGAAATCAGTTGATCATAGTCTCCGCCGGGGAAATCGGTCCGGCCGATGGAGCCGGCGAACAAGGTGTCTCCCACAAAGAGGTCCTTGGGGGTGTAAAGGGAAATGCCTCCCAGGGAATGACCGGGGGTGTGGATCACCTCCAAAGTGATCTCCCCAAAGGAGATTTTGTCGCCGTCTTCCAGGAGTCGGTCTGCCGGCGGGGAATCATCGACTTGCATGCCCCAGACCGCGGCACTGGATGAAAGCTGGGCCAGCAGGGGGGCCTCGGCTCTGTGGATCAGGATTGGGGCCCCGGTCTTTTCCTTCAGGGCCTTATTGGCCCCCACATGGTCGAAGTGCCCGTGGGTGTTGATGATGTATTTAAGTTTGAGGGCCTGTTTTTGCAGACCGGCCAGGATACGTTGGGCTTCGTCTCCCGGGTCGATGACCACCGCTTCCTGGGTTTTTTCATCACCCAGAATAAAACAATTGGCCTGGATAGGGCCGACAACTAAACTCTGAATAATCACTGTAAAACCTCCTTTGAAAATTCGGATTTAAAGTTCGGAGCATGGAGCTTTTTCCCTCCGCACTCCGAACTCATAACTCACGACTATTTACTTTCCTAAATAAGCATTCTTCACTTTTTCGTCCTTCTTCAACTCCTCGGCCGTCCCCTCAAGGACAATATTCCCGGTTTCCAGCACATAACCTCTATGGGCGTATTTTAAGGCCTGACGGGCATTCTGTTCCACTAAAAAAATGGTCGTCCCCTGACGATTGAGCTCCTTCAAAACCCGGAAGAGATCATACATCAAAAGAGGGGCCAGGCCCATGGAGGGTTCATCTAAGAGCATCAGCTTTCCGGGGTTCATCATGGCCCGGGCCACGGCCAGCATCTGCTGCTCCCCGCCGCTTAGCGTCTCGGCCATTTGATCTTTGCGTTCTTCCAGTTTTGGAAATAGTTCAAAGATCCGACGGGAGTTTTTTTGAATCTCCTGCTTGTTTTTTCGGGCGTAAGCCGCAAGCCTCAAATTTTCCCAAACCGTCAGGTTGCCGAAGATCCTCCGCCCTTCGGGGACCAGGGAAATGCCCAGTCGATTGACCACTTCGTGAGGAGGGAAAAGGGTCAGGTCCTGTCCTTCAAAAATCATCCGGCCGGAGAGGAGGATCGGGGCCTCCGGCGGGGGCAGGCGCATGAGGCTCATCAGGGTGGTCGATTTACCCGCCCCGTTGGCCCCGATGAGGGTAACGATTTCTCCCTCTTCCACCTGGAAACTTATCCCGTGAAGGGCTTCAATCGGGCCGTAGGCCACGCGCAGGTTTTCGACGGAAAGAAGCATCAGTCGTCCTCTTTTCCTAAATAGGCCTCGATGACCTGGGGGTTCTTCTGGATTTCTTCCGGCCGGCCTTCGGCGATGACCTCTCCAAAATTCAAGACCTGGATGAATTCACACAGATTCATGACCAGCCGCATCTCATGTTCGATTATCCAGATGGTCAGTTTGAACTCCTTGCGGATCCAGCGGATAAGCTCGATCAAATCGTCTTTTTCCTGGAGGTTCATGCCGGCGGCCGGTTCGTCCAATAGGAGCAATCGGGGCCTGCTCATCAAGGCCCGGGCAATTTCGACCTTGCGCTGCAGACCGTAGGGAAGGTTCCTGGCCAGTTCTTCCCCGTATTTTTCAATGCCTAAGAGTTTTTGCATCTTTCGGGCGGTAAGGTCGATCTCTTTTTCCGCCCGGATAAACCGAGGGGTATGGAAAAAAATATCCATAAGACCATAGCCCAGGTTGTAGTGCTGGGCGATGCGGAGATTATCTGAAACCGTCAGGTTGGGCCAGAGACGGATATTCTGAAAGGTGCGGGCAATGCCCAGGGCGGTGATCCGGTGAGGGCGGAGTCCCACCACCTCTTTCCCCTGGACCCTGATTTCTCCTTGTGTGGGCCGATAAATGCCGCAGATAAGATTAAAGACCGTGGTCTTGCCGGCCCCGTTCGGACCGATCAGCCCGACCAGTTCTCCTCCTTCAAGCCGGAGGTTGAAGTTCGATACGGCCTTTAATCCTCCGAAAAAATGGGTGAGTCCGGTGACCTCGAACATGGACTTTAACCCTTCTCTCTTGGGCCGAAAAAGCGCCCCAGTCGCGGAAAAACATCGGTCAGTTCCTTGTGACCGAGCAACCCTTCCGGCCGGAAAAGCATCAACAGAAAGAGGAGAAGCGGCACCACTACCCATTTGAAGACCTGCAGGGGACGCAGAATTTCCAGGATCAGGGTCAACAGGATAGCGCTTAAGACCGATCCGCTCAAAGAGCCCATGCCGCCTAAATAGACCATGACCAGGGCCTCGGTGGATTTCATGATCGTAAAGCTTCCCGGGTTGATATACCCGAGGATATGGGCGAACAACCCTCCGGCGATCCCGGCCAGCCCGGAAGAAAACATGAAGGCCACCATCTTGGCCTTTTGGGTGTTGACGCCCATGATTTCGGCGGATATCTCGTCTTCCCGGATGGCCAGGATGCCTTTGCCGTAAGTGGAACCCACAAACCGCTTGATCATCAGGATGGTCAAAAAGACAAAAAAACAGATCCAGATCATCATCCAGGGTAGATTAAAAAAATCTTCCATGCCATTGATGACCCGGCTCATGCCCATAAAACCCCTGGCTCCGCCGATGACCTGGATGTTTTCTATGGCGCTTTTAATGATGTAATTGGCGGCCAGGGTGATGATGGCCAGGTAATCGCCACGGGTTCGAAAAGAGGGGATGGCCACCATCAGCCCGGCCAGGGCCGCAGCCAACCCACCCAAAAGAAGTAAAAAGGGGAAAAGGATGATGGCCCATTGAGGGGTCAGTAGAGCGGGGCCCAAAGGGGATCCTTCGGTAAAAAACCAGACCGTAAGCAAAGAAGTCACATAAGCCCCCACGGCCATGAAGCCGGCGTGGCCGCAGGAAAATTCCCCCATGTAGCCATTGATCAAGTTAAGGCTGGTGGAAAGGATGATATTGACGCCCATAAACATGAGGATGAGTTGGGTGTAGGAATCCAACCAGCCCATCCAGGACAGCCCGATGGTGAGGAGGAAAATGAGGGTGATAAAAAAAGCCGGACGATGGCGGTTCATGGCATCCTCAGGGCCTTACACCTTGGTCCGGCGGGCCAGGCCGAAGATCCCGGTGGGCCGAAAGGTCAGGATGAGCATCAGGATCCCGAAAGCGATCAGGTCCCTGAAGGTAGAGGGGAAATAGGTGGCGGAAAAAATTTCGATAAACCCTAAAAGAAACCCACCGAGAAAGGCCCCGCGGATATCCCCGATCCCGCCGACCACGGCGGCAATAAAGGCCTTCCAACCGATGAGGGCCCCCATATAAGGTTCCAAGACCGGATAGGAGAGGGCAAAGAGGATACCGGCCAAAGCGGCCAGAGAGGAGCCCAAAGCGAAAGTGATGACGATGATCTGATCCACGGGGATCCCCATCAAAGGCACGGCCATCCGGTCATAGGAGATGGCCCGCATGGCCAGGCCCCATTTGGTTTTTCGGACCACAAAATGGAGAAAGAAAAAAACCAGAAAGGTGATGATAATCACCGTCACTTTCAGGTTGGTAAAGGTGACCCCGGCAAAGTGATAGATCTCTTTGGGGATCAATTCCGGGAAATATTTTCGGCTGGCCCCTAATAGGGACAGGTTTCCGTTTTCGAGGATCAACCCCACCATCAAAGCAGTGATGACAACGTAAAGCCGGTTGACTCCTTTCCGTCGGAGGGGACGGTAAGCCACCCTTTCGATAAATACCCCTACTCCGGCCGTTAGGGCCATGGTGATGGCAAAGGTCAGGATGAGGATCAGGCCCGGAGAAAGGTGCCAGGGTAATTGGGAACCGTAAGCCCCCAAAAGAAAAGTGGCCACAAAAAAGGCGATATAGGCCCCGACCATGAAAATATCGCCGTGGGCGAAGTTGATCAGGAGCAGCACCCCGTAGACCATGGTATACCCCAGGGCAATCAGGGCATAAAAGCTTCCCCATTGCAGGGCATTGATGAAGTTTTGCAGGAAGAGGGTGAAGTCCATTAAATATTGGTCCAAGGTTTACGGTATAAGGTACAGGGTATAAGGAAAAGAAGAAGGGGCATGTTTTTTGACCTTAAACCTTAGACCCTATACCTTGAACCTGGATCTTACGGGCAAACCGATTTATAAAAATTAAAGGTCCCTTGGGGACTGATCTTAACCAGGACCGCACATTTGATGGGATCCCCGCTCTTACCGGTAAAACTCATCTTGCCGGTGATTCCATCGAAGGCTTTGACCTGGGCCAACTGGTCGCGGATAGCCTTGCGATCCTTTTCCAGATTTCCGGTGAGGCCCTTGGTGTTCTGGATGGCCTGAAGCAGCATACGGATAGCATCCCAGGTCAGGGCGGCCACATCATCCGGTTCGTATCCGTATTTGGCCTTATAGCTGTCTATAAATTCCTTGGTGGCCCCTTTGGCCCCGGCCGCGGCATAATGGGTGCTGAAAAAAGAGCCGATGCAATCCTTGCCGCAGAGCTTCATCAATTCGGCCGAGCCCCAGGAATCGCTGCCCAGGACGGGCTTGTTCCAGCCCAGTTCATGGGCCTGTTTGATAATCAAGGGAACCTCATCATAATATTGAGGGACAAAGAGGACCTCGGCCTTGGAAGCGATGATCTTGGTCAACTGGGCGCTGAAATCCCGGTCTTTGGTGGTAAAGGTCTCGAAAGCCACTACCGCCCCTTTGCCGTGAATTTTTTCAAAGGCCTCCTTGAAGAATTCGGCCAAGCCTTTGGGGTAGTCGCTGGCTATGTCGTAAAGGACGGCCGCCTTTTTGGCCTTTAGTTCCTTGGTAGCGAAGTTGGCCAACACCGGACCCTGAAAGGGGTCCAGAAAACAGGCCCGGAAAACCCAGGGCCGGTTTTGGGTGGTCTTGGGGTTGGTTGACCAGGGGCTGATCATGACCGTCTTGTTGGCATCACAGACTTCCCCGGCCGGAATGGCCTGTTTGCTGGACTGGGGCCCGATGATGGCCAGGACCTTGTCCTGAGTAATCAGTTTCAAGGCCGTGGCCGTGGCCGATTCGGCTTTGGCCTCGTTGTCCTGATAGATAAATTCAAGAGGGTAGGCCTTGTTCCCTACCTTTAAACCGCCGGCCTTGTTGATCCGCTCCTTCAACATTTCCCCGGCATATTTCGAACCTTCCCCCACCTTGGGGATGTCCCCGGTCAGAGGGATGTTGAAACCGATCTTGATCGTGCCGGCCGCCAAACCTATTCCGGAACCGTAAAGACCCATGATCAACGTCAATCCCGTGATCAAAATCCATTTCCTCATTAAAACAACTCCTTTCGTCTAAGAAATCGTTAGAAAACCCGGACTTGAGTGAAAGACAATGTATTGGATCGGATAGAGGGAGTCAAGGAAAAAGGATGGAAAGCTGGGTTCTCTAACCTACCTCTTTAAATTTCCTTGACCGTCCTCGGGCCTTGTGGTAGTGTTGTCTTACAAATTTCTTACTAATGAGGAGTTCTTATGCCGAACACAAGACTTTCGAGTAAGGGCCAGGTAATCATTCCTAAGGAAATCCGCACCCGACATCATTGGGAACCGGGACAGAGGCTTCAGGCCATCGATACCGATGATGGTGTCCTGCTCACACGGGTATCACCTTTTCCGGAAACCTCCCTCCAGGAAGTGGCCTCGTGTTTGCCTTATCACGGCCGGGCTAAAACGCTTGAAGAGATGGAAGGGGCCATTATAAAGGGCGCAAGGGGTGTAAAACGTGACCGGCATTGACACTAACATCATTATCCGCTTTTTGACTGGAGATGATCCTGAACAATCGGCAAAAGCCAAATCGGTTTTTAAAAACGGCGGCCTCTTTATTCCGGATACGGTTCTGCTTGAGGCCGAATGGGTCTTACGGCACGCTTACGGGTTTTCTCCATCAGCCATTCATGAGGCCTTCACCAAGCTGTGCGGTCTGCCGAACGTCGCCCTTACCAATCCCCATCGGGTGATGACAGCCCTTAGGTGGTATTCCAATGGGTTGGACTTCGCCGATGCCCTTCATCTGGCCGCTTCCCAAGGGTGCCGGATATTTTATACCTTTGACCAAAAACTGGTTCGTAAAGCCCAAGGCCGCGGCCAGTGTAAGGTGACGGAACCGCAAAGCCATTCCTAAATCGTCGGCTCTTTAGCCTCAGCACGAATCCGAATCCTTATAAGTTGACGAAATGTAAAAAGGGGTATAATAAACCCAATGAAATAACCCAAAAGGACGGACCTGATGGGAATCAAGCCACCATCCGACATGGATCTATCACTCAATACTATTCCTGAACATATGCACCATATCCATCTCATGGGCATTTGCGGCACCGGCATGGGGTCGTTGGCCGGGATGCTTAAAGAGAAAGGATACCAGATTACGGGTTCGGATCAGGCGGTCTATCCGCCGATGAGCACCTTCCTGGCCAATTTGGGAATAGAAGTAATCCAAGGCTATCGACCGGAAAATCTTAAGCCCCATCCGGACCTGGTCATCGTGGGCAATGTGATCACCCAGGTTAACTCCGAGGCCCAGGAATTACTCCGTCTTGAGCTCCCCTTTCTTTCCCTGCCCCAGGCCGTGGCCCAGCTTTTCCTAAAAGATAAGATTTCTTTGGTCATCACCGGGACCCATGGCAAGACGACCACTTCGGCCCTGTTAGCGGCCATTCTGGATCAGGCCGGTTTGTCCCCTTCCTTCATGATCGGCGGGATTCTCAGGGGTTATGAAAGGAACTATCAGATAGGAACAGGTCTTTATTTCGTTGTTGAAGGGGATGAGTACGATACGGCTTTCTTTGACAAAGGTCCCAAGTTCCTTCATTACCGGCCCCATTATGCCGTCTTGACCAGTATCGAGTTTGATCATGCCGATATTTATTCCGATTTAACGGCCATCCAGAAGGCCTTTTCCCGGTTCCTTTCCATCATCCCCGAAAACGGATTACTGGTGGCTAATGGTCCCGACAGGCGTATTCAGGAAATTCTTCATCAGGCGCGATGTCCGCGGGAGACTTACGGTTTGGAACCTCTGTGGGACTGGCATCTGGAAGAATTAAAGACCGAGGAGCAGGGCAGCAGGTTTAAGGTTTATCACGGCAATCAATACGTTTATTCTTTTGATTCACCATTGGTCGGCCAACACAATGCCTTGAATTTTCTTTCCCTTCTTCCTATATTGCTTCGGATAGGATTGAGTCTGGAAGACATTGCCCGGGGATTGGCCGGATTCCAGGGGGTCCATCGCCGGCAGGAAGTCCGAGGGGTTCGGGCCGGGGTCACGGTGATCGACGATTTTGCCCACCACCCAACTGCCGTCAGGGAAACCATCCAGGCCATCAGGTCTCAATATCAGGACCGGCGTTTGATCGCCGTTTTTGAACCCCGGACCAATACCAGCCGCCGTAAGGTGTTTCAAAAGGATTATGTTTCCGCCTTTGAGGGTGCAGACTTGATTCTGATCCGGGAGGCCCCGGGCCTGGAAAAGATCCAGGAGGAAGAACGATTTTCCTCGGCCCGATTAGTCGAAGATCTGACGGCTTCAGGCAAGAAGGCCCGATTTTTTCCGGATACCGATGGAATTTTGCTCTTACTTTCTCATGAATTAAAGGAAGGCGACGTGGTCCTGATCATGTCCAATGGCGGATTTGATAATATTCACGAAAGACTGTTGGATGCCTTGGAAAGTAGAACCCGACCCACGAGTTCTTCAATAGAATGATACTGAGAATTTCAGGATGGCTTCGAGACACCTAATGCGGAATCTTTTGAAAAACGGGAGATACTGGTTGATAGCTGTTTTTTTCAGCCTCATCTTCTTAGTCCCGGCGAGTTTTTCTAATGACCAAAAAGGCCTGATCGGTGCCGGAGACCCCGAGATCCGGGAATTGGTCCGACTGGTTAATGCCAAACGAAGAAGTGTCGGTTGTCAGGAATTAAAATGGGACAACCGGCTGGCCGCTGTCGCCCTGGCTCACAGCCGGGACATGGTTTCGCGGAAATTTTTCAGCCATACCAATCCTGACGGGAAAGACCCCTTTGATCGGCTGAGGGATGCGAACCTTCGTTTTTCAGCGGCTGCCGAAAATATCGCCATAGGCCTGTCCACTGGCGGAGAAGTCTTTCATACCTGGCTGCAGAGTCCTGGACACCGGGGGAACATGCTGGACTGTCGTTATACCCGCCATGGTATCGGCAAGGTCAGATGGCCGATGGACCCATATTCTCCTTAGACCCTGAGTTGAGCGGTACCGTCACCCCAATGATACTTAGCAAATGTAAAAAGAAATTCTCATTTGTGGCACCGGTTGATAATGTGCCATAGTTTCTTTTGAATATGGAAATTCCTTGTGCCTGAATCTTGGCATGTAACCGCGAGTCAGCTAAAATACCTGCCGCCACCGACATTGATGGTTTGCCCGGTCATATAGCCGTTGCCGGCCAGCATGAGGGCCACGTCGGCCACCTCTTCGGCGGTGCCGAAGCGCCCTACGGGGATCAGGTCGGGCCGAGCCTTGAGGCTGCTTTTGACCATATCGGTAGCGATCAAGGCCGGGGCAATGGTATTAACGGTGATCCCCTCTTTGACTAAGAGGGAGGCGTAGGAATGGGTCAGGCCCAGGATCCCGGCTTTGGAGGCGGCATAATGGGGACCGACGATCCCGCCGACATGAGCAGCCACCGAAGAGATATTGATGATCCTTCCCCATCTTTGAGACCGCATTCCGGGCAGTACCGCCTGGGTCACCAGAAAGCAGGATTTAAGATTGGTTGTGAGTGTTTCATCCCATAGCGGCTCGTCGATCTCCTCCAGACTCCGGGCCTTGGCGATCCCGGCGTTGTTGACCAAAATGGATATGGTTCCAAGATGTTCCTCAACGGTCCTGATCAGCCGGGACACCTCGGTCGCTTTACCGACATCGGCCTGAACGGCGATGCACCGGCGGCCATAAACCTCGATCTTGTCACATACCCCTTTGGCTTCATTTTCCTGATGTTCTAAAATTGACGGCCACATCCGATCCTGCTTCAGCCAGGCGCAGGGCAATGGCCCGCCCGATTCCCCGGCTGGCCCCGGTGACCAAAGCAACCCGGCCGGAAAGTTCCGATCCACTCATATTCTACCCCCCTTGTATCATGTCGATAAATTCGGGAAAAGAACTCCCTCTGGTGGCTATTAAGTTGTCATCGGGAGCGGCGATCCCATCATTTCTTAAAGTCTTCCCATTCTCCCCGGCCTTTCAAAACCTCCCGGAAAACTTCCAGGGCCTTATTGACCAGGGGCATGCCCCCGTAGGGGGCAAGTTGAAAAAAGACCTCGGCCATTTTTTTTGGGTCGCAGCCGACATTCAGGGCGGCATTGAGGTGAAGCTTCAGTTCATCGGCGGCACCGAGGGCGGCCAGCATGGCACAGGCTACCATCTGCCTCTCCGGCAGGGAGAGGACCGTTCTTGAATAGAGGTTTCCGGTGATGAACATGGATAGATCGTTGGCCAGGCTGCGGTCGAATTCTTTCCAGGTCAGGTAAGGTGGGTCCATTTTAATACCGCCGCTAAAGAGCTTGGCCGCTGTCTCTTGAGTTCTCTTTTTGATGTCTTCGTTCACTATACTCCTCCTTCTCGTAACTTAAAAAATGCGATTGGTCGAAAGAGCATAATTTACCTTATAGGAAGGGTCAAGGAGAAAAACAAATTATTCTGTATCATGGACCCCGGCGCCTGCCCCCGGATTTGATCCGGGGACAGGCGCCGGGGTGACGACCAAGAGAGACTTTTGGCAAGTCCAATCAAGATGAAGATGCCCTTGATTTTGAATGAGAAGGGTATAAGATAAAAAAATATGTCTTCAAGTGAAATAGAATCTCCGAACCCTAAGGAGGTCAGGTCTTAATGGATTTTGAATTCAGCGATGAAATGAAGCTCATGCAGGCGACCATGAGAAAGTTCGTGAAAAAAGAGTGCCTGCCCCTGGAAAGGGAATTGTGTTACAAAGATCCCGATTGGGTGGAACTGCCGCCGGACATCCACCGGGCCATGGTGGAAAAGGTCAAGCAGGCCGGTCTCTGGGCCATCAGCGTGCCCGAAGCTTATGGCGGTGTCGGTCTGGACCCCTTGACGGTCTGCGTTTTGCGGGTGGAACAGGCCAAGACCACCATCGGCACGGCCCACTACAATCCCTTTGGCGGCGATCCCCCGGGGATATTATACGCCTGTAATGAGGCGCAGAAGGAGAAATACCTTTTTCCGGTGATACGAGGAGAAAAGCGCACGGCTATGGGCAACACCGAGCCGGGTGCCGGTTCCGACGCGGCGGCTATCTCCACCTCGGCGGTGAAGAAGGGCGACAAGTGGGTGCTCAACGGCCGCAAGCTGTTCAGCACCATGGCCGATAAGGCCGACTTTGTTTTTATCACCGCGGTGAACGATAAAGAAAAAAGGGGACGCGGCGGGATAACCATGTTCATGGTGGACCGGGACACGCCCGGATTTACCGTGGAGCGCCACGTGGAGGTCATCCGGCCCCAGTACTCCACCGAGATTTTGTTGGATAACGTGGAGGTCCCTGACAGCCAGGTGTTGGGCCAGGTGGGTTTTGGTTTTAATTTGTTCCAGGAGTGGGCCAATCACGGCCGGGTGATGATGGCCGCCAGTTGTCTGGGGCGATGTGAGCGGGCCTTCAAATTGGCCGTTGAACACGCCAAACAGCGGGTGACTTTCGGCCAGCCCTTGTCCAAACGCCAGGCCATCCAGTGGATGATGGTGGATTCTGCCATAGAAATCAAGCAGACCTGGCTGATGATGCTGGAGTGCGCCTGGAAACTGACCAAGAAAATCGATACCCGCAATGAAACGGCCATGCTCAAACTGTTTGCCACCGAGATGGCCTTCCGGGTCCTGGACCGGGCCATCCAGGTCCACGGCGGTATGGGCCTGACCAAGGAACTGCCTTTGGAGCGGTGGTTCCGGGAAGTGCGGGTCATGCGCATCGTCGAAGGGGCCTCGGAAATACAACGATTCGTCATCGGCCGCAATATCTTTAGAGACTAACATGATTATCTATGATGCGAGGATCGCTACGCTTGAGGATCGTTCGTCTTCGACGAATTCGAGGCCAACGGCACCTGACTCTTCCCTCAAACGAAGTGCTCACGGATCGGCCAAAGGCCGATCGTCTTAAGCGAAGCGATCCTAACCCATTTAAGAATGAGGAGGACGGATAGTGAAAAAAGACGACATCCTTTTCAAGGTGGAAAAGGGCATCGCCACGATTACCCTCAACCAGCCTGAAAAAAAGAATGCTTTCAACATGGATATGATCGAGCGCTGGTCTAAGGCCCTGGTGGAATGGCGCACTGATCCGGAGGTCAAAGTGATTGTCCTGACCGGGGCCGGGGATGCCTTTTGCAGCGGGGTGGATTTAGGCACGAATACCGACCGTCAGTCCCAGGGGCCTTATGAGCATAAAAGCATGTTATGGGATAAGATCCACCGCATCGCCTTTGCCCTGGAAGACCTCGATAAGCCGGTCATCGCCGCAGTCAACGGGGTGGCCGTGGGTGCGGGTCTGGATATGGCCTTGATGTGCGATATCCGTTTTGCCGCCGACACGGCCCGTCTGGCCGAAGGGTATGTTAAGGTGGGACTGGTTCCCGGAGACGGCGGGTGCTATTTTCTCCCCCGCCTGGTGGGCGTCGCCAAGGCCCTGGAGCTGTTTTTTACCGGGGAGTTTATCGACGCCCAGGAAGCCCTGCGCATAGGCATGGTCAACCGGGTCTATCCGGCCGATCAACTGATGGCGGAAACCTATCAGTACGCCAGGAAGATCGCCGACGGTCCCAGCGTGATCATTCAAACCATCAAGCGGGCCACGTATCAGAGCAGCCATACGGACTTGAGGACCGCTTTGGATCTGATTTCCTCCCACATGGGGGTCATCCGGTCCACCAAAGATCACCGGGAGACCATGAAGGCGGCGCTGGAAAGATTGAAATCAAAACGTCAATCCTAATCAGAGGTCTTAATATTTTCCTGTACTTGTTCATTGACTGATTTTGAAAAATATGCAAGATTACAAACCGTAATAGTTGTTCCTGAGGATCCCGGACCTATCTTCTTCCTCCTCCTTATGTCGCTTAGACGGGGAGCCCTCACAAAGCAATATCTCATTAAATCAAAGGAGAACGAAATGATCGATAAATGCAAACGATTTATCAGACCGAGGGTGGCCCTGGAGGAATTAGCCACCCTGAAGGGAAAACAACTGGAATTTAACAGCCTGGCGGAGATGCAGACGATCCGCTCCCGGGAGATTCCCGACGCCGTCCATGTTCTTTACTACGACCAGGTCATCACCTACGGCCAGACCAACGAGCGGGCCAATAAGGTCGCAACCTACCTCAAAGAAAAAGGGGTCACCAAGGGTGATGTCGTCATGACCATGATTCTGAACGCTCCGGAAATCTACTATACCCTGTTTGGGGCTCAGAAACTGGGGGCCATCGCCGGTGCCATCAATTATATGTTGAAGGCCCCTGAAATTGCCTATGTCCTGGAAGACTCACGTCCCAAGGTGGTTTTCGTCGGCAGCGAGTACATGGAAGAATTTGCCAAAGGATATGAAGAATCGCACCACAAACCGATCGTCGTGGAGGTGGTCACGGGTATCGACCATGGGGCCCACATCTCCGAAGGAACCCTGGGAAATATCCTCGTTCAATACCCGGCAGACGAATGCCTGGTACCCCAGGCCCTTGACGACCCTTGCCTGCTCCTCTATTCTTCGGGCACCACCGGCCGGCCCAAGGGGATTCTCATGTCCAACCGGAACGAGTTTACCATTTGCAAGGGCAGCGCCGAAAACGGTGTCAATAAACCGGGGGACGTGACTATGATCATCCTCCCCATGTTTCACACCAATCCCTTATGCGTTTGGACCTATCCATTCCTCTATCAGGGACTGACGGTTTGTATCCGGAAGTCCTTCTCTCCTACCGACTTCTGGCCTTCGATCATGAGGTTCGGGGTAACGATGGCCATGGCTGTGCCGGCCATGTATGCCTATATCTATAACGCTGCCGACCCCGACGTCATCGATTTAAACAAACTAAAATTGCGCTATGCCTTCTCCGGTGCGGCACCCATGCCCTTGGAACTCGTTCGGGGTTTCAAGGAAAAATTCGGGGTCCAGGTCATCGACGGCTACGGCCTGACGGAGGGCACCGGAGTGGCTACCTCGAGTCTGAATGTACCAGAGAACCTGGCCTCCATCGGCATGGCCTATAACAGACAGGAAGTCGAGATCATGGACGAGGAAAATAATGTCCTGTCTTATGGTGAGCGGGGCGAGATCTGCATCAAGGGCGAAGCCGTTATGATCGGTTATCTTAACAAGCCTGAGGCGACCGCCGAAACCATCAAAGACGGCTGGCTCCATACAGGCGATATGGGGTTCATGGATGAACGGGGTTACCTTTACATTTCGGGACGTAAAAAAGAGATGATCAACCGCGGCGGCGAAAACATTTATCCCCGGGAGATCGAGATCCCCCTGGAAAAGCACCCGAAGATCGCGGAAGTGGCTGTCATCGGTGCACCGGACCCGGCCCTGGGCGAACGCGTCCGCGCCTGCATCGTTTTGAAGGAGTCCTGTACCCTGACCGGGGAAGAGGTCAAGGAATATTTGCAGGATAAGATCGCCAAATACAAGATTCCTGAGTACGTGGAATTTATGACCTCCTTCCCTCGCAACCCGACCGGCAAGATTCTGAAACAGGACCTGAAAAGAATTTGCGGTGGTTCCTAATAATTGGACACTGGTATAAGCTCTGAGTCGGCCCAGAAGGAAAGAGGCGCCCATGTCCAAAAAAAGGAGCGATGACACCTCGAGTTCAAAGCCGGGAAAGCCCACGAGAGCATAAGAAGGGTTACATCACAGCAACCGTTACGGTTTATGCGGATAAACTATTTCTGATCGAGGGAGGGGAGGGGTTTTTGCCTTTATGAGACTTCATGAATACGAAGCAAAAAAGCTGTTTCAGCAACAGGAGATAGTCACTCCCTCGGGGGCTATCGCCCGTAAGCAAGAAGAGGTCGAAGAGATCGCCCGAAGCATCGGTAAACCTGTGATGATCAAGGCCCAGATTCTGGTCGGTGGCAGTGGGAAATCCGGAGAGATCCTGTCGGCCGAAATTCGGCAACAAGTGCGACTGGTGGAAAAATTATTATAAGGGATTTTTCTCCCGGGTATTCAATATGCCCTCACCCTTTTTAATGAGCACCTCGCAACGTTTCTTTAATCTGGTGCTGCATCTCCTGAATCAGGGCCACCGGGTCCGGGGCCTGTCGGATAGGGCGGCCGACGACGATATGATCGGCGCCGTTTAAAAAGGCTGATCGGACATCGACGATCCTCTTTTGATCGTCCGGGCGGTTTTCAACCGGCCTGACCCCGGGGACGACGATAAATAACTTCGATCCCAACTCATTTCTGATTTTAGGGGCTTCCAGACCGGAGGCCACTACCCCGTCACAGCCGACCTGGAAGGCCCGGCGGGCTCGGGAGAGGACCAGTTCTTCCGGAGAACATTTAAACCCCAAATCAATCAAATCCCCTTGGTCGAGACTGGTCAGGACCGTGACCGCCAGGATTTTCACCTCTCCCTTGGCCTCAGCGGCCGCTCGCATTATGGCGTCGTTGCCGTGGACCGTTGTGTAGGTAATCCCTCTTCCCTGCAGTTGTTTTACCGCCGAAGAAACGGTCTGGGGGACATCAAAAAATTTCAGGTCCAGCATCACTTCCAGACCCCGCTTGACGATCCAATCCACGATGGGGAATCCGCCTCCCAGAAAAAGTTGCAGCCCCACTTTGAAGAACTTGAGTTGGCCCTCCAACTTTTCCACCCAGGTCTGGGCCTCGGCGGGAGTGCTTACGTCAAGGGCAAAAATGATGCGTTTGTCGAGGGGAATCAATTTTGTATTTTCAGCCATAACTTGTCCTCATTCTCTAAAGGGGTCAAAATCATGATGGGCGCAAGGCCCAGGGCGCAAGGCGCAAGGAGAATCTTCACACCCACACCTTGCCTTGCACCTTGCACCTTGCGCCTTTTTTTCATCATCCATACCTTCCGGTAATATAATCATTGGTCCGGTCGTCCTGGGGTTTGGTGAAGATCTGTCCGGTCGTCCCGAATTCGACCAGGTCCCCCAGGAGCATAAAACCGGTTTCATCGGAAATCCGGGCGGCCTGTTGCATGTTGTGGGTGACAATGACGATGGTAAAATTTTCCTTGAGGGTCAGCATCAGGCCTTCAATCTTTTCCGTGGCCATAGGGTCGAGGGCCGAGCAGGGCTCGTCCATCAAAACGATCCGGGATTGAAGGGCGGCGATCCGGGCGATACAGAGCCGTTGTTGTTGTTCGAGGGTCAGGCTCAGGGCCGACTGGTTTAGTTTGTCCTTTAAGATATCCCAGAGGCCCACGGCGGAAAAGGCCTTAAAGGCGATCTCTTCCTGTTTGTTCTTGTTTGAGGGGAGTTGCCCATGGACCTTAAGGCCAAAAACGACATTTTCCAGGATGGATAGGGGAAAAGGATTGGGTCTTTGAAAGACCATACCCACTTCCTTGCGAAGCTCGATCAAATTGGTCCCCGGAGCGTAAATGTCCTTATCTCCGATGAAAACCTGCCCTTCGATTCGAACACCGTCAATCAGGTCATTCATCCGATTCAAACAACGGAGCAAGGTGGATTTCCCGCACCCCGAGGGACCGATCAGGGCGGTGATGGTCTTTTCTTTAAAAAAGGAAGATATCCCTTTCAGGGCATGGAAAGAACCATAATACAAATTCAGATTTTTAATGGCGATGGTCGGCAAGATGCCTCCCCCTTAACCGAATCTTCCGGAGACATAATCTTCGGTTCGTTTATCCGATGGGTTGGTAAAGATCTTGTCGGGAGAGCCGTATTCAATCAGCTCTCCCATGAGGAAGAAGGCCACATTATCCGAAATGCGGGCGATCTGCTTGGTGTTGTTGCTGACCAGGACAATCGTATAATTCTCCTTGAGGGTCCGGAGGGCCTCCTCGATTTTGGCCGTAGATATGGGGTCCAGGCCGGAGGTCGGTTCATCCAAAAGGATGACTTCCGACTGCATGGCCAGGGTCCGGGCGATACAGAGCCTCTGCTGCTGACCGCCGGAAAGGTTGAGGGCCGATTCAAAAAGCCGGTCTTTGACTTCATCCCAAAGGATGGCGGCCCGGAGGCTGTGTTCGACCCGTTCATTCAAGAGGCGCCGGTCTTTCACGCCGTGCATCCGGGGGCCGAAGGTCAGGTTTTCATAGATAGAGCGGGGCAAGGGGATCGGCTTGGCAAAGACCATCCCCACCCGGGCCCTGAGGGTATTGACATCATAGCCGGGCACCAGAATATCAACCTCATCCAAAAAAACCTGCCCGCGGATTAAGATGCCGGGAATCAGGTCGGTTAAGCGATCCAGGATGCGCAACAAGGTGCTTTTCCCGCTATTAGAAGGCCCCATGATCCCGGTTATCTGATTTTTGGGGATGTTCAGGGAAATGGACTGGAGTGCGGCTTCCCTTCCATATAAAACCGTCAGGTCTTTAATTCTTATTTTCTGGGGTTGAATACTTTCCACTTTTATAAATCCGCCATCGGCAATCCAAAATCGAAAATCGCCGTCATGAATACCTCTTCATAAGAAGCCGCATGGTCCAATAGGCACTGATGTTAATGATCAAAATAAGCAGGACCAGGATGGCCGCGGTCCCGTAAGCCATGGGCAAAGAGATCCCTTCCCGGGCCAAAATATAAAAATGGACGGCCATGGTCCGGCCTGATTCAAAGATGGAATTCGGGAACCTCAAAGAGGACCCGGCCGTAAAAATAATGACCGCCGTTTCCCCGATGGAGCGGGCGATGCTCAAGACGATACCGGTTACAATCCCCGGGAGGGCCGCGGGCAGGACCACGCGGGTGATGGTGCTCCATTTGCCCACGCCGAGAGAAAAGGCGACTTCCCGGTATTCCTGAGGCACGGCTAAAATGGATTCTTCCGAAGTACGAATAATCGTCGGAAGGAGCATGGCCGAAAGGGTCAGGCCGCCGGAAAGCAGGCTCCACCCCCAGCCGAAGGCCATAACAAAGATGGCAAATCCAAAAAGACCGAGAATGATGGAAGGGATTCCGGCCAGACACTCGGTCCCAAAACGGATGATCCTGGTGCTCATTCCTCCGTGGGTATATTCGGTAAGATAGATGGCCGTTCCCAGCCCCAGTGGGGTGGCGAAGAAAAGGGCGATCCCGATAAGATAGATGGTGCTGACGATGGTGGACAGGATCCCGCCCGAACGTCCCATGTCGACAGGATTGGTGGAAAGAAAGGTCCAGGAAAGTTGGGGAAGTCCGTTAATAAATATGAACAGGATGATAAAAAATAAAACCCCAATGGTTAAACCGGTCAGGATCCAGAGCAGGGCCTTGACTATTTTTTGAGTTAGAATGGGATTTAAACGCATTATTTTTTCCGCATCAAAAGATTGGCCAGGACGTTAAGGGCCATGATAAAGATAAATAAGACGATACCGGCCGCAAAAAGAGCGGTTCGATGATCTCCGGCCGAATAGCCCATTTCCAGGGCAATGGTGCTGGTCAGGGTGCGGACCGGATCCAGCGGGGAATGGGGAATCTTTAGGGCATTGCCGGCCACCATAATGACGGCCATGGTTTCTCCAATGGCCCGGGCCATACCCAGAATGATGGCCGTTACCACTCCGGACCGGGCGGCTGGAAGAAGGACCAGATGAATGGCCTGCCAATGGGTGGCCCCCATGGCCAGGGCCCCTTCTTTGTATAATAAGGGGACGGCCTGAATAGCATCAATGGAGATACTGGTGATGGTCGGGAGGATCATAATGGCCAGGATGATCGAAGCGGCCAAAAGGGAAAGCCCGGGCCCGCCGAGGTATTCGCGGATAATCGGTACTAACAGGACCACCCCTAAAAATCCGAAAACAACGGAAGGGATGCCGGCCAGGAGTTCGATGGTCGGCTTTAGGAAGACCAGCCAGCGGGGCGGACAAAATTCGGCCAGGGTTATGGCACAGGCCAGGGCCAGGGGCACCCCCAGGACAATGGCCCCCAGGGTCACGGCCAAAGAAGAAACGATCATGGATAAAATTCCGAAATGGCCTTTTGTCGGGGCCCACTTGGCATTAAAAAGGAAGTCATTCAGTCCCGTCTTCAGGATGAGGGGAAGTCCTTCTTTGAAAATGAAGATCGTAATGAGCAAAAGGAGCCCGATGGCGGAAAAGGCCAAGAGGGTCAGCACCTTTTCAATGATCTTCTCTTTCATTTTGGGTGGATTCCTACCAGGCCTTCTTTTTCCAGGATTTGCTGACCCTCCTGGCTTAAAATAAAATCGACAAATTGTCGGGCCAAGGGTGAAGGCTGACCTGGAAGGACAAAGATGAAAGGCCTGGTTAAGGTATACTGATTGCTCTTGATAGTAGTCGTAGAAGGTTTTATGGCATTGACGGACAAGGCCTTGACCTGGTGGTTTACGAGCCCAAAAGAGATATAGCCGATAGATTGGGGATTATTGGCTATGATTTCCCGGACCGAGCCGTTGGAATCCTGGACCAGTGCCCTGTCGGAAATTTCCTCCTTTTTCATGACCAGGTTTTCAAAGGCATCTCGGGTGCCGGAGCCTTCTTCACGATTGACAAAAAAAATCGGTTTATTCACCCAGCCTACCTGGGACCAGGATTTGATTTTCCCGGAAAAGATTCCTCGCAGTTGCTCGATGGTTAAATTATTAATCGGATTTTCAGGATGAACGACGACGGCGATCCCGTCCTTGGCGATGACGATTTTGTTTAGATCGCATTCATCTTGATGGAGCTCTCTGGAGGAGGTGCCAATTTGGGCCGCTTTTTCCCGGCAGGCCTTGATCCCGGCCGTCGACCCTCCTCCTTGAACATTGATGGCCACCTGAGGATTGAGATCCATATAGATTTCCGCAAGTTTCTCGGCGAAGGGTTGGACGGAGGTGGAGCCGGCGATCGTTAAGGAGCGAGCCCGGGAAGAACTCTTCGAAGAACACCCCAGGGCTAATAAACACATCGATAACAGGCCAAGCCCGATAAAGATCCGATACCATCTCATCTTATAATTGCTCAACTTGAACAGGGATAGCGAGCGCATTCCCCGTCACGCCAATGGCGTGACTGCGTGGGTTAGCGGGCGAATTTCAAATAATGGACATTTACCTTACCGCGAATCCCGCCTGCGGCGGGACTTCCCCTTGGTCCAGGGAGCTTCAGTAATGCGTAATCAATTTTTGGCCCCCGAACCCCTCAGAAAACTACAGACGTTTTGTCCGGTCAATGATGCCCGGACAAAGATATGGGTGACTGCCGCCAATGGCTTTAACCCCGAAGGATGACTTGGCCAAGGGGATCCGCCATCCCCGCCTGGATTTGCGGCGGAACGGCGGATCTCCCTTGGCCTGTCCTGTGAGTCTAAGTGGGTCTGTGGCTAAAAAAATTTTAAGGGAAGCCCGTGCTTAAGGTCAGAGGGCTTCTTTTGGTGCGCCCGGCCCGACTCGAACGGGCGGCCTGCGGATTCGAAGTCCGACGCTCTATCCGACTGAGCTACGGGCGCACGCACGGGTACCATACTAAAAAATAGTTTCAAATTCAAGAAAATCAAGCGGGTAGGAAAAAATGAAGAAAGTTAATTTTAATAGGCACTTATTCTTCTTGAAACGGTTATCTTTATATGTTACTAAAAATAATAGTTTCGCAAAAGGTCGAAAATTAACTCTGTCAGTCATTCCGGTGAAAGCCGGAATCCGGTATTTTAAAGCAGTTTCAATAATTCTGGGCCCCGGTTTCCACCGAGGTGACGCCTTTTGGCCAATTCATCAAAAACAGGGATCTTTTAGAATGTTTATCTTGGCAAACTTTATCAAAGCGGTGGCTTGGGTATTAGACAATTTATTGTGGGCTTATACTTTAATTATTATCGCTCAAGCTCTTACATCTTGGGTTAGAGCCGACCCTTATAATCAAATCGTACGATTTCTTTATGCTGTAACCGAACCCGTATTAAGACCTATTCGACGTCATTTGCCGGTAATTTGGGGTGGATTTGATTTTTCTCCGCTCTTGGTCCTCATACTTATTGGATTTTTACAAAGATTCCTGGTCCCCACTTTAGAACAATTAGCTTATCAATTGGCTTACTAAATGTGACTAACAAAAAGAACAGTCCTGCCCCTAAAAGCCTCATTCAAAAATTTTTTCTCTCCTTTTTTGAACCCGACCCCTGAAGGAATGCTACTGATGCTTCGGGTCCAACCCGGCGCCAGGAAGACGGAATGGGCCGGATTATACGACCGTCAATTGAAATTAATGGTTCAGTCCCCCCCGGTGGAAGGGGCCGCCAATCAGGCCTGTATAGCCTTTTTAGCCCATTACTTCGAGGTGAGGAGGTCCGAAGTAATGCTCATCAAGGGCGGAAAATCACGGTCGAAGGTATTTTTGGTGAAGGGGCTGACCCTGAGAAAATGTTTATCCCTTATTCCGGGCCGAAATCCGGATCTGCCGGAATAACAGAAGGATAATAGTCGTCGGGTATCTCCAAATCGAACCACTGTTTTTTTGCTAAGGCACAACGGATATTTAAGGCGCAATATTTTAAGCAGATGGGATCGATCCGATTAAAATGGCTGAAACAATCAAAGCGGCCATGTAATTGCTCGGCAGTGAATTTTCTTTTCATAAACTCCTCCCCTAAATAAAATCATGGAATTAAGGGATCTTTGCATGAACAACACAGAGGAATTCCTTAAAAAAATTTTGGAAGATCGGCAGCGAAGTCTTTAAGGAAAAGCGTTGCGTGGGTATTATAATAGCCTAAGCATCACCATTTGTCCATATAAAAGAAAATCAGGAAAAGTAATGCTTCAAGACGGGCCATTTTTGATGGATAAAAGACTTACCATTTCTTGATGGATCCTCCCATTGGTGGCCAATATTTGTTTTTTTTCAATATGATAGGGATGACCGGCAAAATCGGTGACCTTGCCCCCGGCCTCTTCCACTAAGAGTAATCCGGCGGCCGTATCCCAGGGCTTCAGGTATTGCTCCCAGAAGCCGTCTATCACCCCTTTGGCCACCCAGCAAAGGTCCAATGCGGCCGAGCCGGGCCGGCGGACCCCTTGGGCCCGGGTGATTACCCTTTCAAAGCGTTCTATGATTTGGCCATGGGTTTTCTTTATATTGTAAGGAAATCCGGTGGCTAAAAGACTTTGGGAAACCTTGGTCAGCGGCGATACCCGCAGAGGTCGTCCGTTGAAAAAAGCCCCTTGACCTTTTAAGGCCCAGTAGGTTTCCTTAAGTTCCGGGTTATAGACGATTCCCAGGAGAGGGACCTTCTCGTAGCTCAAGGCCAGGGAAACACAAAAAAAGGGGAAACCATGGACGAAGTTCGTGGTCCCGTCCAAAGGATCGAGGACCCAGCAGTAAGGAGAAGGCCGGCGTTCTAACCCTGATTCCTCAACCAGATAATCGGCATCCGGGAAATGGGATTTAAGTATGGCCAGGACCGTCTCCTGGGACTTGAAATCCCATTCGGTAACCAGATCAATGGCCCCCTTTTTCTGATAGGATTTTTTCTTATGGAACCCCTCTTTTAAGATTTTACCTGCGGCCAATACGGCTTCCATGGCCAATTGAAAAGAGAGGTCTAAGTTCAATTAATGAACACCTTGGTGTAAAAGTCGATTTCCCTTAAGGCCTTACCGGCCCCCATGACCACCGATGTCAGGGGGTCTTCGGCGATATGGACCTTGAGGCTGGTCTCTCTTTCCAGGAGCTTATCCAACCCGGTAAGCAGGGCCCCGCCGCCGGCTATGGTCATTCCATCTCGGCTGATGTCTCCCGACAATTCGGCCGGGGTCTTTTCCAAGGCCCTTTTGACGGCATCGACTATGGCCCAAATGGGTTCGGCCATGCCTTCCCGAAGGTCCTTGTCGGTTATTTGGATGGTCCGGGGGATCCCGGAATAAACCTCTTTTCCCGACACATGAAAGGGAGTCGGTTTCCCCTGGGGATAGGCCGAACCGAATTCCATCTTGATCTGTTCGGCGGTATTCTCGCCGATCTGCAAATTAAATTTTTTTTGCAGAAAATACATGATGGATTCGTTGATTTCATCGCCGGCCACCCGAATAGACTCGCAATAAGCCGTGGCAAACATATTAATGATGGCCACTTCCGTAGTCCCCCCTCCGATGTCCACGATCATATTGGCCCGGTTGGATTCGACCGGCATACCGGTCCCGATGGCCGCGGCCATCGGTTCCTCAATCAGATAGACATCTCTAGCCCCTGCTTCCAGGGCCGACTCAACCACGGCCCTTTTTTCCACCATGGTGATGCCGGAGGGGACGCCGATAACCAGGTTGGGCCGGAAAAATCTGGATTTTCCCCGAACCTTGATGAGAAAATATTTAATCATTTCCCTGGTGATCTCGAAGTCGGCAATAACCCCGTCTTTCATGGGACGGATCGCGGAAATTCGGGGAGGGGTTCGGCCCAAATAGTCCTTGGCTTCTTTCCCGACGGCCAGGACCTGGCCGGTTTCGTTATTAATGGCCACCACGGAAGGTTCATTCAGGACGATGCCCTGGTTTTTTTTGAAGATCAGGGTGTTGGCCGTACCCAGATCCATGGCCATATCTTCCGAAAAGAGACCGACGAGTTTTCGTATCAGCATGGGTGTCTTCGACTCACAGATTCATTAAAAAAAGGATTGAAGTGATAATGGTCGGCCCGGCCGAGACCAAGGCCTGAATTTCTTCTTCGGGCCAATCATTTTCCCGGTGTCCGACCAGATTCATGACCCCGTATAACTTACCGAAAAAACAAAGGGGCAACCCGATATAGGATTGAAAATGCATACAAGGGTCATCCGGGAAAAAGACATAGGACTTGTGGGTCCTTGGCTTCATGACACGCCGCACTAATAGTTTTTTTTCGCGGATGACCCACCCGGTCAACCCCATTTCGATGGAAAGGATGTTTTTTTTTATCGGGGCCGTCAAGGTCCCCTCGGAAGCCATAATTTTGTAGCGGTCCTCCTTTTTGGGAACCAAGACCAAAAAAGCCGCATCGGTATTGGAAAAGAGGCGGCAACGATTGAGCACCTTCAGGTAATACTGGTCTACCTCTTGCTTTTCATTGGAAAGGGTTTTTATATCATTAAAAAATCCCAAAATACGATTCTGCTGCCTTTCCTTTTGTCCGGTCCATTGGGCCTGAAGGATCTTTAAGATCAGCAAGGCAAAATCCTGAAGTATCTTTTGGTCCTTATCGGTAAAAACATAGTTGCGTTTACTGTCGATACAAAGGACCCCGACCTCCCCTACAGGTACGGCCAAAAACGATTTAATCTTTTCATCCCGCAGATACAATTTCAGGTTTCGGGTGTCCCGATCAAATTGAGAGATATTGACCGGGCGCTGATTTTTGGCCACCCAACCGATCAAACTGTCTCCGAGTTGAAGGCTGGTCTCCGGGTTTATATGAAGACTCAAGCTCTGATATACTCTTAGAGTGAGTTTGTTCTCAGTAGGATCAATCAGAAAGAGGGCCGTGGTAAAGGCCTCGGTCACATTGCTGATGAGTTGAATTAAATCTTTCAGTCCATAATCGGGGAGATTTTCCATCGGGACGGGAAAAGGCTTTTTAAAAAATGGATTAAAATCCATCGCATAATATGTTATAAGAGAATTTAGTTTGATTCAGGCCGTTTAACCCGGCATCAATTATCTTTTAACGTATTTACCACGGGTTGTCAATTTTTTTTGGAAATCAAGCAACCCTCACCCCATCCCCCGTTTGAAGGGGGCGAGGGAGGGGGTATCATGAACGGATATGATGAACGCGATCGGCGACATTAAGCCCCCGCCGGAAACGGGGCGGCGAAAAACAAGGACTGTTTCCGTGGGAGGGGTAAAGATCGGGAGCGGGCATCCCGTAGTGGTTCAGTCCATGATCTGCACGGACACCCATGATGTGCACCGGAGCTTAAAGCAGATCAGGGAGCTTAAACAGGCGGGCTGTGAGTTGATCCGGGTGGCGCTTCCCGACCAGGGAGCTGTTCCGGCCTTAAAGGAGATCATTCGCAAATCTTCTTTGCCGGTAATCGCCGATATCCATTTTGATTATCGTTTGGCCCTGGAAGGGATGAAGGCCGGTGTGGCCGGTATTCGCATCAATCCGGGCAATATCGGGGGACCGGCCAAGATCGCCCGGGTTATTGAGATGGCCCGGGGAATGGGGGTCTGCATCCGAATCGGAGTCAATGCCGGTTCCCTGGAAAAGGACCTGTTGGTCATGAGCCGGAATAAGGGGCAGGCCGAAGCCATGGTCGCCTCGGCTTTAAGACATATCGCCTTTTTTGAAAAGATGAATTTCAACAATATTAAAATTTCTCTGAAATCCTCCGAAGTGCTCCAAACCATCCGGGCTTATCAATTATTAGCCCAGAAGGTGGAATATCCCTTTCACCTGGGGATTACCGAGGCCGGGACCTTGCTCTCCGGGACGGTTAAGTCCGCCCTGGGGATCGGGCTCCTTCTTTTTCAAGGGATCGGTGATACTTTTCGCGTGTCCCTCACCGCCCATCCTCGCGAGGAGATTCGGGTGGCCTATGAAATTCTCCGGGCCCTGGGTTTGAGAAGACGGGGGATTGAGATCATTTCCTGCCCTACCTGCGGGCGGTGCCAAATCGATCTATTCCCCCTGGTTAAAAAAGTGGAAAGGGCGGTTCAAAAATATACGCGGCCTTTAAAAGTGGCGATTATGGGATGTGTGGTCAACGGTCCCGGAGAAGCCAAAGAGGCCGATATAGGTATCGCCGGGGGGAAGGGGTCGGGTCTTCTCTTTGCCAACGGGAAGATGATTCGAAAGGTCCCTGAAGGAGACCTGGTGGAAACCTTATTAGAAGAGATTAAAAAAATGATTCAGGAGAACCCAAAAGAATGAACTATTCTCAATTGTATATTCCTACATTGAAGGAGAAACCCACCGAGGCTGAAATTATCAGTCATCAACTCATGCTCCGGGCCGGTTTGATTCGGAAATTAGCCTCCGGAATTTACAGCTTTTTGCCCTTAGGGGTGCGGTCCCTACGAAAGATGGAAGCCATCATTCGGGAAGAGATGGACCGGGCCGGGGCCCAGGAAGTTTTACTGCCGGCCCTTCAGCCGGCGGAACTCTGGCAGGAAAGCGGCCGGTGGGACAAATACGGAAAAGAATTGTTCCGAATCCGGGATCGGCATAACCACGACTATTGTTTGGGGCCGACCCATGAGGAAGTGATCACCGATCTCATTCGTCATGAGGTCCGCTCTTACCGGCAATTGCCGGTTAATTTTTATCAGATTCAAACCAAGTTCCGCGATGAGATCCGTCCCCGCTTCGGATTGATGCGGGGCAGGGAATTCAGCATGAAAGATGGCTACGGTTTCGACCGGGACGAGGAAGGGGCCGGCAGAACCTATCAAAAAATGTTTGAGGCTTATCAGCGGATCTTCCAGCGCTGCGGCCTGCTTTTTAAGGCCGTAGAGGCCGACAGCGGGGCCATCGGAGGAAGCTATTCTCATGAATTTATGGTCCTGGCTGAAAGCGGCGAAGATGCCATCCTGGCCTGCACATCCTGCCAATATGCCGCTAACGTGGAACGGGCTGAATCCATTGACCGTTTTCAGGTCGATGCCCATGAGGAATTAAAGGGCCGGGAGAAAAAATCCACTCCCGGCCAAAAGACCGTAGAAGAAGTAACCCGTTTTCTGAATATCCCGCCGGAGCGGCTGGTCAAGACCCTGATTTATCAGACCGATCATGGGCCGGTGGCCGTTCTGGTCCGGGGGGACCAGGAAGTCAATGAAACCAAACTGCTAAAGCACCTGGATAGCCAGGAATTGGTCCTGGCCGATGCCCTGACGGTTCAGACCCTGACCGGTGCCCCGGTAGGATTTGCCGGTGCCGTGGGCTTGTCCCTTCCGCTCTGGGCCGATCAGACCCTTAAAGGACTTAAAAATTTTGTTATGGGTGGTAATGAAAAAGATGTCCACTTAATCAACCTCAACTGGGGGACCGATGTGCCTGATCCCCACTTCGTCGATTTGCGCCTGGTGTTGCCCGGTGAACCCTGTCCCCGGTGCCAGGCCCCTCTAAGGGCCTATCGGGGGATCGAGGTGGGCCACGTCTTTAAATTGGGGGACAAGTATTCAAGATCCATGAAGGCCACCTATCTGGATGAACAGGGGCAGGAACAATTTTTGATTATGGGCTGTTACGGAATCGGGGTAGGCAGGACCGTGGCCGCCGCCATTGAACAAAACCACGATAAAGACGGGATCATCTGGCCCATGGCCTTAGCGCCTTTTCAGGTCATTATCACCCCGGTGGAATGGGAGTCGGGAACGGAAACGGCCCAGTGGGCACAAACTATCTATGAAGAGCTTAAACAAGGCGGCGTCGAGGTTCTGTTGGACGACCGGGCGGAAAGACCGGGGATCAAGTTTAAGGATGCCGATTTGATCGGCATCCCTTTGCGGGTCACCATCGGACCGAAAGGTCTGGCTGAGGGGAAAGTGGAAGTTCGAGAAAGACGGACCAGAGAGGTGCAAAAAGTGGCCAAGGAACAGGCCGCCCGGATGATCAAAGAGATCGTCGCCGGTGCTTTGAGGGCCTGATCCAAAGGCCGCTGTGGGACGACTCTATTTTAATAAGCCATGATCCGCATTAATACCATCATCGACCAGATATTATCCTATTGGCCTCAGGCCGATATCGACCTGATCCAGAAGGCCTATATCTTTTCAGCCAAGGTGCATGAAGGACAGAAGAGGCTTTCAGGGGAGGCCTATCTTTCGCATCCCCTGGAGGTGGCCTGGTTATTGACCCAGATGAAGATGGACCTGATCACCATTGCCGCCGGACTCCTTCATGACACCATCGAAGACACTCTGGCCACCCCGGAAATGATAGAGAAGAAGTTCGGACCCGAGGTCCTGAAGATCGTCAACGGGGTCACCAAGATCAGTGCCATTCATTTTCAAAGCCAGGAGGAGCGACAGGCCGAAAATATTCGTAAAATGATCCTGGCCATGTCGGATGACATCCGGGTCATCCTGGTCAAGTTGGCCGACCGGGTCCATAATATGCGGACCCTGGGTTTTCACCCCCCGGAAAAACAGAAGACCATCGCCCAGGAGACCTTGGATATCTACGCCCCTATCGCCGCTCGATTAGGGATGCACCGGATCCAACTCGAACTGGAAGACCTCTGCCTTTATTATTTGGAGCAGGAAGCCTATCAAATGATCAAGGATGGCGTGGCCAAGAAAAGGGAGGAAAGGGAGAGGTATATCCGGGAGGTCAAAGAGCTGCTCCAGAAAAAAATGGAATCGGTCAATCTCCCCTGCAAGGTGGAAGGGCGGCCCAAGCATTTCTATAGTATTTATAAGAAGATGGTCACCCAGAACCTGGATATCAGCCAATTATATGATCTGATCGCCTTCAGAGTCATCGTCAAGGAAAAGGCCGAGTGTTATGAGGCCCTGGGCCACATCCATTCCCTTTGGAAACCGATCCCCGGAAAGTTCAGTGATCATATCAGCCTGCCCAAGACCAACAATTATCAATCCCTGCACACCAAGGTCATCGGTCCTTTTGGGGAGCGGATCGAGATCCAGATCCGGACCGAGGAAATGCATCGCATCGCCGAAGAGGGAATCGCATCCCACTGGCAGTACAAGGAAGGACAGCACCTCAACGAAACGGACGCCAAGAAATTTAAGTGGGTCCGGCAGCTTTTGGAATCTCAGAAGGTTTACCAGGATCCGGGGGAGTTTCTGGAGTCGGTCCGTCTCGACCTGTTTCCCGATGAGGTCTATGTTTTTACCCCTCAGGGCCAGGTAAAAATCCTGCCTAAGGGCTCCACGCCCATCGATTTTGCTTATGCCGTTCATTCCGATGTGGGACATCATTGTAGCGGGGCCCGGGTAAACAAGAGGATGGTCCCTTTGCGTACGGTTCTCCAGCATGGTGATGTGGTGGAAATTATCACTTCGGCCAACCATATTCCGAGCAAGGATTGGATGAATATCGTCCAGACTTCCAAGGCCAAAAATCGGATCAGGCAATGGATCAAGGCCGAAGAACGGAAGCGGAGTATTGATATCGGCAAGGACCTGCTGGAGAAGGAACTGCGGAAGCACCAGTTGAGTGTGAGCCAACAAATGAAGGCCGATTCCCTGCTCCGGGTGGCCCAGGAATTATCCCTACAAAAGGTCGAGGACCTGTTGGCCGGGATCGGCTTCGGCAAGATTTCGATTCACCAGGTCATTAATCGGATGGTTCCCAAGGGAGAGGCCGAGGAAAAGAAAGAACCCGAAACCATGGCCATCCCCCAGCGGCACCATGCTCCCAAAGAAAAGGGCGGGGTCTTGATTCGGGGGGTTCAGGATGTGATGACCCGCTTTGCCAAATGTTGCACCCCTCTACCCGGCGATCCGGTGGTCGGATTCATCACCCGTGGAAGAGGGATTACTGTTCATGCCCGTTCTTGTCCTCAGGTAGTGGCCGAAGACCAGGATCGTCTGATCGAAGTTCAATGGGACACCTCAGTCCGAGCCCTCTATCCGGTCAAAATTGAAATTTGGTCCAACGATAAAAAAGGGATGCTGGCGGAGGTCAGTACGGCCATCACTTCGTCCGAATCCAATATTTTAAAGGCCGATGCCATTACCACCACCGACAGGAAGGCCTTTTATCAGTTTTTGATCGAGGTCTCCGATACCCACCATCTGCAAACGGTTATGTCCACTTTGAAAAAAATAAAGGGTATAATAAACGTAATCCGGTCTTTTGAAAAAAGAGAGTAGGTTCTATCCGGAAACTTCGGGCTTCCGGATAGAGCGAACAGCCGTTAGCATAAAGCGGTCAGTATAAGCCACTTTTAAAAGAGTTTTTTCTGAAAGCTGAAAGCCGATCGCTGATAGCTCTCATCCGGGAATATCTTTTCCGGATGAGCACTACTTAGCTCTGGTGACTTTCCCCGAACGCAGACAGCGGGTACAAATATTTGATCGCCTCACCGTTCCTTCATGCACGGTTTTGATGCGCTGAAGGTTGGGCTTCCAGCGTTTAAAAGTCTTGTTGTTGGCATGACTGACATTATGACCTATTTGGTGGCCTTTGCCGCAGATACTACATACTTGAGCCATGGGTACTCCTTTCAAGCCGATAAATATTATTTTTTAACCGTAAACCTATTGAATGGAAACAATGATTCCTGTTTTTTCCCGTCATCCGCCCCTTATTCCCTAAGCCCACTCAATGGGTGTATCCGGCTGCCTGCGGGGAAGAATTTCTCCGATTAGAAAACCTTTTTCACCCAATCCTTCCAGATGGGAAATAATTTCCCGGACCTGGGATTCCGGGACGATGAGGATCAGGCCCAGGCCGTTGTTAAATACGTGGTTTATCTCTTTATCCGATACCCCCCCCAATCGCCGGAGCAGGGAAAAAACAGGGGGAATCTCCCAAGAATCTCGAACGATCCTGGCCTGGCACTGGGCCGGTAAGATACGAGGGAGGTTGTCAATAATTCCTCCTCCGGTGATGTGGGCTATCCCCTTAACCGGATATTCTTGGATCAGGGAAAGAATAGACCGGACATAGATCCGGGTAGGTTTGAGCAGTTCCTCTCCCAGGGTCAGGCCCAGTTCCGGGATGACTTCTTTAGGATCGATCCGCAGGTCCTCAAAAAAAATCTTGCGGACCAGCGAATAGCCGTTGCTGTGCAGACCGCTGGAGGCCAAACCGATGATTCGGTCGCCGGGCAGGATCGTTGAGCCGTTTATGATTTTTTTCCTTTCCACGATCCCCACCACAAACCCGGCCAGATCGTATTCTCCTGCCGGATAGCAGCCGGGCATCTCGGCGGTTTCCCCCCCGATCAAAGCACAACCGGCCTGTTTGCAGCCGGCCACGACGCCTTCGATAATGGCGGTGGTCGTTTCCAGATCCAATCGTCCGGTGGCCAGATAATCCAGAAAGAAAAGCGGACGGGCCCCCTGAACGATAATATCATTGACGCACATGGCCACCAGATCGATTCCGATGGTCTGGTGTCGGCCCAATAACTGGGCGATCTTCAGCTTGGTCCCCACGCCGTCGGTGGAGGAGACCAGGACCGGCTCCGAATAGGCGGTGGGGTCCAAGCGGAACAGACCACTAAAGCCGCCGATGTCGGTAATGACTTCTGGAGAAAAGGTCTGACGGATCAGGGGTTTTATCCGGTCGATAAAAGTGTTCCCCAGATTGATATCCACACCTGCTTTTTGGTATAAATCCATGAAGGCCTTCTTCCGATCGGACGGGTCACGATCACAGTGTCGGTCGGATAGGATAGATGGTTTAAATTTAAACATAAAAATTTATTATATTTGGGGGAAAATGTCAATTAATAAAATAAGACTTTCTTTTCCCCTTGACTTCCCGCGTCTCAACATTTAATTCTATTCCTATCAATTGGGTAAACCAAAAGGCTTCCGCATATCTTATGAAGATCAAGGTCTTGGGATCATCGGGGACAGTGGCCCACGGGAAGAATACCGCTGCTTTTCTCATTGACGACTTTATGCTTTTAGATGCGGGGACCATCTCCCGTTCTCTAAGCAATGAAGGCCTATCCCCAATAACCCATATCTTCCTCACCCACGCCCATCTGGATCACATAAAGGGCCTCCCTTTCCTGGTAGAAAATCGGGCCATGAAAAACTCAAAAAAATTCATTTCCATTTATAGCGGCCGGCCGGTAATTCAAGATTTAAAAAAACACATTTTTAATGACCGGATCTGGCCGGACTTCTCGAAGATCCCTTCTCCAGGACAAGGGATCATCCGGTATCACCCTGTTTCGACTACCGGATTTATCTCGATCGGCCGTTATCGCATTTATGCCAATAGGGTCAATCACACGGTACCGGCCTATGGTTATTTAATTGAAGATGCTGACGGGAATGCCCTGGTCTATTCCGGGGATTCAGGCCCCACGGAAAAAATTTGGGAACGCATGAAGGGGCATCGGGTAAAGGGTTTGATCGTTGAAGTGTCCTTCCCCAATGCCCTTAAAAAACTGGCCCTTCTTTCCGGGCACCTGACCCCTGCCCTTCTAAAAGGGGAGATCCGGAAAATGCCCGTTCTTCCCGAGAAGATTTTCATTACCCATCCCAAAACTCCCTATGAAAAGACGATTGAAAAAGAGTTGAAAGCAATAAAAGGAGTTTCCTGGGAAATTCTGGAAGACGGCCAGGAGATTAAAATTTGACTTGACAATCACTAATGGCCAGGCTGGATTTGGGTGCTAATCGAAGCCGCAAGACATCGGAGGCCGCTGTACCGATCAGCTCCAAGCGGGATAGACCTCAGCCGATATCTTTAAAATCGGCGGCTTTTAAATGGATTCCCAGCTCTTTGAGGTCCCTGGAAAAACCTTCCAGCAAGGCGTTTAATCCCAAACGATGGTCCTCCCGATAGAAGAGGAACAGACTCATCATCTTTCGATCCTCCCGGAGCCCGGACAGGCCGGTCAGGCCCATGTCCTGGGCAATCTGCTCCAGGACGGCCAAGGTTTCTTTCATGTCCCGAAACCGGTCGTCCGGATTTTTTTGGGTCGCCTTCTTGATGAACTGGCAGAGGCCGTCCGGCAGATCAGCCACCCAATTGCGGGGATCAGGGAGCTCGCGAGTAAGATGCGCGGCCATCAAGGTGGAAGGGTCCTCCTCGGGAAAAGGCCGGACCCCGGTAAGCAGCTCAAAAGTCATGATACCCAGGGAGTAAAGGTCCGCCCGGCCATCCACCATCTCTCCTTCTATCTGCTCCGGCGAAACATAATGGAGTGTTCCCAACCCGCACAAACCTTCGGAGCCCGGCGGGCAGGCCAGCCCGAAATCCAGGATTTTGATCCGGTCGTTGGATAACAAAAAGATATTGGCCGGCTTGATGTCTAAATGGACCAGTCCTTTTTCATGGGCATAACCCAGGCCGGTGGCGATTTGGAAAAGAAAGCCCATAACCTGGTGGGCCGGCAGACGCCCCACCTTTTCCAGCAGGCTATCTAAGGGCATCCCTTCCAAATACTCCGTGATGATAAACAGGGTTCGATAACGCTCCTCGAAATCATAAACCTGAACGATGTGCGGATGGTTCAGAGAGGCCACTATTTTGGCCTCCTGGCGGAAATTATGGATGAAATCCGGGTCCATGGCCATATCATGTTTCATCATTTTGATGGCCACCGGCATTTCCAGGTCCAGATGACGCCCTTTGTAGACGATGCTGTAGCCCCCCTGGCCGATAATGTCGGTGATCAAGTACTTGCCGATGACCCGATCGGCCGTGGTCCGTGAGGTGGCGAAGCGGTGGGCCACCAGTTCGGTGAGGAAGTCCCCCAGGTCCGGTTGTTCTTCAGAGAGGGCATCGAACTGATCCTTGGTCAGACCCCACAGATCCATATCGGTCTCGGCTTCCACGTGGGCGTTCCGCGGTTCGCCGGTCAGAACGGCCATCTCCCCCACTACATCCCCTTCTTTGAGTCGGGTGATTAATAACGGCTCCTCTCCTTTCTCCAGGATGACGGCACAAGTTCCCCGCTGAATGATGAAAAAGGTATCCCCCGGAGTTCCCTGGGTGATGAACCGATCTCCGGCCCGTACTGACTGATGGAAAATGGTGTTTAATACCTGACAGACGGCGGACCGGGGAATGGCGCGCAGCAGTTTGGTCCGGATGAAAAACTCATAGTCTTCTCCCAGGGGCCGATGATGGTGGGTCACCTCTCTGGATTTAGGAATCGGCAACCCCTGCTCCCTCGAATAAAGGTCCAGCCCCAGATGGAACAACCGGCCCTTTTTCATTTCCGGAGCGCACCAGACGACCTTGCCTTGATAGGCGCTCCAGGATTTATTCTGTGGGGAATAGAGTTCCAAATATATGGGGGTCTTGGCCTCCAGGGCCATTCCGGAGGAGGCCCGCATCCCCTTTTGACTTTTATCGGTGATGTCCACAAAATAAGGAAACCATTGGAGGGGCGATGCTGCATTAAGCGTTGAACCTTTTTGGGGATAAAAGAGAATCGCGATTTCCGGGGGATTCAACTCTTCCCGTATCAGACGGCGTCGTTCTATGGGTTGGTCCACAGGCTTCCTCCTGGTTCCCTAAAGAAACATCCTAATAAGCCCCCCAAGCAACGTCTTGGTCACGGCGGATGAGATGTCTTCGCTCATCATCAGGCTGGAAAACTTGATTTGTCCTCATTGACAGGGCCATGATCAAAGTTAACTCCCTTCACCAAAAGGGGGAAAAAGTTTTTCGGAAAATGTCTCTTGATCCTTATGGGAAGCTGAATAAATTGCACCCATTAAAATTCAAGACGACGGGATAGTCAAGAGAAATCCGGTAGGAAGAAGATCATACATAGGCAGTTTGGGGGGGCCATTAAAAATCATTTGATTTTTTATTAGGCTGCTATTAGATTCTTAGTAACCACTTAGCTTTAAGAAAGGTGTGCGTGTTTTTTCTTGAACCTTGAACCTGTTTTCATGTTCCGTGGCGCCCCACAGGGACATGAAGGCTTAGTTCGAAAATAACCTTTGTCCACCCCTCTTCATCAGGCCCCCCCTCCGAGGGGGAGGTGAGGGAGGAGAGGATTTTCATTATTTCGTGGTGCCCTCTTCAAGCGGGCATGAGGGTTTAATGTGGAGGAATAAAGATGGAATGCGAAAAATGTCGAGATCAAATCGAACCGGGTGATGAAAGAGAAATGCACGGCCGGGTCCTGTGCGAAGATTGTTATATGGATGCTATGTCCCCGGCCCGCAGCTGCGACCCCTGGGCCGTCCATTCGGCCAAATCTTTTCAAAAGGAAGCCGGGGCGCAGATCAGCCCCCTGCAGACAAAAATTTTGGAGTATTTACGGGAATCCGGCGGGGCCGAATTTCCCTGGATCGTTGAACGGCTTCAAATCAAGCCCGCCGATCTGGAAAGGGAGCTGGCCGCGTTGAGGCACATGGAAAAGATACGGGCGGAGTTAAGAGAAGGAAAGAAATTTATCCGGCTTTGGTGATTTATCACGAATCATAAAGGGATTCAAGGTGAAAGGCCGGAAAGTTAAAACGCTTGAATCCTCGAATCCTGGAATTCCTTGAACCCTATTGCCGAACTATAGAAAACACTGGGGATCTTCGGCCAAATAATCGTTCTCCCCTCTGGATTGGGAACAGGCATAAGCAATGGCCCGGCATCCCCGGCAATGGGCCCAGCGGTTACAGGAACCACACTTGCCCTGGTACTGACTCTTATCTCTGAGCCTTTCCAGCACCGGCGAAGAAACCCACAATTCGCGTAGAGAATCCTCCTTGACATTTCCAATCGGGACCGGAAGCCTTCTGCAGGGCGTAACCGTACCATCGGGTAAAATGGTCAGCCCGGAGAATCCGGCCGCACACCCGCCCATGGGCACATCCCCGAGGTCAGCCAATTCCGCGAAGCTGTCCATCTGGGAAGCCACCGGATCGCCGGTGACTATTTCCAGTCCAGGGAATCGGAGCGAAAATATCTTCCGGTAAAGGTCCTTTAGTTCTTCCCGACTCAGCATGTGGGGTAAGAATCCTGCCCCTTGACCGGAAGGGACCAGCCGCGAAAAACCAAGTCGGTCCACCTTGAGAGAGGCAGCCAGGCCCGCCATTTCTTCCAGGTACGGGGCGTTGATTTCAGACAAGGTCATATTCAAAGTGACCTTAAGGCCCGCACTTAGAAGATGATCGATCCCTCTCAATGAGGCGGCAAAACTCCCTTTCCCTCTGATCGATTCGTGGATCTTTTCCGGCCCTTCCAGACTGACCTGAACCCCCTTCACCGCCAGCCGGGAGAGCCGCTCGGCCTTTTCCCGGTCTATCAAAATCCCGTTGGTCAGCAGATAGAGATCAAAGCCCTTTTCGCCCATGGTCTCCAGGATCTCGAAGAGGTCCGACCGCAAAAAGGGCTCTCCGCCGGTAACATTAAAACTCGGAGTAAAAGAAATATCATAAGCATCCGACCAGGCCTGGACCATGGCGGCGATTTCTGCTACCACCGGCTTGATCTCTGACAAAGACATCTCCTGGGAGGCCTTTCCTTCCTGATAACAATGCCGACATCGAAGGTTACACCGCTCGGTGAGGTGCCACTGGACAAAAAAATCTAAAGAAGTATCGGTTAACATAAGCCCTTAATCGTTCGGATCAAACCTTTGAGCCTTTTGCAATAGTTAAATTCAATCAAAATAGGTCAGGCATCTTGCCTGATAATAGGTCGAATCAAAAACATCAGCCGAGACGGCTGACCTATTGCATGTTAATTTTACATAATTTAAACTTTTGCAAGGACCTCCATTGCAAAGTGAAAAATGGCGGATAAGCAGTATTGTAACCTGCTCATCCGCCACCGGGTTTCGTTGCTATCCAAGCAACGTCTATGATTTTCAACTCTTTCACTTGTGACATACCTTGCCAGGATTTTCTTTCAAAACCTTCTTCATTTTTTCCCAGTAGGCTGCCTCTTTGGCCATGACTTTGAGGCTTGGCTTATTACTCATCCCGATCCACCTCCTTTCTCTCATAGTTTCTTCCTATGGTATTAAAGTTATTTTATAGAAGCAACCGTAGAGGAGATATAGGGTATTGACTGTATATTGTCTCTCGAAAGACCGTATTTTTCAGGTTGTCTTGATTATTTTTCCTTCCTGAGTTTTAATATGATCCAATCGGGACCAGAGGTCGAAAAAGACCTCTGATTTAAATCGCGGCAGAATTCGATACCCTTCTTTGGTGGCGGCATATAAACGGCTTTCGGCAAAAATCCTTTCGAAAAGATCGGCCCCCAGGGCCGGCCTCTTTCCCCCCTTCCGGGCCGTCCTGATCGCTTCTTCCAGGCTGATCTGATCTTCTTCAAACCGCAGCCCCTTAAAAAAATTAATGATCCTGGTAGCGACAAAAAGGGTATAGAGTTCCTCTCGCTTGAAGTCAGCGGTTTCAACGGCCATGGCCGTCAGGCGGGATTTATAGATGTCGGCCTCGGTCGGTTCCGGAAATTTTTCAGCGATCGATGTACCGGGGGTCAAATAAAAAGGTGAAGCACCCAACAGGACCGGGAGTCGGGCATTCAGACACAGGGTCAGGATCATCGAATCCAAGGTCTCATCCGGCAGACCCAGTATTTGATAGGAAATAATCCGATATCCTAACCGGAAAGCCTCGTTGACGACCTCCAGATAGCGATCCATCCCTTGAAGTCGAAAGGCCTCTCTCCGGATTGCCGCATTGGAACTGACCAATGAAAGATTCAGATGGGTGAACCCGGCCTCTTTCATCGATACCAACAATTCCAAATCCAGGCTTTGATAAGAGATCCCGTTCATGGCCAGCAATTCGATTTCTCCGGGTAAAAAATACCGGCTCAATTTCTCACAGAGTATTTTCATCTCCCCCTGGGCAAAGGTAAGATTGTCGTCTTCAAAATCAAAAACCCGGTAGCCCTCCTGATAACGACGGCGGATTTCTTCAAACACATCCTGGGCCGATCTTCTTCGGTAACCGGGAAAGGTGCGATGGACCGAACAAAAAGAACAATGATAAGGACAGCCCCGGAGGTAATGATAAAACACAAAGGCCGCTTTTCATATGTATAGGTTTCCGGAGCCAAATCCGAAAGATCCGGAAGGGGAAGTTCTTCAATGGGATAAGGAGATCCAAGAGGATTCAGGATCAGCCGGCCATCCTGTTTGTAACCGAGCC
>CAWGEQ010000003.1:0-15912 GCA_963821645.1 uncultured delta proteobacterium | reverse complement strand
GTTTTCCGGTGACAAAGATCCGGTCTCCCTGGGGATCATAGGCGATCCCGTTCAAGACATCCACCCCCGGCCTACGATCTTCCGCGGGCAGTAATCCTTTCAGATCGATCCAGCCGGTCACCCGGCCCGGTTTGGGGGGAGATGCGAACAATTCGATCGGTCAAGAACACATTGGCGTAAATTTCTCCTTTGATGTATTCCAGTTCATTGAGAGAGGCTACGGGAAGGCCCGCGGCCTGAACGCGAATGCGCCTGATCACCTTGAAATTATGGGGGTCCAGAAAATATAAGAAAGACGACCCGTCGCTCATGATCAGGTGTTTTCCATCCTGGGTAAGGCCCCAGCCTTCCGTGGGATAAAAAAATCTTTTTAGCAATCGAAAGGTCGGTCGGTCATAAACAAAACCGGTTTTCGATTTCCAGGTCAGTTGAATGATTTTGTCTTTCCAAAGGGTCACCCCTTCCCCGAATATCCCGTCGGGCAGTTTAACCAGTTTGAGAACTTTTCCGGTTTCCAGTTCGACCTTTCGCAAAGTGGACCTTCCCAAAAGACCCGTCCCCTCATAAAGAAATCCCTGGTCATACACCAGCCCCTGGGTGAAGGCCCTGGGGTCATGAGGAAAGGCCTGGATCACCTGACAATCCCAAACCGGCGCCTTGTTCTCCTGGGCCTCGGCCTTCCGATCAACGGCATTGAATGAAAACAACAAGCCCCAGAAAAGAAAAAAGCTAAAAATAAAAATCTTAAGCCTTGAGCCTTGGACTTCATGCCTTTCCCTTATTCTTTCTGAACTCCGAACTCCGAACTCCGAACCCCGAACTGTTCTCACTTGTTCCCTTCCGAAAACCGCAACCAGCGAATCAACGGCGTTAAGGCCACGGTGATGATTCCCACCAGGATGATTCCCAGGGAAAAAGAAATCCGCTCACCGCTCCAACCGATCAGGGCCGGAACGACTCCACCCCCGATAACAAATCCTAAGGGAACGGCCAAAGAGATGGCCACATTCCGGGTGTCGGCCGAACCGATCCGGCTGAGGGCCGTAAACCCGGCCGGGAAAAAACAGACCGCCACCATGGGTTGGAGAAATATACAGGGAATCAACCAGAACGCCGGGGCCGCTCCGAGCATAGATGGTCAAGATCCCAGTGGTCAGAAGAAAAACCAGGAGAGTTTTTTTTACCCCCAGGCGGTCCACAAACAGGCCGGCCACCAGGGAAATACCTATTCCGGACACCCGGGATAAGGCGATCAATGTATTGGCCCATCCCTGGCCGATCCCTCGTTCGGCGACCAAATAAAGAGGAAGCATGCTGTAAATCCCAAAACTCGTCCCGATACCCAGGCCAAAAAGAATCATCACAATCCAGAAAGAAGGTTCTTTAATCAGGTCCCGGACCACTCGAGGGGTGGGGGCCTGGCCGAAAAAATTCCCACCTCGGCCGAACCAGAAAAAGGCCGTCCCCAAGATCAAAGAAACGGTTCCCAACAAGGCCATCATTTCGCGCCAGGATCCCCATTTTAAAAAGGCTTCGGCTATAAAGGGGGCCATGACAAAGCTCACATTTGGGGCCAGTTCGTGAATGGCAATGGCCTTTCCCCAATCCTGGGGTCGAATCAGGGAAGTCAGGGTGGCTATCCCCGAGGGTAGATAAAAACCGGCACATATTCCCAGGAGGAATAATAACAGTCGAATCGACGGCAGGCTTTGACTGACGGAAAGGACCAGGAGAATAATCCCCATACCCAAAGTGGAGAAGAAAATCGTTTTCCGGTGAAACACCCGGGAAGAGAGGTAACCGGATACGAGCAAGGCCAGGCTATAGCCGACGGAGATCAACAAAAAAAGAACTCCGGCTTCTTGGTGGCCCAAATGAAGCTCTTGCTCTATGGTGGGCAACAAGGGGGCGAAAACGATTCGGGAAAAAAAATTTAAAAAAAAGATTCCGACCAGAAAAAAAAGTTGAGGGAGATTTAAAGCCAGGGATGTGGCGGTATTCAGATAATTTCCCCCATCAATGGGTTTTTGGTTTGTCTGGTTGGTGAGGTTGCTGGACATAAGGTTCTTTCGATGTTTGGTTAATCACAAATAAAAACCCCCTGCTCCCGCCCGGGGTTTTCAGGGGGTCCATGGATAGTGTTCGGAGAGCTTGACCAGTCTTCTATGGTTTTTGCTCTCCGAGTGTTTGGAGAATTATTTCAGAGGTGACCGGAAGTTCCTTGAAATCGACCCCAATGGCATCGTAGATGGCGTTGACAATGGCCGGTGCCGGCGATAATTGCGTCCCTTCCCCGGCTTCTTTGGCCCCGAAGGGTCCGACCGGATCATCGGTTTCCACCTCGATCGCCTCTATTTCGGGCATCTCCAGAAAGGTGGGAAACCCATAATCCAGGAAAGAAGGATTCATGACCTGCCCCTTTTCAACAATGATGTTTTCATAAAGGGCCTGCCCCATGCCGCCGACCACCGAACCTTCTAATTGCCCTTCCACCAGCATAGGATTGATCGCCCGGCCGCAATCATGGGCGGTGACCATTTTCAACAGCTTGATCTGTCCTGTTTCCAGATTCACATCCACCTCGGCAGCCTGGGCCATGAAGGAGTAGCTGGGTGAGAAGTTGCCGTCTTCCTTGAAAAGGGTAGTGGGCTCCGTGGCCGGCGGAAACCAGGCTGCCCTGCCGACGATAGGCATGGGGAGGTCGGCATACTGATAGGCCTTGAGGGCCTCTTTTAAAGTTATTCCCCGGTCCGGATCCCCCGGCACAAAAATGAATCGATCCTTTGGCCGACCAGGTCCTCGACGGAGACTTTAAGTTTATCGGCCACACATTTAAAGAGTTTCTCCCTTACTTCCATGGCGGCCAATCGGGCGGCATTCCCGGCCCGGACGGTTACTCCGCTTCCAAAGGTGCCCGGATCCAGAGGGGTAATGCCCGTATCGGCGGCGGTGATCCGGATATCTTCCATGGGCACACCCAGTACTTCGGCCACGATCTGGGAAATGACCGTCTCCGCACCCTGTCCGATGTCCGCGGCCCCGGAAAGGACGTTTACGGCCCCGTCCTGACCTAATTGAACCACGGAACCTGAACTGATGTGGCTCATGTTGCTCACCCCGCTGGGAAAGGAGGCCCCGGCGATCCCTATGCCCCTGCCCCGGGGCAGCTTACCCCTCTTTTCCTTCCAGCCGATGGCCTCAGCCGCCTTTTTCAGGCAATCCGAAAATCCGCAGGAGTTGATGATGAATTTGGCCGGATGGGGTTCTCCGGCCTGGATGCTGTTTTTCAGGCGCAGTTCCACGGGATCGATGCCGATCCTTCCGGCGATCATATCCAATTGCCGTTCCACGGCGAAACGGGCCTGGGGGATTCCATGGCCCCTCATGGCCCCTCCCACCGGCTTGTTGGTGTAGACATGATGTCCTTCATAAATCAGGTTGTTCACCCGGTAGGGAATCATCAGAAAATAACAGGAGAGGGCGATCATGGTCGGGGCCGTGCTGTTAAAGGCCCCGCCGTCGGCATAGGCCTTAAATTTCTGGGCATGGATCGTTCCGTCTTTCTTCATGCCGGTCTTGACGGTAATGTACATGGGATGCCGCTGCCGGGTGGAGATGAAAACCTCTTCCCGTTCGTAAACGAATTTGACCGGCCTCCCCGTTTCCCTGGCAAACCAGGCGGCACAAAAATCCTTGGCGAACATGTCGATCTTTTGTCCGAACCCTCCGCCCACTTTGGGCTTAATCACCCGGACCTTGGATTCGGGAATCATGAGGGTAGCCGAAAGATTCCTTCTTAAGAAAAAAGGGATCTGGGTGGAAGAATAAAGGGTGATCTCCCCCTTGAGCGGATCGTACTGGGCCACGGCCGCATGGGGTTCCATGGGGGCGTGGTTGACCGCCTGAGAATAGAAGGTATCCTCGAAGACAAAGTCACTTTCGGAGAAGGCCTTTTCAACCGCTCCGAATTCCTTCTTGATGTAAAAAGAGATGTTGTTGGGCACACCGTCATGCACCAAAGGTGCTCCCTCCTTGATGGCCTCCAAAGGATCAAAGACAGCGGGAAGCTCTTCATACTCCACCTTGATGAGTTCGAGGGCTTCTTCGGCGATTTCCTGGTCGATAGCGCACACGGCGGCCACGTCGTCACCGATATAGCGCACCTTCCCCCTGGCCAGGGCATGCTCATCCCGGGCCTTGGGCACAATGCCGTAAGGCCGATCCGGAATGTCCTGACCGGTCACCACCCCTTTGACGCCCGGCAGTTTGGCGGCCTTGGAGGTGTCGATATGGAGAATCCTGGCATGGGGGAGGGGGCTCCTTAAAATTTTCCCGTAAAGCATTCCGGGAAGAACGATGTCGTCGGTGAACTGGGCCGTCCCTTTTACTTTCGCCGCGGCATCGTGCATCGGCAGCCGTTGTCCGACTACATTGAATTCTTTTTCCATCTAAGCCTCCTTCCCTTTCTGCCCTTGGACGCTCATCACGGCCTCAACGACCTTTTTATATCCGGTGCAGCGGCAGAGATTTCCAGCCATCTTCTTTTTGATCGTTTCTTCGGTGGGGCTTTCCTCTTCCTGCAATATGGCCTGGGCAGTAAGAATCATGCCCGGGGTGCAGAAACCGCATTGGAGCGCACCTTCTTCCATGAAGGCCTTCTGCAGGGGATGAAGCTCGCCGCTGCTTAACCCCTCGATGGTCACGATCTCTTTGCCCACCGCATCCACGGCCAGCAGGATACAGGACAGATAGGCTTCTCCATCGATCAGGACCGTACAGGCCCCGCAGGCCCCCAGGTCGCAGCCCCTCTTGGTACCCATGAGTCCCAGTTTGTCTCTTAAGACTTCCAGAAGGGTGTTATTGGGAGAGACCAACAATTCATAGTTTGACCCATTGATATTCAGTTCGATAATGTGTTTCATCCATTCACCTTCCCCATGGTTTCCCCCAATACCCCTCGAAGCAGGATGCCCATGAGTCTTCTTTTATGGGATGGGGAATACAGAGATGTCTTGAGCGGTTTGGCCTCCCTGGGGGCCAGTTCTACGGCCTGGTCGACGGTCTCCGGGTTTAGGGCTTTGCCCTTAAGAAAGGATTCCACCTGGACCCCTCGTATTGGACGCCGGTCCACCGCCGTATAAGCAATCCGGTATTCCTTCTTATCCCCGGACTTCCAAAAAGCCAGACCCACAATCGGGAAATCGATACTTTCCCGGTTGGCGAATTTGACATACTTGGAATATCCCTCAAAGGAGTCTTCCGGTATGATAACCTCTGAGAGGATCTCCCCCCTGGGTATTTCCAAAGGGGCCTGGCCTTTTCCGGAGAAAAGGCTTTCTATCTCTGCTTCCCGGGATCCCTCCCGACTCCTTAACAGGACCCTGGCCCCCAGGGCCAAAAGGGCCGGGGCCACATCCCCGCAGTAACTCGAATAACAGATTTCCTTCTGATTTACCACGTGGCAGATTTCCCCTCCGGCCTTAAAGCAGGTATCCCTGGCGCTCCGCCACCATTGGGACTGATTAAAGAATTTACAGCGATTTTGCTGGCAGATATTCCCTCCGATGGTGCCCATGACCTGGTGATGATAAGAACCGACCGAAGAGGCCGCCTGGGACAGGACAGGCAGTTTTTCCAAAACCAGGGGGTTTTGAGCGATCTTTTTAAGGGAGGTCAAGGCCCCTATGTGCAGGGCGCCCTGCACCTGCCGTATAGTATCCAATCCCTTGATCCTCTTGATATTGATCAGCACCGACGGCTTTTCCACCCGGTGCTTCATATTAACTAAAAGATCAGTCCCCCCGGCGAGTATCCTGGCCCCCTCTTCCTCAAGGAGCATGGCAGAAGCCTCCTCGATCGTCTTGGGCTCCAGATAGTTAAATTTGGGTAATCGCACCTTTCCCTCCTTTGAACATGGACAGCAAACAATTTTTGGAAAGACTATAATCTTTGGAGATTATTTATTCAAGCGGAAATCTCTTTCGATCCCCTAAAGCCATTATACAAAAGTTGAGATGTTTTGAGTTCAAATCATTCCCTCCAGTAAATTTTGTTGAATGGCCTTTTAGGTAGTACTTATCAAGAAATTAGGGAGATGTCACTCTTTAGGTTCCCCTTAACCCCGGTCCTTGGAAGATCCTAAATCCTATTTAGACAAGCCCTTCCCCTTGACAAGAAGAGCTTAATGATTAAATTTTTTATTAGACCTATCAAGGAGGAAACCATGAAGGAACGTTCCGGAATTGTTGCCAGGAAAGGAAATCCTCTCACCCTTTTGGGGCCTGAGTTGAAAGTGGGAGATGGGACCCCCGATTTTGAAGTAATCGATAATGATTTACAGCCTGTCCGGTTTTCTTCTTTTCGCGGGAAGATCTGTCTGATCGCTTCCGTGCCATCCTTAGACACTCCTGTTTGTGATATAGAAACCCGGAGGTTTAACACCGAAGCGGGCAAATTGAGTCCCGAAATAAAGATCCTGACCATCAGCATGGACCTGCCCTTCGCCCAAAAGCGCTGGTGCGGGGCGGCCGGAGTGGATAAGGTCATCACCCTGTCAGATCACAAAGAGGCCTCATTCGGAATGGCCTACGGGGTACTGATCAAGGAACTGCGCCTGCTGGCCAGGGCCATCTTTTTGGTGGATCGGCAGGGGATCATCCGCCACATCCAGATCGTAAAAGATCTTACAGAAGAGCCTGATTATGATAAGGCTATCGAGATGGTTAAATCCCTGGCCTCAAAATAAAGGCGTTGAAAAGTCGTCCAATTGGGTTAACCCAAACCACTTTTTACGTAAGCGGGTCAATTAATCCCTCCGCTTTTTAAGGAGAAATATGGAAACTGAAAGCCCAAAAGAACTGAAAATGGTATCATTAAAAGTTGATGATCTAACCATCTGTAAGGCCACCGCCCAGATGCTTAAAAAAGCCGAAAAAGACGGCGTGGAAACCGCCTTCCACCGGGCCGCGACCATGAAGGCCTGCCCCATAGGCGCTGATTCCGCTTGCTGTAAACACTGCGCCATGGGACCCTGCCGACTGTCTTCAAAAGACCCTTATGGCAAAGTCGGCGTCTGCGGTGCTACTATCGATACGATTATGTCTCGAAATTTCGCCCGAATGGTGGCCGCCGGAGCGGCGGCCCATACCGATCACGGCATGAGCATGCTGGAACTCTTTCGGGATGTCATCAATGGAACCATTAAGGATTACACGATTAAGGACCCCCTGAAATTGGAAGACTTAGCGCGAGAGCTGGGTATTGAGGTGGAAGGAAGGGGGATGATCGAGATTGCCAACGAAGTCTATCGGGAATTAGAGCGGACCTATATTCAAGTGGAAGGGGAAATTCCCTTTGTCAAAAGGGTTCCGGAAAAGACTTTAGAGGCCTGGCGAAAGCAAGGCATTGTCCCTCGAGGGGCCATGCGGGAGATCATGGAACTCATGCACCGTTCCCACATGGGTGTAGACCAGCATTATGAGAACATTACCAAACAATCCAGCCGAACGGCCCTGGCCGATGGTTGGGGAGGGTCCATGGTGGCCACGGAGATTTCCGATATCCTATTTGGAACACCCGTACCGGTAACCGGTGAGGTGAATATGGGTGTTTTAAAAGAGGACCAGGTCAACATCATTATTCACGGCCACGAACCCAACCTTTTTGAATCGATCATCGCGTCGGTCAATGACCCCGCATTGATCCAGGAGGCCAAGACCGCCGGGGCCAAGGGGATAAACTTGGTCGGCATGTGCTGTTCCGGGTTGGAAATGCTTTCCCGCCATGGGGTCCCCCATGCCGGTAATTTTATGTCCACTGAGGCCATTTTAGTCACCGGGGCGGTAGATGCCTTGGGAGTGGATGTCCAATGCATTAAACAGGGCCTGGCTAAAGTGGCCGAGTGCTATGGGACCAGGATGTTTACAACCAACCCCCGTTGCCGAATTGAAGGGGCTGATCACATTCCCTTCGTCGAGCATGAACCGCGGGCTTGCACGGATACCATTGTCAAGATGGGCATTGAGCGGTTCAAAAACCGCAAGCTCCCTATTGAAATACCTAAAATCAAAAATATCGGTGTCCACGGCTTCTCCCATGAATATATTAATTATATGCTGGGTGGTTCCTTCCGGGGTTCCTACCGACCGCTCAATGAAAACATCATAAACGGAAGGATCCGCGGCGTAGCCGGTGTCGTTGGCTGTACCAATCCGAGGGTTAAACAGGACTGGGTCCATGTAGAGCTGGTCAAGGAACTGATTAAAAACGATGTGTTGGTTGTCCAAACCGGATGTTCCCAGATTGCCTTGGCCAAGGCCGGCCTCTATCTGCCTGAGGCAGCGGTCTTGGCCGGACCTGGACTGAGAGAGGTCTGCGAGGCTGTCGGCATGCCGCCGGTCTTGGGTCTTGGGGCCTGTGTGGATAACAGCCGCATTTTAACCGCCTGTTCGGAGATGGTCCGAAACGGAGGATTAGGGACCAGTATCGCCGATCTGCCGGTAGTCGGGGCTGCCCCGGAGTGGATGAGCGAAAAGGCTATCTGTATCGGTCAGTACTTTGTGGCCTCCGGTGTTTATACGATCTTCGGCGTTACCTTTCCCATTATCGAAGAAACCAAATTTCACAAACTCTTGTTTGAAGGCCTTGAGAGCCAGGGACTCGGGAAATGGGGATTTACGGCCGACCCCTATGAAATGGCCCGATTACTGATCGCGCACATCGACAAGAAACGGCAGGCCTTGGGAATCGATAAGGCCCGTGAACGGGTCTTGATGGATATGGCCGACCGAAGATCCATGGAAGCAGCTTAACAATCCATTTTCTCTTCATCGTTGAGGTAAATATCCCGGAAATTGGAGAGGGCCGGCAGACTCCTCTCCAATTTCCGGTAACTATTTGAGCCGATCTTTAAGACCCATCAAACTTTAAGGACAGGATATCCGCAAGATCGTGATCACCAGAGAATAGGCTGACAGAATATGGGCATCCCTTCCTCCCAATACCACGACAAGACCAGTTATGCCCGCCACAAACCCTCCGGCCATTATCTGGACTGGAACAATCAGCCCTCGGTCAACAAGACCTACCCTGGGATCACCCCTGTTCGTCTTACGGAAAATCCTCTTCTCCCACAGGTGTCTCTGTCTCAAATTTTGAAAGAACAGAAAGCACCTCAAGATCAGATGCACTTTCCCACGTTGGAAAATTTCTCCCAAATTTTTGGGCTTACCTACAGCCTGACGGCTAAATCAGCCGGTTCGGGAAGAGTATTTTATTATCGCAGCGTAGCCTCCGCCGGAGCCCTTTATCCGATTGAGATGTATCTGGCCACGCCCGAAATACAGGGATTAAACGAAGGGCTCTATCACTATTCCATTGCTCTTCCGGGTCTTTCTCCTCTCCGAGAAGGAAATTTTTCCCATTTTCTCCGCCTGCCGGCGAATGGCCTGATGGCTTTCAGCCGGGGGTTGTTTTTCTATTCACAGCCATCTTCTTTCGAAGTGCCTGGAAATACCGAGACCGCGCATTTCGTTATCATCTGCTGGACGCCGGACATCTGATAGAAAATTTACTATTGGCCCTAAGGGCCAAAAATCTTCCCTTGGCCCTTACTTATGATTTCGACGATCCGGCAATAAATCGCTTTTTAGGGTTGGATACCAATCGGGAAGGCGTACTGGCTTTAGTCTCCATACCCGAATCTTCAGCGGGAGAGCAAACAAAGAAGGTCCTCTTCCGGAGGTTCCGATAGCCCTTATAGAGGCCAGTCGCGTTTCCCGTCACGAAGTATCCTATCCGACTAATCCAGGAAATATACCGCTCCGGATGGGAAACATTCTAAGAAAAAATCGCCCTTACCCTTGTCTCAAGGCATTAATCTCCCGGTGAGGCAATGGACCTCGATTAGTCCTACCCCTTCAATGCCGGAAAAAATGGATTATCCGGATGTTGTTCTGAGCCGTCGCTCAAAACGAAATTTTATCAGGGAGCCCATTTCCTCCCTGGCCTTTCGATCCATCATCGAAGGTCTGTCTGCGGACATCCCCGGCACCCAGGAGGTCCCGGAAGGGCCATGTCCTCTCTGGCTATAGGACTATTGATCGGTCATGCGGAAGGGATTTAGTCCAGGCTTCTATCTGTTAGACCGAAAGACCTTCAACTGGGTCTGGTTAAAGACAGGATTCTTTTTAAAGTCCGATGGCCCGAATCTGTCTTGATCAAATGTGGCTGGCCCAGGCCGGATCTTCATGTCCTTTTTTTAACCAACCTGGATTCTTTGGATCATGATCAAGGCCCGCGCGGGTATCGATATGCCATGATGTCCGCAGGCCGATTGGGAGAACGCCTGTACTTGATGAGTTCGGCACTGGGTTTAGGCTGCTGTGGGATCGGAGCCTTCTATGATCAGGAGGCCGGCGAACTATTAGACCTTGACGAAACCAACCGTCTGCTTTACCTTGTGGCTGTAGGATCAATAAAACATAAAAAAATGGAACCGGGTTTTACCCTGGCCAGGCAGGAAAATAAATTTTACAGGAGGAAACGCATGAGTAAAACCGAACAAAATTTAAAGGAAGCCTTTGCCGGCGAATCTCAAGCCAATCGTAAATATCTGGCCTTTGCCAAACAGGCCGATCAGGAGGGGTATCCCCAAGCCGCGAAACTCTTCAGGGCCGTGGCCGAGGCCGAAACCGTTCACGCCCACGCCCATTTGCGTGCCCTGGGAGGGATCAGGAAGACAGCCGAAAACCTGAAAGAATCCCTCTCCGGAGAGATCCATGAATTCAAAAAAATGTATCCGGCCATGATCGAGGCCGCCAAGGAAGAAGGCCATAAGGCGGCCGAACGCACTTTTTCCTACGCCAATGCCGTAGAAGAGGTCCATGCCGGTTTGTATCAAAAAAGCCTCGATAATCTGGGAAATTTGCCACCGGCCGATTATTATGTCTGTTCGGTGTGCGGTTACACCTGTGAAAATGAGGCGCCGGAAACCTGTCCGGTGTGTGGTGCCAAGGCCAAGGCCTTTTCCAGAGTGGATTAGAAATACGGTCCAAGGCTCAAGGTACAGGGTTCAAGGTTGGGAAAAACCCATTTTCGATTGGCTCGTCGGTGTCCCTCCTTCAAGCGGACGCCTAAGCCCGTAGTCCAAAATAAAGTTTCAAGTATGAAAAACCTTATACCTTACACCTTATACCGTTCACCTGTTTTTTAAAAGGAGGCTGTTTTGTCCAAGGCCGAAGAAATGTTTCAATGCCAGTCGATAAATTGCGGCTACATTTATGACCCGGATAGAGGCGATAAAAAGGGAAAGATCGCCAAAGGGACTTGTTTTGCCGACCTGCCCGATGATTGGAAATGTCCCATTTGCGGCGCCGGCAAGAAATGTTTCAGACCTTTAGCCGGTCCGGGCTCGACGGCCCAGGAAAGGTGTTAAGGATCTCTCCGACCTTGACCAGCCGGGGTCAGGAAGGACCCCGTCGGAACTCATGCGACATCAAATTTTAATCTTCATATCCTTGGCCCTGCTTATTTATTATGGCCTTCATACCCTTCTTTTCCTGCTCCTGGTTAAATTTTTCAGCCTTCGGGGCGGAGCTGCCCGATTCAGATTAGGGGCCTCTTTATTTATCCTTTCCCTGAGTTTTATCATTGCCTTTATCTGGCTCCATACCAGGAACCATGGATTTATAAGCTGGTTCTATTACGGTTCAGCCCTCTGGCTGGGAATCCTGATTAATTTATTGCTTATTTTCGGGGCCGGGCTTTTATTAGTCACCTTTCTCAAATTATTTTCCCTCCGAATCGATCTCAAGTTCCTCGGTGCTTGTCTTTTGGTCCTGACCGCCCTGGTCACCCTATACGGCCTTTATCATGCCACCCAAATCAAAAAAACCTTTCTTACCATCCCTATCAAAAACATCCCCCAAGCCTGGCAGGGCAAAAAAATCGCTCAAATATCGGATACCCATCTGGGCATCATCAATGGAGAAAACCTGGCCCGGAAAATTACCAGGCTAGTCAATGAAGAAAAGGTGGACTGGGTTTTCTTGACCGGTGATATCTTAGACGGCAGCGGCGAGAATCTGTCCAAATTAATCGAACCGTTTGAACAAATTAAGGCCCCCATCTTTTATATCACCGGTAATCACGAAACGTATTTGGGGATCGATAAGGTTGTTAAGGCCATTGAGAAGACCAAGATTAAATTATTAAGGGATGAAATTGTCGATCTCAATGGGCTCCAGGTTGTCGGCATTGATTATCCTCCGCGAGGACAGAGGAAGAATCTGAAACCGATTCTGGAAAAGATCGACCGGACGAAACCGAGCATCCTCCTCTGGCATCAACCTTCCCATATTGATCTGATCAGGCAATATCCTGTTTCCTTACAACTTTCCGGACATACCCATAACGGACAGATGTGGCCCATGAAAATTTTTACCCACCTCATCTTTAAGGAGTATGATCACGGCCTTCATCAAATCGGAGATTTTTTTATTTATACCACCAGCGGGGCCGGCACCTGGGGACCGCCGATGCGCATCGGAAGCACCCCGGAAATAGTGATCATCACCGTCCAATAAATTGAATCACATCTTCATTAAAGCGTTCCGGGTCCTCCATGAAGAATAAATGCCCCAAGCCCTCATAGATCTTAAGCCGGGCCTGGGGAATCCACTCTTTTAGCTCTTCGGCATCGATGACCGGCAGCAAAAGATCCGCCCTGCCGTGCTGAATGAGGGTGGGGATGGAAATTTGAGGGAGTTGATCGCAGACTTTGAAGCCCCGCATGGCCTGTCGGTGGCGGACAAAGGTTTCCAGCGGAGGACGTTGATCCAGACTTTTTTGAACGAATTTATTGATGGCGTCAGGGCGATGGCTCAAGGTCTCCGGAGAAAAGAAAACCGGCAGGGAACGGCGCACATTTTCTTCATCCGAGAGTTCCGGCAGGGTGGCAAACAGCTCCAGGACTTTGGGGTCGGTTGAGGTCCCCCGCGCGGCATTACAGGTCGTACAACCCAGGATCAGCGTTTTGACCAGGTCGGGCCTGGAAAGGGCCGTTTGCTGGGCGATCATGCCCCCCATGGAAATGCCCAACAAATGAACCGGCCCCAAGCCTAAGTGCTCAATCAGGGCGATCAGGTCCCCGGCCATATCGGCGATGGTATAAGGGGCTGCCACCCGGTCGCTGCTGCCGGTGTCCCGATTGTCAAAAGTGATCACCTTGAAATGTTCGCTCAACTGGGGAACCTGGGTATACCACATGGACCCCGCCGAGGCAAACCCCCGGATAAGGATCAAAGGTTCCCCCTGCCCATGAATATAATAGTAGATTCGTATCCCGTCTCTTTTTACCAACATCAAAGCCTCCTCATCCATGACCGGCAAAACTTGCCTTGTTCTCTCACATCAGGCCATAATCGCTATACGCCAATCTCCACCTCGGCTTCAATCTCCACCGGAATGTTAAAGGGCAGCTCGGCCAGGCCTACGGCCGAGCGGGCGTGATCCCCTCTTTCTTTTCCATACAATTCGAAAATCAAATCCGAGAAACCATTAATCACCGAAGGCATTTGATTAAAACCCGGGGCCGCGTTGACCATGCCGAAGACTCGCAACCAGGCGCTGATCCGGTCCAGATCCCCCAGGGTGCGTTTTAGATTGCCCAGGATAGCCAGGGCCGTAAGTCTGGCCGCCTGGTAGCCTTCCTCGAGAGAAACCTCGGCCCCCACCTTGCCCAAAGGCTTGGCTAAGGAACCGTCGGGATTTAAAGGCGGGTGTCCGGAAATAAAAACCCGGGTGCCGCGCACTCTGACCCAGGAAAAGGGAAGGATCACCCCCGGCGGGGCCTTGACCGGTTCCGGCAGCACCAGGCCCAGTTCTTTTAGTTTGGCTTCTATGTTCAAATCGTTTCCCTTTTTTTCCGACATAAAATCACCTCTTCAAATTTTTTAAATTGACCCGCTAAATTTCTTCTTCCCAGAATCGTTTAAAAAAGGAGTATATCATTCAAATTCGGACAGGTCTGGCCCTGGTTCACCGAGACGTGTCGAGGCCTTTTTATTTTTAACCGTCATCATAGGCGAATCTTGCCTGACCATAAGTCAATGGAAAAATCCCTTTAGACTTATTTACCTTATCAAAGAATAAACTAAATGTCACGACCGAGAAAACAAAATAATAAAAAAATGACTCTGTAGAGGCGGGTTTTAAACCCGTCCCTACGGGACATTTTCATATTTCGTGGTACCCCCATGGGCATGAGGATTTAATATGAAACCCGAGATAAGATATTTCCCTGACCCGGAAGCCTTAAGCCTGGAAGCAGCCCATTTTATCTTTCAAACAGCTAATAAGTGTGTGGCCGAAAAGGGCCTTTTCACCCTGGTTCTTTCCGGGGGAAACACACCGCGTCGTCTCTATGAACTCCTTTCGCTGGCGCCATTTGCGCAGGAAATGCCCTGGCCTCACATCCACTTCTTTTGGGGGGACGAGCGCTGTGTCCCTCCCGATCACCCTGACAGCAATTACGGCCTGGCCTATCGGAGTTTGCTTTCTAAAATTCCTTTGCCTGAAACAAATGTTCACCGGATTCCCGTCGAAAGAGGAACCGGCCCGGAAATAGCTTTGGAATATGAAAAGGAAATCCGGGCATTCTTTCGACAGCCTGACAGGAAAAGAAGTCTCGTAAATCCCGATGTTGAAATAAAAGCAATTCCTTCTTTTGATCTTATCCTGCTCGGTGTTGGAAAAGACGGGCACACCGCTTCTTTGTTTCCCGGCGATCCCGCCCTGATGGAAAAGGAACACCTGACCGCCTATGTCCCTAAACCGGGACTGGCGCCGGAATTCCCGCGGATTACGATGACCTTGCCGTTAATCAATCAAGCCGACGGTGTGCTCTTCCTGGTCTCAGTGGCCGAGAAAAAGGAGGTCATAAAGGCAATCCTCCATGAATCCGATGCCGGCCGTTACTGCTACCCGGCAGCTCAAGTCAATCCGAAAGGGAAGATATGCTGGTTTATCTGTTAAGGCTATTAAGGCCTCACGCCTCTTAGAGGCATCATCAACAATTGAAAATGGATTCATGGAATGCATGGAAGGTAAAACCCTTGCACCCCCTGAACCCTCGAATCCTCGAACCTTGTTTTGGTGTTATATTTATGCCCCCTAATCCCTTGCTGATACGCTATGCTTCTCTTCTTACGGCAGCAGACCTCGAAGGTCCTATCCTCGACCTGGCCTGTGGTGAAGGGCAAAATGGACTTTTCCTGGCCGGCTTGGGCCTTCCGGTCATCCTGGCCGATCGAAGCGAAGATGCGCTGGAATCGGCTAAAAGCACTGCCAAGGGAAAAGGGGCTTGAAGTAAGCTTCTGGGAGATTGATCTTGAAACCGGGGGCAATCCCTTTAAGGAAGAACAATTCCGGGCCATTCTGGTCTTTCGTTACCTTCACCGCCCGCTGATTCCCTGCTTAAGAAAGGGGGTCAAAAAGGGAGGACTGATCATCTATGAAACCTTCACCGTCGAACAACCCAGCTATGGTTCTCCTCATAATCCCGATTTTCTGCTCAAGCCCGGCGAGCTATCCGGCTGGTTCAAGGATTGGCAGGTGATCCATTATTTTGAGGGCCTTTTAGAAAACCCCCAAAGGGCCATGGCCCAGATCGTCTGCCGAAAACCCTTATAATCCATTCCTCTTTTTCTTTGGTTCCATCGCCCATTGGCAACCCTCGCCCCCTCACCCTCACTTACCGGGAAAGGAGGAACCAAATTAACTTCCTCCCCCTTGATGAGGGTGGTTAGAGGTGGGGGTGGTTACTTGTCAAGACTATTCCAAGACTTGTTATATTTTCCCGGAAACCAATCGGGGAGACGGGAGGCTAAGAGGCTAATGGAGATTAAAACCCTT
>CAWGEQ010000002.1:0-31866 GCA_963821645.1 uncultured delta proteobacterium | reverse complement strand
TTTTCAAATTTCCAGGCCTTTCTCCTAAAAAAACCTTAATAAATAATCATCCCCGCCTCGAAAAGATTTCTTTTGCCAGGAAATTTTTTTTAGAGTATATATTTTCTTTAAAATTCTACGATAAAATTATTATAATAAATAAGGCCAATAGTGTATATTGCCCTTTAATCGGATGTATTTTAATAACGAGGAGCGAGGCACATGGGGGACAAAAAGCGAATATTCATTGCCGAAGACCATACCATCCTGAGAGAGGGATTAAAGGTCCTTTTGTCTGGAAACCCGGATTTTGAAATTGTCGGAGAAGCCTCGGACGGTTTGGAGGCTATTTCCGGAATAGAGAAATTCTCCCCTGATCTGCTCTTGATAGACCTTTCCATGCCCAGAATGGACGGAATCGAGTCCATCAGGGAAATCAAGAAACGGCAGTCCTCGACGAAAATCATTGCCTTGACGGTTCACAAAACGGAAGAATACGTCTTGGCCACCCTGAAGGCCGGGGCAGACGGCTATATCTTAAAAGATTCCACTCATGGCGATTTGATCGTCGCCATAAAAAGTGTCCTCAACGGGAAACGTTATCTTAGCCCGGGAATATCAAAGCTGGTCATTGAAGGATATCTGGAAGGAAAGGAGACTCTAAAAACCAAATCCTCCTGGGAGACGCTCACCCAGCGGGAGAGAGGAATCCTCAAACTAATCGGTGAAGGTTATAAAAACAAACAAATAGCCGACTTCTTATGCATCAGCCCCAAAACCGTGGAAAAACATCGCTCCAACCTTATGAGCAAATTAAACCTTCACAGTACCTCGGCCTTGACCACTTTTGCCTTGGAAAAAGGACTTATCTCCAAATAAACTCCCTTGCCCTACAATATGAATGGTCAGGTGGAAATTTTCCACTCCGCTCGTATCTCGGTCCCTGCTCCTGGACGGGAGTTAATGATCAAATTTCCACCCGAAAGGTTGGCCCTTTCCTTCATACCGGTCAGGCCTAAGCCCCGGCCGAACGCGACAATGGAATAGGCTTTCTCTGGATCAAATCCCTGTCCGTTATCTTTGATTTCCAAAACCAATCGGTCCCCGGTCCTACGGAGAGCCAAGGAGGTCGAATCCGCTCCGCTGTGCTTGGCAACGTTGCTCAAGGCCTCCTGAATAATCCGATAGATTACGGTCTTCAACGACTCCGGTATCTCGGTTTCTTCGACGAAGGTTTCATGGTCACAGCGAATGCCGGGAAAATTCTTTTGGAATTCACGGCAAACCCAGGAAATAGTAGCCGAGATTCCTAAGTTATCCAGGGAAAGAGGCCGCAATTCCGAGCAGATTTTCCGGACTTCTCCCACGCCCTCCTGAATAATCGGAATAATTCCCTTCAGGATTCCCTTAATCTTCCCGACACTTTCCCGGTCAAGCCTTTGGATAGCATCTTCCACCCTGTATTTAACGGCACTGAAATATTGGCCGATACTGTCATGGAGTTCTTGGGAGACCCGTTTTCTTTCATTTTCTTGTACATTCAGAACATGAGAGGAAAGATACCGAAGGCGTTTTTCAGACTCCCGTAAGGACTTCTCAGCCCGCATCCGTTCATTTATCTCATGCTGCAGACGTTTATTGATCTTAATTAAATCGGCGGTCCTTTCTTTAACCCGTTCTTCGAGCTCGTTCCGGGCTCTTTGAAGGTTCTCTTCGATTTTCTTTTGGGGTGTAATATTCCTCACCAGACAGCGCAAACCCGTAACATCCTTCCGTTGATTTCCGGCCGCGACCAGACTGACCATGGCCGGGAAGGCCGCCCCTTTTTTGGGCTTCAAAAACCCTTCCCAACTTAAGACCCCATCCATTCGGATCGCTTGATTCAAAAAAATCCGGAACTTTTTCAGTTCATCTTTTTCTACAAAAATCGTAAAGGGCTTGCCTTTCAGATTGGATTGAGACGCGGAAAACAAGACCGTCGCTGCCTGGTTGGCCTCTTGAATAACTCCCTGGGGGGTCATGACAAAATAGCCGTCCGGAGCAAACTCGAATAAATCTGCATAGCGATGTCGCTCGGTTTCCAAATCTTTGCGGGTGGCCAATAATTCTTCATTTTGCTGTCGGATTTCTTCCCCGGCCACGTGCAGCTCTTCCACGATAGTCGAGAATTCATTAAGGACCTTGTTCAATATAGGCTCGGAATATGAACGGGAGAGGCTTCTAAGTTCTTTCAGTCCCTGGCCGGACATCTCTAATTTTTGATCAAAAGGGTCCCTTTTCATTCAGCTATGCCTTGTTAGATAGACAATTATCATTCATCCTGACCCGGTCCCAAAGTTTTAATCAATCCGGGAAAGGCTTCATTGGGTGACGATTTTTTCGATACTATCAAAGAAAAGGTTCGGGAAATCATAGTTGCCCCCGGACTACTATCCTTTTTATCTGATTTTATAGAAACACTTGGCTATTGAAAATAGGGCATAGACTGTATTTTGCCGTTTGGAGGAACGTATTTTGGTAACAGGACATAAATCCCCACAGCCCGCCGTAGAAGGCTGCACAAGATCTTGCCCTTGACATTTCAAGGGTCTTCATATAAATCCTTCCCAACCCCGATGGTCCCTTTGAGGAATAACATTGAGAGGAAGTTTATGGACCAAACACATTTGTTAAAAATTGCCCGGGAATTAAACCTTACCCCCCAGCAGGTCCAGGCCGCCGCCGACTTGCTGAACGAAGGGGCTACGGTTCCTTTTATCGCCCGGTATCGAAAAGAAGCCACGGGTTCTTTGGACGAAGTGGCCGTAACGGCGGTTCGCGACCGCATGACCCAACTCCAGGAATTGGATAAACGCCGTGAGGCCATCCTCAAATCTTTGGAAGAACGCGGATTGCTTACCGATGATTTAAAGGATAAAATCCTGGCCGCGGAGGCCATGGTCGCCCTGGAAGATATCTACCTGCCCTACCGTCCCAAACGACGGACTAGGGCGACCATCGCCAAGGAAAAGGGCTTGGAGCCGCTGGCCCATTTGCTTTATGCCCAGGGAGAGACAGATCCTTTAGCCGCGGCCGCGGCCTTTGTCGATCCTGAAAAGGGGGTGGAAAATGCCGAAGAGGCCCTGTCCGGGGGCCGGGACATCATCGCCGAATGGGTCAATGAAGACCAGACCGCCCGCGCCCGGATGCGGGATTTCTATGCCTCCAAAGCTGTTTTCAGGACCAAAGTCATTCCGGATAAAGAGTCGGAAGGGATCAAGTACAAAGATTACTTTGAGTGGGAAGAAGAGGCGACCAAGGCCCCATCCCACCGAATCCTGGCCATGCGGCGGGGAGAAAAGGAAGGTTTTCTTATCATGCGGGTCTTGCCCCCTGAAGAGGAAGCCGTTGATATTCTTGACGGCCTTTTTGTCAAGGGAGAAGGCCCGGCCTCCGAACAGGTCAAAGCGGCCGTGCGCGACAGCTACAAAAGACTGCTCTCTCCTTCCATGGAAACCGAGTTCCGATTAGCCACCAAAAAGCGGGCCGACGAAGAGGCCATAAGGGTTTTTGCCGAAAACCTCCGGCAACTGCTTCTGGCCCCGCCCCTGGGTCAAAAAAATGTCCTGGCCATCGATCCCGGCTTTCGGACCGGATGTAAGGTGGTCTGTCTTGACCGTCAAGGCAAGCTCCTGCATCATGAAACGATCTTTCTACTTTCTGAAAAAGGCATTGCCGAGGCCGGCTCAAAAATCATCGGCCTGTGCGAACGGCTCCATATTGAGGCCATTGCCATAGGGAACGGGACGGCCGGCCGGGAGACCGAGACCTTCATCCGCAGTCTCGACCTTTCCAAGACCATTCAGGTAGTCATGGTCAATGAGAGCGGGGCCTCGGTTTATTCGGCCTCCGAAGCGGCCCGGGAGGAATTTCCGGACCAGGATGTGACTGTTCGGGGATCGATCTCCATCGGCCGGAGATTGATGGACCCCTTGGCCGAATTGGTCAAGATCGATCCCAAGGCCATCGGTGTCGGGCAATACCAGCACGATGTGGACCAGGGAGATTTGAAAATGAGTCTTGACGATGTGGTGATCAGTTCGGTGAATCGGGTCGGCGTGGAAGTCAATACGGCCAGCAAACAACTGCTGGCTTATGTCTCGGGATTGGGACCCCAGTTGGCCAAGGGGATCGTGGAATACCGCAATGATCACGGTCCGTACCGATCCAGGGAAGGATTGAAGCAGGTGCCCCGTTTGGGACCCAAGGCCTTTGAACAGGCCGCCGGTTTTCTGCGCATCCGGGATGGAGAAAATCCCCTGGACGGCAGCGCCGTCCATCCGGAAAGCTACCCCATTGTCGATGCCATGGCCAGGGACCTGGGCTGCTCAGTCCTGGATCTGATAGGCGATGAGCTGCTCCGGAAAAAAATCGATCTTTTGAACTATGTCTCCGAAAAGGTGGGCCTGCCGACGCTTAAGGATATCATGGCGGAGCTCTCCAAGCCCGGCCGCGATCCCCGGGAGCAGTTCGAGGCCTTCCACTTCACCGAGGGAATTGAAAAGATAGAAGATGTAAAACCCGGCATGAAGCTCCCCGGCATCGTCACCAACATCACGGCCTTCGGCGTCTTTGTCGATATCGGGGTCCACCAGGACGGGCTGGTCCATATCAGTGAACTTTCCGACCGGTATGTAAAAAATCCCACCGATGTCGTCAAGGTCCATCAACCCGTGTCGGTGACAGTGCTGGACGTGGATCTGGCCAGAAAACGGATTTCCCTTTCCATGAAAGGTGGCCGCTCTCAGTCAAAGGAGGTTTCAAAAGGTCAGGAGAAAAAAAGGGAAGAAAAGAGGCCGGAAAAAAATAAGAAACCCCAAAGCACCTTCACCAACAACCCCTTTGCAGCCGCTTTGGGGAACAAAAAATTCAACTAACCACGCTCCATCCGGAACCTTCGGGTTTCCGGATGGAGCGTACATCTGTCAGCAGTCAGCACAAACTATTTTTTAAAAGGGTTCCCTTGAAAGCTGACAGCTAATTGCTGATTACTTTTATTCCCCCGCCGGGCTCTTCCCCTTGCAGCGATCCAGCTTCTGATCCATTATGGGCAGGACCTTGGCCGCTGGAATCGCAACGGTGGGACCTACAAAGGAAGCATCCTTAAGCCAGTAATAAGGAGGGATATTCATGGAGACCTTCTGCTGGGCCGGCGGTACATATTCAGAGACATAATAATCCTGAATGACCTTGTGGTCGCAGGGTCGCATCTTCATGACCGTCCCCATGACGTCCTGATAGGTATCCCCTTCCCAGAGCTTGATGATCTTCTCGGGGTCCAGGCTGCCAGCCCGCTCGATGACGCTCAGGAGCCAGTAGGTCTGCATGGTATAGGCACCAAGGGTTTCAATAGGATATTGATAGGTTATGGTATTATAGGGGGCCTTCCATTTGGTCTTCCACAGGTTATTCCAGGTCTTATGGAATTTGATCTGCTCCGGGGTTTTGAAAAAGGGGCTGGTTGAGGTAAACTGGCTGAGCTCGATCAACCCCTTGGTACCCTCAACGCCGGTCTCTATCAGGAAAGGAGAATCATTGAGAAAAATGTGGGCAAAGGGCAGTATGACACCCATCTGCCTGGCCTGCTTGACCAAGTTGGCCGCATCCGGAATCCAGTCCCCCGTGTAAATCACCTCGGCCCCGGAGGCCTTGATCTTGGTCAGGTAAGGGGCGAAGTCGGTTAGGAACAGCTTATGGTAATCTTCGCCGACGATCTGGGCCCCCGGATAGTATTCTCTCAGGCCCTCTTTAAACCCATCGGCCATGGCGTGCCCGAACATATAATCCTGGCAGAGGATGTAAAACTTTTTTTCCTTTTTCCGCACTTGCCCGTAATAATAGGCCAACCCTTTGCCGATGACGCTGGTGGAAAAGGAGGTCATGAAAGAATACCGGGTGAAGTTGGTGGCATCATAGAGTTCATCGGACAAGGCGGCCGTGTCTATGGTAATGATCTTATATTTATTGGCCACCTCGTTGATGATCTTCATCATGTTGCTGCCGTCGGTCCCCCACATGACATTCACCTTTTCCTGCAGGGCCATGCGCTCACAAATTTTTTTGCATTGATCCGGTTTGGACATGTGATCGGCCTTGATGACCTGGACCAGCTTTTTCTTGCCGTCCACCAGCAGACCGCCCCGCTTGTTGATGTCATGGGCCGCCCAGAGGACACAGGCATAGTAGATCTCCCCCACTTTAGCGGCCGGGCCTGAGAAGGAGGCCACAACGGCGATCTTGATGGTGTCTCCCGTGGGAATCATGGCCGGGCTATTGGGATCGAAGTCGGACATGTCGCCCATCTTTTTGACGTCAAAGGCGGCATTGGCCGCCATGGCCCTGGATGGGCTAAGGACCGTCACTAACAAAAAGGAAAAGATAAAGACCAGAATCAAAATTCCCAAACCACACTTGCCAATCGATTTCATTTTGTTCCTCCTTTTATTTTTGTTAATAATCAAGCTTTTATTCATAGGGAGGCCCCTCTGTAATGTCAAGAAAAAAATGTCCTTTTCGCCGCCTTTTTCTCCTTGACCCCGGTCCTTTTAACCATCTATAATCCTGACCTTCGGGCCCTTTATTAAATAGAGAATGCGGTCATGATGAATGAAGGTTTTTTGTGATAATGAAGTGCCACAATAATACGAAAATAAAGTTCGGAGTTAAGAGTTCGGAGTTCGGAGAACCCTATTTTCATGCTTCATGGCGCCCCAAAGGAACATGAATGCTTAGTTAAGGATACAAGATGAAGGAATTGGATTGGAGTACCGTTAGCAGGGAACCGATGACCTGCGAGGTTCAATACACCTGGAAGGACGCGGTCCTCTATGCCCTGGGCATCGGCGCCCGGATCGATGAGCTTCCTTTTATCTATGAAAATGTCCCCGGGGGCCTGAAGGTCTTCCCCAGCTTCGCGGTCATGGCCGAGCGCTGGTTGATCGGCCGTTTCGCCAAGCAGGTGGAAGGAAACCGCTTTCTGCACGGGGAACAGATGATCCGCCTTCATCATCCCATCCCCGCTCAAGGGAAGATTATCTCCACCGGCCGGGTGGCCGACGTCTTCGACAAGGGCAAGGCCGCGGTTATCCGCTTCCTGTCACAAGGCCACACCGAAGACGGGACGCACCTCTTCGACATCGAGCATGTCGCCTTTCATGTCGGCGCCGGTGGCTTCGGTGGAGACACGGGCCACAAGTCGGCGCCTTTGAACCCTCCTGCGGGGATCGAGCCCAGCTTCAGCATTTCCTATAAAATCCCGGAGAATCAGGCGGCCTTGTATCGGTTGAGCGGAGACCTGAACACCCTGCACATAGATCCGGAATATGCCAAACGCGGAGGCTTCCCCCGGCCCATTTTGCACGGTTTATGCACCTATGGTTACGCCACCCGGGCTATCTTATACGGCCTTTGTCATGGAGATTTGGGGCGCTTCAAGGAATTCAAGGCCCGCTTCTCCGATGTGGTCTTTCCGGGCGATACCCTGACCGTCGAAGGGTGGCCAGACCAGGACGAACGCTTTATCATCCAGGCCCGCACCGAGCGGGCCGTCGTCATCAGCAGCGCTTATGCTGTTGTCGGGCCATGAAACCTTTAAATTAGGACGCAGATTTTCGCCGATATTCGCAGATAATTATTCTATTAGCTCTTTATATCGAAAATCTTGAAAATCTGCGTTCATCTGCGTCCAAAATGCAAATTCTTACAAAATAGGGGTAATGACATTTTAGGAGATTATCATGGATGAAAGAAATTTTTATACCGAATCCCCCGTTACGAAGAAGACCCCTTACACCTGTCCCAAATGCCGCCAGTCATCCGAATTTCCGGTTCGCTGGCTGAAACGCACCAAGAAGAAGAGCCTTCCCGCCGGGGCCGGCGACCTCGACCGGGCCAAATTCGCCAAAGCCCGTGACTATCTGGTGAGGGTAGACGATCATATCATTTGTCCCAACCCCCGCTGTCGTTACCGGTTTGAAATCCCCAACGATCAAACCGTCGCTTTCCTCTAAAAAGGTCTCCGCGGGGTTTTATCTCCATTCATAAAAACCTTTGAAAGCGTCCTTGACTAAATAAATTTCTTGTGCCATATTCCGTTGTGGATAACGATTAATCCGTCAGGTAATCAGGAATGTATGAATACAGGAGGCCTATTATGACCACGGAAATGGGGCGTAGGGATTTTTTAAAATTTTCCATGGCCGCGGGTGCGCTGCTCGCGACCGGCGAAGGGACCAAAGGAGGCCTGATGGCACAAGAAACAACCAAAATTACTGAAGTCGACAAACTAACCATTTGGGTGCTGACGGACAATTATTTCGATACCCTGCGGCCGGACAGCAAAATCAGTAAGCGCTACCGGGTGACGCCGGGCAAATCAATCCATGCGGAACACGGCCTGGCCTATTTTATCGAGACGGTGGTGGACGGAAAGACCAGCGCCTGTATGTTCGATTACGGGCTTGACCCCCATGGGGTAATGAATAACATTGGATTGCTGGGTCTCGACCTGGGAAGTGCCAAGGCCTTTGGCCTGAGCCATGGACACTTCGATCACTTTATGGCCGCTGTCGGAGATCCTGAAGCAAAACCAGGCCCGGATCGCCAAAGGAACCCCCTTTTACGTGGGCGATGAGGCCTTTTACCGGAGATATTCTCTGCGCCCCGGGACCAATGAGGCCATGGACATCGGCCAATTGAAGAAAGAAGATATTGAAACCTTGGGAATGCAAGTGGTGGAAGTGAAAACCCTCACCCAGATCATTCCGGGGGCCTTCTTCACTGGGAACATCGATCGGGTCACGGCTTACGAAAAGGTGCCGCCCAGTCTTCTCATTAAACGGGGAGAAAAGCCCGAGCCCGATGATTTTCGGGGTGAGCAGGCCTTTTTCTTTCAACCTGAAAGGGAAAGGGCTGGTGGTCCTTTCCGGCTGTGCCCATGCCGGCATTGTCAATACGGTCAAACAGTCGCAGAAATGCGCCGGCATCCAAAAGATCCACGCGGTCCTGGGCGGATTCCACCTGATCAATGCCAAACCGGAGATCATTCAAAGGACGGTCTCTGACATCAAAGCCATGAAACCCGATTATGTCGTCCCGACCCATTGCACCGGCTTCGAGGCCATTATGGCCTTTGCCAGGGAGATGCCGGGAGAATTTAATATTAATACCGCCGGTACACAGTATACCTTTACGGCCTAAAGGGAAAACCCGATGAGCCCCGAAAGGGGCTTAAACCGGATCTTTTTACCCCCAAAAATGAGCCTTCAAGTCAACCTCGAGTAGGTGTATTCCGGAGCATTCCGGCCACCCATCATGAACCAAAACATCCAAACAACCGGACTACAGAGAAATACGGGGGCGAATTCCGACCCGGTCTTCCCCTCGCTTCTAAACCTTAAGCAGCAAGGCCTCTCCCTGGGAAAGTCCTCCGCAGATGGCCGCTACGCCCATACCCCCGCCTCGCCTCATCAGTTCGTACATCATGGTCATGGTGATCCGGGCGCCGCTGGCACCCACCGGATGGCCGATGGCCACGGCGCCCCCGTTGACATTGGTTTTGTCCTGCAAGGCCTGCCATTTCCCCTGATCCCCCTTGGCCAATTCCTTGAGCGAAACCAGAGTCACGGCGGCAAAGGCCTCGTTGATCTCGATCAGATCCATGTCGTCGATGGTGTGACCGGTCCGGGCAAACATCTTTTCGATGGTCTGGGCCGGGACGCAGGCCATGTACTTCGGCGTCCCCGCGCCGGCCTCACAGGCCATGATCTGGGCCATGGGCTTAAGACCCAGGGACTCGGCCTTCTGCCGGCTCATGAGGACCACGGCCGAGGCCCCCGAGTTTAAGCCCGGGGCATTGCCGGCGGTGACGGTGGGACTGCCGTACACGGTCTTCAGGGCGGCCAATTTCTCGGAGTTCAAATTTTCCCGGGGCGATTCATCACGGTCGAGGATGATGGGGGCCTTCTTCTGGGGAATTTCAATTTTCATCAGCTCTTCGCCGACTTTCAATTTCCCCTCCTGAAAGGCCCGGAAATACTTTTGGTGGCTGCCGATGGCCCATTGATCCTGCATTTCTCTGGTGACCCCATATTCAACGGCCACCTGGCCGGCATCGGTGGCCACCGGTGCAAACCCTTTCCGGCCGTAGCCGAGTTCATAGAGGACATCTTCCAGCTCCACAGGCCCCAGGCGCACACCCCAGCGGACCTTGGCCGCACTGGCGATGAGTCCGGCGTTGGCCATGTTTTCCGCACCGGAGGCAATGACGACCTGGGCATCGCCCGATTTGATGGCCCGGTACCCCAGGCGCAGGGCCGTCATGGAAGAACAGCAGGCCCGGTCGATGGTCAGGGAAATATTATTTTCCGGAAACCCGGCCAAAAGGGTAATCTGTCTGGCCGGCACATTGGTATAGATGGCATATTCCGCGGGAATGCAGGTCCCGTAAACCATCTCGTCCACCTGTCCCGGATCGAGATCGATCCGTCGAATCACTTCCTTCAAGACCATGACACCCAGGTCCATGCTCAAGACCGTTTTCAGGACGCCGTCAAAACGTCCAAAAGGTGTACGCACCGCACTGACAATAACGACATCATTGGCATTCATATTGGTTTCCTTTCAAAAACTTAGATTAAAGACCTTCAGACTCGGGGCCTTCGCCCCACCAAGGCCCGGGTGGTATAGACCACAACATCTTCGTTCCTTTGATTTTTGATGGCATTCCGGGCTACGATGACACCCCGCTGGTCATCCTTTTCCTGGAGTTCCGTCACCGCCACTTCGCAGTGTATGGTATCGCCGACCTTGACAGCCCCGGTGAAACGGACCTGATCCATGCCATAGAAGGCGATGAAAGACCTGGGCAGGGCCACATAAGCCCCGAGGCGGAAAACCAGGGCGCTGCCCACACAAAGGGTCAACATGCCGTGGGCGATCCGCTCACCGAAGGGGGTATTCCTGGCGTACTCCACGTTGGTATGCAAAGGATGCCAATCCCCGGTAAAGGCGGAAAACAGGACGAGATCCGTCTCCGTGATCGTTCTGCCCGGTGAGACCAGTTTTTCCCCTACGGTGTAATCTTCAAAATAATCTCTGTCCATTTTTCAGCCTCCGGATTTCTTGCATTTAATATTTTATTCATTATCTCTTTTCCTGACAGCCAACCTATCACCAAACTATCTTCTTGTTGAAATTTATAATAAAAAACGGTAGAAAAGGAAAGAACAGTTTTTTTGACCTGAATCGTCCCGGGTCAAAAGAGGATCCTCAAAAATTTTAAACCTGTTGGAAATAAATGTTGGAAATAAAATCCATCCGCAATCTGAACCGTTTCAGGCATATCATCTGGGTCCTTTTAAAGTATGGCTTTGACGATGTCATCCATCGTCTGGACCTGCCCGGATCCTTCATCCTGAAACGGATCAGCCGCGTCAAGGGCGTCCTGACGGTCAACGAACGGATCCGCCTGGTCTTCCAGGAGCTGGGCCCCACCTTTATTAAGTTCGGACAGATCTTAAGTATGCGCCCCGACCTGGTCCCCGGTCTATTGGTCCTGGAGCTCAAAAAATTGCAGGACCAGGTCCCGCCGGCCCCGCAACCGGCCGTTCAATCCCTTCTCGAAAAGGCCTTAGGCCGGCCCATGGAGGACGTCTTTTCAGAATTCGACTGGACCCCTTTGGGGTCGGCCTCTTTGGCCCAGGTCCATCGGGCCCTTTTAAGAAAAGAAAATAAAATTGTGGCCGTCAAGATCCAGAGACCGGATATCCGCCCTTTGATTCGGGCCGACTTAAATATCCTGACCTACATCGCCCAGAGGCTGAATGAGCTACGCACCTATCAGTTATACGACTTCCCCGGTCTGGTTGAAGAGCTCCGCTTCAGCCTGACCCGGGAATTGGATTTTACCCGGGAAGCCCGTAATATGGTCATTTTCCGTAAAACTTTGTCCTATCCGGACCTGATGGTGATTCCCGAAGTCTTTGATACCTATACCACTCCTTATGTCCTGACCATGGAACTGGTGGAAGGCATTCGCATCGACCAGTTGGATGATTCCACTGTTAACCGGGAACAACTGGCCCGAAACGGGGCTAAAATTATGCTGGACCAGATGCTTCGTCATGGATTTTTTCATGCCGACCCCCATCAGGGCAATGTCCTGGTCATGGAAGACGGACGGTTGTGTTTTTTGGACTGGGGCATGACCGGCCGAATTACCCGTGATATGCGTCATCGGCTGATAGAGTTGATCCAGGCCATAATCCAAAGGGACACCGATACCCTTCTGCGCCTCATCCCCTATCTCACCGCCGATGCCCCTTCCGATATGAACCTCAACCGTCTGGAAACGGACCTGCTGGACCTGATCGATTCCCATTATGGGTTGTCCCTGAAAGATATCCAGGTCGGAGAATTGGTCTTGTCTCTGATGAACCTGCTCAATGAACATCGTCTGCGGATCCGTTCGGACTTTGCCCTCTTGAGCCGGGCCATGCTGGCCCTGGAAGGGTTGGGAAAGGAACTGGCCCCTGATTTTAACCTGATGGAAGAGGCCGGTGTCCTGATCGTTGAACTGGTCAAGGAACGCTGGTCCGTCAAAGCCCTTTCTCAGGATTTTCGCTCCCAGGGGCTGAACCTTTATGACCTGATACAAGACCTACCTTCCAGGCTGAAGGCCTTCTTTCGGAAGATCGACAAAGGTGACATGACCTTTACCTTTAAGCATACCGGGCTTTCGGTGTTGAATAACACCCTGGAGAGGATCAGCAACCGGGTCACCTTCGGGATCATCATAGCCGCTTTGATTGTCGGGTCTTCCATGATTATCACTACCGGCGTCAAACCCCTGCTCTTTGGTTTTCCGGCCCTGGGGGTGGTCGGGTATCTGGTCTCCGGGATTTTGGGTTTGTGGTTGATTGTTAATATACTTCGGAAAAAGAAATTTTAAGACTCGTTCTGGTCAGGAGGATCGTGATGGATATATTCGATTTGATAAAGGAAAGAAAGAGCTGCCGGGTCTTTTTGCCCGATCCGGTTTCTGAAGAATCAATCCGGGAAATTCTATCTTGGGCCGGGAAGGCCCCGTCGGCCATCAATATCCAGCCCTGGGAATTTGTCATCGTCACCGGAAAGGAGAGGAAGCGGCTGGTGGAAAAACTGTTAAAGACCCACCAGGAGAAAAATGTTTCCTGCGGCCCCGGCACTTCCCGCCCCCTTCCCGAGCCCTGGATCGGAAGGCAGAGAGAACTTTTTGCAGGCATGAACCTCCTGGCCCACGAGAGCGGCCTGGACCTGAGCACCTTTATTCCGGAAGGCAGTTGCCGTTTTTACGATGCCCCGGTGGCCATACTGGTCTGTCTGGATCAGATCTTCCCACCCGCGCGTCTGCTCGACCTGGGCATGGCCTTGGGTTATTTCTTTTTGATCGCCGAGTCCAAAGGACTGGCCACCTGCCCTATCGGGCTGATCACGGCCTATGAAGAGGAAATAAAGGAACACTTGAACATCCCGGAGGAAAAGCAGGTAGTCTTAGGAATAGCCTTGGGATATGCAGATCCCTCTGCGGCCATCAACCAGTTAAAATCCATTCGGGATGACCTCAAGTCCCTGACCCGCTGGATTACCTAAGCCCTTTCCATTCGGCGTCCAACCTTTTAAAAAAACGGACCATGAAGCGATGCCGGCCTTCAGCCAGGGCCTTTCCCGCCGGGGTCAACAACCGGTCTTTGACCTTGATCAACTTGACCTGGAATTCCCGATAAGCCGTATCTTCCCGGCTGTAGGAAACGGTTTTAGAAAGGTCTTTATGAGAGTTGTGCAGCCTGGCCCCGACTTCTCCGGCAAAAAGGAAGGCCCGGCCGACGCCCACGGCCCCGATGGAATCCAATTTGTCGGCGTCAAACAGAATCCTGGCCTCCAGGGACTTGGGGACCTGTTTCCCCCGGAAGCGATGACTGCGAATGCAGGCCAGGACCTCTTTATTAACCGGTCCGGAGATTCCCAGTTGGGATAAAATTTTTCCGGCCTTTTGGGCGCCCAACCGGGCATGACAGATCTTCCCTTTGGATTCCTGTTCCTCTTTCCGGCCGATATCGTGCAGCAAGGCCGCCAGACTCAAAACCATTAAATCCGCCTTTTCTTTTCTTCCGATGTGGAGACACATTTCATAGACCCGTTTGACATGGTCCCAACCATGGCTGCTGGAGGAGGAATTCATTTCTTTTTGAACCAGCTTCCGGAGGGATTCCCAGCTTTCGGAAGGAAACAGGAAGGGGAGCCGGTCAGACATAAATACCTTTGGCGCTGAAAAAGTCTAAACCCAGGGGGTTGGGAATGGTCGAGGGAGATGGCTCCACGAGACATGAAAATGTCGAATATCGAATAATGAATGCTGAATGTCGAAGGAAGAATAAAGATAACTTCATAATTCAAGATTCAATGTTCGATATTCGACATTCGCATTTTCGCATTAAACCCTCATGCCCTGTGGGGCGACACGAAATATGAAAATAGGGTTCTCCGAACTCTTAACTCCGAACTTTAATTTTCGTGTTAATCTGCTACCTACTTGGTTAATTTCAGCGTATCCAAGAAACGCTTTTCATACTTGGAGACTTCTTTTAGCTCAATCCAGGTATTATCTTCGGTCAATCCTCTTACCTTGATTTGGCAGGTTATTTGGGTGACCAGGGGTTCGACACATTTAATTCTGATTCGATACTGTTCTTCCATTCTTTGAAAAGAATCCCCTTTTACCGGAAGGGTAAGGACCGGCCCCGTTTCAATAGTCCCTTCCTTTTTATTGATCACTAAGAGAGGAATCTTATTATTTTTCAAAACCCTGAGCACGCCTTCCCAGACTTCGTCACAGGGAAGATCGGCTATTCCCATGACCATTTGGGAAGAAGGTTTCATTATGGACTGACAATCGGTTCCCATTCCCAAGGCCAGCAGCAAACACATCAACAAGCGAGAGATTCTCATTGAATTACTCGGGTCACAATTCCGCCTCCGTCAGGGATCTGTTTATTCGTCAGGGTCGGGAGGAGATTTTGACTTCTGAGGGCAAGAAGCTGGTTGACATTGGTCCCTATGGGGAGAGAATATAACAGGTTGATCATATTCCGAACCGGCGCGGTAATTTGACCATTTCCGCCGTTTGGATCCATCAACCCCCCATCGGAAGTATGGTCTTCAAAACCTATGGCATGGCCCGCTTCGTGGGTTATGGTCTGGACACAACCCCTCAGGTCCGAATTAATGACAATATTGGCCGAAATCATTCGGCCGTTTGAACGAACCCATTGGGAAGAGGTAACACCGCAATTTCCCGACCCAGGGTCTCCGACGGTCAAGACAATCCCTTCGGCGGGATTGAAATTAACGAAGGTAAACGGCAGGCCCCATTGCCGGAAGGAATCCTCTGCCCCCTGGATCCCATTGGTATTGACCTGAATAGGCGTTTGCCAGCGAATAGTAACCCCGTTATTGAATCGGGCATTATGCTGGTTGAGATAACTGAAGTCACCGGAGGAAGATCCACCGCCGCCGCCGGAGGAAGATCCACCGCCGCCGCCACAGGAATAAATGGTAAATAAGAGGACGGCAAGAAGAAACGGAGTGATTTTTTTCATTTTGTGTTTGGGGTGAGTGAAGGGACTTGAACCCTCGGCCCCCAGGGCCACAACCTGGTGCTCTAACCAACTGAGCTACACTCACCATATGGAGCGGTCAGCCCTCAGCTTTTAGCTTTCAGTGAAACCCTTTATCGTTAATAGATTGGGTTGAATCCTGATCGCTGGCTGCTGAAAACTCTATCCGAAAATCTTGAAGTTCCCGGATGGAGACTAATAATATGCAAAAACAGGAAATCTTGCAAGGAAATTTTATAATAGCGGGCGGGTCTCCTTTATCCTTGACTTGCCGGGGATGTTTTTACTATCATTCTTAAAATCAAAATAGGGTTCGAGGATTCCAGGGTTTTAATTTCAACGCCTTTCACTTGGATCCTCGCCCCCTGGACCCCTTGAATCCTTCATCATGCTTCGCGGGTTCCCCGCGGGGCATGATGTTTTATATAAAAAATCCATCTCCGGGGCGGCTCAATGAAAGAAGAAGATCTTGTCGAAATATTTAAACGTCGGACGCGGAATCCCTTTCGCCCCCGATCATCCCACCTCATTCAAGCCGTCTTTACCCATTTTAAACCCTTTTCACCCTCCGGAGAATCCTTGATCTGCGGCGAGGCCAAATATCTCGACAAGCGGGTCCTGATCATCGGCCAGGAAAAACCGACCCTCGAAAAATTGAGAAATCCCGAATATGCCAAGCGTCTCAACCTGGGCATGCTGTCCGCCGACGAACATTCTCAAATACTGGGAATATTGAAACAGGCCCGGTCCATGGACCCCAATGAGTTGGTTATCCTGTGTCTGATCGATACCTATGGGGCCGATATTTCCATGACCTCGGCCCGACGTTTTCAAGCCTATTTTATCAGTCATCTCATCTATGAATTTTTAACCATCCCCATCCGGACCATCTCGGTAGTTATCGGCGAAGGGGGAAGCGGAGGGGCCCTGGCCCTTCAGGTAACCGACCGCCGGGGCCAGTTCGAAGACGCCCTCTATGCCACGGCACCTCCTGAATCGATGGCCTCGATCATCTTTCGAGACCCCTCGCGAATCCGGGAGGCCCTTCTGATCTCCAAGCCGACCGCCCCGGACCTGAAAAAATTAGGGGTCATTGATCAGGTCCTTCCCGCCCCGGAAGACATCAAAGATGTCCAGGGATTTTCCGCCTCCATCGATAATTATCTTCAAAAATCCATCCGGGATCTTTTCCATACCAAGATCAGAAAACTCCTGGAACACCGGGAAAAAAGGGCCTTGGCCTATGGGTTGCCCCGCCACCATGGAAAACTCCATGAATTAAAACAACTCTTAGAAAAACCCATCAAAAAATTCTTTTACAAGGTGCCTCCGGACATTCAGGTGGTCACTTATGACAGTTTGACCCAAATCTCTGACGATTACGCCAGCAGCGACCCCCTGGAACTCGATCAGGAGTATATCCGATGCGGCCAGGAAAGGAGCCCCAAGCCTTCCGGTGGCTGCGGCCGGCTGATCAAACTTGAAGACTATTTAAAAAATTTTCAGGTCTGTCCTTTTTGCGGCCGCCAGAATATTTTGGATGCCGGCGGCTGGATCGATTGTTTAACAGACCAGGACAGCTTTTTTGAAATAAACCGGAATCTGGCTGTAGGCAGTCTCTTGGACGAAGGAATGATCACTAACTATTACCGGGAGTTCTTGGAGAAACAACGCTCCCACTTTAAAGAATCCTTAGTCACCGGTGAAGCCCAGATATTCGGCCAGCCGGTCATTCTGGCCGTTTCCGAATTCTACTTCGGCGGCGGTTCCATGGGAGTGGCCTTCGGGGAAAAATTTAAACGGGCGGTGGATTTGGCCATTGAAAAAAAAGTTCCCTTTATCAGCTTGTGCTGTTCCGGAGGGGCCCGGTTGTATGAAGGCATACTGGCCCTGATGCAAATGGTCAAGACCATCGCCTGTGTGCACCGTCTGAAACGCGTTGGTCTGCCCTTCATCTCCATCTTGGGCGACCCTTCAACCGGCGGGGCCATTGCCAGCTATGCCTCCCTGGGAGACATCATCCTGGCCGAACCCAACGCCTTAGTCATCTTTACCGGGCCCCGGGTGATGAAATCCAGGGGATTTGAAGTCGATGAGGGTTTGGTGCGTTCCAATTCCCTCCAACAATTATCCGGCCTGATTTATCAACACCTGGATTATTTTTTTGATATCCGCGGCATTCATCAGGTAATGGAACGAAAAGAAATGAAACGGGAACTGATCAAGTATCTGGAATTTTACTGGAAGAATCGCCCCCAGTAGACGCCTATGCCTCCTGTCGATCCCAACACCGTTTCAAGGTTCAGAAACAGCGAACACATCCCCGATCACTACTGGCAGGAACTATCGGCTTTAGACCCGGACGACGTCTGTCAAAGGGCCTTAGTCTCTTTTCAGGCCGGCCGTGGTTACCAAATCCTTTTTTTGAATCAGGTGGTTGTCTGCCACCCCGAAGCAACCCTAATCCGAAGGATGGACAGCCCTGAAAAACCCTTAAGTTTTCAGGAATACCTGGTTCTCTCTAGTCTATTTACTCAAGGCCCAGGACAGACCCCTGGAAGGGAAAAAGGTCAGCGAAAGGGAACTCCCCGGCGGTGAACTTTTTTTTCGCGGACCCCATGCCCTGCTAAAGGAACCCCTGGAAAAAAAATTCGGCCTGGACCCCCAAGGGTTTCTTCAGTCCGGTCTTGGCCTGGGAGGCCGGGAAACCGGACATGGAGACGCCTCTTTTGAACTCCAGGTCCTGCCACGGATCCCTGTTGAGTATATCCTTTATATCGAAGATGAGGAGTTCCCTTCCCAGATCAGCATTAATTTCGACAGCAGTATCAGCCGACACCTGCCTTTGGATGTCATTTGGGCCCTTATCAATTTAACCAGCCGGCGGTTGACGCAGAACTCCGAGGAATAACCCATGCAGCCAATCACCCCCTTTTATATCGAACTCCCCCAAAAAATTCCCGGATGGGAAAAATTTGTCCTCTCCTGGGTTATCCGGGGCAATCCGACTATTGTAGTCGATGTGGGCCCAAAGGCTTCGATCGATTCGTTGATATCCAAATTAGTGCACAGAGGGATCAACCAGGTCGACTATGTTTGGCTGACCCATCTCCATATCGATCATGCCGGCGGCCTGGCCCCCTTTTTGGAACGATTCCCTACCGCCAGGGCCGTTGTCCATGGCAAAGGGCTGGCCCATTTGATTGATCCCTCTAAACTCTGGGAAGGAAGTCTATCTACCTTGAAAGAAAAAGCCGTTGCCTACGGCCCTATTGAACCGGTGGCCCCGGAACGTCTTATCCCCCATGATGCCTTATCAATGGAGGGGCTGACGATCCTGGAAACTCCCGGTCATGCCCCCTTTCATCTGAGTTTTTGCTATCAGGATCTTTTGTTCGCCGGAGAATCGGCCGGGATCTATCTGCCTCTTGGGGATAAAATTTATCTTCGGCCCCCTACCCCGCCCCGCTTTTTCTTTGAACAGGCCGTGGGCAGCGTAGACCGGATGCTCCTCTTAAAAGACCAGCCGATCTATTTCGGCCATGCCGGGAGCCATCCGAGCAGCCGGGAAATGCTTAAGTTATACCGGGAACAGCTCTATTTCTGGAAGGAACTCATTGCCGGGATCTTTAAATCCAACCCCGAGGACGTGTTGAAGCGGTCGATGGAAGCTCTTCTGAAAGAAGATCCTATGTTAAAATATTTTCACCAATTAGAAGCCCCGGCCCAGGAAAAGGAAAAGTTTTTTATGGCCAACAGCATTGCCGGTTTTGTGGGCTATCTGAAAACCCAACATTCTTATTGAGTTCTCTGCCCGAATCTATTATATTTTATTCCAAGCCCCCGTAGCTCAGTAGGATAGAGCGGCAGATTCCTAATCTGTAGGCCGTGAGTTCAAGTCTCGCCGGGGGCACCAAATAAATCAATAAAAATGGTCAACTACGGTTGGCCTTTTTTATTTTGCTGATTTTTATTTCTAACCCATATATAAACCATTTAATTTTTTTTAAGACTTCACCTCTCATTAAAAAACCTACCCTTGTCCCCCGAGACGGTCTTTAATTTGAGGATCTTCCCCACCAACTCTTCGGGGATTATGTCTTACCCCAAAAGAACAAAATATGGGCCGATGCTGTTCGTCTTCGATATCTCGGACTCTTTCCCCTGACGACTTCCCCTGAGTCTACCACCCGGTTTAATAGATCGGCTTGGACTGAGCTAAGTTTCGGTGGTCACTCGGCGAGAATATAACCCGAAAAATAGATTGATGTTTTTTGAAGTCCCGTGATATTCAGTTAGAGAATTTTTTAGAAGATGGGGGTTAAAGGATGTTTCGGGCAAGAGATGCGATTCTCTTAGTGGTGATCTATTCATCCCTTCTTACGGGGATCTTTTTCCCTGGATTCAGCTCCTTTTTTCAACCCGTCCCTTTTTATTCCATGATGATCCTTCTATTTCTTAGTTTTCTGCCTCTTCACCTTGCCGACATTAAGAAGACCCTGGCAGAATCTCTCGGGGAAATCTCGCTTTTTCTGGTCATACGCATGATCCTCCTGCCAGTGACGATCGCTATCCTATTCAAAATAATATGGCCCGAATATGCTCTGTCTGCCTTGCTATTGAGCGGGATATCCACGGGTGTTGTCGCGCCCTTCATCTCGAATCTTCTCGGAGCCAACACATCCGTCGTTCTCGTCATGGTTATCCTGTCGTCTCTCCTGGTTCCTTTCACTCTCCCTGTGCTCGTCGATTTCCTTTTCGGAAAGGGGCTGGATATTTCTCTATTAAGCATGATCAGGCTTCTATCTATGGTCATCTTCATCCCCATTTTGCTGGCCGAAGGGGTTAGAAGGTTATCAGAAGGACTTACTCAGACACTGATGAGAAACCAGTATTATATCGCTTTGGTTCTTTTTGCCATGACCAACTTGGGAATATTCTCCAAATACTCTGACTTTTTCTATCAAAGGCCGGCGACAATCGCGGTCGCGATCCTGGTGGCGATCATCCTCGGCGGCCTCTATCTATTATCAGGCCTCATTCTGGCCTGGGGGAGGCCATTGCAGGATCAATTGGCCGCAGTCATCAGCCTTGGCCTCATGAACAACGTGCTCGTAATCGTTTTTAGCTCTCAATTCTTCACACCCCTGGAGCCTACTGTGGCCGCCATGTACATGATTCCATTCTTTGGTCTTATTCTGCCCCTCCGGGCCTACCGAAACTGGAAAATAAAATAGGGGAAACGTGAACATTGTCCAATTTATGGGGACCATCTCAATCGGCAGTATAGCTTGGTTTGACCCCGGTTACCTAAAACAAAAAACAAAAGGAAGTCCCAATGTTTCATTGGTTTAGAGATCGTCGCCGAATGAAACTCACCCAGGCTCCTTTCCCTTCCCTATGGGAGGACATAATCCGCCGTAACGTTGCCCACTACTGCCTGCTGGAAGATGCCCAGCGTGCTCAATTGCGTGCCCTGATCCAGGTGTTTATCGCCGAAAAAAATTGGGAAGGAGCTGGTGGACTGAAACTTACCGACGAGATTCGCGTCACGATTTCCGCTCAGGCCTGTCTGCTTGTTCTGGGCCTGCCCCACAACTACTACCGTAATGTCGAAACCATCATCGTCTATCCCTCAACTGTCGTTCCGCCTCAACGCCAGCCAGGTTTCTTTGAAAATACATTCGCACCAGTGGAGCTCGAGCATCCCATTATCGGGCAGGCGTTCCAGCAGGGGCCGCTGATTATTATCTGGGATGCCGCCCTGCGCGGTGGCCGCCATCCTGAGTTCGGTCACAACGTTATTTACCACGAATTCGCCCATAAACTGGACATGCTCGACGGCGCGGCCAACGGTACACCTCCACTGCGCGACCGGGATGAATACCGGGACTGGGTCCTGACCTGTTCGCGTGAATATCTGCGTCTCAAACACGACACCGAAAAGGGCAAAAAATCTTTCCTCAATGCCTACGGTGCCATTAGCGAAGCGGAATTTTTCGCCGTCGCCACAGAACAATTCTTCGATCAGCCCCGGTTAATGATGGAGCATGCACCGGACCTTTATCGTGTTTTACGGGAATACTACCGTCAGGATCCCGCCGAACGTGTGTCCCGGAATAACTGCGCTGGGGAAAGTTAAAATCAAGACTAAACGCTGAAGGTCTGGGCCTATTTTAAAAGGTCGTCTTGACAGAGGCTAAGATTAATAGGATTGTTTTTAGATTAAAAAAACGTAAAAATTTCTTTACCAATATTTTTTAATTATTTCAACCTGTTGCTTTTTTTCAGTTTGGGCTTCTCATTTCCCGGTAAAATTTTTTTTACCCCCAGTCTCAAACCGGTCAACCTCCAGTCCGGAATTAATTCAATTATTGCAAATAAAATTAATGGTTATATCTAAAAAACTCTGATCTATTAATTTGGCATCATGCTTGCATTTATTATAAGTCAAGAAAACAATCTCTTTATCTCCTTTCCTTAATGTAAAAGCCAACCCCCCCCAAGGGTTGGCTTTTATTTTTGATAGGTATCGGAAAGCTTCTTCCTTTCGGCCTTGTCTCGGATGTCTATTTCAGCAAACTCACAACTTCGCCCTCTGCACTTATTTTTTCCCTTTCTCCGATCCGCCAGACAAGCCACCCATCTTGCCCAAGTCGATGAAGGGGACGGCTCCTCCAGAGACCTGAGGTAAAATCCCATTCCATTTCTCGATACCCTTGTACTGCACAAGGATCGGGCTGATCGACCGTGATAGGGCATCATTGGCTTTGGCCTGTCCCTGAGCCACCACTTGAATGGATTCAGCCTCTCCTTTGGCGGTAGCCACCTTTTGCTGAGCTTCAATTTCGCGTTGGGCCAAAACCTGTTTTTGCGTTTCCACCTGTTGTTGGGCTACTTGCTTGGCCTCGATGGCCCCTTCATATCCAGGAGAGAATCGAATGTTGGCAAAGTAGATGTCATCGACGATGATGTGATACCTCGACAGGTTATCTCCCAATTTGCTCATCGCCCGCTTCCGGATCTCCTCCCTTTTGGGAAGAATCTCCCCGATCGGGTAGGTCGGTACAACCTCCTTGACGAAGTCGTTGAAAGCCGGGTCGATCACTTTGTCAGCAAAATCGAGCCCCACTTTCTGGTAAAGATCATTGACATAAGCCGGATCAATATGGAAGTTCATCATTCCCGTCATTTTCACCATCTGGTATTCTTTTGATGAGGCATCGATCTCTTTGAACGGATGGGGTTGAATCTTGACATCCACCTTGAGGACCCTTTCGGCAATGGGCACCTTGAAGTTGAGCCCCTCCCCCATGATTCTCTTCTCTACACTCCCCCACCAGAGGGCAACCCCCCTGTGGCCTGCCGGGATGATGACAAAGGTGCCCCAAATAACGATAAGGATAATGATGAGTAAAATGACCATTCCAACGATTCGTGGCTTCAGTTCTTTGACTTCAAAAGGTACTATCGACCTTCCTTCCATAATGAACCTCCTTCTCTTGGATTACCCTCGCTTCTGTCAATATTGGCCTGGGGCGGTTTTTTCTCCTCGTCCGGGTGAGGCCGGGTAGAATCACCCACCGGTGGGGAAGTCAAAAGGGGGATTCAGATAATAACCACCCTTTGACGCCCCTGATGCTCAAAATTTTTCGGCAATCATCCGGGCAATCAGCGGGGCATTCCCCCCGGTTCGATTATTAACCAGGACATTCACCTTGACCCCCATTTCTATTCCCTTATGCATCAATTGGGCGGTCTCTTCGATCATCTTCGGCTGAAGCATGCCTTCAATCAGTCTATCGAAGGGGTGGGCCTTTGCGTAGGCGACCTCATAGCGCATATCGATAGGAGTAACCAGCCGGACAATCAATTCCCGGTTGGAATTAAACACCTTGTTTCCGGCTCTGGCGAATTGTCTTCTAAGCGGGGGAAGCCAGGTCCAGTGGGAAAGAATTTGCCCAACCCCATGTTTCTCAAGGACCTCGAAGACCGGTGGCGTTAAATACGATTCGGTTCGGAGTTCAACATGGTAACGGGGATCTTTGGGGACGGCTCCAAAGAAAGCATCGAGTGATTCGGCCATTTGATTTTCGGAAGGCCGATCTTTAAATTTCTGATACTCCTGTTCAAAAATAAAACCGCTAAGCGATTTCCCCAATACTTCTAAGGCCGGGTGGTAAAATTGGTGGGTAAATATTTCAGGATTGAGGTAGTCATCATTAGGGATATATTCCTTGCCTCGATGAAACCTTTGGGCAGATATCTCCTGGGGGACCTTTAATATGAGACGATCCCCTTCTTTGATAAACTGACTGTAATGACTTAATAGACGATAGTTCTGGGTTGGGGTTCCATCTGGCTCGGTCAGTGGCCGGTAGAAGGTATAATCGATTTCCAGGACTCGAAAATGCTCAAAATATTCCTCAACGCTATCGATCGGAAGGACCTGTTCGACGAACTTTTTTCCCCCTACGACATTAGTCCGTCGGTTTATCCTCCCGGTATAGCGCTCCTTCGAATAAATCTGGCCGATCCATCCGGCATACCGGTCCGAGGTCGTTCCAAGAAAAATGTTCGGATGGATGTCCTTGAAATAGAATCTGTTATGATCTGAGTATGCCATCTCTTTCGTTAGCCATCCCTTGGATCTTCCGGGGTTGACAGGGTGAGTTGATAGAAGGCCAGATCAAGCCATTGGCCGAACTTGAACCCGGCTTGTTTTATAATCCCGGAGCAAACGAAACCAAGTTTTTCATGAAGTCGAATGCTCGGTTTATTCGCAGCATCAATGCCACCAATAAGCACATGGTACCCCTGTTCGATTGCCCGAAAGATGATCTCTTTCATGAGGGCCTGACCAAGGCCGCGGCCGCGATGGTCATGATGAATGTATACCGAATGTTCGACGGTGTACTTGTATGCCGGCCATGCCCTGAAAGACCCATAACTGGCAAATCCGAGAAGTTTATCATTTTCATTCACAGCGCCGATTACAGGATAAGTCCCTTTTCGCTTGGCCTCAAACCAAGGTTTCATGCTGTCCGGCAAACGTGGTTGGTAATCATAGAGAGCAGTGGAATTGACAATGGCCCGGTTCAAAATGTCGAGGATCGCCGATCCGTGTTCATCTTCTGTGCATTCAACGATATTCACGAGACCAAAAACCCAGATTCCTTTCTCTCCTGCAAACGCAGAAGCAGGTTTCCGGCCACCAGCCGGCGATATCCGGCACCGGCCCTGACATCATCGATGGGTGAGACCGCCGATCGGGCGATGGCCGCGACCTTTTCCAGTACCTCAAGGGATAGAGGGTTGCCTTCCAAAGCCGACTCCGCTTCTCGGCTGGTCATCACCGTGGGCCCCACGCTTCCCCAGGCCAGACGGGCTTCACTTACGATTCCATCTTTGGAAATGTGCAGAGCTGCCGCCAGGCTGACCAAAGCGATGGCCAGGGCCTTTCTCTGCCCGACCTTTTCGAAATGATGGCCATTGATTTCCGGTTGCTTTCTGATCCGGACGCCGGCCAGGATCTCTCCCGGCCCAAGCAAGGTCTTTCCCGGGCCCTGGATAAAATCTTTTATTGGCAAACGACGGAGGGAATCGGCCTTCCGAAGCTCCACTTCCGCACCCAGGACATATAGGGGCGGCAGGGTATCCCCGGCCGGGGAGGCGGTTATTATGTTCCCGCCGATGGTCCCCATATGACGGACCAGGGGAGAGCCCAAAACTTTCAAGGCCTTGGCCAGGACCGGAAAATATTCTTGGATCAAAGGGTCGGCCATGATGGCGGCATGGGTAGTAGCAGCCCTGATAAAGGCTTCATCGCCTCGATCCTCAACACCTTTAAGTTCTTCGATCCTTTCCAAACAGATCAAAGCCGGAGGGTCCACCAATTTCGCTCGAATTTTAACCAGGAGGTCGGTCCCTCCGGCATAGAGTCCGGCCTTGGGGTGGTCGGCCATCATGGACCATAAGGCTTGCAGGTTATGGGGAAGAAAGACCTCTCTCATGAAGACCGGTCCTCTTGCATTTTTTCAGCGGCCATCTCCACGGCATCGACGATCTTTTGATAACCGGTACAACGGCACAGGTTCCCGCTAAGGCCTTCCCGGATCTCTTGCCTGCTCGGCGTTGAATTGGATCGAAGGAGATCCACTGCTGACAGCACCATCCCCGGCGAACAAAACCCGCATTGGACGGCCCCCTGGTCGATAAAGGCCTCCTGCACCGGATGCAAGTCCTCTCCTTCGGCCAGTCCCTCAATGGTGGTGATGGTCCGTCCCTCCAATTGGGCGGCCAGCATAAGACAGGACAACCTGGTTTCCCCATCGACCAGAATGGTACAGGCCCCGCATTCCCCGGCCCCGCAGGCCTCCTTGGTGCCGGTCAACCCCAGGTCTTCCCGAAGCAGGTCCACCACCCGGCGATCAGGGGCGACATCCACATGGGTTGGGCAATTGTTTAATAAAAACTTTATTTCCAATTTATTTCATCCTGTTCTTGAATCAAAAGAAACGATAACTTTATGGATAATATCCTCTGCCGGCCGATCAAAAGTCAAGAAGACTTTTGGGCTTTTTATGGGTCAACTTGAATGGGAATCTATGGATCATCCATCCATTGCTCAGGCCTGGATCGCCCAACATGTTGACGCCCTTAGGAGGGGAACGACCTGGGGGTTGTCCAAGCGGTCATATCCCAACCACTGGCGGACATGGGTCCAGTTTTTTTGTTCGACGTGGGCATTATCGTCTTTATGATAGGCGCGGCTACGGGTGAATTGGATGGGCTTTTTTCTTTCGGTGAAGTGTCTCAGGAGGTGGTAGTTTAAGAATTCGGAGCCATTATCGGAATCGAAGCCGAGTAAAGGGAAAGGCAGAGATTGTTCGATATGATGGATTTGTTCCAAAACGCCTGTTTCGCCTTTTCCCCAGACCGCCCGTTGTTCGGTCCACCCGGTGGCGATATCGACGCCATCTACGGTAAAGGCAAACATGCCAGCCATCGAGTCTCCACAATGGGCCACGGTGTCAGCTTCCAAAAAGCCTCGTCGGGATTCATCCCACTGGTTGGTTTTCAGGGGGATTTGTTTTCGCAGAAGAGTGCCGGGTTTGGTAGTGGCCCGGCCTCGTTTTTTATATTGGCTGCGAACGGGTTTCAGCAACCAACCTGTTAACTTGCCTTAGGCTATTCTTTCTGATATTATTTTTCTTTCTAAAAAAAGACCAAATAATGGCGGGGATAACCTTCCCAAGGAGGAACCATGGTCCCAACACCGGCTTATTTAATCGGTCACATTACCGTTAAGAATGAAGAAAAGTGGGCTGAATATCGCAAGCAGGTCCCGGCCACCCTGGCCGCCTTTAATGCGGAAGTTGTTTTCCGGGGAAAATGCCGGCTGGTCCTGAGCGGCAAACACGACTATACCGACACGGTAGTTATCCGCTTTCCCGATCTGGCGGCCATAGAGGGCTGGCACCAATCCCCGGTCTATCAAGCCCTTATTCCTATCCGGGAGGAAGCGGCCGATATGGTCCTCATCGGTTATGACTCATAAAAGGAGAAAACCATGAACTGGAACCGTCTGACCCAAACCTGGCAATACGTGGAGAAATGGGCGGAGATCAAACCTGCGGCCGAAGCATTGGTCTTTCAGGATGAAAGGCTCACCTGGAACGATGTCAAGAACCGTCTGGATATGATCGCCAAGGCCTTTATCGAAATCGGGGTGATAAAAGGTGATCGCATCGCCATGCTGTCCGCGGCCCGCAACGAGTTTTTGACCACCTTCCTGGCCTCTGGGAAGATCGGGGCCGTCTGGCTGGGATTATCTCCCAAGGCTACCCTGGATGAGCTTGCCTATCTCATCGGAGACAGCCAACCGACGGTACTGATTGCGGTCCGGGAATATCTCGGAATTGACCTGGCCTTTACGGTCAAGAGGCTGATGGAGGAATTTCCCTGCCTCAAGAAAATCCTGGTCATCGGGGATCCCTTCGATGGAACGGTGAATCTGGATGCCTTTGCCTATCAACCCCGACGGGAATTGGATTTGGCCTTGGAAAAACGATCCTCAGAAGTCAGCGACCATGACCCGACTCTGTTGCTCTATACCTCCGGGTCTACCGGGAAACCCAAGGGGGTGGTTCATACCCACGCAAGTATCGTGGAAAATATCAAGATCGAAGTTAAAAAATTCTTTTTTGATGAACAAGGGCGCGGCCTGATTCACTTCCCGATCAATCACGTGGCCTCGGTGGTGGAGTTGGGTTTTGCCGGAATCCTGGCCGGCGCCTTTTTGGTCTCCATGGACCGATTCGATCCCGCCGCCTCTCTGGAAATGATTCAGAAAGAAAAGCTGACCATCCTCGGGCAAGTTCCGGCCATGTTTCTGCTCCAGTTTAGAGACCCTCAGTTTGCCAAGACCGACCTCAGCAGCATACGGCGATTTCTCTGGGCCGGGTCGGCGGCCCCCCGTTTGATGGTGACCGTCCTCTCCCAGATCTGCGCCAAGACCGGGGCCGAGATGATAACCGGCTACGGCAGCACCGAGGTGTGCGGATTTGTGACCTACTCCGAACCGGGAGACGACCCGGAGAGGCTCCTCCATACGGCCGGGCGGATTGCCGAGCCCTTTCAACTGAAAATCGTCGACCCGGACCGAAAAGCGCTACCTGATGGAACAGTTGGGGAGATCGCCGTCAAGGGTCCTTTTCTGATGCAAGGCTATTATAAAAATCCGGCAGCCACGGCGAAGGTCATCGACGGGGATGGCTGGTATTACACTTCCGACCTGGGCTTCCGGGATTCCACGGGGTACATCCATCTCACCGGCCGGGCTTCGGAGATGTTCAAAAGCGGGGGAGAGAACGTTTATCCAAGAGAAGTCGAAGAGGTGATCGAATCCCACGAGAGTATCCTCTTTGCCTCGGTGGTTTCCGTTCCGGACCCGGTCTATCAGGAGGTCGCTTGGGGCTTTGCCATGCTCCAACCCGGCAAAGAAGTCTCCACTGAAGAACTCCGGGAATACTGCAAAACCAAATTGTCCAATTTTAAAGTGCCCAAGCGTTTTTTTGTCCGCCCTATCCTGCCGCTGCTCCCGAACGGCAAGGTGGACAAGGTGACCCTGAAAAATGAAGTGCAGTCAATCCTGGATCAGGAAAAACCCGAAGGGTCCCGATAAGAAATTCTATCTGACAAAGGAAGGAAGCCATCATGGGAGAAGAATCGGTTGACATCATCATCCTGGGGACCGGCCCGGCCGGTCTGCAGGCGGCCATCCACGCCTCCAGGGCCAAGGCCCCGGTGCTGGTGCTGGGAAGGCAGCCCAAAAGCAGTCTCTTCCGGGCCCACATTGAGAATTATTGCTGCATGACCGGGGTGACCGGGGAATCCCTGCTTCTGGAAGGACGCAAGCAGGCGGAACGATTCGGCACGGTTTTCTTGAACGAAGATGTGACCGACATCTCCGGCCAGGCCCCTGAGTTCATCGTTAAAACCGAAAGCGGGGAGCAATTCAGATCCAAGGCCTTGATCCTGGCCATGGGTATTTCCAGGCAGAAGCTGGGGGTCCCGGGAGAAAAGGAATTCCTGGGAAAGGGAGTCAGCTACTGCGTTGATTGCGACGCCAATTTTTATAAGGACCTGCCGGTGGCCCTGGTAGGCGGTGAAAGTGCGGCCACCACCGGCGCACTGACCCTGCTCTTTTATACCCCAGAGGTCCATTTGATCTGCGACGCCCTGGATGTTTCCGAAACCCTGGTCCAACAGATCCGGCAGAGCGCCATCCATCTGTATGAAGGGAAAAAGGTCAAAAGGATCATGGGCAAGAGCCAGGTGGAAGCCGTCGAATTGGATGACGGGTCGAGCATCAAAGTCGATGGAGTCTTTATCGAACTCGGGGCCAAGGGGGCCATAGAACTGGCGGCCCGATTAAACGTTCTCCTGGACCCCGAGACGATGAAGTATGTGGTTACCAACAAAAGGCAGGAAACCAATGTCAAAGGCGTATATGCCGCCGGCGATCTCTGCGGACCCCCCTGGCAAATGGCCAAGGCCGTCGGGGAAGGCTGTGTGGCCGGACTGGAGGCCGCTTCCTTTGCCAAAAAGCAACGCTAAGAAGACTGATCAAAAATCAAAAGATTAGTACCTGCTTATGCCTTGAAGGCCTTATAGAGGCGAAACTTAAAAAAGGGAGAGGAGTCTTTATGAAATCGAGATCAGGGATGGGAGCCTACATCCTAATTGTGGTGGGGTTTATTTTCCTTTTGTCCAATCTGGGCTGGCTGCCACGTCTTGGTCCGCTTATGAATAAGTGGTGGCCGCTCCTTCTGATCATCATCGGCGCTTTGATCTTGACTAAGCGTTTTCGGCGGTGAAAAGCCGCAGTTCGGAACCACCGTTATTTAAGACAAATAAACAGGACCGAAACCTTTAACCTTGTATCACTATTTCTAATAAGGAGACATCATGGACCCGGAGAAAATAATGGATAATTTGTTTAAAGAATTGGGGGCCGCCTTAAAATCAATCTCAAATGCCAAAACCGTAGAGGAAAAAGTGGCCTACAGCCAAATTATAAAAAATTTATCTGAATCACTGGGCGTTTTTCTTGATTTAGCCGGTAATATGGCAGAGTACGACGAGGAAGAATAGTCAGGGAATCCGGCTTTTTTCTCCCCCGGCTCAAGGTTGGCGGAGCGTTCACGGGGGTCACGTTGCGCTCGCCTCGCGCTTGCGGCCGACTGCTTGATAGACCAATTATTTGAACTCGAATGAGAACGGTGGCAAGAACGCCATCTGACGCTGCGTCATCAGCAATCCTGCGAGATTCGCTTCTGGAGATATCCACCAATGAGTGCCCGAGATGCCGTTGGCTCATCCCCATGAAAAAAAAGCCTCCATAAGGGTTTGACCCCTTTGGAGGCTTCATATAAGAAATCTCTAAATCTCCCGCTCCATTTTAATGGTTGGTCTATTAAAGGCGATGATCCCCATTGACGTCAGGTGCGGGGCCTAAACATTAAAGCCCTGTAATCAGTTAGTTAGCTTACGAACATTCTCAGCAGCAGGACCCTTCGCCCCTTGGACAACATCGAAACTGACGCGATCACCCTCGGCCAGCGATTTAAAACCTTCTCCCTGTATGGCGGAATGATGTACGAATACATCCTTGCCACCATCCTGCTCGATAAAACCAAATCCCTTTGAATCATTAAACCATTTAACTTTCCCTTCTGCCATCGTTAACCCTCCTTTGTATTGAGTCTCTCCATGGAGACCTTTGTAATGTCCGGCAGTATGAATAATTTTTTCTGGAAATGCAAGATTATTCCTTGTTCACCATAAGGCGCTGATTGCCGTCTAAAATGATCAAACTATGGCCAGGGCTTTTTTCCCGACCAGACTTAGGGGACATTCCATAACCTATGAAGAGGCCAACCGCATTGCGAGGGAATAGGGAGTAAGCAAAGTCACGCTTATCATAATCTATCATGGATATTGTCAATCAGCTTATTAAAATAATCCGGCACTTTGGCTTCAAAAGTCATCTGCTCGCCGCTGGTCGGGTGTTTGAAGGAAATCAATTTTGAATGAAGTGCTAAACGACTGTACCCATCCTTGGCTTTTCCATATTTACGATCTCCTACGATCGGATGTCCCTTATCAGCCATATGTACGCGTATCTGATTCTTCCTGCCGGTCAAAAGATTAATCTCCAGCAGACTAAACTGCTTGGTCTCTTTAAGCACTTTATAGGCAGTATGTGCCAGTTTACCTTTTGTGACATCAGTTGTGGAATAGACGACATAAGCCTTGTTCTCCGCCAGGTATGAGGTAATAATTCCCTCTTTTGGGGTCAAGTGCCCATAAACCACCGCAATATATTTTTTATCCGTGCCTTTCCACTGAGCCATAAGATGGTACTTAACTTCTTCACTTTTCGCAAATATCAATACGCCGGAAGTCCACTGGTCCAGCCTATGAACTACGAAAATTCGGTTTCGCGACTTAAGACTGCCTTTGCGTACATAATCGCTTAGAATGTAGGCGGCCGTCTTGAATTTATTAGTCTCCGTCCCCACTGTCAATAGCCCCGCAGGCTTATCTACCACCAGGATATCTCTATCTTCGTAGAGTATTTCTAACCCTCTTGGCAGATGTTTACTGGTCAAGTCTTTTTTCTTAAGCA
>CAWGEQ010000001.1:0-27227 GCA_963821645.1 uncultured delta proteobacterium | reverse complement strand
CGATCAATAACCGCGTCATCAATACCGGGGCCGGTATCCGAAAAGGCGATTTCCACGAAAGAATCGCGGTTTTTTATGGAAACATCCAATAGACCGCCGTCCGGCATGGCGTCCAGGGCATTGAGCATCAGATTTAGAAAGACCTGTTGGATCTGGTCCGGGTTGATCTTGAACGGCGGGACCGGTTCGATATCGGTTGTCAGTTTTATGTTCTTAAATCGTTTATCGTACTTGACCAGGTTGACCGTCCGGTCCAGGATTTCGGAAATGTTGGAGGCCGTTTTTTCCGAAGAAGAAATACGGGCGAAGTCTCCCAGACTTCGGACCGTTTTAGCAATCCGTTCGATATGACTATTGATCGTCTTTAGGGCCTCAACCGAAAAATCGGCGTCCTCAGGTGAATCCATATCCAGGGAACTCAGTTCCTGAACCAGGGAAGAAATGGAAGCCAGAGGGTTTCCGATTTCATGGGAAATACCGGCCGTCAATTTCCCCAGGCTGGCCAGCTTGGAAGTTTGCAAAAGCTGTTCTTCCATTTTTTTCTTCTCGGTGATGTTCTCTAAAATGACCACAAACCCGCCGGAAGGGTCCTTAAAAGGACTGATATTGATCTTGATGGTCTGCTGGGACGGGGTTTGAACCACCATCTCCTGATGCCTGTTTTGCAACCAGGTGGTTCTACTGATCCAGGGCAGCAGGGGTTGTACGGACCGGTTGATGGCCACCGATTTTTTTATGCCCGTAATGGTTTCCATCCCCTTGTTCCAGTATTTGACCCGCAGCCAGGAATCAATGGTGACGATTCCCAGCGGAGCGCTCTCGATAATATTTTCACTAAATTCTTTGAGGTAGGCCAGATTTCTATTGGCTTCGGCCAGTTCCAGCCTGGACAGACGCAAGGTGTCGGTAATCTGTCGGATGGAGGTGGAAAGATCTCCCCGTTCCTGTTCGGTCAAGGTTAATTTGTCTTCAAAAATGATGGTGGCGATGGCCGAACCGAGGGCACCGGAGAGGACTCTTTCGGCCTCATCCCTCAGGCGGATCAAGTGCCCTTCTGAAACGGAGTCCCGGCTGATCCCCTCTTGGCCTAAAAACCGGTCGACGATTTCCCGGGCCTCCATTTTGCCGATATACTGACCCAGGAGGTCTTCAATTTCCTTTATCGTATAGCTGATCTTTTTGGGAAGCATCTTGGGCGAATAGGATTCGACAAAGAGCAGGGCCTGGCGTTCTTCGTCTCTTTTTTGTCTGGTAAATAAAGAAAGGCCCACATAGAAGAGCAAATTAAAAAAAAGTCCCCAAAAGAGAGAATGACTCCATTTATCCAGGCCCTTCAGGCCCAGGAGGGAGTGCGGGTTGAGTATGTCCGAGTAGAGCAGGTAGGAAAAAATTTTATCCTGGCTGAAAACTTCGGCCTTCAGTAAGGCCGGCATCAATAGGGTATAAAACCAGATGATAAAACCCCCGAGGATTCCCCCGATGGCCCCGGCCCGGTTTCCTTTCTTCCAATAGAGGCCAAGGAGGATAGAGGGGGCGAAGATGGTGACGGCCTCAAAGGATTTAAGCCCGATCTCCACAAGGGTATAAAATCTTCCGATAAAGACGGCAAAAAAATAACCCAAAAAGACACAGCCGATGATGATGATTCTTTTTATATTCAGAATGAGGGTCGGGAACCCCTTGATCCGGTTAAATCGGAAAATGGCCGGCATCACCAGGCTGTTCATGACCATGGTGCTCAAGGCCAGTGATTCCACGATGATCATGCCGGTAGCGGCGGAAAACCCTCCGATAAAAACCATCAGGGCCAGTAAAGAATTTCCTTTGCTTAAGGGAATGGTTAAAACAAAACTGTCGGCCTCCAGTTGACTCCCTCCCAGGAGGATACCCCCAAAGGCCACCGGCAGGACAAAAATATTGATCAACAGGAGATAAAGCGGGAACAGCCACATGGCCTTGGAGACATGGGAGACATCGGAATTTTCAACCACGGTGACATGAAATTGCCGGGGTAAAAATAAAATAGCCATCATGGAAAGGAAGGTTAAGGAGATCCATTCCGGGTAACCCACGGCGGCCCCTCCTCCCAAATCCAATAAATAGCTAAAAGGAGAACCTTTGATCTGGTTGAAAATGTCGGTAAACCCGTTAAAAATGCCGTAAGTGACAAAAACACCCACTAATATGAAGGCGATCAACTTGACAATCGATTCAAAGGCAATGGCGAAGACGAGGCCACCATGCCTTTCCGAGGCGTCCAGCTTGCGGGCTCCGAATATGATGGCGAACATGCCCAGGATCAAGGTGATGACCCAGCCGGCGGCCTCACTACCCCGGGTCTCTCCGGCCAGGATGGTGAAGGTGTTCATAATGGCCTTCATCTGAAGACCCAAGTAGGGGGTAATGCCGATCAAGGTTACAATGGTAACCAGTGCGGAGAGGGACAGAGAATTTCCGTACCGGGAACCGATAAAATCGGAAATGGTGGTGATCCGGTGTTCCTTGGCAATTCCGATGATCTTATTCAGAATAATCCACCAAAGGGAGGCCATCAGGGTGGGCCCCAGGTAAATGGGCAGAAAGGACAGGCCCGAGGTGGCCGCTTCCCCCACACTCCCGTAAAAGGTCCAGGTGGTGCAATAGACGGCGATGGAAAGAGAGTAAACGAGAGGGTTGGCGACGATGCTTCTTCCGACCTTCTCCCTTCGTTCGGCATAGTAAGCGACCAAAAATAAGAGACTTAAATAACCCAGGATGATCAGGAACAAGAGCCAGCCCTTAAACATCATCCCTCCGTTTTTTCTTGGCCACCCGGCTGATGAGAAGTCCGACAACCAAAATAAACAATCCCCAGACCACAAAAAAATAATAAGGTAAATAGGATTTAAATAGATCAAGGAAGGGCCAGTTAAAAAATAACACCCCCAAGAAGAACAAAAAAGGCCAGATTTCTTTATGGATCATAGACTGGTTCATTATTATTAAACGGCCCGCGGCCCATGACCGGGAAGAAAAACCGGGAACGGGTCATGAGCAAAAAGCAGGGACTGAATCGTGTTTTTTTAAGCCATGTCACCGGTTCCCCGATCCTTATCACCTTGTTGTTCAGATCGGCTCGTCAAACCGGCAACTCAAAAGCACCATATCTTCTTCAAAGGCGGTCGTGACTTTGTAAGGCAGTTTATGGAAGAGTTTGATCATCCCTTGATTATGGGGCTGCGTATAGACGAAAAAACCGGCGATACCATGCTCTCGGGCCGCCTCGGTCAATTTTCTTAAGATCACCGTGCCGATCCCTTTTTTCTGCCAGGCTTTGAGTACTGAAAAGGCCGCCTCGGCCATGTTTTTGGCCGGGACAAGGAAATAGCCTCCAACGCCGATCACTTGTTCGAATCCGAATTCCCCCATGACCGCCACCATACCCATCTCATTGACGTAATCCACCTGTACCATATCGGTCAGGTCTTTGCGGGAGAAGATGAGCTTTTCCTGAAGGAATCTGGAAAGCACATCATCTTTGTCCAGGTTGTAAAAATGTTCTTGGATCAGCCGTTCGTCAACGATTTTGGCCGGGCGGAAGAAAACCGGTTGTCCCTGAAATTCCACGACCTCTTCCATCTTAAGCGGATAAATCCCGTAGATCGACTCGGCCAGGCTCCTTTCCGGTCCCAGGAGGCCCAATTTTTTGGCTTCGTAGAAAAGATCCTCCCGAAAATCCGGATGGGCGATACTGATCAGGGCCATGGCCCGCTCCTGCAGACTTTTCCCGAAGAGATTCACCACCCCGAATTCGGTGGCCACATAATGCACATCTCCCCGGGGGACCACAACGGCGATGTTTTCCAGGGTGGGAACAATGCGGCTGTTTTTCCCGTCCAGGGTGGTTGAAGGCAGCATCAGGATGGCCTTCCCACTCTCGGAATCGGCCGATCCGCGGATAAAATCCACCATACCGGAAATTCCCGAAAAATGGTTATAAGGCAGGGCATCGGCCGCAACCTGTCCGGTCAGGTCCATGGCCATGGCCACATTCAGAGAAATCATTTTATGGTGGCGGGAAATAATCGAGGGGTTGTTGACATATTCCGTAGGATGAAATTCGATGGAGGGGTTGTCATCCAAAAAATCATACAGGTCTCTGGTTCCGATGGCGGCACTGGCCACTATCTTCCCGTCGTTATATCCCTTTTTCCGATTGGTAATCACCCCCCGGGACACCAAATCCATAATGGCGTCGGTTACGAAGCGGGTATGAATACCGAGGTCTTTTTTGTCTTGCAGGGCCAACAAAACGGCCTGCGGTGCGGCACCCAGGCTCATCTGCAGGGTTGAACCATCGTCGATCAGCTTGGCCACGTGCCGGGCGATCAAATGGGCCGTCTGGTATTCAGGAGGTTGACTTATGGTTATGAGTTCTTCCTCACATTCAACCACCAGGTCGACATCATCGACATGAATGAAACTGCGGCCCAAGACGCGGGGCATGCGCGGGTTGACCTGAGCAATAACCAGGTCTGCCGATTGGGCGGCGGCCATGGTCACGTCCACCGAAATGCCCAAACTCATCCAGCCGAAATCATCGGGGGGAGAGACCTGAATCAAGGCGACATGAATGGGAAGTTGCCTGCTTTTGAAGAGACGGGGCAGGGCCGATAGGTTGATGGGGGTAATAAAAGGCTTATTTTTAGCCAAACTTCTGATTTTAACCGAACCCAGATAAAAAGAGCGGATATTAAAACAATCGCAATGACTTTTATTGGCGATCATCGTCAAAGGAGAGCTTTCCAGACTCAGGAGACGCATAATCTCCAAATCGGAAAAACGACAAGACTGGTTAGCTAATTCCTTTACCAGACACTGCGGTTCACCGGCAGCCGAACCGATGAATACCCGCTCCCCTGGCTGTATGCGTCGAATCGCCTCTTGTGGAGTAGTGCGTTTGACCCGGTAATCATCCGGCCAGTAACGGCTACCCATATTCCCTTCCCCCCCGCCTGTTGGAGATACGAGCTTTTGATTGCTGTTTAATGGTTCCCCTGAAAGTGGCGCATCTTTGATCCCGAGGCATTCGGGTAAGGGCCTACGGTTTAGCCTGGTGGACCGTCAGCACCGAACAGTTGGCCCGACGGACGACTCTTTCGGCGGTACTGCCTAAAAAGAAATGGGCCAAACCGGTAAGACCATGAGTGCCCATGACCACCAGGTCCACTTTTTCCTGATCGATGAAATTCAGGATCTCGCTGGCCGGATGACCGGAAAGGACCCGGATAAAGGCGTTTTTGTAGTCGCCCGCTTTCTGTAAATAAGTGCTTTCGATTTGTTCCGCTGAACGCTGGACGGCATCTTTGTAAAATTGCATATTGGCCTGTTCGGAGATAAAATCTTCCATAACCGGTGAAGGGAAGACCAACGGAGGGACCACATGGACCAACCACAATTGGGCTTCATACTTCTGAACCAGGTCAAAGGCCAGGTCAAAGGCCTGGTCCGAATTTTCCGAAAAATCAGTACAGAAAGCGATTTTTTTCAGGGATGCCATGGAACACCTCGCGATTGGTAGGGATTTGAAATAATTGCCCCATAATCTTACCTGGAATTTTTCCCCTGTCAACCTAATAAACAGAACGGTAATGACTCATTTTGATCGAGTCACTACCAACGGAACACTCGGGCATAGGTCAGGGACTTGATCCCTTTTGGGGCACCCCCGTTGGGCACCCCCAACACTAAGGTCTCAACTCTCCCCGGGATGGAAAAAAATCAAATTCGTTGGCCGGGATTTACAACGTGTAAAGAATTCTGGTATACCTTCATGGCCGTGATCTCTCGGCCCGAACCCAAGGCCAAGCCTCCTATCTAACGGTCCCCTTACTTTTTTTCTCCCAAATCAAAAGGTTAAAGGATCGGGCGGAGCCGGGGGAACTTTTTATAAATCTTGTTCCGGCCCGTTCAGGGGGCGCGGTATAAAATTTGCATTTTCATGAATGATCGCTGATAAGAATCTTGGGCAGCACATCCTAAAATAAAAAACAGGAGGATGATTATGGCCGAAATAACATCGATGATGGAGGAAACGAGACAATTCCCACCCACCAAAGAGTTTGTGGATCAGGCTTACATCAAGAGCAGGCAAGAGTATGAAAAGATGTGGAAAGAGTCCATTGAGGACCCGGAAAAATTCTGGGGTAATGTGGCCTCAGAGCTGTTTTGGTTTAAGAAATGGGACAAGGTGAATGTCGAGGATTTCAAAAATGCCAAACTTGAATGGTTTGTCGGCGGCAAGACGAATATTACCTACAACTGCCTTGATTACCAGGTTGAAAAAGGCCGAGGGGATAAGGTGGCGATCATATTCCAAGGCGAACCGGACGACGACGTCAAGAAATATACCTATAAAGCGCTTTTAAAGGAAGTTTCCAAGTTTGCCAATGTCCTCAAGAAAAGGGGCGTAAAGAAGGGGGATAGAGTTGCTATCTACCTGCCCATGATTGCCGAACTGCCCATCGCCATGATGGCCTGTGCCCGTATCGGGGCCATCCACACCATCGTCTTTGGTGGTTTTTCAGCCGAATCTTTACGGGACCGGATACTCGACGCCGGGGCCAAGGTTCTTATTACGGCCAATGGTTATTGGAGAGCCGGAAAACAGGTGAGTTCCAAGGCCAACGCCGATGCGGCAGTTAATTATAGCGCTAAACAGGGGCATCAGGTTGAGACGGTGTTTGTGGTGAAACGTCTGGAGAATTTTGAAGTCCCCATGACGGCGGGACGAGACTACTGGTGGCAGGATGAGATGAAAGCCCCGGACATTAGCGAACAATGCCTTGCCGAACCGATGGATGCGGAAGATCCCCTTTTTATCCTTTATACCTCGGGTTCAACCGGTAAACCCAAAGGGGTTCTTCATACCATCGGCGGGTATATGGTCTATACCTATCTGAGTTTCAAATATGTCTTTGATTATAAGGACAAAGATATCTTCTGGTGTACGGCTGATATCGGCTGGGTAACCGGTCACTCCTACATCGTTTATGGTCCTTTGGCCAACGGCGCTACGTCGATTGTTTTCGAAAGTGTGCCAACTTATCCAAAGCCCGACCGGTTCTGGCAGATCGTTGAGAAGTTTAAGGTCAGTATTTTCTATACCGCCCCGACGGCTATTCGGGCGATTATGCGAGAGGGCGACCAGTGGCCGAACGGAAGGGATCTTTCCTCTCTGAGACTCCTGGGCACTGTCGGGGAACCGATCAACCCGGAAGCCTGGATGTGGTACCACAAGTTCATAGGCAAGGAAAGATGCCCCATTGTTGACACCTGGTGGCAGACCGAGACAGGCGGAATCCTGATCACGCCCCTTCCCGGAGCCTGGCCGACGAAACCCGGGTCGGCAACCTTGCCCTTCTTCGGTGTAGATCCAGTCGTCTTGAAGAGCAGGGTCTCAGCGAATGAGCCGGCCGTGGAAGCGGGCGTCAATGAAGGCGGCGAGTTGTGCATCAGGAGATCATGGCCAGGCTTGATGCGAACCGTTTATAAAGAGCCTGAGAGATTTTTCAATACCTACTTTATCCAGCAACCTGGTTTTTACTTCTCCGGCGACGGGGCGAGAAGGGATGAAGATGGTTACTTCTGGTTGATGGGCCGTATTGACGACGTAGTGAACGTATCCGGGCACCGGATTGGTACGGCTGAGGTTGAGAGTGCGCTCGTATCCCATCCCTACGTCGCCGAAGCGGCCGTCGTCGGTTTCCCTCATGACATAAAGGGGGAAGACCTTTATGCCTACGTCATACTTAAGTTGGGTTATGAAGGAAGTGATCAGTTGAAAAAAGATTTGGTGGCCCATGTCAGGAAGGAAATCGGGCCAATCGCCTCTCCCGGCAAGCTTCAGTTCGTTCCCGGTCTTCCCAAGACGCGGTCCGGTAAGATCATGAGAAGGATCCTGAGAAAGGTGGCCTCCGGTGAGATCAGCCAGTTAGGCGACACCACCACCCTGGCCGATCCGTCGGTGGTCGATGACATTGTGAAAGGCAGGTTGTAAGGGTGACCTGGAACCATCACCTAAGCCGTCGCCGCTAACCGGGCCAAGGGATCATCTTAAACGCTCAGGCGATCGAGTTTGTTTTCATTTTTCTAACCGACCCTATTCGCTGCGGCCGCTGGGGACGGCTCTCAATGTGCCCATTCAGAGAGGAATCATAGGAGGATAAGAAAAATGTCGACATCAGGGGAAAAGGTACCAACCAAGGCCTGGGTCGTAACCTACGCCGGAGTCGCCGTCAATCTGTGCCTGGGGATATTATACGCCTGGAGTGTTTGGAAAAAGGCCTTGGTCAACAAGGGGAAGGCCGATGCCGGGGAAGTTATGACCGGCATCAATGCCGGCTGGGCCTACTTAACCGATACCCAGGGGACCGTGGCCTATTTCCTTTGCGGCCTCATCTTCGCCATTTTTATGATCCCGGGAGGCAAGCTCCAGGACCGCTACGGTCCGAAAATAGGGGCTACATTAGGAGGACTTTGTTTGGCATCCGGCTGTATTATTGCCGGGTTGATGAAAAGTTATTTCGGGTTGATCCTCGGTTTCGGTATTCTGGGCGGCATCGGCATGGGACTGGGTTATGCCGCGCCTACACCGGCGGCCCTGAAATGGTTCGGACCGCACCGAAGGGGTTTGATTGCCGGAATCGTGGTCGGCGGTTATGGAGGAGCAGCCCTTTATATAGCCCCCTTAGGACAATATTTTATTGAAAAATACGGCATCTCCGGCAGCTTCATCGGCTTGGGAATTATTTTTGCGATTGTCGTGGTTATTGCCGGTCAGATGTTATCCGAACCCCCGGTCGGCTATATCCCCCCAGGGCCGCCGATTGCCCAAACCAAGAAAAATTCCGCGGTCACCACGGCGGCCGATTATGCCCCAACGGAGATGCTGGCCAGTTGGCAATTTTATGCCCTGCTCTTGATGTACATCGGAAGCGCCCAGTCCGGTCTATTGGTCATCGCTAATGCCGCCCCTATCTTGGCCAAGACCGCCGGGAAATTGGAGTTTTTTGCTAAAAACGCCTGGATCATCGCCGCCTTCGGAGGTATGGTCAATGCACTCGGCCGGGTGGGTTCCGGGCTTTATTCGGATAAGATCGGTCGGGGAAACGCCTATACCCTCAATTTACTGGTTTCAGCGGTATTTTTGTTGGCTACGCCCTTTATCATCAATGCCGGAAGCATCCCCCTTTTGTTTTTAGCCGTCGGGGTCGCTTATTGGCAGTATGGGGGAGGTCTTTCGATCATGCCGGCCTATACGGCCGATTTCTTTGGCTCTAAAAACCTGGGGGTAAACTATGGGCTGATATTTCTCGGCTGGGGGTTAGGATTTTTAATGCCTTTGATTGCCGGTTTTATCAAAGATAGTACCGGTTCTTATTCGCTGTCCTTTTATATTTCAGCAGTGATTTTAATCGTTGCGGTCGTCCTCTGCCGCTTCCTTAAAAAACCGGTCAAGGCCTAAAGAAGTTCTGAGTTCGGAGTTCGGAGTTTGTACTTGGTTAGAGGTTTTTACCAATTACTCCGAACTCAAAACTCCGAACGTTTTTTTAGAGGTCATGTAAGGGAAAAATATTCTCCTGAATATAGGCCACCACCCTTCGGGCTTCCTGAAAGGCCTTTTCTTTGATTTCTCCTTCACTTAAATAGGGATAGTCATAGAGGCTGCCTACTTCCATCTCCGGTCCGAACATCATCCCTCCGACCAGGCCGGCGAATTCATCTACCGGCACTACCTGATTCATAATAGCCCAGGCCAGGGTCCAGCATCGGGCGGTCCGGTAGAGATCGTAGCCCCCGCCTCCCAACCCGAGTACCCGGGGACATAATTCCATGATGCTCCTTACCGTCCTTTGATAACCGTTGTTGGTCAATTTGAGATGGGTTAGGGGATCGGAAATCAAGGTGTCGGCACCGAGTTCGGCCACAATGACATCGGGCCCGAAGGACCCGACCAATGGTGGGACAACGGCCTCAAAGGCGAAGGCATAGACTTCGTCGTCGGTCCCCGGTTCCAAGGGGACATTAACCGTAAACCCCTTTCCTTTACCCTCGCCTGTTTCCGTTTCCCAACCCGACCAGGGATAGAGGGTCCTTCCGGTTTCGTGAAGGGAGATAACCAGGACCCTCGGGTCTCCGTAAAAGGCTTCCTGGACGCCGTTCCCATGATGGGCATCGCAATCGATATAAGCGATCCTTAACCCCTGGTCTTGTCTTAAGGCATCCATTATGGCGATGGCGATATCATTCAGGTAACAAAAGCCTTCGACCTGGCCCGGTCTGGCATGGTGAAAGCCCCCGAAGGGATTGAAGGCCGCATCAGCCTGGCCGGTGAGAATATATTCCAAGGACTTATGGGTCCCGCCCGAGGCCCGTAAGGCCCACTCATAAATCCCCGGCAGAACCGGGTTGTCTTTTGTCCCCAGGCCGACTTCCAACATTTCGAGGCAGAACTCCCCCCGGCTGGCTTTTTCAATAAAGCGGATCAGGGCCGGTTCATGGAAAAGGGTGAGGAGATTTGGGTCCAGGGGTTCGGGATCAAGGATGGTCATCCAGGGATGATTCATGACCCCGTAACGGGTACAAAGGTCATAGGTCTTGATGGCTCTTTCCGGTTTGAAAGGATGGTCATCATCCAAAATCGAACCGGCCCATCTCTCCCGAATAAACAAAGATCGTCCGCATGATCACCTCATCGTTCGGCCGCAGGCCGCTCTAAAAATCCCTCATCCCCGGGGGCTTTATCCGACTGTATTCTTTATCACGGCCAGGAGTCTTTGGGGAGAAATGGGCTTGGATAAAAACAGGTTGGCCCCGGCCTCCAGTCCTCGCTTTTTATCCTCTTCCTGATTTTTGGCGGTTAGAAACAGGATCGGCTTCTCCCTATTACGGCCTTTTTTCCGGATCAACTTGCAAAGCTCAAACCCGTCCATTTCAGGCATGATGATGTCGAGGATCAAAAGATCGAAATCGTCCTCATCGAGTCTTTTAAGGGCCTCGGAACCCCTGGAAAAGGTCTGGACTTCATAATTTTCAGACTTGAGCAGTTCCCTCAGCGCTATTAAAACCAGTTCGTCATCGTCTACAATAAGAATACTTTTGGCCATGTCCTGACTCCTTCTTTTCTTTTGTAATCATTTAGCCTTTAGAAAAAGTTTCCGTTTTTGGGCTGGATGTTTTGAGATCCTGACCGGCAACGGGAAGATGTATGGTCACCTCGGTCCCGACACCGGGGCGACTTTTGATCCCCAGCCGCCCTCCATGGGCTTCCACAATACCAAAGCAGAGAGAAAGGCCCAGTCCGGTTCCCTTGCCCACTTTTTTGGTGCTGAAGAAGGGCTCAAGAACCTTGTCTAAAATCTCTTCCGGGATTCCTTCTCCGGTATCCTGGACCGAAACAACTAATGATGGCGGGTCATCCTCCTCGCTAAGATAGGAATGGATGGTCAATTCCTTCGGCCCTGGAACCGTCTCCATGGCATCCCTGGCATTGGAAATCAGATTAAGAAAAACCTGCTCGAGTTGATTGGAATCGCCGACAATCAAGGGCAGGCCTTCTGATAATTTTCTGATGATGGTTATGTTATGGTTGAGGAGTTGCTGCCCGGTAAGCATCAAGGCATTCTCAATCGGCCGATTAATGTCGAGTTCCTGAAAATCGGATTCGGTCTGCCTCGAAAATTCCCTGAGATGGTTAACGATCTTCTCGATACGGTCATTGCAGCGGCCTATGATTTCCAGGCGTTCCCGGTTCGGACACTCTTTATGAAGGTTGTTCAGAATCACGTGGAAGATCGTCTGAGAGGCCATCAGCGGATTATTCAATTCATGGGCGACTCCGGCCACCAGCTCTCCCAGGGCCCTCATTTTGGAGGCCTCGACCAGATGGAACTGGGTCTCCTTAAGCTTGGCCTCCAAGCGTTTTTGCTCGGTGATATTTTTGAATATTCCGGCGGTGCCGATCACCTTTCTCTCTTCATCACGGAGCAGGGAGTTGGAGGTTAAGATAGTCAAAACCTCTCCGTTTCTGGTCTTGATCTGCATTTCATAATTCTCGATTCTCTCATCGGCACCGAGGAGGTTCATGATATCCCAGGCCTCTTGAATACCCCTGACGTAAAGGAGCGAGATATGGTTCCCCAAAAGTTCCTGCCTTCTGGTATCCCAGCATCTCCTCCATGGCGTGATTCATATAGGTGATTTTACCCTTGAGGTCGGTGGTGACAATACCATCCACCGAACTCTCCATGATGTTTTCCAGAAAGTCCTTGGTCCCCCGGAGCTCTTTCTCCAAGGCTTTCCTCATGGCGATGTTACGGACAATTTCGACAAACCCTCTGACCTCCCCGGAGGGCTTGGTAATGGCATTGATGGAAGAATGGGCCGGAAAGAGCTCTCCGTTTTTCTTGACCCGGTCCATCTCCTGTTCGCTGAGGCCCTCGGTCCTGCTCCGTCTTGAAAATGTCTTCTCTATTTCTTCCTGGGCCATCTCAGGGGGGATGGTGATAGAAATATTTTGTTTATTGATGACTTCTTCCTTTTTCCAGGCGAAGATTTTTTCGGCCCCTTTATTGAATTCGGTGATCGTTCCATCAATATCCATGGCAATAATGGCGTATTGGGTGGCACTCTCCAAAATGCTTTTTAAAAATTGGGAAAGATTGCGATATTTCTCCCGGGAATCCATCAGGTCCCGAGTTCTTTCCTCGATTAATTTTTCCAGATTTGCGGTATAGTTTTGGATTTGAGCCGCCATTCGATTGAATGAATATCCCAGAACGCCGATTTCATCGGTACTTACCGTTTTGACCCTCTGGGAAAGGTCTCCAGCCGACATCTGGCCGGTCACCTCTGTGAGGTCCAGAATCGGCTTGGTTAAGACACGAGCGAGGATGATGGTCAGTCCGAAGGCCATGACCAGACTGATTAAAACCACCAGAAGGATAAACCTCTCGGTTTCATAAAGGGAATGATAGATTTCCTCCTCGTAGGCCCCGGCCACGATGATCCAATTCCAGGGTTTGAAATAGATAAACTTGGCGAGCTTTTGTCTGGGCTTGGTTTCTCCCAATTCGGGATTCATCCAGGGGTAACGGATAGTCCCGATCTGGCCGTCTCCTTTGTGCAGGGCCTCCTTGATCATGGCGCGGATGTATTTAAATCCGCTCGAATCCGTTGAATCAAGGATATTTCTCCCTTCTTCGACCGGATGGACCCTGAGGATGCCGTGGGTGTCTATGACGTAGGCATAACCGGTTCTTCCCAGTTTAAGTTGACCGATCGCCTCCCTGACGAGACCGAATTCTTTTTCCCTGTCCGGGGTGGAAACCGCCTTGTTCGGGTTCATTTCCTGTTGGGCTTTACAGAGGATATAGACACTCCTGACCAGATGTTCCATATCCTCTTCGGAGGCCTTTTTAAGGGCATCATTGAAATGGGCCAGGCTGAGGTAGACGACCAGCAGAAGCGGGAAGAGGACCAGAAAGAGGGTTACCCCGATCAGTTTTCCGCGAATCTTCCAGTCTCTGAAGGGAATGACAAACCGGCTGGAATTTTTTAGACTGTCTTGATCCATGGGCAGGGGACCTCACAAGGATAGGGTCTTTAAAGTTTATTGAAACGAATTTCTTGACGGATTATATCTTAAGCAGGGAAAGGAGGGCAAGGGGAAAGAAGGGAAATATTTAATGGTGGCATAATCGTTGCCTTTTTGATATAGAAAATAGGAGGTGAGATAAGGATGGTGGTTGAAGTACGGCCCGTTGGGAACAGTTGAAAAGGATGGCTCAATGAAGGACACCGATCAAGGGAAAGGGCACTACTCCAGACTCTATCGCAATTTTATTTTTTTAATTTTGGTCAGTTCTTTGATTCCCCATCTTTTGGTCGGCTGGGGAATTTATCTCTATTTCTCCAACTTCTCTCATACCCGCTTGAAGGAGACCTTCCAGAATCAGGTTGAAGACCACCGGAAAATTGTCGCCTTGTTTTTAAAAGAACGGACATCCGATCTTCAACTGGTCGCCCGGACCCACACCCTGGATTATTTACGTCAGCAGGAAAATCTTTCTTCGGTCTTTTCCGCCCTCAATCAAGGAGGACAAACCTTCATCGATTTAGGGGTGATCGATACGCAAGGAAAGCATCTGTCCTATGCCGGCCCATATTCCTTGATGGATAAGGATTATTCTCAAACCTTCTGGTTCAAGCAAGTCATGGAAAAGGGAGTTTTTATTAGTGACATGTTTGAGGGATTTCGTAAATCGCCTCATTTCATAATCGCCTTTTTGCGTCTCGAGGGGAAACGTCCTTGGATCTTAAGGGCTACTGTCGATACGGAATACTTTCGCTCTTTGGTTGAAAATGTAAAAATCGGTAAAACCGGGGAGGCCTATCTCTTAAATCAATCGGGCCTTTTTCAAACCCGTCCGCGCTTCGGGGGGCCAATTATGGGAAAGGCCCCCTTGTTCATGGGAACATTTCATAAAGACAGCGGCATTGAGGTGATAGGTGAAGACAGGAGAAGCTCTAAACGGTCCTCTCCACGACTGATCGTCGCCTATGCCTGGCTTAAGGATCCCCGTTGGCTGCTGGTGGTTAAACAGGACTACTCCGAAGCCTTCAGCACGGTCAACCGGGCCAACTGGGCCACCTTAATTTTTCTTCACTTAAGCAGTTTGGGCATCATCATCCTCACCATCGTCGTCACTTATCTGATCATCAAGATGATTGAACGGCGGGATGAAAAGGCCCGTCTGCTCAACGATCAATTGATGCAGGCCAGTAAGCTGGCCTCCATAGGAGAACTTTCAGCCAAAGTCGCCCATGAGCTTAACAGCCCCTTGGGAGGCATATTGATCTATGCCAATTTATTATTGGAGGATATGCCACCGGAAGATCCCAAGCAGAATGACCTTAAAGAGATTGTGGAGCAGACCTTGCGTTGTAAAGAAATCGTCAAGGACTTATTGGAATTTAGCCGTCAGTCCAACCATCGCCGGGTCCCTTGCAGCCTCAATCAGTCGGTTAGGCAGGCTATCGACCTTTTGAGCAAACAGGCCATCTTTCAGAGCCCTCTTTTTTTGGGTCCTATTGTCCAGGCGGGTGTTCGGGTCGTCCAAGAGCTTGATCCCGACCTGCCTTTAATCGACGCCGATCCCAACAGACTGAATCAAGTCCTGGTCAATCTGATCATCAATGCCGTCGATGCCATGGAGGGAAAAGGGACCCTGACCTTGCGCACCTTCCAACAGCCTCCGGAGAAAAAAATCGTCTTGGAAGTCAGCGATACCGGAATGGGCATCTCTTCGGAAGATATGTCTAAAATTTTTGAACCTTTTTTCACCACCAAGGAGGTCGGGAAAGGCACAGGATTGGGGTTGAGCACCGTATACGGCATCGTCCGGGAACACGGAGGAACCATCGAAGTCCAAAGCGATGTCGGAAAAGGGACCACCTTTATTTTAAAGTTTCCCCTTGAAGATCCGCTATCGTAGGAAGTTCCTGGTAGATTCTCAAAGAGGTGATTCCAAAAATGGCTGTTCCCGGTCAAAGTCCGGATAATAGTGCTCGGCGCTGTCCAGGTTCCTGGATAAAAATCTCCTCAAGATCCAACTGTTCGGCAAAGGCGATTATGTCCTGATATTCAACGGAATGTAACCTTCGGGTTATTTCAGGAACTTGATGGGCCTTATAACAAGGCCGATATTGAGCCATCAGGCTGACGGGAATTTCCGAAGAAATGGCGGCCAAGGCCCCAAGGACCTCCCGGCTGTTGGATTGGTTTTCCGGCAAGACCAAATGACGAATCAAAAGCCCGCGGTAGGCATTACCCTTATCATCCAATTTTAACGGCCCGACCTGCTCAAACATCTGCTTGACGGCCGTCTGATTATAATCAACATAATCTTCTACCTGGGATAATCGGGAAGCGTTCTCGTTATCTCCGTATTTCATGTCCGGCAGATAGATATCCACCATCCCCTCCAGCAGGCCCAAGGCAGCATCCGAAAGATAGCCGTGGGTGTTATAGACGATGGGCAGGCAAAACCCTTGAGAAATGGCGATTTCCAGGGCGGAAAAAATAAAGGGAAGGTGAGGGGTGGGGGAAACCAGGTCGAGGTTATGACAGCCTTGATTTTGCAATTTCAAAAAGAGTCGGGCCAGTTCTTCCGCTTCCAGTTCTTCCCCTATCCCTTCCTGGCTGATCTGATAATTCTGGCAGTAAAGGCAGCGCAGAGCACAGCCGGAAAAAAAGACCGTTCCCGCCCCGCGGCTGCCGGAAAGGGGCGGTTCTTCTCCAAAATGGGGCAAGGCCAGGGCCACCTTAGCCTTTAATCCCTGTCGGCAAAATCCTTTTTCTCCCTTAAGTCGGTTGACTCGGCAGTTTCGAGGGCAAAGTCCGCAGGAAGATAAAAGCCCCCAGGCTGTTCGGGTCTTAGCCTGGAGTTCTCCGGAAGCCCAGGCTTTGATGCTCAAAGGTTCCATAGGATAGAATGAATTTCCTCTTTTCTTTCCTTTTTGGGGATAGTATAGTTTTTAAAATTTCAGGTTCCCATTTTTCGGCCCCAAAATATTCCGATCTAAATAGTTTATCAAAAAAAATGCCAAAAGATAAGTCTTATCTGGGGCTGTCCCCTTGGGAGTGGCTCATTATCCTGACCTCCATGCGGATCATTTCCGTCCTGGCCGTGGTCCAGACCGTGAAGGTCAGGGAAGCGCCCTATAAAGAATTCGTCGAGCGGGCCGGGCTGATCGGACAAGCCCTGGAGGCCTTCGCCAGGGACCATGGAGGACAATATCCGGATGATGGAATGGACAACCACAGCCCTCCGGGATTAAGTCCCAAGTACATTCAGTGGAAGGAAGAATGGAATATCGATTATGAAGTCCACGACAACGGTCACGGCGGGGAATACGTCGCCCTGGAATATTTAGGACGGTATCAGAAAGGTCGAACCTTCCACGCCCTGGGACTGACCAGGGAGCAGACTTATAGAAAAATCTACGGACGCGGTCAACTCATCCCGAATAAATTAAATCGGATCTGGGTTTTTTATGAGCAAGCCCCGATTTTTAATCCTTAGTATTGAAGCTCCCTGCACCAAGGTGCAGGGAATCTTCCAGGCAAGGTAAATGTCTATTATTTGAAGTTCGCTCGCTAACCCGCGCAGAAAGCTGCGGGGAATGCGCTCGCTATCCCTGTTCAGAATCCAGAATGAGCCCAAGGTTATCTTTATTCTGGCCATAAATTTAGACTCCCGACACCTGATTTATCCTGGATGGACCCGGATTATAAGACCCTCCAGATTAATGCGGTTCTCTTGGCACGTCTTTCGGTGGAGGGAGAAAAGAAAAGACCCTTCGGTCAGGTCGGGTTTTAGCGAGGGCAGGCAGTGCTTTCGGAATTCATCGACGGATAAGCTATTCAGGACATCAAAACATTTCGGGTTTTCGGGGAATATTTTTTTCATTTTTTCCTGCTGAATCAACTGTTCTTGGGGAATCACCCGATCCAGCAAGGGGATCAGGTCCACTTTGTCTTTCTCGACCGTTCCCAGGAGTTTGATGAAATTGACCTGAATAAATCGTTTACGGCAGGGCAGCTTATAAAACATCCGTCCCTCGGTATCGAATTTGATTTCTTTATAATTGGTCCCCAAATCCCAGGACAACGAACGGACATTGTGATTGATGGCGATGTCCTGAAGACCTAAACGGCGGTTCTCCAGATTAAAAATGCCGACCGCTTCGGAACCTTTTTTTTGATGACCCGGGAAACACGGTTCTAACAGATGCCGGAGGTATCCCTGGGAGAGGGTCTCATTTTTTGAATTCAGCTCCTGGATTTCCCGATTCAGTTGACGGAGGGTTTTCTTCCATCCGTCCCCGGTCCTTCGAAGATATAAGTTTCGGTAATGATCAAGGGAATCGGGGTCTCGATCATGATCCAATTTTTCAAAGGCCAAATTGATTTCGGCCACCTTTTGGGTCTTTTGAATTTTAAGAGTTTGGTCATGCAAAGGAGAGCGGTCCGGGTGATAAATCAATTGCAAGGCCCGATAGGAAGACCTGACCAGGGAAAACAATTCCTTTCCCTCCAGGGCACGGACCATGACCGGGGCAATCCCCAAAACTTCAAAAGGGTTTTTGAGTTTCATCAAAAAATAGTATATCCCAAAATCGGTTTTTGTTCAATTTTTTTGCCATTGACACCCAGCCACGGAACGGGCTTGGAAGAAGATCTGGCGCAGACAAAAAACTTTACAATGGTGAGGGCTGGGTGTTATGATTTAAATATCCAAATAATTAACTAGGAGGTTTGCCATGGCGATAATTACCATTTCACGGGGCACTTTCAGCGGTGGTAATGCCCTGGCCGAGTGTCTTGCCTGTCGGCTGGATTATCCAAGGCTCGGACGCGAAGAGGCCATACTTGAAGCGGAAAAGGAATGTGGAATTAGTGTGGACAAACTTACGGCTGCCCTCAAAAATCCGCCTTCGATCTGGCAACAGACGGTCGGCCCCCGTATTGCCTATCTCAAATGTGTGACGGCGGCGATCATGGAGCACGCCAAAGACGGGAACCTGGTCTATCACGGGTATGCCGGACATTTGCTCCTGAGCGGGATTTCAAACCTACTGCGGATAAGGGTCATCGCGGGTATGGAATTCCGAATCCAGTCGGCCATGAAACGGATGAACCTCGGCAGAAACGAAGCAGCCGAATACATCGAAAAAGTCGACAAAGAGCGAAGTAGGTGGACTTATTTCCTCTATGGCCTGGAATGGCAGGATCCCGTCCTTTATGACTGGGTGCTGAATCTTGAACATATCAGCATTGAAGATGCCTGCGATGTTATTGCCTACAGGATCAACCTGGATGATTTTAAAACCACCCCTGAATCACAAAAGGCCTTCGAGGATGCCTTGCTTGGCAGCCGGGTCTGGGCCTCTCTGGCCAAAGATGATCGAACCAGAGTGGCTTCAATTCAAGTCAAAGCGGATTCAGGGATTGTAACGCTGAGTGGCAGTCTCGGGTCTCAAAAAACACTTGATGCCATACTCCAGATAGCCAACCAGGTGCCGGGGGTCAAGTCGATAGTCAACCAGATGGGCGTAGGTTCCGACTGGTACTGGTAGGTGTATCCGGTTATCGGTTTTGTCCTTTCTTGGCGGATTAACGTATTTTGGGGTACTCAAAACCTGTGGCCGAAGTGATAAAGGATCTATTCTAAGAGGATGGTTGTTTCCCGACCTTGAATCTTAGGCCCTGCACCCTGTGATTATGGAGTGACGGGAAATATCTTCCCCGGATTCAGGATCTGGTTGGGGTCGAAGATGGCTTTTATCTTTTTCATAAGGGTTAAGGACTGGGAATTTAATTCCAGGGCCAGAAAAGGGGCTTTGGTCAAGCCTACCCCGTGTTCGCCGGAAAGGGTGCCCCCCAAGGCCAGGACCGCCTTGAATATTTCCGCAACCGCTTCCTGGGCCCTTTCCTTTTCCCCTGCTTTTTTACCGTCGAACATGACGTTGACATGGATGTTCCCATCTCCGGCATGACCGAAACTGATAATCAATAATTCCAGTCGGCGGCCGATTTTTTGGAACCGCTCGACGGCCTCCGGGATCTTGTCCCTGGGAACAACAATATCTTCGTTGATTTTGTTGGGCCGTAGACGAAAAATAGCCGGTGAAATGGCCCTTCGGGCCTTCCATAGATCTTCCGCTTCCCGGGAAGTGGCGGCCTTTTTTACTCCGGTAGCCCCGATTCGCCGGCTGATTTGTTCAATCGTTTTCCCCTGTCGGGCCACTGCCTCCCGGTCGCCGTCCACCTCGATCAGCAACAGGGCCTGTGCTTGAGTGGGCAATCCGAGATGGAGGTAGTCTTCGACGCTGTTTATCGATGAATGGTCCATGAATTCCAGGATAGAAGGAAGGATCCGGGCCTGAAGGATTTCCAAAACCGTTTGAGTGGCCAGGGCCATCTGGTCGAAAAAGGCCAGGATGGTCTGGCGGGCCTCCGGCAATGGGATCAGTTTCAGGGTCATTTCGGTAATGATTCCCAGGGTCCCTTCGGATCCGACCATTAACCGGGTCAGATCGTAACCGACCACCCCTTTGGCTGTCTGCACTCCGGTCCTTAAGATTTCCCCGGTTGGAAGCACCACTTCCAGACCCAGGACGTAATCCCGGGTGACCCCGTATTTGACGGCCCGTCCGCCTCCGGCACATTCGGCCGCATTTCCTCCCAAGGTGGAAAAATGGGAGGAGGAAGGATCCGGAGGGTAGAAGAGCCCCTGGGTCTCCACGGCCTGTTGCAAGTCCCTGGTGATGACTCCAGGCTCAACGATGGCCAAAAAATTATTCGGATCGATGGCCTTGATCCGGTTCAGGCGTAACAGTACCAGGACCAACCCGCCTTGGATTGGGACCGCCCCCCCGCTCATACCCGAGCCGGCCCCTCGAGGGACAACGGGAAACTTATATCGGTTGGCCACTTTTAAAATTTCGGCGATTTCCTGAGTATTGGCCGGAAAGATGATCGCTTCGGGCCAGGCCTTGATTTGGGTGGCATCATAAGCGTAGCATTGCCGGTCGGTGTCCTTGGCGGTGATGTGTTGGGGGCCGACTATTTTCTCAAGGGCTTTATAGATTTCCTTGTTCATAACTTTTAAGAACGAAAATAGGGTTCAAGGATTCCAGGATTCTGGGGTTCAAGGGCTTTAACTTCCAAGCCTTTCACTTGAATCCTTGACCCCTTGAATCCTTGAATCCTTTTTCATGCTTCGTGGTGACCCCCAAGGGCCTGAGGGTTTAATACCCAAACTCCGTTACTGCCGCCGGGGCCGGGTTCTTGACTTTTAAATTTTCAATCTGCTCCGGGGGAAAACGCTTTAGATATTCCCGGCGATTTCCCACGCCATAGACCCATTTTTGAAACCATAGCCGGCTGCCTTCCTGGGTCTTGGTTTCAAGGGCGTAGTTTACATAAACGGGGTCATCGTGGCCGTAATAGCCTTGAACGGCCGAAGGATGGGCCCCCCAAGGTTCTTCCACCACGGCGGAAACGATAAATCCGGGAATGACGGTCCGGTTAGGATCGCTTCGGATTACCTCGGGATCGACGAGCTCTTCGGTAATGAGGATAACCGCACGGCTGGCCTTGGCCGCATCCACGGTGACACCCATATTCCCCCAAAGGTGGGCGTTTCCCAAAGGATCGCATCGTTGGACATGGATGATGGCCAGGTCAGGGCATATGGCCCGAACCAGGAGCAGGGGCTCCCCGGTAAAAGGGCAGGGAAAGCGTTTAAAGTGGGGATTGTCCCTGATGATATCCGATCCCAAGAGGGTTCGGGCCGGAAGAAAAGGGACGTCCAGAGCCCCGGCGTGTAAACTCAAGGCCATGGAAAAGTTGGAATGATCTTCAACGGCCAAAGGTCCGGGAATCCCTTGCTCCACGGCCCTCCGGAAGTGGTAGCCGATCCCCGTGCTCACATTGCCCACCCAGGCCGCCCGTATCCTGGAGACACAACCCCCGCCGATGAGTTGATCGAAAAGCATATCCGAAATGGGGCCGATGAGGGTCAGGTCCCGGATGCCCTGGCGGATGATTTCGTGTCCGGCGGCAAAGGGGATCAGTCCTTCCAAAGAGGTTCCCAGGGAAATCGACTTGCCCGGTGTTACATACCGGGAGACGGCTTCGGATAAAGACATGATTTTCGACTCTCTTGGTGACATGCTTCGGTTTTCCCCTTCCTTTCCCAAGAAAACATCATAAGTACGGATTCAGGTTCAAGTCAAATAAAAAGAAAAGGGTAAATAAATATTGACAAGAAGACTGATTTTTTATGATAGTTACTTTTTCCCCTTTTTTAGATCACCCCTTTGTGGCCCATTTTTTTCCAGAGACCGGGCTGGAGGGGAAAAGGGAGGCGTGAATGGAAAAAATCCGAACCGTAAGCGAAGTAAGGGGTTCGATCAGGGATAGAAAGGCGGGTCTTTAAAAGATGTTCCTGCACCTCAATTCGGCTCAAAAAGAGATTCAGGAAAAGGTGCGGACTTTGGTAGCCTCTGAGATTGCCCCCAAGGCCGGGGAGATTGACGCCCGGGATGAATTCCCCCAGACCAGTTATGAGGCCTTTGTTCGGGCCGGGCTCTTAAAGCTTTCTTTGCCGGTCGCCTTTGGAGGCAAAGAGGCCGATGCCACCTCGCTCTGCCTGGTTATCGAGGAGATCTCCAAGGCCTCTCCGGCCTCGGCTTTGTTGGTTTTTCCCACCAACGCCGTAGTCCGGACCATCCGGGAAGTGGGTACGCCGGAGCAGAAGGAGCGGTTTTTCTCCGATATGTCCCCAGGGGATAAACTCTGCGGGTTTTGTCTTACCGAACCCAACCACGGTTCGGACGCCGGTTCCCTGCAGACCAGGGCGATTCTGGAAGGGGATCATTATGTGGTCAATGGGACCAAATCATTCATTACCTTGGGACCTCATGCCCATTACTATCTGGTTTTTGTTCGGACCGGCCCTGGAAAACGGACCGGCGGGGTCAGTGCCCTCATCGTCCCTCGCGATGCCCCTGGCTTGTCTTTTGGGAAAAAGGAGAGGAAGATGGGATTGGGGGGATCGGTCACCTCGGAAATGTTTTTTCTGAACGCCCGGGTTCCCAGAGAAAATCTACTCCTCCGGGAAGGAGAGGGGTGGAAGGTCCTGTCCCGTCATGCCAATGTCATGCGGGTCTGGGGGGCGGCCTCTCTGGCACTGGGGATTGCCGAAGGGGCTTATGAGGCGGCATTGATCTTTGCCAAGAATCGGACCCAGTTCAAGCGTCTGATCGCCTCTTTTCAGGCCGTGCGCTATATGCTGGCCGATATGAAGATGGCTATAGAGGCCACCAAATCTTTAATTTTTCGCACAGCGGCGATCATTGATGCTCGGGAGGGGACCTTCCGGGATATTGAGACCCTGGTCTCCATGTGTAAATGTTATGCCTCGGATGTGGCCATGAAAGTGACCATCGATGCCGTCCAGGTTTTTGGGGGGGCCGGATATCTGAAAGGATCACCGGTAGAGCGGATGATGCGGGATGCCAAGGCGGTCCAGATTTTTGACGGGACCAATCAGATCCAGCGAATGATTGTATCGAAGAATATTATTTTGGATTAATAATAGATGCAAGGTACTGGATACTGGATGCAGGATATTTGGTGTAACCATTTTTTTCTTTATCCAGGATCGAGTATCAAGCATCCAGAATCTGCATTATAAAAGGAGAAATCAGATGGATTTTGAATTATCGGAAGAATTATTGGCGGTTCGGGAAATGGCCCGGGATTTTGCCGCCGAGAAGATCGCACCCTTTGCCGACAAATGGGACGAAGAACATTATTTCCCTTATCGGGAAGTGATCAAACCTATGGCCGAGCTGGGTTTTTTTGGGACGGTCCTCCCCGAAGAATACGGGGGGAACAACATGGGCTGGATGGCGGCCATGATCCTGACCGAAGAGATCGCCCGGGCCTCCAGCTCCCTGCGGGTGCAGATCAATATGCAGGCCCTGGGCTGCGCCTTTACCATCTATCGGTACGGTAGCGATGTCCTGAGACAGAAATATATCGCCAACCTGGTCAATGCCGATTATCTGGGCGGATTCGGCATCACCGAACCCAACGCCGGATCGGATGTCATGTCGTTGAAATCCATGGCCGAAGACAAAGGTGATTACTGGCTGTTAAACGGCTCCAAGACCTGGATCTCCAACGCCAGCATCGCCGATGTGATCATCTATTATGCCTATACCGACCGATCGGCCGGCAGCCGCGGATTGTCGGCCTTTGTGGTGGAAATGAAAAATTTCAACGGCATTTCCACTTCGGACTTGGATAAAATGGGGTCCCGTTCTTCTCCGACCGGAGAGATTTTTCTGGAAGATACCCGGGTCCCCAAGGAGAATATCCTGGGTAAACCCGGAGACGGGGCCAAGATCGTTTTCGGCTCCTTAGGCCAGACCCGTCTCTCCGCCGCCGCCGGCGGTGTCGGGCTGGCCCAGGCCTGTCTGGACGCGGCCACCAAATACTGCAACGAAAGGGAACAGTTCGGGAAACCCATCGGCCAGTTTCAGATGAACCAGGACCTGATCGCCCAGTTGGCCGTGGAAATCGAGGCGGCCCGTTTGATGGTTTATAAGGCCGCCTGGCAAAAGGACCAGGGAAATCTCAATAATAATCTGGAGGTGGCCATGGCCAAATATCTCAGCGGCGAAGTGGCCTCCAAGGCCTCCAACTATGCCATGCGTATCCTGGGTGCCTACGGCTATTCTACCGAGTACCCGGTGGCCCGCTATTATCGAGACGCCCCTACCTATTACATGGTCGAAGGCTCAACCAATATCTGTAAGTTTATTATCGGACAGGATCAGTTGGGGATCAGGAAGGCGAATAAATAAAAAAAACAGGTACAAGGTTCACGGTACAAGGTTCGAGGTGAAGAAGTTCTTAAACCAGAAACCATAACCGCAGACCTTAAACCTTGCACCTTATACCTAAGATTATCAGGAGGAATTTTCTATGCGACCTTATTTTGAAAAAATGGACGATCTGGGTAAACCGCTCAAGCAAAACCAGATCGACAAGATGGCCGAAAACCGGGCCCAGATCGAGGCAGTCTTAAAAGAAGTCGATGCGGAAGTCGAACGGGTCAAACAGGCCGGACTGCCGGCTGAAAAGATCCGTCAACGGGGGGAGATGACCGTTTGGGACCGCATCGAATACCTGGTCGATCCCGGCACTTTCTGCCCGCTCCACACCCTGTATAACCCTCACGACAATGAAGAAGGGACCACCGGGGTCATCGACGGCCTGGCCCGCATCAACGGCAAGTGGTGCGTTCTGATCGGTTTCGACAACAAGGTGATGGCCGGGGCCTGGATCGCCGGGCAGTCGGAAAACCAGTTGCGGGTCACCGACCTGGCCAAACGGCTCCATGTCCCCTTAGTCTGGCTGGTCAATTGTTCCGGCGTTAAGCTCACCGAGCAGCAGGAGGTCTATGCCGACCGCCGGGGAAACGGCACCACCTTTTTCCGTCATGCAGAGCTGGAAAAATTGGGCATTCCGATCTTGGCCGGGATTTACGGCACCAATCCGGCCGGCGGCGGATACCAGGGCATCAGCCCCACCATCCTGTTCGCCCATAAGAACTGCAACATCGCCGTGGGAGGCGGAGGAATCGTCAGCGGCATGAGTCCCCGGGGGTCTTTTGACGAAGCCGGGGCCGAGGAGATCATCGAAGCCACCCGGCATTTCAAACAGGTCCCCCCGGGCAGCGTCAAGATCCATTACGATTCCACCGGATTTTTCCGGGCCGTTTTTGAAGAAGAGACCCAGGTCCTGGATGCCTTGAAGGAATATATGGGCGAGATGCCGGCCTATAACCCTAAGTTTTTCCGGGTGGCAAAGCCGGCCGAGCCCAAATATCCTTTGACCGATCTGCCCTCGCTCGTCGCCTTTAACCAGAAGGCCGTTTACGACTTCGATAATTTCTTGGCCCGTTTGGTGGACGGGAGCGAACACCTGGAGTTTCGCCCCGGATTTGGACCGGAGGTCTATACCGGTCTGGTCAAAGTGGACGGCTTTTTAACGGGAGTCATCGGTAATCGCCAGGGCTTTCTCGGAGCCAACTATCCTGAATATACCAACGAATATATCGGCATCGGGGGAAAGCTTTACCGCCAGGGTCTGATTAAGATGAATGAGTTTGTCACCCAGTGCGGCCGGGACCGGGTGCCGATCATCTGGTTCCAGGATACCTCGGGGATCGACGTGGGGGATACCGCCGAGAAGGCCGAGCTCCTGGGCCTGGGCCAATCCCTGATCTATTCCATCGAGCAGACCGACGTGCCCATGATGCTGGTGGTCCTAAGAAAAGGAACGGCCGCGGCCCATTATGTCATGGGCGGTCCCACGGCCAACAACCACAACGCCTTCACCCTGGGCACACCCACCACCGAGATTTACGTCATGCACGGCGAGACCGCTGCCGCGGCCTCTTTCTCCCGGCGGTTGGTTAAAGAGAAAGATTCGGGCAAACCCTTACAGCCGATTATCGACAAGATGAATGCCCTGGCCCAGCAGTATTATGATCAGTCCCGGCCCGTCTACTGCGCCAAACGGGGTTTTGTCGATGAAGTGGTTCGCTATGAGGAGCTTCGGCGTTACCTGGTCGCTTTCACTGACAGCGCCTATCAGAACCCCAAATCCATCTGCCCCCATCATCACATGATGCTTCCGCGCATGATCCGCTCCCAGATCGTCAAGGGGTTGGACCGGCAGAAGAAGGAAGGATAAGGACGAATCGATTCCATTCTCTGACTCCGTCGTTCAGACGGGGCAGAGAATGGCGCCAGGACAGTTATTAGGAGCCGCTTGCAAAAGTCCATTCTTTTTTAAATAGGTCAGGCATCTTGCCTGACTATAGGTTGAAATCAATAGATATCAGCCCAGCCCGGGCAGGGCTGACCTATTAAATGAGAAATTCATATTGTCGGGACTTTTGCAAAAGGCTCATAGGTCATTGATATCTGTGTCCTCTTCCTCATAGCCCTTGGCCATCAGATAGCCGATGGCCCGCTCTTCCCACCGATACTTGGCGGTCAGGTCATGAAAAGACTTGCTGTGGTTGGGGACGATCAGGTGGGCCAGTTCGTGGACGATCACATAATCCCGGACCCAATCCGGCATGGCGGCTAGCCTATGGGATATGAGGATCTTCCCGGTTTTCAGGTTGCAGCAGCCGAACCGCGAGTTCTGGTTAATCGAATATTCTATGGCCGTGATCTGTAATCGCCCGCCAAAATATTTTCTGTTCAGCTTTTCCGCTATTTCTTTCAGGTTCTGTTCCCGCTCCAAATCCCTTTTGAGCTTCTTCTTGATAAGCCTTTCCTTGAACCTGGCGATGATGGGCTGCAGTTCCTTATCCGATATGCCCGAAGGGGCATAGACGGCCAGCACCCCCTTATTCAAACGGGCACTTACCGTCTTCTTCCGCTTGGGACTGCGGATTATTTTTATTTCGGAGATAGGTTGTCCTTGTTGATTGTCCATGATTTTATCTCTATTCATCGGAACCTTAAAAAATTCAACGCTACCTTGCCTCTATCGGCAATAAATGTCAAACGTTTAATAGACAGAG